>JALVXB010000017.1 GCA_027023025.1 Caldisericaceae bacterium | reverse complement strand
GTATCGCTGAAGACCTTTCCAGAGAGTATAATTATGTATATACATTAGATCAGTTATTACACAATGAAGCCGAAATAAAAAGATTAAAAGAGAAAAAAATCATACCTATCAAAGATATCGAGAGCAAGAATGGTGAAGTCCTTTTGCTTCCAGCACACGGAGCAACGACTCAAGAAAGAACACTCGCGAAGAAAAAGTTTAAGAATGTGATAGACACAACCTGCCCATTCGTACTTAACACAATAAGAATTATTAAAAGCCTTAAGAGAGAAAACTTCAAAATCGTAATTGTAGGTGACAAAGGTCATCGGGAAACGAGAGTACTGTCAGAAGTAGCTGGTAAAAACTTATTAGGAGTCTATCAATCAGGAAAACAAATAAAAGAAAAGAGCTACGGAAAGGTGGGAATCGTATCACAATCTACCACATTTGAAACTATCTTATTTGAAGTAGCAAAAAGATTTATAGAGTTATCAAAAGAAGTCCGTTTTTACAATACAGTATGTGGCGAAACAATAAGAAGGCAAAAAGAAGCTGCTGAAATAGCGAAATCAGCAGATTGTGTAATAGCAATAGGTGGAAAGTCCAGTGCAAATTCGAACAGATTATTTGAATTAGTGAAAAAAATAAACCAAGACAGCTTTTTCGTCCACGATGTAAATGACCTCAAAAAAATAAATTTAGATAAGTGTAAAAAGATTGGCGTAGTTTCCGGAACATCTACACCAAAATGGCTGATTGAAGATGTGATAAGGAGGCTTCTGCAATGAAAATTAGTATTATAGGTGCAGGCGGCTGGGGCACTACTATAGCTGAAATGTTAGGTAAAAAAGGATTTGACACCACCCTGTGGGTACACAGCAAAAAAACTTACGATGCAATAAAAAATTGGCAGGAAAATATTTTCTACTTAAAAGGAATCAAAGTAAAACACATAAAGACATTAACTATGGATTTAGAAGTAGCACTTAAAGAGAAAGATGTCATCGTTCTTGCCGTTCCAGCACAAAAATTGCGACACATCCTTAATGAAACAAAACCCAATAACAATCCTTTAATCGTAAATCTTGCAAAAGGAATAGAAAACAATACAAATAAAAGAATGTCAGAGGTTATTGCCGAAATCTGGGACTCACTAAGCCCTGAAAATATAATGAGCCTGTCCGGACCAAACTTTGCCATCGAAATTGCCCAGGAGATGCCTGCTGCAACAGTAATAGGCGGTATAAATGAAAACTTCTTAAAGGAAGTGCAAAAGATATTTACCACTCGGTACTTCAGAGTATATTACACATTAGATTTAATCGGAGTGGAATTAGGAGGCTCTCTAAAGAATGTTCTTGCAATAAGCGCTGGCATAAGCGATGGCTTAGGATTTGGGGACAGCAGTAAGTCCTCACTTATAGTGCGAGGTATTACCGAATTAATTCGCTTTGGCACAATGTTAGGTGGAAAAAAAGAAACATTTTACGGTTTATCAGGCATAGGCGATCTTATAGCAACATCTTTTAGTAAAAATAGCAGGAACAGATGGGCAGGAGAAGAAATTGGTAAAGGGCGAACCAAAGAAGAAATAGAGGAACTTACGACAAAGGTGGTTGAGGGTATGTATACGGTAAAATCAGTGTACGAAATAAAAGAAAAAAACAACATTTACATGCCAATTACAGATGCAACTTATAAAATAATTTACGAGAACGAAATTCCTTTAAAAGCGCTAAACGAACTAATGAAGCGCCCACTAAAGAAGGAAAATTCCTGAAATTAAAGCCTGGGTATTTAAACGCCAGGCTTTATATTATAAACTTACCTCGGATTAATTATAAATATAACTATTCCTTAAATTTCTTAAAAATAAGTGAAACATTGTGGCCACCGAAGCCAAAAGAATTTTTTAGGGCCACATGGACTTCCTTTTCCCGTGGCTTATTTGGAACATAATCAAGATCGCATTCTGGATCAGGTTCAGAATAATTTATAGTGGGAAATATAATTCCCTTATCTATCGTAAGAACTGTAGCAACAGATTCGGCAGCACCGGATGCACCCAGTAAATGTCCTATCATTGACTTTGTAGAACTCACTGGAATTTGATATGCACGATCTTCAAAAATTTCTTTAATTGCTTTTGTTTCGTATTTGTCGTTTAACGGCGTAGATGTTCCATGTGCATTTATATAGTCAATGTCGTTTTTATCAATACCCGCACTTTCAATTGCCATTAGCATAGAACGCTTAATCTGGGTGACAGTCGGATCGGGCGCAGTAGTGTGATATGCGTCAGTGGTAGTTCCATATCCTACAAGTTCTGCGTATATGTGTGCTCCACGCTTCTTTGCATGCTCAAGTTCTTCTAAAAGTAAGATTCCTGAACCTTCTCCCATAACAAACCCATCACGAGTTCTATCAAACGGCCTGGAAGCTGTTTCAGGAGAATCATTTCTCTTTGACAAAGCACGCATTGACGCAAACGCAGCAACAGCAAGTTCTACTATAGGTGCGTCTGCACCCCCAGCGACTATTACATCGAGATCACCCCTTTGAATAGCAAGCATCGCTTCTCCTATAGTCTGGGTAGCAGATGCACATGCTGCAACAGCAGAAAGCGTAGCCCCCCTAAAACCATACTGCAACGCAATGTAGGCTGGAATTGCATCAATAATAAGCTGAGTGATCAAAAAAGGGCTAACTCTTCTTGGCCCTCTTTCTTTTAAGACATTAAATTGCTCGGATAAAGAAGTAAGACCACCAATCCCTGAAGTTACATACACACCTATTCGCTCTTTATCTTCGTTTTCTACATCTAAACCAGAGTCTTCAATAGCCTCTTTAGCAGCAACAAAAGCAAATTCCTCAACTCGATCAAGTCTTCTTATTTCCTTTTTATCGAAGTAGTCTTCGGGATTAAAATTTTTAACTTCACCCGCAATTTGTACCGAGAATTCGGCAGGATCAAAGAGGGAGATCCGGGAAATCCCAGAGCGTCCCTCGTACAATCCTTTAAAAAAATTGTCTTTGCCGATGCCAATAGAAGTTACTGCCCCTAAACCGGTTACGACAACTCTTCTTTTCATATTACTTCAGGTGTTCCTTAATGTACTCTACTGTGGCACCGACCGTGGTAATTTTCTCAATATCTTCGTCCGGAATCTTCATGCCAAATTCGTCTTCCAGTGCCATTGCCACATCAACGAGACTTAAAGAATCGGCACCAAGATCCTCAACATACTTGGCATCGTCCGTAATTTTGTCATCATCAATACCAAGTTTGTCTTTGACAATTTCTACAACCTTTGCTCTAATTTCCTTTTCGTCCATAAATAAACCTCCTTAAAAAATTTTATCCTAAACTTAAACCACCATCAACAATTATAGTAGTACCCGTAATGTACGACGCAAGAGGGGAAGCCAAAAATGCAGCTACATTAGCAACATCCTGCGGCTCGCCCGGTGCTTTTTTAAGCACTTTCTTCAAAAATTCCTCTTTAACTTTTTGTGAAAGTTTTTTAGTCATATCTGTTTCAATAAAGCCTGGAGCTATTGCATTCGCAGTAATGTTTCTTGAAGCATATTCGATAGCCGTAACTTTCGTCAACCCTATCAATCCAGCCTTAGAAGAAACATAATTTGCCTGTCCTAAATTTCCAGTAAGCCCCACAATTGACGAAATGTTTATAATCCTACCAAAACGATTTTTAATCATATACTTAAGCACATGCTTCGTAAGGAAAAATGCTCCAGTTAAGTTAGTGCTCAATACATTTTCCCAATCGTCGTGCGGCATACGCATAATTAAACCGTCTCTCGTAATGCCTGCATTATTAACGAGAATGTCAATTCTACCGTATTTCTTCACAACATCCTCTACGGTATGCACGACATCGTCTTCACTTGCAACATTACACTTAAAAGCACTGGCTTTTCTCTTTTTCTCCTGTATTAATTTTACAGTTTCTTCTGCAGCATCTCTATTATGTGCATATAGAATTGCAACATCTGCACCACAATCAGCAAAAGTAACAGCAATAGCTCGCCCTATGCCACGAGAACCACCACTTACAACCGCCTTTAACCCACTTAAATCTACTTTAAGCATTAAAAAACGCCTCCGCAGTAATAATACTTGCTCCTTTAATAATTCGGCCTATCAAGCCTTTTAGTACATTTTTAGGTCCCACTTCGTAGAATTCGTTTACTCCATTTTTTTGCATAGTTAGCACTGACTTCGTCCAGAGTACGGCTCCAGTAAGTTGTTTTTTAAGATTTTCCTTTATTTCGGAAGCATCTGTAGTGACTTCACCAGTTACATTTTGTACTACAGGAACTTCAGGATCACTAAAGTGCACTGAATCTATATATTGACTCATCTCTTCTACTATAGGAGCCATCAAGGGTGAGTGAAAAGGTGCTGAAACATTTAAGATTCTTGCAAGCCGTGCACCGCGTTCTTTTGAGATAGTCGCAGCTTTAGTAATTGCAGAATCAGAACCAGAGAGCACAACCTGGCCGGGCGAATTGAAATTGGCAGCAACAATAACACCAAATTTAGAAGCTTCGTTAACGACACTCTCAACTTTATCATCTGATAGTCCAATTACGGCAAGCATTTTTCCAGGTGCTTTTTCAGAAGCTTCTTTCATAAGCAAACCTCTCTTACGCACGAGTTTAACACCATCCTCAAAAGTAAACACACCAGCAGAAAAAAGTGCAGAGTATTCACCCAGGCTGTGGCCTGCTACAATTTCTGGTTTAATATTTTTGTCTTTAAACATTAAATCATAAATACTTGAAACCGTAAATAATGCAGGTTGCGTGTTTTCAGTAGAAGTAAGTTTTTCGTTTGGACCATTATCACAAAGTTCAAGTAAGTCAAAATTTAGAATCTCCGATGCTTTTGTAAACAACTCTTTCTTTAAGGAAGAATCAGGTATTTTTTTTGCCATACCCACATATTGTGAACCCTGGCCTGGAAAAACAAATGCTTTCATTTTGACCACTCCACGATAAATGCACCAGAAGTCATACCTGCGCCAAAAGAGACCATAAGAACATTGTCTCCCTTTTTAAGCTTGCCATTCCTGTAAATTTCGTCCAACGCAACTGGAATTGAAGCAGCAGAGGAATTACCATACTTATCAATCGTTACGACAACTCTATCTTCAGGAATACCAAGGCGCTTCATTCCTGCTTCTATGATCCGCAAATTTGCCTGATGAGGAATAAACCACTTAATATCATCTGGTTTTAAGTTGGCCTTTTCCATAACTATTTTTGATATTCTGCCAATTTCACGCACGGAAAACTTAAACACTTCACGCCCATTCATTTTAGTATAGTGCAGTCTCTTTTTTAGGGCCTCTTCACTAAATGGGATTTTAGATCCACCTGCTGGTAGTGTAAGATACTCAGCAAGACTACCATCTGCATAAAGTTCAAACGACTTAAAGCCGCCTTCGTCAACATTACCCAAAACAGTGGCACCTGCACCGTCACCAAACAATACATAAGTACCACGATCTGTTTTATCCATCATTCTGGTTATAACTTCAGCACCAATTGTAAGCACATACTTATACATCCCTGTTTTTACGAATTGTGCCCCGACGGTAGTAGCAAATATCCAGCCTGGACAACCAGCTTGTAAGTCAAACGCCGCAGCATTTTTTGCACCTATCTTATCCTGTACAAGGCATGCAGTCGCAGGATACCTCATGTCAGGAGAATTGGTTCCAACAATTATAAGCCCAATGTCTTCTGGGGAAACACCTGCATCTTCAATAGCACGCTTTGCCGCAATAGCAGCAAGGTCACTCGTAGTCTGGCTATCATCGGCAAACCGTCTTTCAACAATGCCAGTTCGCGTCCTTATCCACTCGTCAGAAGTGTCGAGGATTTTTTCCATGTCAAAGTTTGTAACTACTTTTTCGGGAACATAGCTTCCCAGCCCAATTATTCCTACATTACTCATAAATTACTCCTTCCCAAGAACATTCTTTTTATCAACAAACATTGCAGATACAATACCTTCTGCAACTAATTGCTCTTTTACAAATACTTTAGCTTTACTCTTCGCTATCCCATGTCCGTAAGAAACGACTTCAGACTTTACGATAAGTATATCTCCAGGTCTTACTATTTTTTTAAACCGAAAATTTTCGATTCCAGTAAAGTATCCAAATAGATTCTCTTTTTCAGGCATAGTAAGAATAATAAATGCTGAAATCTGTGCAGCAGTTTCCACAATAAGAACACCGGGAAAAATCGGGAACCCAGGAAAGTGCCCTTTAAAAAAAACTTCGTCTTTTCTGACTATCTTCTTTCCTATCACATATTCACCAGGAAGAACCTCTAAAATCTCGTCAACGAAAAGAAAGGGCTCTCTATGTGGCAATATTTTTTTAATTTGTTCTTTGTCAAGATGAAGGACCTCAGGCATTATCCTCCTCCAAAACCGCCTTTCTACTCAATCTCATTTTTTTATTTTCTTTATCTATATTAAGTACTTTTACCGTTACTTTATCTCCTAATTTCACGACATCGTCAACTTTATTCACGCGCTTTGTATCAAGCTGAGAAATGTGAATTAGGCCCGTAATGCCGTCGTCCAATTCTACAACTGCCCCAAACGGGTGAATACGAATTACCGTTCCTTCCACGACACTTCCTACGGGAAACTTCTCTTCAACTACATCCCACGGATAAGGCTTTGTTGCTCTTATACTAAGCAGCACTTTCCCTGTATTTAAGTTTACATTAAGAATCTTTGCCTTTACAACTTCTCCCCTTTTAACAACTTCATTCGGTGGCCTTCTCCTGCCCCAGGTTAAGTCGCCAAGTCGGACAAATCCGTCAATTCCGTGACCAATATCTATAAATACGCCAAAATCCTTTATCGTTTTTACAGTACCTTCCACTATGTCTCCCTTCTTTAAGTTTACGAGAGCACGCTTTCTTTCCTCTTCTCTCTGCTCTTGCTGGAATTTCTTGCGGGAAACGACCATTCTTCTAATTGTGGAATCTATTTCTAAGATCTTAACTTGTAGTTCTTTACCTACATAATCTTCTAGCTTTTCTCCCTTAGCAAGCCCTACTTGAGACTGTGGCAAAAACGCCACTACACCATCCACATCCGTTAACAAACCACCTTTTATTGCCTTAATAACTTTTGCAGTTACGGTTTCGCCTTTATTAAATTTTGCTTTCAGTTCCTGCCACTTTTTGATGTAGTCTGCTCTCTTTTTGGAGAGTATTACATTGCCTTTTGAGTCACGGTCTTTTACTACAAATACATCTATCTTGTCTCCAACCTTTGCAACTTCTTCTGGTGAAGAGATAGGTCTTAATGATAGGTCACGAAGAGGAATAAAGTAATCCCCTTTTCCTCCAGCATTTACCATTACCCCATCCTGTTCTAACTTCACTACAGTAACTTGAATCACATCACCGCGCCTCAAAGTCTTGGGAACATAGTGTTTTGCCAGATTCATAGAGTCAAAATTGCCTTCTTTGTCTTGTGAATCTTCCTTGCTTTCAGATACACTCGTTTCATTACCCACATTAGACTCACTGGCTTTGCTTCTCGGCAATTTCTCAACACTTACCGCCTTAAGAATTGATTCCACATCATCAGGATTTACTTCACTATATACATCCTTTTTTCCCATTTCGCCCATTTTCACTCTCCTTATTTTCCGTCTTTTTCGCTTCTAATTATTATATATAAACTTAAAAAATAACAAAACTACTTCTCAGCAATTAGTGCAGCAAAAGCAATGGAATAGAATTTTGACTCCTCACTATCGCCCCGAGAAGTAAGTACAGCAGGTGCAGTGGTACCAGTAACAATCCCTGCAATCGTTGCATTGGCAAGCTTTGTATTACACTTGTAAAATGCATTTCCCGTTTCTATGTTCGGGAAAATCAGGATGTCTGCGTCACCTGCAACTTCTGACTTTATTTTCTTAATCTCTGCCGCCTCTTTGGAAACTGCCAAGTCCAGTGCAAGTGGGCCGTCAACTACGCATCCTTTGATTTGCCCTCTTTCGTTCATCTTGGAAAGTATAGCTCCATCTACTGTAGCCTGCATTTTGGGATTTACCGTTTCAACTGCAGCAATCACAGCTACCTTTGGCGTATCAATTCCTAATTTGTGAGCAATCTCTACATCGTAATTTATCATCGCTTGCTTCGTTTTCAGATCTGGTTGTGGTATAACAGCCGCATCAGAAACTATCATAAGTTTAGGGTAAGTAGGAATTTCCAAAACAAAAGCATGAGAAAGAATTGCACCTGGGGAAAGTAAACCTTCCTCTTTATTAAGTATTCCTCTCATATAGTTTGCAGTGTGACACAGACCTTTCATAAGAACATTGGCACGCTTCTCCCTTACAGCTCTAACGGCTTGTTTTATTGCCTCGTTCTCGTCAGGTGTGTCCACCACTTCAAATAAAGATAAATCTATACCATTAGCATTTGCAATTCTTTCAACTTCTGCTTTACTTGCGTATACAATTGCATTAAACATACCCTCTTTAACGCCTTTTTCAATGGCCTGCAAAGTATGCAAATCCTGCCCGTATGCAACAGCCACAGTCCTTTTTTCTCTGCGTTTAACCTCCTCTACTACATCTTTTAAACTTTTTATCATTTTTACTTACCTCCTTTAAGTTCAATTATTTTTTGAAGCAATAGCAAGTGCAATTGAGTTAAATTTTACCTCGCTTTTATCGGCTCGCGACGGAATTAAAACCGGAGCACTTGTTCCTACTATTATATGAGCATTTTTAAATTTTGCATAGTAGGCAAGCGCCTTTCCAAAGACATTTCCAACGACAATATTTGGCACGATAAGAATGTCTGCTCTTCCTGCAACTTCTGACTTAATGCCTTTTTTCTTTGCAGCATACTCTGAGATCGCATTATCTAAGGCCAGTGGACCATCAATAGTGCACCTCTTAATTTGGCCTCTTTCGTTCATTTTTGAAATTAAAGACCAATTAATTGTATCGTCCATATCAGGATTCACTACTTCCACCGCAGAAAGCAGCGCAACCTTTGGGTTTTGATTCCCTAATTTATGCGCAACCTCAACGGCATTATTAATTATATCAATTAAGGCGTTAAGGTCGGGCTTTATATTGACCCCTCCGTCACTCATAAGCACTAACTTGTTTGAAACAGAAGCATCTTCAAATAAAAAAACATCACTTATCAGACGGTCAGTTCGCAGTCCAAAGTTCTTATCAAGGACTGCTTTTAAAAGATATGCAGTTTTAATCTGTCCTTTTAATAAAATACCTCCTTTTTTAACTTCTTCTACCGCCACACGCCCTTTTTCCACTTCGGACTGCACATCTATAATGTCTTCGACAAAATCCTTGTCGCCGATGCTTTTAAGCGCATCTTCTACTTTCTCTTTGTTTCCTACGAGAACGCCTTTGCCAAAACCATATTCAAAACTCTTCTTTACGGCTTTTAACGCTTCAGGGTCTTCTCCCCCTGCTACGACGATTCTTTCGGTACCTTTAGATTTCAAATGATTAAATAATTCATCAAATGTTCTGAACATCTGTATGTCCTCCTTACATATATATCTTAGCCTTTTCCTGTTTTCTTAAAACTCTTAATGCTGCAAACGCAAGAGCTTCAAGTTCTTTTTCTCCCGGATAAACTACTACTGGAGCAATCCAATCAACTCTTTTCTTTACCTCTTCTACTACCTCTTTATTAAACGATATACCGCCAGTTAAAATAATTGCCTCAACATTTCCTTTCAAAACGGTAGCCATTGCACCTATTTCCTTTGCTATCTGATAGCACATTGCTTCAAAAATTAGTTTTGCGTACTCATCACCACTGCGGACCTTTTCAATAACTTCCCTCATATCATTTGTTCCCATATACGAAATCATGCCGCCCCGTTTTGTTAAAAGTTTTTTTAGCTCTTTTTCTGTATACTTACCTGAATAAGCCATTTTTGCTACATCTATAGCAGGTAAACCACCTGCACGCTCTGGAGAAAATGGCCCGCCTTCGTTTGCATTATTTACATCTATCAGTCTGCCATTCCGTACAGGTACTATCGAGATACCTCCACCAAGGTGTGCGACGATAATATTCAAATCTGAAAATTTCTTGCCGTGTTCCTTAGCATATCTGTACGCATTAGCCCTTACATTTAATGTGTGAAGCAAAGAAAGGCGCTTGATTTCTTTTAAGCCAGAAATGCGCGCAAGATCGTCAAATTCGTCAACAGAAACAGGATCTGCTATAAATGCAGGTATTCCGAGTGGCTTTGCAATTTCGTATGCAATAATACCGCCGAGATTTGAAGCATGTTCCACCTTTGAATGAATCAAGTCGTTAAGCAAAGATTCATTTACCAGGTAAGTACCAGCCTCGATTGGCTTCAAAATGCCCCCTCTGCCAATTACGGCATCCAGAGAGTGCACATCGACACCGTGCAGTTTAAGCATCTCTAATACCTTTTCTTTTCGAAAGTCTTTTTGGTCCAGTAACGAATTAAACCGGGAAAGTTCCTCTGCAGAATGATGAACAGAATCTGCAAATAAAACTTTTTCGTCATCGTATACGGCTACTTTTGTAGATGTAGAACCTGGATTTATTACGAGTATTCTCATACCCACCTCCTTATTAGTTCTTTTGCCTGTTTTATAGTTGTGTGAGTAATATTGCTACCTGAAATCATCCTTGCAATTTCTTCGATTCTTTCTTTTTCGCCCAACTTCTTAACAGTCAGATAAGTTTCTCCACCCTTTACCTCTTTATTTACTACAAAGTGTTCTGCAGGCAACGAGGCAATTTGTGGCAGATGCGTAATGCAAATTACCTGTCTATATCTTGAAATTTCAAGAAGTTTCCTTGCAACTTTTTCACCTGTTTTTCCACCAATTCCTGCGTCAACTTCGTCGAATGCAAGGGTCGGGATGTTATCCACCTCAGCAATCACATGCTTTATAGCAAGCATCACACGGGATAGCTCTCCCCCAGAAGCAATAGAAGAAAGTGGTTTAAAACCTTCCCCAGGATTGGGCGCTATAAGAAATTCAACTTTATCAATACCGTTAGAAAAGAGCCTTAAGACTTTATCGTCGACTTTTAACCCATTTTTGTCTGGTACTTGCTTTATTAAAACTTTAAACTGGGCATTTTCCATTGCAAGATCGGCTAACTCACCTTTTATAAGTTTTTCAAACCTCTCTGCAGCTGTTCTTCGCAAGATTGAAAGCTTCTTGCATTTTACTGAAAGCTCTTCGGTAAGACTTCTTCGCTCCTTATCTAATGCTTCGATTCTCTCGTCAAGAGAATTAAACGAAGAGAGTTTGTCTTTTAATTCCTGCAAATAACTAATAAGCTCTGGTATAGTGCGTTTATACTTAATTTTCAAAGTCGAAAGAAACGAAAGTCTTTCCTGCACTTCTGCAAGCCTTTTTGGGTCAAATAAGCTATCTGAAGCAAACTCAGACAGGCTTCTGTCTATGTCTTTAAGTTGAGAAACGACATTCTCGCTCTGACTCGCGACATCAGAAAATTCTTCACTTATACGAGCAGCACTCAATAGATTCTCAGAAAGTTTTTCCATAAGATCTATTAAAGAGCCATTTTCAGATTGTGAAAGGAGCAAGCGAGATTCTTCCAGAAGACTGGATAATTCCTGTGCATTTGAAAGTAACTTTTCTTCCTTGAGTAGAGATTCTTCCTCGTCTGCTGATAGGTTTGCATCTTCAAGTTCCTTGATCTCAAAAGCAATAAATTCTCTTTCTTCGCTATACTTTTTATCGTTCTCTTTTAACTCAACGAGTCTTTTAACAACTTCGTTAAGCCGTTTGATTTTAAGCTCAACTTCACTTCGCAATTCAAAAAGTTCCTTACCACCAAAACGGTCAAGTACATCTATGTGTGTATTTGGATTAAGCAAAGACTGAACATCGTGCTGCCCATGCATGTCTATTAAACTTCTTCCAACCCGAGACAGTATTTTTAGTGGCACAAAGTGGCCATTTATAATAGCCTTAGTTCTATTTTTAGTAACCACGCGCGTAAGTATGACTAAGTCCTCTTCGTCCAATAATTCGTAACTTTTCAAAATGCTCCACGCTTGATCATCATTGTTAATTGTAAAGCTTACTTCTACTCTCGCGCTTTCCGAACCGCTTCGGATTACATCACCGCTCACAGGACCTCCGCAACCTGCAGATATCGCTTTCATAAGAATTGTTTTACCTGCACCTGTTTCGCCAGTAATTACTATCAAATTCGAATTAAAAGCAACTTCTACCTTTTTTGCAATCGCAAAGTCGGTAAGTAACAGTCCTATAAGCATTTACCCTCCCCACCCAAATTTTTTGTTCAGTACCTCAAAGAAATTCTTTTTTCTGAGATGCAAGATGTTTAATAGATTCTTATTTTTAAAAATCTCTAACCTATCAAATTTAGAAGCTAAAGCAATTTCTTCCCCGTCTCTTTTTAAACGCGCCTTTCCATTCGATTTAATCTGAATAGATAACCTGTCAAGTTCAGAGAATACTACCGGGCGAGCCGTAAGACGATGCGGTGCAATGAAGGTAAGGGAATACACATTAGAAGTAGGAGTTATAATAGGACCTCCAAGTGAAAGAGCGTATGCCGTAGAACCTGTCGCAGTAGAAACTACTAAGCCGTCTGAACGAAAGAAACCAGCATTCATTCCATTGACAAATATTCCAAGGTCAAGAATTTTACTTGAAAGTTCTCTATGTAACACAAAATCGTTAATGGCCACAAATTCCTCACTTTTTCCCGATGGTTTCGTTAATACGAGTTTGAGCGTCATGCGTTTTTCAACTATAAAATTCCCTTTCAACATCTCGTTTGCCGCATCAAATAAATCCCGTGCCTCAACATCAGTTAAAAAACCGAGATTGCCAAGGTTAACTCCTATCACAGGTGCATTTAAAAGCATTCCTAAGTGAGAAGCACGAAGAAATGTACCATCCCCTCCAAGGCTCATTATAACGAGGCCACGCGTATTTTTTATGCTTTTTAATTCAGAAGCAGTTAACACCTTTACGCCCTTATTTTTTAGGAACGCTTCGAGTTCGTGCGCAATCTCTTCTATCCCGTTATTTTCCAGATAAAAGATTCCTACCTTTGCAATTTTTCCCATGCCTCATCCACCACTTTATCAATCACTTCTGGCTCTATTACATCACCACTTTCTTTGATGTGAAAGAAAAATTCTATATTACCCTTGCCGCCTTTTATAGGAGAGTAAGTAGCATCAACGACATGCAAATTTATGTCGATAATAGAATGTAAAAGGTCCTTTAAAATTTCGTAATGAAAACGCTTTTCCTTTACGATGCCTTTCTTAAGATATTCGCGCTTACCCTCAAACTGAGGCTTTACCAGTGAAACAATGTCAACTTCACTGTCAGTTAAAGGCTTTAAAGCCGGTAAAATTTTTATAATTGATATAAACGACACATCCATAACGACGACATCTAAAACTTCTGGAATTTCTTTTTTCGTTAGATATCGAGCATTTGTGCGCTCAAGAAGCATAATTTTTGGATTGTTTCTCAATGTATAGTCAAATTGTCCGTATCCAACATCTACTGCGTAAATTCTTTTAACTCCTCTCTGTAAAAGGCAATCTGAAAATCCTCCGGTAGATGCCCCAATATCAGCAGCCACTTTATCTTTTACATCTACATTAAACACATCGAGGGCATAAGATAACTTCTCGCCTCCTCGCCCAACAAACCGTTTAGCCTCTTTAAGCTCAACTGAATCAGAGTCAGAAACTTTTTCACCTGCTTTTCTTACCACACTTCCATTCAATAAAACTCTTCCCTCGATAATAAATCGTTTTGCTTCAGAGCGAGTAGATAAAATACCTCTTTCTACTAATACTTCGTCAATTCTTTTCTTCGACAATTTTCTCTGCAACCTCCACTAAGTGCTCACTTGAAAGCCCATACTTCTTAAGCAAAAATCCCCTTTCACCCTGTTCAGGGAAAAAGTCGTCTATGCCAATAGAATATACCTTGACACCCACCGGGGAAAGCAATTCCTTAACGGCTGCACCAAATCCACCAACAACCGTATTATCCTCTATCGTAATAACACCTTTTACACTTTTAGACTCTTGAAGTAGAAGATCCTCATCTATGGGCTTTGCAAAACGCGCATTTATAACACCTGCCGATATTCCGCGCTCTCTTAAAGAATCTCTCGCTTTAATTGCTTCAGAAAACATCACTCCAATTGAAACAATTAAAACATCCTTTCCACGATTTATAAGTTCTGCCTTTCCAAGAGAAATTTTTGAATTCGGTTTGTCCGTAAGCAGTGCAACATCTTTTGGGTATCTAATACTTACAGGATGTCTGCACTTTATAGAGAACTCAAGCATTGCTTTAAGTTCGTTTGCGTCTTTAGGAGCCATCACGACAAAATTAGGAATCGTCCTCATAAAAGAAAGATCGAAAATTCCTTGATGAGTGGGGCCATCCTGTGAGACTACCCCGGCACGATCAAGTGCAAAAATTACAGGAAGGTCCAGTATACCCACATCGTGAACGAGTTGGTCGTAAGCCCTTTGCATAAAAGTAGAGTATATTGCAACGACGGGTTTTAGGCCTGCTTTTGCCATTGCAGCACCAGCAGTTACTGCACACTGCTCAGCTATACCTACATCAAGAAATCTGTCAGGGAATACATCCTTAAACAGTTTTGTCTTTGTGCCGTCTGGCATAGCAGCCGATATTACAAATAGCTCGGGATTCTTTTTCCCCAGCTCTACGAGTTCGCTACCAAAAACCTCAGAAAACGATGCATTTTGTGCTCGTTTCTTATTTTCTCCAGTTTTGATCACAAATGGATGAGCGCTGTGATACTTCGTAGGATTATCTTCCGCAAATGAATACCCTTTTCCCTTTTTAGTAATTACATGAACTACTACAGGAAAATTTAGATTCTTTGCACGCCGAAGAATGTCTATAAGCGATTTTAAATCGTGCCCGTTAACGGGACCCAAGTAAGTAAAACCAAATTCTTCAAAAAATACTACGGGAAGAATCAGATCTTTTACGGCCATTTTAATCTTGTTACCCAGAGTAGTCCGCGGCAACCGTGACCTGAGACGTTGATACCAGGAAGAAGTTCTGATGTGTGAGAAATATTGAGAAAGGGCACCTACATTTTTTGCAATAGACATCTCGTTGTCGTTTAAGACGACGACTACCTTTTCGTTAAGACGCCCTAAATTATTTAATCCTTCAAACGCTTCACCTGCAGTAAATGCCCCATCTCCTATAACGGAGACAACTTCGAATTTTTCTTTTTTAATCTTTCTCGCTTCAACAAAACCAAGTGCAAGAGCGAGTGATGTAGAAGCATGGCCTGCAATAAATGTATCATACTCGCTTTCCACAGGATTCGCATATCCACTTATACCTTCATATTGCCTTAAGGTGCGAAACTCATTCTTTCTTCCTGTTATGAGTTTGTGAGTATAAATCTGATGACTTACATCAAAAATCAGTTTGTCCTTAGGAAAGTCAAAAACTTTGTGAAGTGCAAGTGTAAGTTCTACTGCACCCAGATTAGATGCAAGATGTCCGCCTGTTACAGAAACAGTATCAATAATCTTCTTTCTAATTTCGTTAGCCAGAATTTTCAGTTCCTCAATAGATAACTTCTTTACATCACTAGACGAATTTATCCGAGGCAAAACCTCTTTATCGCTCATTTAATTCTCTCCAGAGAGAATCTTGCAATTTCAGCAAGGAGATCGTACTTTTTACCATACGGTTCTAAAAAACTAATTGCCTTCTCTACAAATTCATTGGCAATTCCCTTAGCCCGCTCAACCCCATAAAGAGCAACAAAAGTAGCTTTTAAGTTTTTCTTATCCTGTCCAGTATCCTTTCCTAAAACCTCTTCAGTAGAAGTAGCATCTAAAATATCGTCTACAATTTGATAACTTATGCCCAGATTAGTACCGAAATTCGTTAAGGCATCAACTTCTTTATCGTCTGCTCCGCCAAGAATACCTCCGCTTCTAACGGCAAGCGTTATAAGAGACGCGGTTTTTTTTCGTTCTATGTACAATATAGTTTCTTCGTCTACGCTCTCTGCGCCACTCGTTACGATGTCCATAACCTGTCCACCTACCAACCCTTTTATTCCGGTTAATACGCCGAAATCATAAACAACCGAAAGAATTTTATCAGAAGAGAAGTTCTTTTGATTGGACGGATTTGAAATTATCTCAAAAGCAAGCGAAATTAAAGCATCACCAGCAAGTAACGCCATGTCCTCGCCGTAAACCTTATGGCAGGTAGGTTTACCTCTCCTTAAGTTACTGTTATCCATAATAGGTAAGTCGTCGTGTATAAGAGAGTAAGTGTGAATCATTTCTATAGCAACCGCAAACGGTAGTATAGCCTCCTCGTTCTCACTAAGCGACTTAAATGTCGAATACATAAGAATGGGTCTGATTCTTTTTCCACCTGAGAGCAAACTATAGGACATCGCAGCATAAAGAACAGAATGTTCCTTTAAAGGTTCTATCATCGTTTCGATTACATTATCGAAGAACTTTTTCTTATCCTCAAGATATACTTTAATATCCATATCTCGCTCACCCCCTAATAAGTTTCAAAACCTATTACTTCATTGCGAGCATCTTTAAACGAGTAATCCACTCTTTCTACTCTGGAGTAAGAGTTTCCTTGCCTCAAGTATTCCAAAAGTTTCAGAAGAGATTCTTCGCTTCCTTCAGCAACTACTTCCACACTTCCATCAGGAAGATTTTTAGCATATCCGTTAAGGCCAAGCCTTAACGCATTACGCTTAACGAAATAGCGAAACCCTACACCCTGAACAAATCCATACACACGCGCTTCAAGTCTTTTCTTTTTCACTTTCTTTTTGCCTCAAATAACTCCTTAGAATCCCATTGACAAACTCTCTGGACTTTTCGGTACCGTACTTTTTAGATAGTTCAACTGCCTCGTATACGACGAGTCCGGGATCTTCATTTTTCATATAATCAATTTCGTACAAAGCAAGTCTCAACAAGTTTCTATCAGTTGCACTGATCCTGTTAAATTCCCAATTTTCTAACAGTGGTATTATTTTATTATCCAGTTTTACAATGTCCCCAAGAACACCTTTTACGAGTTTTAAAGCAAGTTCCATAACTACAGGCGACTCGTTTTGCATAGAAGCCACTACATCTGGCAATGCGTTCTTGCCCACATCAACGGCAAAAAGTATCTTAAAGGCAACCTCTCGCGCTTTTTTTCTAACTTTCATAAGCAATGTCTTCTATTATTACATTTATTGTACCCACTTTAAAAGGAGTCATACTTTCTACCTGCGACTTTATATTTGCTTGAATGTCTTCCCCAATTTTCTTTAAGTTAAAATCGTATTTTGCTACGACAAACACATTTGCACTTACGATATTATCCTGAAGAACAAAGTCAATACCGTGTGTATGTTTCTTATCTTTATTTAAGTAAGGTATGTATTCTTCTATCCCTCTCCAGGTATCTGCCACGCCCTCCACTGAAAGCGTAGCATTCAAAATTATAGATTCTATAGCATCGTCAGTTATCACAACTTTACCCATCACTTACTCACCCTTTCAAGGTATTCTCCTGTCCTCGTATCTACTTTTATCACATCACCTTCATTTATAAACAGGGGAACATTAACTTTATATCCTGTTTCCAGGATTGCAGGTTTCATCGCAGTAGTTGCGGTATCACCTTTTACGCCAGGCTCCGTATGCGTTACCTCTAATTCCACAAATGTTGGAAGTTCTACGGAAACTGGCCTTTCCTGGTAAAAGACTATCGTAAGTTCAAGATTGTCCTTAAGGTAGTTAACTGCATCACCTACTTCCTGTGGCGATAGGTATACCTGATCGTAGGTATTCATGTCCATAAAAACAAAGTTCTCACCCTCCCTATAGAGGTACTGCATAGTTTTTCTTTCAAGAAAAGCTTTTTTAAACTTTTCTTCTGGCCTAAATGTCTTTTCAATTACATTTCCACTTTCAAGGCTTTTAATTTTTAGCCTTACAAAAGGAGAGCCTTTTCCAGGCTTTATGTGTTGAAATGATATAACTACATACAATTCACCGTTAAGTTCAAAAGTTACACCTGCTCTTAAATCATTTGCCGAAATCATAAGTTTTCCTCCTTACTATATCGTAAATTATCTCGTTAATAATAATATCATAAACGAATCTTTCGTCAACATCAAGCGCTAGAAACACTGGTAATTCTTCTACTCTACATTCAAAATTTATTCATAATTTTGCTATAATATAAAAGTATGAAAAAAATACTTATAGTAGAAGACGACGAAAACATTCAAAATTTACTCGAGATGTACCTCAGGAAGGCAGGTTTCGAAGTAATTAAAGCATGCAATGGAGCTGAGGCCTTGAACAAATTCGAAAGCGAAAAACCCCATCTTATAGTCCTGGATTTGATGCTTCCTTTAGTAGACGGAATTGAAGTTGCAAAAGAAATTAGAAAAAATTCAAATGTTCCAATTATTATGCTCACCGCAAAGGTTGAAGAATACGACAGGATTAAAGGTCTGGAAACGGGAGCAGACGACTATGTAACTAAACCATTTAGCCCTAAAGAACTCGTTTTAAGAATTCAGAACTTGATAAAACGCACATATCCTGACGAAAAAATCATAAAGTTCAAAGATCTCGAAATCCATCCAGGAGAAATGCGAGTATACCAGAGCGGCAAAGAAATTCCCCTTACGGTAAAAGAGTTTAAAATTCTTTTTGCGTTGGCACAAAAACCAGGTACAGTTTTTAGCAGGGAAAACATAATGGACGCAATATATACGGAATACGACGATGTCGTATTTGACAGAACGATCGATGTATACATCAAAAACATTAGAAAAAAATTGGGTGATAATCCTAAATCCCCTAAGTACATAGAGTCAGTTTACGGAGCAGGCTACAGACTTAAAAAATGAAATTTAGAACAAAACTTATTCTGAGTTACATCCTCATCGTAATAGTAGTAATTTTCTTTGCTCTCTTCTTCGTGAACATGTATCTGGGTAAACAGTTCTCAGAAATTATTATAAAGGGCGGAATGGGTGAAGGTTATCTTATCTTTGTTACTCCAAAGGGCCGTTCGTTTTTGCACGCAATGAAAAACGCCCTTATATGGTCTGGAATTATAACAATTCTGATGGGAACCCTGCTTGCCCTATTCTTATCTAAAATCGTATCTTCACCACTAAAAGAAATGGAGAACTTTGCAAAGCGCATCTCAGAAGGAGACTACACTGCCAGGATAAATGTTAACCAGGAAGACGAACTTGGACATCTGGAAAAAACACTTAACAAGATGGCTGAAAGTTTGCGCGAAATTGAAAATATGCGAAAATCTCTTGTGCAAAATGTATCTCACGACTTAAGAACACCTTTAACAAGTTTGAAGGGATATATAGAAATGGTTACTGATCCAGAATTTACAAAGGAGGAAAAACAAAAAGCAATAAAAGTCATAAAACTTGAAATAGAGAGAATGGAGAGTATGTTAGAAGAACTCAGCAGGCTCTCTGCGATAGACAGTAAACATTACGAATTGAAACACGAAAAGATAAACTTAACTAAAGCAGTTAAAGACGCTGTGGAGCTAATGGAGATTAACGCAAAATCAAAGAATTTGAAAGTTAACTTCGTTTATAATGGCGATGTGTTTATTGTAGGCGACAAAGAAAGAATAAAAGAAATTGCAATTAACTTAATGAGTAACGCAATCAAATTTACAGAAAAAGGAGAGATTACTATATCAGTTAAAAAAGAAAAAGGTTACGCAATATTTTCCGTAAAAGATACAGGAAGAGGCATAAAAGAAGAGGACATTCCGAAGATTTTCGATAGATTTTTCAGAGAAGAGCGTTCTCGTTCAAAAGTAAACTCGGCTGAAAAGGGTGGGCTCGGCGTAGGACTTACTATCGTTAAAGAATTAGTTGAAGCAATGGACGGGACTATTAGCGTAAAAAGCAAAGTAGGAAAAGGTAGTGAATTTATAGTGAAATTTCCGCTTGCAAAGTAAAAAGTTTAAGCAATATTCTTGCCAGTTCTTTTTTCTCTTCTATCTTTCAAATCAACTTTCTTAGCAGCCTCTATTAGTTCGTCTTCGTGTTTTTTCAAAAAGCTAAACTCACTATCAGATACTGAAGAGTTACCGTACTTCACCTTATTAAAGAGTAAAGTAAGGAAGTCAAAGTAAGGAAGACTTCCCTCGATAATTTTTTGTAAACGCCCATAAAACTCATTTGGAGTTTCGTACTTGAGAATTCTAATTTTCTTCTTTTGTAGAAGATATATTATTGAAAAGTAAAAAAACCTCACATACTCTTCTCTGTTATTAATTTCACTCAGAGTCTGTTTTATGCCTTTTTTTCGGATGTTATCTACAAACTTTTTTGCTTCCTTTTTAGAAACGAATGTAGTCTTTACATCCTCCACAAAGAAAGTCTTATAAACGATGTAAAAAAGTATTGCACCACCGATAATCGTAAGTATTCCCAATAGAAGCCCAAGGTTATTCAGCAAATGGCTTAGAGCTTTAGTATTTAGTTGCGAAAGAATCTCTTTAACCGAAACCGTTAAGCCTGAACCTGGCACCTTATTCCCATTTCCAATTTGTGGCACATTAGAGTTTCTCGCAGCTTTTTCAACTGCAAATCGTACAGCATGGATAAATTTAAAGAATGCAAAACTTGCAACAACTATTACAACAGCTATTCCTAACAATCCTGTAATAAGAGTTTTATAAAATGTTTTTTTGCCTTCTGTCTGATAAAATTTAGCAAGGAATAAAATTCCAATACTTACTGCTAATAACAGTACGAGGAATATTATAAAAGATTGAAAGCCCGGCAGCTTTTTAGCTACTTCAGGCATCACCTTTCTGACAATTTGTGTCTTGCTCGCATTATTCAGGACCTGAGAATTTATATGATTTACAGTAGGATTCGAAAGAGAAAAATTACCAGTAGAATATAAGAAGCTGTGGATCTTATTCCACAGATTACTCTCCAGAATACCTTTACTGAAAATGGGAAGAAACCCAAATGCAATAATTGGTGAAATAAACAAAGCAATTTTTTTGTTAAGAACTTCCCTATCTTTAAGTAGCCCTATAATGTATAAATACAAGGCTATAAAAGGAATAAGGTTAACAAACACAGTATAGTGAATTATCGTAAAATCCATCAATATTATTAGTACAAATGTAAAAAGCTTGCTAAAACGCACGACAAATAGAATAAGTCCAAAAACAGAAACAATTCCCAGAGCGATTAAAGTTAGCCAGATAGGTGATAAAATATGCACATATCTAATTAATAGCTCATCCAGAAGAAAGAAAATTTGAAACAAAAGTAAAAAGTACATAATGCTCTCTATCATCGTTTTATCATCTCCAATTTACTCGCATAATCTTTTCCTAAAATAGGATAAACGAAAATTCCTTCCTTTGCTAAAGATTCCTTAGACCTACCAAGCACCGTCATGTAGTATGCTTCCTTAAAATAGTAGTGTGGCGGTTTTTCGTTTGGAAGAACAAATGTACCGTCAGGAAGCAAAACTATATTAAGTCTCGAAAGGAAATATTTTACTTTCATAAGAGCAAGCATTGACTCTTCGCTAATATCCTGATCTATAAAAAACATCTCACTCCCAAATTCAACTTTAGTATGAAGTTTGTTAATAAAAGCAATTGTTTCCTCTGCATCCGATTCGTCTGCCGTAGCAAGAGCCTTAAAAAGTTGTATAAGGTGAAAGTCACCTTTACCTACAGAAACATCAATCCCGTTTTTCCCATTAACAATTAGACCAAATGGTAAATGGTAGTCATTTGCGTAATTTGCTATTGAAGCAGCAATTGCACAGGCAGAATCCTGAAATTGCAATTTCTTCTTGTAAAAGTTTACTACTATCTCTATTCTTTTTGATGCAGTAAAGTCTAACTCTTTTACCATAAGTTTATCTCTGTGGGCAGTTTGTTTCCAATGTATCATAGACAAAGGATCTTCTGTAGTATAATCTCTTACTCCTGCAATCGAGGTATAATCCATATTTAATTGATATTTCGCCTTTAGTCCGTTGATTGGGTCAGAAAGGTAAATATTCAATCTTTCAAATGGTACAAGATATGGAAAAACATAAATTTCTTTTGTATCATTTATTTGAACTTTTCTTTTAAAAAATCCAAGAGGATCCGAAATATTAATGCTAAACTGACCTATTTTATAAACTCCCCTTCTATTACCAGAATATCGTATAGTGCCCCGCAAGCATTGTTTGCGAGCAATCAATTTATTCGTTTTTTCGCCACTCACAGGAACGAAGTAATACGGACTTTCAAGAGATATCTGAAACACAAACGGAAGAAAAAAGTTCACACATAAATCGTATGTAAAATCGAGTTTATCGCGCTGTTTAATCGTATATGTATTTACATCTGCCTTCAAAGAAGCCTTACCACGCTTTATTGCAATGCCATACAATAAACCGTAAATTACGGCAAGGCTAAGTATCACATATGAAATACCTCCCAAAAAAAGCGCGAGAACCGCAAATACGACAAGAAGTACCTTAAAACTTTTCGTCAAATTTATGCACCTTCTTTAGAATAGTTTTCCAATACGGGGACTTCTACGCTTTTTACTACATCATCCATTACATCAGAAATCTTAATTCCTCTAAGCTTTGCATCAGCACGAAGGACGACTCTATGATTTAATACATCACCTACACTTCGTTTGACATCGTCAGGTAAAACAAAATTTCTTCCCTGGTAATATGCCCAGGCTTGAGAAGTTCTCATTAAGAATAAAGACGCTCTGGGACTTGCACCAAGATAAAGGTCCCTATGGTTTCTCGTTGCCCGGATCACATCAACAATGTACCCTGCAACCTCGGGATGGACAAAAACTTTTTTCACTTCATCCTGAACTTTCAATAATTCACCCACATCACTAACAGGTCTAAGTTCGTCAATAGGCAACTTTTCCTTCTTTTTAATTAAAATTTCCTTTTCTTTTTCTCTGCTTGGATACCCCATAGAAAATTTCATTATAAATCTATCAAGTTGCGCTTCCGGCAATGGAAAAGTTCCTTCAAACTCAATAGGATTTTCAGTTGCTATAACCATAAAAGGTCTACTCAGTTCGTAACTTTGCCCCTCAATCGTAACCTTCCCTTCTGACATTGCCTCAAGCAAAGCAGATTGAGTTTTAGGGGTTCCTCTATTAATTTCATCAGCAAGGACGAAATTAGAAAAAACCGGACCAAAGCGAACCTTAAATTCCTTTGTTTTTAAATCGTATATCGTAATACCAGTAATGTCAGTTGGTAATAAGTCCGGTGTAAACTGTATTCGCTTAAATTGTGCAGAAAACGAGAGCGCAAGAGCACGCGCAAGTGTAGTTTTGCCGGTTCCAGGAACATCCTCCAAAAGTACATGACCACCCGTTAAGGTTGCAACTATAACTTTATCAATTACTTCAGAACGCCCTATTATGACTTTTCCAAGATTCTTTTTAAGTTCTTTTAGCATAAGCATTATCTCCTTCCATAAGGATTTGACACTCGTGTATTATATTACACTTAAATTTTTTTTCAATAAATACTAACTTGACAACACTATATTTAGTATTAGAATTAATTAAGGTTCCGATCTGTATCTATCCCTCCGGGAAGTGCAGACGATAGGGTTTGCTGGGTAACTGGCAAGCCTGCCATCTTTGCAAAGGGGCCAAATCGGCCTCTATTTTTATTTGGGGGCATACTTTAAAGCAAGGAGGTGGATATGTTAGGAGGCTACATGGGAAAGATTCTCAGAGTAAATCTTTCCACAGGAGAGATTGGCGAAGAACCGATCAACGAAGAAATCGCAAAGAAGTTTATTGGTGCAAGAGGATATGCAGCAAAAATTCTTTACGACGAAGTTTCACCAGATGCAGATCCATTGGGAGAGAAAAACAAACTTATTTTTGCTACAGGACCATTAACTCTTACTCCATCACCCACAAGCGGAAGGTACGATGTCGTAACAAAAAGTCCATTAAATGGAGTAATTGCAGGATCAAATTCTGGAGGTTTTTGGGGGCCGGAACTCAAAAAAGCAGGTTACGACATTCTGATCATTGAGGGAAAATCAGAAAAACCAGTGTATCTATGGGTTACAGAGGACAAGGTAGAAATAAAGGATGCTTCACACTTATGGGGAAAAGATACATACGAAACGACGGACAAAATTATAGAAGAACTCGGTGGAGATAATCAAATAAAAGTAGCATGCATAGGTCCGGCAGGAGAAAACCTCGTTAAATTTTCAGCAATTATAAATGAAAAAGCAAGAGCAGCCGGAAGAACAGGTGTTGGGGCAGTAATGGGATCCAAGAAGTTAAAAGCAATTGCAACACGGGGGCATAAAAGGCCCGAAATTGCAAACCCTGAAAAGTTTAAAGAAATTCTAAAATTAACAATGGACAAAATCAAAGCAAATGGTGTTACCTCTCAGGGCTTGCCACTCTACGGCACAATGGTTCTGAACCACATTATCGATGAACACGGCTTATATCCAACGAGAAACTTTCAAACAGGTGTATTTGAAGGTGTAGATAATGTATCAGGAGAAAAACTCAGAGAAACATATCTCGTAAGAAATAAACCCTGCTTTGGATGTCCAATAGGATGCGGCCGTGTAACAAAACTACCAGACGGTGAAGAAGGAGAAGGACCAGAGTACGAAACAAGCTGGGCATTCAGCGCAGATTGTGGAATAGACGATCTCGTCGCAGTAATTAAAGCAAACAATGCCTGCAATAAGTTAGGTCTTGATACAATCTCCACAGGTGCCACAATCGCTTGTGCAATGGAGCTTTACGAAAGAGGCTACTTAAAAAAAGAAGAATTAAACGGTGCTCCTGAATTAAAATTCGGCAATACAGAGACAATTCTTTACTATCCAGAAGCAATCGCATATAGAAAAGGTATAGGTGATAAATTAGCTGAGGGTTCTTATGAATTTGCGAAAGCACACGGACACCCTGAGCTTTCGATGAGCGTAAAGAAGCAAGATATTCCAGCATACGATCCAAGAGGCGCACAGGGACACGCTCTTGAGTACGCAACTTCAAACCGCGGCGGCTGTCATGTAAGAGGTTATATGATCTCTCCAGAAATTCTTGGTACGCCCCAAAAAATCGACCCATTCACTACAGAAGGAAAACCTCAATGGGTAAAAACATTCCAGGATCTTACCGCAGTAATAGATTCTGAAGGATTATGCCTGTTCAGCTCATTTGCATTAGACGCAGACGATTATGCACAACTTCTTTCGGCAGTTACTGGAATTGAATATTCTACAGAAGAAGCATTAAAAGCAGGTGAAAGAATCTGGAATTTAGAAAGACTATGGAACCTAAAAGCAGGACTTACCAAAGCAGACGACACTCTACCGCCAAGATTCCTCAAAGAACCTATGCCCGACGGTGCATCAAAAGGACAAATTGTACATCTTGATGTAATGTTACCAGAGTACTACAAACTCAGAGGCTGGGACGAAAATGGAGTACCTACCAAAGAAAAACTAAAAGAATTAGGCCTTGAAGAATAATTTTTGATTTGTATTCCTTTGTCTTATAATGTGGCAGGCAGAAAAATACCTGCCACATTATTTTTAGTGAGGTGTGTAAATGGAAAAAGTACCAAAAGCAATACTTTTAAGTGGGTTTACAAACGAAGAAATTAGAGAATTCCTCAGCTGGTATAAACAAAATAAAAATTTGCCGCGTGTAATTTTAGCAAGTGTTACGGAAACGGCATTAGAGTGGAAAGTAAAAGATTGGCTTAAAGAGCTTGAGGAAGAAGATAAATACTTCAGAGAAAAAGTAAAATCGGAACGAAACAAGTAAGCCTTCAGCAGGAGAGATACATATTCATAGGGTAAGCAACTCACTCACTTTTTAGTTATGAGTTATCTAAAATATTTTTATCTATGGTTGATGCCAAAAAGATTAACTTTAAAATGCAATATAATTAAACTATATTAAACTATTTAAAACTTCTTTAGAACACTTTGCAATATCTCTATATCTATTAATGTGATAAAATTCTATTTAACTCAGATAGAATTTTCTTCTCATGAGTTCCTATAGCATACTGCTCAATAATACTTTTACTCTTTTTTGCGTACCGTCTTGCAAGATCAGCTTTGTGGAGTTTGTAATACGATTCAGCCACAACAGATAGAGCATCTGCTTTCATATATGGGAATATGATTCTTGCTTCCAATGCTTTCTCACCATAGAAAGCGGCGTTTTTAAAGTCTTTTTGCGCAAAAAATATTTTTGCCTTTATAAGGTATAAAAGTGCATAATCAGGATATTCGTCTATTAGCCTGTCAGCACTATTAAGCAATGATACCCCTTCTTTACTAAGTATTTTCAATCGTCTCATTATATCAAACATACCTTCAAGTTGTATTAAATACGAAATTTTTTGGCCTCTGGCAAATTTATAGGCACCTTTAAAATTGCCTTCCAGATACAACAACTCAGCTTTTTTAAACCATTTGGAGAACTGCTTGAAAGAGTCCAAACTCGTTAGCGTATTTTTTTCTTTGTATAGAGAAATTTCGCTTCTTTTTACATCAAATTTATAAAAGTCAAAGAAACCTGCATACATGCCGCTTGAAGAAAAATAAATGTTAAGATTAGAAGGATCCATAATAACAGACTGTAGCGTGCCCTCGTTATTTAAGGTAACATCACCTGCGCCAATAATATTCTTATAACCAAAAAAGTCTGCGTTACTTAGGAAGTCTATAGCAGTTTGAATAGAATCCACTTTTTTTATTAGATTCTCTGCCATTACATACCTACTCACGCTGCTTTCACTTCCCGCTTCGTGTAGACTCATATACTTATGGGCAAATTCTTTATCTATAAAAGTATTCGTTACAAAAATTTCGCTTCCATTCATAAATGTAGGTTTTAGATGTGTCTCCGCAATATTATAAACAACTGCCTTCTTCTCCAGGTTGCTACCTATCGTAAGCATCCATCCTTTAATGGAATGATAATCCTTTAAATTAAAAGAAACATCAGTAAGAGTTTCTGAGTGAGCAAGCAAATCTCTCACTTCAAATGTAATAGGCTTTCCGCCTCCATCATTAGAGTTTACAGTAGGCGCAGCGTTCACTGTTATAGTAATACCTTTATCATTCATTCCGGTAAATGCACCTAAATAACCAACACAACCCACTGTTGTGTAAGGAATTTCCCCGTTTAGAAGATATCTTACGATAATAGGATTCTCTCCAATCAAAGGGAAATAATAATCAAGGTTTCTTCCGTGGATTAAAGACCCATTTATGTTTTTTACAAATGAAGTACAGGAAAATGTAAAAAGTTCCGGTATAAAGGAGGCAATAAGAAGTTGGTTAAAAGGTATCCCAGAACCATCAGAAACTCCTTTTAGCTCGTCAATGTAATTTTTAGAGAGTCGGGATTTTATCAAAAATAGTTTTACGAATACGAGAACCTTAACAAAAAACTTCATATAAACGGGAAATTTTCTCAAAATTGATTTTTCTATTTCACCCAATTGGTCGTACACTTCTTGCAATCTATCCCTCATCAAAACGCCGTATTCAAGACCTGCTTCATAGTGTGTACCTTTCAATATTAAAATAGGTATGCCATACTCATACTTTAGCGATCCACCATCAAAACTTTTCACTCCGTTGGAGACTTTTACTTTGAAGTATTTCTTCTGGAGATGAGAATTGCACCCAGAAAGAGGAATGACGAGTATCGAAGCAATTAATAAGATAACTAAAGTTTTCCTTATTGCGTAATTTCTTTTCATGCCATTATTATACAAAATTACCAAAATTTTGAAATTACTTGGGCTGATAATTTACTTTTAAAAGGATCTTCTCCATAAGCAATCCTTCAAGAACCGCATATCCAAGTATAAGTATTACAGAAATAAGGATAAACTTTAGCCCAAGAAAGGAAATTGCATAAGGAATCCAGGGGGTTTTAATTGCAAATGCTCCTACCATTGCCCCCACAATCGATATGCGAGCACCCTTTTTAAGAAGCGTTTCAAACAAAGGAAATAGAATCCAGAGCGGACCCACAATTACAGTTCCAAGTATCGCAGCAACAACAATACCCCAGAACCCACTTTCTTTACCGAGATACTTTTGTATAGTTTTGGGAGATAAAAACAATGCAAGAAAAGAGGAGAAAAACACTACACAAAGAAACATAGGAAGCATCTTAAGTAATAGTATTGCACCTTCTTTCACCGCTGCAAGCGTTTTATCAGGATAAAATACAAAAAGTATCCCAGTAAAAATAAAAGTGAGAAATTCAAATAAGTGTTTTTTAATGTATTTTTTCATTAGAATGCACTCCCCGCGATTAAAAGACCAGTAATAATTCCTACTACTATTGCACCAACAAACGCAAGTACATTTCGTATAACTGCAAATTTCTTACCAAATACAGAAACTTCAAATGGAAAAGTAACCACACCAACCATTACCCAAGCATCTAAGAACACTGCAGTCGCAGCAATTGTCGCTCCTTTATTAAGTAGCACAGCACCAAATGGGTATGCAGAAGAAGCAGGACCCATAATGATGGAGCCAAGAATGGATGCCCTTAAAACAGACATAAATCCTTTACCTTTTCCAACTAAATTTATTACAATACTCTTTGGTACAAACTTATCAAATATACCAACTAAAAGAAAAATTGCCACAAGTAGAGGTATCTGATTCAGAAATTGTTTCCACCCTTTTAATATGCCCTTTTTTGCTTTGTTCTCGTCTTTTTTAAAAGCATAAAAATAACTTGCAACGACTAGAACTCCGTAGGCTACAAGCATCAAAAGCAAAGACTTATCCAATTTTTTCCTCCAGAGATTTAAGCAAAGACTTTAAATCTGCGATCTGCTCCCTAAGTGCAGTTACTTCTTTTTTTAAGCGCTCCACTTCTTCATCTTCTTTGCTTTCTTGCTCAGAAACAGGTCTATCGACAAATTTTGTAACTTCAACTTTACTCTTTAGATACTCTTCAAGCACATCTCTTATCTTACCGTACGCGCCAATCACGGGAGTAATTCCGTAATCCGCGAAGTATTGCTGCGCTTTTGGACCCATACCGCCAGTAATAATCACATTTACTCCCTTACTATGCATAAATGAAGGTAAATCCCCTGCATTGTGCTCGTTAGCAAAAGGATTTGATATTGATTCAACATTTACCACTCTATTTTCTTCAACATCTACGAGGATAAAGTACGGGCAATGCCCAAAGTGATAACTCACCACACTATCAAGCCCATTTGCCTGATCTGATGTAAAACAAATTCTCATAATGTCGCCTCCTTATAATGTCGGTTAAAATTTTTCTTTCTCTTCTTTAATTTCCACTTCTTCCAGAGCATCCTCCAAACTTTCGTGAGAATAATCAGGAACGAATTTTCCAACCAATTGCATCTCTCCATAAAGCATTTTAATATTATTTGCAATTTTTACATAGCCAATAAGAAATGAAATTTGCAAAATTGGTACAATCGCTGGAGGAACAGCCATAAGCCCCATACCTGCAGAAAGTGCAATCGCCATAGCAGTGCCTTCGTTTTTCCCAATCGAAGTAAACACTACAGCCATGTGGTCCTTGTATTTAAGCCCAATCCACTTATCAAAGTAAGTAAGGAACAACAGCCCAATTACATAGTATAATACTAATGGAATTAAAGCAATAAGTACTATGTTTAACTTGGCATAAATGAGTTTCGCTTTTTCCATAAAAATAAGAAATACAATTGTGTACATACCAAGCAGAGAAATAGAAGGGAACAATGGTTTTATCTTGATGAATCCTTCCTTTCCAACCCTCTTTAGTAAGTATATTCGCGTAAGATAGCCAAAGAAGAACGGAATAAACACGACTATTAAAATAGTTTTAATAAGAAGCCATGCAGAAACATTCAGGTGGTACGCACTTGCAAACAGTTTAAGCCACCCCGGAACTGTAACAATTGCAAGTGTAAAGCTGATTGCAACTATGATCGTGCCAAGCTCCAAATTCCCGTCAGACAAGCCCGTATAAGCAATTGCCATAGACGAACATGGAACCACAACTGCAAGAACAAGTCCTAAAGAAAGCGACGGATTAATGCGAAATATTAATGCAAGTACATACACGAGCAACGGTGCAAATACAAGTCCTACGAGTAATGCAATCAGTAAACCCTTCCACAGTTTAAAGGTGTCTTTTAATGCCTCGACTCTCAAGTTTATCATCATAGGATAAATCATACTTATTACAACTATCATATTAAGTGTTTTGAAAAGACTGCTGTGAGCCTTCACATTCATACGAAGCCCTAATATAAAACCTGCGATTATTGCAACAGTCACATAGAGTGGCAAAAATTTATCTAAGTGCTCTTTTAAAGCAACTAATTTGCTTCTATTTTCCATACTTATAACCTCCCTAAAAATTAAAACCTCATTCATAACTAATTTATTCAACGAGGCTACAAGCTATGGACCTTTATACATCATTAAGCATGTACAACTTTTAAACTTCTTCGCTTTTATGCAGGATGACTCTTTAGCTTTCATTAGTATTCTTACTCTTCGGTTTGTTTTAAGAAATCTTTTTGTGCTCTATGACGATAATGTTGTTTTCCTTCAAAAGTTTATCGATTCTTTCAACGCATTCCGTTACATCTTCAAACCTTTGAGAAACAAGGGTAAAAGTCGCACTTGAAGGCGCTTTTTCATCAAAACAAACCTTTAAAGACGGAGTTTCTAATTTAAAATTAACTATATCACAACTACATTGAGAAACGAGATCCAAAAGTTTTTTAGGTATGTCCTTTTCTAAAATGTGGCCTGCTATCACGAATTCTGCACGATGTGGAGATTGAGAAACAACTTTCTCTGCTTCAGCACGCGCCTTGCTGAGTTCAATTTTTGCGCCTTTCTTCTTCCGTTCTTCCTGTACAATTCGTAAAATAGCATACTCCTTTTCAATCTTATGCACAACTTCTTTATCAGGAAAACTTATTGCCCCTACGGGACACACAGTCTCACAGGTAGTGCAGCCAACCATACAGTTAAACGGGTGGACTACAACTGCCTTGCCATATTTCATTTCATAGACATTCCTTCCGCAGGTAACAAAACAGAGTCCGCATCCAATGCATTTATTTTTATCTACCGTAGGGTACCATGGAATCTCCTTTCGTGGAATGCCATGCCAGTACTCACTTATTTTGCTCATCTTTTAGCCTCCCCTCGATCAAACTTATGAGATTCTGCATAGTATTTAAATTTCTTTTTGCCTTGACAATCCATGCTTCAAGATACTTTTTACCTGACTCAGTTATTCTATAAACCCTTTTTGCAGGACCTGTTCCCGATGTTTCCCACTTAGAAACGAGCAAGCCGTTTGCTTCCATATCTCGCAACAAACGATAGGTTATACCCGTAGGAATGTATGAAGGGTCTATTCCCACTTTAGAAAGTTCCTCGGTTAGCGTATAACCACTCAAAGAATTATCCATCAGCAAATACAGAAATACTGCGTACAATATATTGCTCATCTTAAATCCAAATTTTGCGCATCCAATTTTCTTATTTCTCATCTTATTCACCTATATGAATTTTACACATAACAGATTTTGTGTCAATAGTTTCTCAAAAATTCCTACCTAATCACTAGTAGTTAAAAATAGTAGATTTTGCTGGAAAGAATAATGAATAAATATAAGATCCCGGGAAATTTAAATTTTAAGTTCGCTATAGAAAATACCAGTTCATAATTTTTTCTGCAAAACACTCTGTCAAATCTTTAAACTTTACAAACACCAAGTTAATCAATCACCGTTTTAAATTAACTTAACAAATTTGTGTAATCAATTTTGTGTAATCAATATGTGTCTTTTACTATGTTCTATGTTTACATTTTATAAGGAGATGTTAGATATAAAAATCATTAAACAGAAATTAAAGATTAATGAAAGATATAAACTTTTGATAAACAGCGTATAAATAAAAACTGGCTCCCCGTGTAGGACTCGAACCTACAACCTAGTGGTTAACAGCCACCCGCTCTGCCAATTGAGCTAACGGGGAACCTGCTCGCTTATAAGATATTGAATTTTACCTTTTTGTCAATAGTTTACAAAAAAATTAACCGAAAAATTTTTTAATGATAAAGTAAGCAGCCTTCAAAGCGAAATGTTTGCTTGCGTGCACCTTTTTGTAAAACTCCTCATAAGAAATATAGCCTTTTGATGTAAGTTCAAGTGCTAAATCTATAGTAGAAGATTTAACAATATACCTTTTAATTAACGGTAAGAAAGGATAAAACATCCTCGAGAGGAAAAGTGCATATCTGAAATTTGGATAGAGTTTATCACTTAGCAATTTTTCGTATTCTTCAAGTGAAGTTTTGCCATTTTTCAAGGATTTAGCAATTACTTCACTCAGCAGAAAAGAAGAAAGGACTGCTGGATAAATTCCGCCAGCAGAAAATGGATCAACGAGGTTAGCTGCTTCCCCAACAAGTGCAACACGCCCTTTGTGGAGTACTTCCTCACCACCCCATAAAGAAATAGGATAAATTTTCGTTTTATACTGTCCTGGATAAAAACTAAAAACTCTCCCTTTCCTGAAACGATTTTTTAACGAGCCACTCCCAACAGACAAAAAACCACTTTTAGGAAAAATCCATCCATAACCAATAGAATTATAGCCAAGAAAAATTCTCAGCGTATTCTTATTCCCTACTTCAGCAGGCACTTCTGCTTCCTCAGCAACGATGAAACGCCTTTTAGGGGCAAGGCCACTTAATAAGGAAACTCTGCTCCCAACACCGTCTGCACCAATAAGAAATTTTGCACTGTAAGTTTCCTTATCAGTTCTTGCTAGAATCTTATTGTTTGTTTCCTCAAAATTCAGAAAATTCTCGTGATAACGAACATCAATACCTATGCGTAAATACGAGTCAAAATCGGGGCGCTTTACTCCATAAGAAAACAGGACTTTCTTGCTTGAGCGAGCAGTTAAGTTATTTTTGTAGAATATTTCCAAGGAGTCGTACTCTACTCTTTCAAAATTTTGCAATCTTTGAGGTAATAATGCGTTAATCGCAAGAGGTATTCCGCCAGCACAAACTTTATCCCTATGATGACCAAAACGCTCGACAATTATAGAAGAAATATCACGGTCTTTTAAAAACTGTGAAAGAGAAGCACCTGCAGGACCTCCACCTATAATTAAAACATCCGTAAAGATCATTTACCCTCCGCTAAATCCTAAGACAAAAATGGCGGAGAGAGTGGGATTTGAACCCACGAGAGGGCGCAAACCCTCTACCTGATTTCGAGTCAGGCGCTTTCAACCGCTCAGCCATCTCTCCGTGCTTTATTATATAAATTTCTCCTTTTTTTGAAAAACCCCTGCAAAATCTCTCGGCTTTCCTCTGCCATAACTCCCCCAATAACTTCTGCACGATACCCAAAAATAGGTAGAGAAACAGGTATATTTATTCTACTTCCGCATGCACCGTTATCGTAGTCGTAGGCACCAAAAACAATTTTGGCAATTCTGGCAAGTACTATTGCAGAGGCACACATTGGGCAGGGTTCAAGTGTTACATAGATAGTGCAGTCATTCAAACGCCAATTGTTAAGATAACTTCCCGCTCTGCGTATAGCAAGAATCTCTGCATGGGCTGTTGCATCTTTTAATTGCTCCCGCATATTATGAGCAGAAGAAATAACTTCTCCGTTACAAACAATTGCGGCCCCAACAGGTATCTCTTCTTCTGCCTCTGCTTTTTTTGCTTCTTCAAGGGCAAGTTGCATAAACTTATCTACCACTTTAACCCCTCAACGCCAGCAAAAAACTCTACTGCCTCTTTCCAAATACGATCTTCCTCTTTAGTTAAGATTGGTCTTCTATTGCCCAGAGAAACATTTTCGCTGTCGATAAATTTGTGTAGTGTCTCTGCTATTTTTTTAAATCTGCTAATGTGAAATTCTTTAAACCATTGGGGTATATCGCCATGCAAAAGAAGCATTTTTTTATAGTGAGGCAAACACATCCCTTTGGAGCGTATAACCACTTCTTTAAATTCAGAATCGCTTAAAAAAGAAAAAATTATATCAAGTGCTGTTTTTTCTGCATCCTTTTCGATATCACAAACCACACAATTTTCAGGAGACTTTACAATCTTACCGTGCTCTAAGTTTTTTATATCACTAAGGTATAAATCTTGATATATTAGCGCAGTACCCAAACTGTCGTGGTAAGATAAAAATTTGTAAGTATGATAATTACAAAACCCATTAGTAGCACGCAGCTTTTTCCTAAACCCAATGTCGTTTACTTGCTCAAAAAGGATATGTTCAAAGTATTCTTCTCTGCGTTTTTTAATAAGACCGCAAACAGGGCATTTGCCGTTTTCAAGAAATTCTACAATTGTATAGTAAAGGATGTGCTTTTTGCCCATAAATTAACTTTCTTGCCGTAGAGCAATTTCCTAATTTCCTAATAGAACAAAACAGTAAAGTAAAATGTAATTGCTTTCTAGTTTCAGGCGTAAAACTCTATTTATCCAGGAATCCCTTTTTAAAGTCCTTAAATAAAGTTAAAGGAATCTCTTTTAAGTCAATACCTATCGAAATACACTGTTTCACAAGGTGAGTAGCCATGTCCTTTGCAGTTTTCATGGAGAGTTTAGCGCCTTCCTGAGCACCCTTTAGCATACCCACTGCAACTCCTTTTAAAACATCCTTATTATCACCTGTTTTTTCTTTTACATCTTTTATTACATCAAAAGAAACCTTCTGCATTTCATCCAGCTTGCCACCGCTTTTAGAGAAAAATTCCTTAGCCACTTTTTCAACTTCTTTTTCTATAATCTGCTCAACATCCTGTCCAGAACTGATAGCTGTAGTTACTATGTGCTCTACTTTTGAGTAAAGTTCTTTTATATCCATTTAAATCACCTCCTATATAAATAATAAACAAAAAGCAAAAATTTAAAATGCGTTCAAATAAATTGATTATTTTGTAATTCGCTATAGAATATAATAAAAATAATGAATATAAATACAGATAGAATAAATATACAAATTGGGTATAAAAGTTATTCCGGACAAAATTACCTTAAAAGTATAAGATACATAGTAAATACTGTAAATATTTACAAAAATTTCAAAGCATCTTCTAAAAATGTGCCTGAAAAAGTACAGAACAACAGTTTGCTGATTATACACAATTTTATTAATGCTGTTGGTTCTTCGCCCCGTAAAAAACTCTCTAAAAAAAGATTTGGTTCAGGAAATTTCTGTGAAACTCCATCCTCGCCTCAAAACTATTATCCATTATACAAAAACGCCACTTTTGTAAGGTCATTCATAGAAAAAAAGTTTTGGACAATCCCACTGCTTATAAACAAAAACAAAATTCTTAATGCAAATCAAAGATAGGAGAAAGTATATGCTATACGACTACACAAAAAAGGATTTTGAAGCAAAAGAAGATCTTATTGAAGAAAGCGAAAAAGTTACAAAAACCAGAGTAACTTACGAGAGTTTTATTCAAACACCGTACGCAAAAGCAAATAATGTAGTAGGATACTTATTTGAACCAAAGAAAAAGAAGACCAATACCGCGCTCGTATTCTTGCACGGCATGGGCGACAGAAATCTCGTGCCTTTGAGCTGGTTTCCAAGAGAGTTTGCGAAAAATGGCATTCCGTCATTCCTGATGATTTTGCCGTTTCACTTTGAACGCACACCAAAAGGCATGAAAAGCGGTAAAAAAGTTTTGCTGGACGATATGGACGAAACCATCCAGGACTTCAGGCAATCCGTGATCGACGTAAGAACAAGTATGGACTACCTTGAAAAGAAAGGACTGTCAAACGGAAAGTTCGCTTTAATGGGTGTAAGCTTCGGAGGAATGGTCGGGACTATTGCAATGGGAGTAGACGAGCGTATTGAAAAAGGTATCTTCGTAATTACTGGGGGAAATTTCAGATACATCACCTGGAAAAGCCTTGCAACGAGAATTTTACGCAAAAAGTACGAAATGGAGAGTAATACGGATGTTTACGGATGCACAGAAAAAAAATGCGTTGAAATCCATAAACACTACTTTGATTACATTCATAAATTAAAAACGCCTAAAGACATAGATACTGTTCCATACAAAAAAGAATGTTTTTTGTTCGATCCATTAACCTTTGCGCACTTTATAAAAGGAAGAAAAGTCGTGATGTACAGCGCATTATTTGACGAGATAATTCCCCGAGAAGCTTCCAAAGAATTGTGGGAAGAAATGGGAAAGCCGGAAAGATATTGGCTATTCGCAGACCACATTACAGCAATATTTTATAAAAAGCAAATTTTGCGGCGCGGATTAAAATTAATTTTAGAAAATAGTTAAACGAGCACGCTCATTCCGGAACGCTTTTCTGCAATTAAAATTGACTTTTTAAAGACACGAATGCCTAAAAACAGCAAAACTACGGCGAATGTTAAAAGAATAATAAATGTAGCTCCATAATTTACCGTAGCAGAAAGGCCAAGCAGAGAACGAGCAACGCGCAATATGTAGTAGTGAGGGAATATTTTCCCAATCCACCTCAGATAAACTGGAAATAAAGTGATTGGATAATAAATCCCAGAGAATAGCCGCACAAGTGTTCCCACCGTCCAGCTCACAGGCTCTCTGCCCTGCTTTACTTCCAGAGTAAAAAATGTAGATGCGCTAAGCAGGGAAAGCCCAAAGATTCCTATAATGAATATTAAATAGTCTACAGTAAATATCAGTATAGCTTTTAATGAAACAAATGGCAACTTTACAAAGCGTGCAAGCAAAAGCAAAATGGAAAATTGTATCAGTCCGTTGAAGATAAATGTAAACAAAAATTCACCAATTACGAGCCCCCACATTCCAAATGGGGAAGTATTATAGATTTCAAGCCTCTTTTCCCAAAATGCTTTTGATAACGATAAAAACGGCTGTTTAATCAGTTTATCTGCATTCTGAAAAATAAGAACACCTATAAACACATACCCTTCATAGTTGTTAAATGTTTGCTGCACCGATAGTGAAACGCTTTTTATAAACAAAGCAACAAATAGCCAGATGCCTATGTTCACATACTCCCTTACGATATCCAATACTAGGCCAGTAGGATACAATAGCATAGAGCGCAAGTGCAGCTTCATAAATAATAGAACTATTTTAAAGTTTTTCATCTTTTTTATATCCTGTACCTACTACAAAAAAGAAAATCTCTTCCAGACCCGGCGATTTCCCGGAAATTTCAACGATGTTAATGCGCTTTTCCACAAAAACTTTTAAAATCTCTTCCATTCCGTTCGTAAAGATCGGGACTTTAAATATAAATATCCCATTTTTATATTGAGGCATAAAACGAGAAAACATAGATAAGATACTTTTTACCTGTTCATTACTCGCTTCAGCTTTGATGTAAACCGTTTCAGCACTTGAGAGCTTTGCCTTTAAACTTTGTAAGGTATCTACCGTAAGCACATTGCCTTTATCGATAATCATTATTCTGTCAGATAGCTCTTCAGCTTCGTCGTAGTAGTGAGTGGTAAGCAATATAGTAGTACCAAAACGCTCGCGTACATCTTTTATAAAGTTGCGAATTGTAAACTTTGATTCTACATCAAGCTTTACGGTGGGCTCGTCTAAAAATAGGATAGGATGCCTCACGAGAATTGCCCTCCCAATACCTAACTTCTGCCTCATACCCGCACTAATCTCCATTGCCCAGCGATCTCTTGCTTCATAAAGACCCAAAATTTTCAGAGTTTCCTTAACGCGCTTTTCCGCCTCGGCTCCTTCCAATCCATAAACAACTGCCCAGAACATAAGATTTTCGTACACAGTAAGAACGGGGTCTACTCCCACATCAACAGTTGGAGCAACAAGGCTTACATTTGCCCTTATTTTTTTATCTTCTTTCAAAAGATCGTATCCTAAAACTGTGCCTTTACCGCTATCGGGCAGAAGAAGGGTACAAATGATTTTAATAAGTGTCGTTTTCCCCGCACCGTTTTTGCCAAGAACCGTAAATATTTCACCTTTTTTCACTGATATATTTACATTATTTAAGGCTATTTCGGAACCAAATCGTTTAGTAATGTTCGACAGGTTTATTATATTTTCTGCAAAATTACTCATTGCCACCTCGTCAGTGTGCCATTCCTTCTTGCCTTTTCTATACCTTTGATGTACAGGAAAAAGCCTAGGTAAATAAACAAGAACGACATTACAGTGAGCATAATCAGGTCAAGAGAAATTGGGCGGATGTTTAACACTTTTTGCAGTGGAAGAACGGGGACAGTTACATTTGCACCCGGCACCATTAACCTTCTTAGTGCATCCAGCGCATAAGTGTGCGGGAGTGTAAGCGACAAAATTTGAAGAGAATACGGCAAAATTGAAATGGGATAAAAGTAGCCTGCAGCAAGCGCAATTATAATGTCCTGAAAAATAAACTTAATTGGTTCAGTGCCTACCTTTAAATTCAGCAAGAAAAATGAACTTGCGCTGATCATGCCTATACCAAATGTTGAAATTCCTAAAAGAATTACGACTAAAATAATTGTTACGGGTTGATAAAATGTAAAATGCGCACCAAAAAACAGCCAGCCAAATAAAAATGCAAGAAGTACACGCGGATAGTCGTCAAGAACAGATCTGTACATAATGCCAATTATGGGCGTAATAAGGGAAAGAGGACTCAGCAAGTATAAATCCATTGTTCCGTTCCAGTAGATTCTTGCCACACGGTCGTATGGATCCCCTAAATTCGTATAAGAAATATAATACGCAGATAGTCCCAGAACGACAAAAGAAACATAGTTGCTACCGTAAGGCGCAATATTTGTATTCTTGCCCATAAGTAAACTCAGCATAAAAAACAAAGTGGAGTTTATAAATACATCCAGAATCCATGTTACGATATTCACTTTGTAAGAGGTCCAGATAATGTACTCTCTTTTAGAGAAAGCAATTACGGAACGCACCTGGTTAATCAAGTATTTCATTGTTCACCTTATAAAGATATGCATCTTTTAAACTTATGCTTTCTTTTTTTATGTCCAAAATTTTAATTTTTCTTTTAAGGATTTCGCTTATCAGATCGTTTACTCTTCCACTTTTTAGGAGGAGGCGGACATTAAAAACTCTATCAAGCACGATAAGTTCCTTTGGCACCTTGCATACAATTACACCACTTTTAAAGAGTACGCTTTCTAAATCTGCCGGAAATTCAGAAAGCCTTAGCGAATAAGGGATTATACCTTTTTCTGGAAGTAATTCTTCAGCAAAGCCATAGCCTATAGTCTTTCCTTTGTAAAGCATTAAAGAGCGGGGATGAAAAACATCAAGGTCGGTAAATTCGTGGGACGATATAAGAATTGTTTTCCCCTTACTTGCCAGAGCCTTTACTATCTTCGACAAAGCCATTCTTTTCTCTAGGTCAAGGCTCACAAATGGCTCGTCCAGATACAGAATAGGGCGATCCACTACAAGGCCCCTTATTACTGAAATAATCTGCCTCATTCCTGCAGAAAGTGCAGGAACCTTTTTGTCAAAGTAATCAATGTGAAAAAATTCTCCGTATTCTCTAATTCTTTTTTTGGCTGTATCTTCTGGTACCCCAAGCATTGTCGCGTATTGAAGAATGTTCTCGTAAGCAGTAAACTGCCATTCAAGCCCCATCCAAAAAGAAGCAGAGACAAACGAAATTATACTTTTCAACTCTTCGTGATCATGTATAATGTCAAGCCCCGCTACAGTTCCACTGCCTTTTGTGGGATACAGCAAACCAGACAATATCTTAATGAGCGTTGTTTTTCCTGCCCCATTCGGGCCTATTATCGCAAAAATTTCACCACGACTAACGGAAAGATCGACTTCTCGTAATGCTACAATTTCATTTTCCTTTATGCGTCTCAATCTAACGAGATTCGCGACCCATAAACCCGGGCCGCGCTCTTTCTTTCTTAAAGGAAACGGATTAAATACTTTTGAGATATCCTTAACATTAATTACTTTATCTATCATTGTTTTAGTATATAAATAGGACTTCTATCTGTCAACAAACATTACATTAATTCCCCTTTCTTTTGTGTACAAAAATTTTATAAATACCAAATCCAAGGAGTAGCCATGGCAGGATAAATACCAGAATAATAAGCATACCCATTACAGAATATATGAATGCAAGAATCGTAACATTTAGATAATGTTTACATTCAATTATAATTGGGCTCGTAGAAACACTATGCGGATTTTCCGTTAGGGTAATGTGGATATCTGAAAAGTCTACATGGAAAGCAATGTAGTTAAGTCTTCCCTTAATTGTTTCTAACTGCTGCTCAACAGAGGAAAGTTGGGAGCGTATTTTAAGCATATCGCTTACCGATTTAGCATTTTTTAGCCAGTTAAGCAGAAGATCTCTTTGTGCTTCAAGAACTTTCAACCGTGAATTTAAATCCACATATTCGCCAGTCCGGTCCTCAGATTTTATATCAAGATTTTTAACCTTTCCGAATTCTGAAATTTTATTGATAAAACTATCAAACTGGTTGGACGGAACCATTACGGTGATTGTACCGTTATAAAACTCCCCATTTTTTGAATAATTAGAATTTACAACTTTTCCTCCTATCGCTTCAGAGAAAGAAGTAATATCGTTCCATGATTCCATAAAGCAACCTTTTTCTACGGTAATAGAAACGAATCCATGTTTCTCAATCTTTAATCCAAATTTAGATTCCTCTTGCACATCAGATGGGCTTCCACTTTTATATACTCCCCTGGAATTCCGTGTTTCAAGACTAACTGAACTTATGGCATTATCTGACCATTCTTTTAAAGTGCTCGCATTTTCTGGAAGAAGAGCATTTATCCGTCCAGAATGTCCCAAAAACATTTTTCCAACAAAGAACCCCGTAGATAAGAGAAGTAACGCAATAATACCCAGGATAATACCATTTTTGAAAAACTTTTTCACTTTAATGCCCCCTCTATGTTATTTATAATTAGATAAAGAAAGACGAAAAAGTTCCATTTAAAGTTTCCAGATAAAAACGATCAAATAAAAACTTAAAAATGTAAAAATAACTTGCTATATGAAGAATGGTTTACTTAAACAATAAAGCCCGCAGATGCGGGCTTTATTGTTTATTCGTATCCAAGATTCTTTTTTGCCTCTTCGCTCATCATATCCGGGCTCCAAGGGGGATCGTAGGTGAGATTAATTTTTACATCCTTAACTCCTTCCACAGAACGAGTAACCATATCAACATCGTGTAAAATGTAATTCCCCAGAGGGCAGCCCTGCGCAGTAAGCGTCATCGTTATAGTGACGAGGCCTTTCTCCTGGTCAATTTCAATGTTGTAAATCAATCCTAAATTTACGACATCAACAGGAATCTCTGGATCGTAAACATTTTTTAATGCTTCGATAATGTCCTCTTTTTTAATCATATTTCCTCCTACTCTTCAGAATATATTCTTCGCTCTCCCTGCAAATTGCGAATTTCCGTAACATCCTGTGTAACTTCCAATGTACCTAGATATTTATTATTCTTATCGCGTACTGCGAAATATCTAATATAAACAAACTTACCTCTCATATTTATCCAGAAGTCGGCACGATCACGCCTCCCGCTTTTAAAATCAGAAAGTATTTTCTCTACTATGTGTACGCTCTTTGGCGGATGGCAATTTTGCACCGTTCTGCCTATAACAGCCTTTGTTCTGGGAAACACCCTGTTTTCTGCTCGATTAAAATATCTTACCACATCTTTATCGTCAATGAAAGTAATTTCAACTGGCAATAAATCCATAATTGCAAGAAGTTGCGGAATTTCTAATTCACCGTAATCAAATTTTATTTTGCCACCATTTGCTTTGCTACTTAGAAGTTCTGTGAGTTCCATCAATTTTTCCTGAACTTTATTATCTACAGAACTGGCAGTCTTTTTTTCGTGCCATTTTGCTTCGTTTGGTGTAAACGACGCATAGCCCATTTCGTCCATCTGTTCCCAGATCTCAGCCCATTCCTCCTCAGTTAACTTGGAAATAGCAGAAGGATATAAAATTTTATTTTCTTTATAGATGTGGTTCGACTTCAAATCAACAATGTAAAGAATGAGGGAGTCCATGTGCTTTGCAAACTCACTATATACCTCTATGGGTTCATTTAAATTAGCAATAAGTTCTTTAAGTCTTGCACGCAGGGAATCGTGTTCGGTCCACATAATTTTTGCAGGTTGTATGATCTCGTGCTTTTCAAGATAAGGAAATAAAACATTTTCCTCCCTTAACATGTGGCTTTCTACGCCACTCATCTCGTTAGCAATTTCTTTTAGTTCGTTTATCACATTATTTGCCTCCTTAAAATCATTAAACTGTAAAAGTTCTTTAGATTTAGACTTCGCTCTACCAAAAAGTTTTAAAAGTGCAATGTGCTCAGCCATTAGCAAGTATAATGGATGTCCTTTTTCTACGATAGGTTTCTCATTTTCTATTGATTCCCTGAAGATATCGATGTGCACATCGCACAAATTGTGTATTTTTTCTGCAGGAAAACCATCATTTATGAGTGCGTTCTCAATAATTGCAATCTCAACAGGATGCATATTTTCCAGGATTTTCTTAAATCTCGTCTTAATTTCTTCAGGAGTAATGTTCCCTTTATCCATATCTACTAAAAGTTTCTTCATGAGAGAAATGCGCTCCTCCCTGTTAATATCTTTACTCGATAAAAATTCACTCATTTAAACCTCCCTAAAAACTTTTTAATAAATTATAACAAGATGGGTCATATTTTACAAGCCTTAATAAAAATTAAATTTATCGTAAAGAAAAATGTACTCATACGGATAAATGATTCCATCCGTTATTAATTTTCGTCAAGGAGAGTTTACTCAAATGCATCAATGATCAGAATTAAAACTGTTCGTAAAAGCAATTTTTTCGTGAAGTGAACCTATTATATTGAAACAACAACCTCGTTCACCTAAAAGCACTAATACTTGTGAAGTCACTCAACTATAATAGATTTTGATAAACGACCGATGTTTTAAACTATACAAGTGTTATAAAGCAAATAAAATGAGTTTTATCCTTATAAGTACTTATCTCGCTAACACTTCTACCGTATACGAACAACTTTTCGCTTTTCGGACGAATTTTGCCCATTTTTGACCATTAAGAAAGCCTCTATTTATGCGGGTTCTTATTTTCAGTGATTTTATTCAAATTGATAATTTCAAAGTGATTTTTCGTAAACATAGATAAAAACAGGTTTTATTGCAATTTTCGTATGCCCTAAAATAAGGCCGTTTAACGCGTTTTACAGGTATAATTACCCGATTTTTCTCAAGATTTGCGTCTATGGGCCTTAAATTAGCGATTTTTAAACAAACAATGGTAAATTCAGTGTTCGTTGAGGGTAATTTTGCCATTCAGAGCCGCTTCCGCATAGAACCTTATAGTAATTAGCAAATGATTTTTGCGTTTTTAATGTTAACAAAATGTTTAATAATTAAGACAGGAACTTTCTAACAGGATTTGGGATAATAACTCAAGTACAAAAGCCTTTAAAACGGATGTCCCGCCTCTCTTAGAGTAGTAATAAAAGACTGGACATTGAAACACAGAGTGCATAAAAATTTTTTCCGTTATTGCATAGTACAAAAAGTACAAACTTGCTTTGCTATTTAAACGCTTTCATTAAATAAAATTTCCGTCGTATGTATTACAAAACTTTTTATAGCAAAAAGCATTTTACACCAACTGAGGTAAAACTCAGTAAAAATTTTCTTAACTCTTAATTCAAAGCCCGCATATTGAGCGCTTTTCAGCAAACACTTACTTTTACTTTTTCACCTTACACCCTTTTCACCGCGCCGATAAAACCAAAACCTAGTTTTTGCACATATCTTGAGTAGAGGAAAATTCGTTCGTTTGACAAAATACTTAATTGGTATAAAATACTAAAAACATGGGGGTGCTGAAAGCTGCAGGCAAGTAGGCTGAGAGAGGCATAATGCCTCAACCCATTGAACCTGATGTAGGTAATCCTACCGAAGGGAGGCAAAATGAAAATTAACAGAGGCTTCCTTCACGAAGTAAGGAAGCAAGAATTTTTAAGTAAGATTTTAATTTTATCGATACCTTTGTTATTTATAGGTTTTTTCTTTTATTATCCAATCAGTTGGATTATTAAATTTGCATTCTTTACAGATAAAAATTTATTCACATTGCAATACTTTGGTGCCATTTTCAAAGATCCCTATACATTTTTCATCTTAAAATTTACATTCAAAGAAGCATTTATTAGTGCACTTATAACTCTAATTATAGGTTTCCCTGGCGCATTTATAATCTCACATTATAAATTCAAAGGAAAATCTCTTATTCTGTCCCTTACAACCGTCCCGTTTGTTTTGCCATCCGTTTTAGTAGCTCTTGGGTTTATAGTTCTGTTCGGAAAAAACGGATACCTGAACAACTTTCTGATCAATGTGCTTCATTTTAAAAATCCTGTATCAATACTATACACTTTCTCTGCAATAGTAATGGTTCATGCATTTTATAATTTTCCAATTATACTTCGCGTAGTCGGTTCTGCCTGGGACGGGTTGCCCGACAAACTTTTGTTTGCAGCACAAAGCCTTGGCGCAAATCGCTTCCAAACTTTCTGGAAGGTTACATTCCCCATGCTCTTGCCTGCAATTGTATCCTCGTTTACTCTCGTATTCATGTTCTGCTTTCTGAGTTTTGTAATCATCCTTGTAATAGGAGGCGCAAGGTTTGCAACAATTGAAGTCTCTATATACACCTACTACAACATTTTTTCAGACTTTCATATGGGAAGCGCCCTTGCACTTTTACAGGCTCTTTTCTCGATTGTATTCGTCTATGCATACATGAAAAGTGGAAGTTTAATTCGCAGCAGAACATTTTCAAGGACACTTTTGCCTAAAAAAAACCTATTTCACTCCCCGAAGGACTTTTCTTTATCTTTTGCGTATTTTTTGCTCGTCACCGTGCTCATCTTGCTACCAATCGCTATAATTTTTCTCAACGCGTTTTACATACCTTTTACTCATAAGTTTACCTTGAGTAATTTTCTCAACCTATTTTCATCAAAATTTAACTACATTACTGGAGTTTCACAAATTCGAGTGATATTAAATAGTTTTATTTTTGCAATTTTAACAATGTTTCTCTCAACCTCGCTTAGTCTTGGAATATCGTATGGAATTAGAAATTTAAAGAAAGGAAAAAATATTTTTCTATCGCTCATAATGCTACCCATAGCAGTATCCCCTGTAACCATTGCACTTTCGTTTTTAATTGCTTTTCAAAGAATCAATTGGGTATTAAATACATTTATTGCAATAGCTGTTGCACATACTCTCATAGCATTGCCCTTTGCAGTAAAAATTTTATCCCCCGCAGTAGATTCAATGCCGCTATCTTATGTGTATGCAGCAGAAAGTCTTGGAATGAGCAGAATAAGAACTTTTTTCTCCGTCGACTTAAACATACTTAAAAAAATTCTTCTTGCATCACTAGTTTTTTCGTTTGCAATTTCAATAGGAGAATTTGGCGCAACACTAATGCTCTACAGAAATGCATACATCACAATGCCGGTTGCTTTGTATAGATTTCTATCCGGAAGGCATTTCGGAATAGCATCTGCAATGGGTGCACTACTTGCATTTATAAGCATACTCGCATTTATTGCAATGGACCATATCAACAAGGAGGTATCAATTGCCTAACAAACTTATATTAATTAACATTACAAAAACTTTTCCGCACTTTTCATTGCAAGTTTCACTCACCGTAAAAGACAAGGAATTTTTTTCGTTGCTCGGGCCCTCAGGTTCGGGTAAAACAACTCTCCTACACATAATAGGTGGATTTGTAACTCCAGATAGCGGAAGAATTTTAAAAAATGAAACTGACATTACTTATCTTCCCCCAGACAAAAGAAATATTGGCATCGTATTTCAGGATTACGCATTATTTCCATATCTTACCGTATATAATAACATTGCATTTGGCCTGAAGCTTAAGAAAGGAATAAACAAAAAAGAAATAGACAGGAAAGTGCGAGAGATTGCCAGGATATTTGGAATTTCGAAAATCTTAAACAAATACCCAGATATGATCTCAGGAGGAGAAAAACAGCGCACCGCACTTGCAAGGGCAATGATAGTAAAACCAGATGTCCTGCTGATGGACGAACCACTTTCATCCCTTGATGCAAAAATAAGGGAAAAACTAATGGACGAGCTTAAAAAGTTCCATAAAGAATTTGGAGTTACAATTATCTATGTAACGCACGACCAGAACGAAGCCATGTTTTTATCAGATAGAGTTGCACTAATCAACAATGGAAGAATTGACCAGATAAGTACGCCGCTAGAACTTTATGAACACCCCAGAACTCCATTTGCTCGCTCGTTCATAGGAAAAATTAACATTCTCCACATTCAGGGTAGAACTATTTACGTAAGGGAGGAAAATGTAAAAATTAAAAAAAGCGGAAAATATCAAGGAATTGTAGAGAAAATACTTTATCAGGGAAGCACGGCAGAAATATTTATAAATACAGACTTTGGGAGAGTCAAAGCATTGGATTTCTTAAGAAATATCAGAAAGTTCAAAATAGGCCAGAATGTTTATTTTGATTTTGAGGAGGTACTTAATGACAACAGTTGAACTTTCCTTTTTGCCACTCGTAAACGACAACGAAGTTAATGAATTAGTAGACAGAGCAATTAGCGTTGTAATAAATTCCGGATTGAAGTACGAAGTGGAGCCAAACAGTACAACCATTGAAGGAGACCTGGATGAAGTACTTGAAGTAATTAAGCAAGCACACATCGTTGCACGGGATAAAGGCTCCGAGCATGTCGTTACAATTATTATAAAGATAGACGATAAGAAAAAATGGACTATCCATGAAACTAAAAATTAAAAATATAGGGAGGTAAAGTAATGAAAAAAATAATCCTTATCCTACTCGTTTTTGCTGTAGCAAGTACTCTGTTTTTTGGCTGCTCCAATTCAGCAAATAAAGAAAACAAATCAAATCAAAGTGCAAACACGCCAACGCTCGTAATTTACTCCTACGACAGCTTTGTTTCCTACGGACTGCCCAAGGCAACCAACGCTATTTTTGAAAAGCAGCACAATTGCAAAATTGAGTATAGAACATTTGGTGGCGTAGGCGCTACTCTAAATAAATTGATCCTGGAAAAGTCCGATCCCCAAGCCGATCTATTTGTAGGATTAAATATGAACAACTTGCAAAAAGCGCTTGACGAAGATCTTTTTATTTCTTATAAGCCCGATAATTACAATGTTATCCCAGAACGATATCGTATAGACAAAGAATGGAGAGTTATCCCGTTTGATGGACCTAACTCCCTTGCGATAATTTACGACTCGCAACAGTTAAAAAATCCTCCGAAAAGTTTTGAAGACTTACTGAAACCAGAATACAAAAGCAAACTAATACTGGAAGACCCGCGCACTTCATCCCCAGGAATGGGATTTCTCCTCTGGACTGTTGGAGTGTTCGGAGAAAACGGTTTTATAAATTACTGGAAAAAACTAAAGCCAACGATCTATCACATATACCCTAATTGGGACTCCGCATTTACTGCATTTACGAAAGGAGAAGCCCCAATGATGATTAGCTACGATGCAGATCCCGCTTACTTCTATAACGAAAACAAATCTACACGCTATAAGGCCGTAATCCCGTCTGAAGGCGGCTGGCTTCAACTCGAGTTCGTCGGAGTAGTGAAAGGAGCAAAACACCAGAAGCTCGCCGAAGAGTATGTCAATTTTATGCTGTCAAAAGCATTCCAGAAAGAAATCCCGTTGCACCAGTGGACATTCCCTATAGATAAGTCCATTCAACTTCCAGAATGTTTCAAGTACGCAGCACGCACAAACAAATATGTTTCCATTCCACCGGAAAAGATTCAGGCAAAGAGTAAAGAATGGCTCAAAGAATGGATTAGATTTATTACTACCGAATAGAATAATTAAAAATATTCGATGTCAAAGCGCGGGAAGGAACTTCCCGCGCTCATTATTAAAACATTTTCAGACCTAACGCCTATTACCCAAATAACAATAGATAACCAAAGTAAAGCGCAACGATAAGAGAAACCAATGCAAGGAAGCTAAAAATCCTTGAAACTTTTACATAGTGAGAAGTAAGCTTTCTCTCGCTGTGTAGAAAGATACTATTTAGGTACCCGGGACGCGGAACAAATATAAAACCGTTGTCAGTTTTTTCGATACCACCCACAAAAAATACTTTTCTGCCTATCTCCAATGCTTTTTCCACTGCTCTAAACCTCTTTTTAAATACACGCGCCTGGAACTGGCTTACAATAGGAAAATCCCTTTCATTAACAGAGCGATTAAATGTTTTAGGTAAAGAGATTGCAGGCAAAGGTGAAGTATGTATAAAGTGCAATTCTTCATCTGCGTTTAGCTGCTTTACAGAGAAATCAGTGACCTTGTTGTCTTTCCATACGGTATTCCAGACTGAGTGCGTTCCCTCATCGTCTGCATCCGTTTCGCTGTCCAGGCGATCAAGCCTTGCTTCATACATAACAACCTGCTTTTTACTAAATGGGGCAGTAAGCGGAGAATTGGACTGGATGATGCCAACGAATTTTCCATAAACGCGTTTTTTGCCGTTAGGGAAACGAGATAAATCCACTTTTTTCGCTTGTAAAATGTGGGCAATTTTCCTTTTTACACTCTTTGAAGCAGCAATAAATATAAGAAATAGTATAAAAAACACAGCAAGTAAAATTGCATTAAAAAGAGCGTTGCCTTTTTTTGAGCCGCTCAGAGAGCTTGATGTAGATGCTGAGCCTTTTCCAGAAAGTAATTTTCCACCACCAAAAATGCCCAACGCTTTATTAAATAAGTTACTCAGGAAGTTCGAGCCTAAACCGCTTTTATTAATACTTGCTTCATATATCTTCGCCTTCTTCGTAAAATCGTCGATAGTCATATCTCCATTCACAAGAGAGAGGATGTCGTTAGTTTCAGCTCGGACTACAAAATATTTTTCACCGTTATTTTCACGAAACTTTAAAGCGACGGCATTTGCACCTTCGTAGTCGTTAATAGCGGAGAAAAGCATAGGTACCACAACATCTTTAAACTTATCGTTATCCCCCATATACTCCAGGTCAAGCAAAAGTGTATTGTTGTTATCCAGAGTAACATTTCTAACCAGTGTATTGTAATTATTCAAAAAATCCTGAGAGATTTCCCCCTCAGGAGTACGCAAATCAAAGAAAACAGCACGCTCACCCAAATCAGCATCCGATAAAGCACCTTTCGTATAGGCATATAGATCTTCGCCACGCAGGAATATGCCTATTACTGGAGCATCGTCCTGGTAAAACTCCACATATACTTTCTTAGCATCTGGGTCTTTTTTATATCCTAACAATGCGACTTGAAACAGCAAGTCCCCTGCATTCTCTGGCATAATGTCAAAACCCACGCGGATTAACAGCGTATCTCCAGTAATTGCCACATAGCTCGTTGTGAAGCCGCTTTCTTTCAGTGCATTAAACACATCCATTTCAGTATCTGCAAACGCAGAAACTATAAAAAGCGAGCAAAAAATAGTAACCAAAACAAAGAACACAATTATCTTTTTCATAAGTCACCCCGCTTTTTAGCAACCTCAATATAGTACTTAAAGCGTTTTACCGGATCTTTGAATTCACCTTTGCTGCCATTAGAAACCACATCAGAGACACACGCCCCAGTTGTAGGATCATATTCACTATCTATAACCCCGTCGTTTTCAATGTCCCTTTTTACAAGATCTACATTTCCACCATTTTGCTTAACCAGGTTAATCGCTTTTTTATATTCATCTTCGTAATATATAGCTGTCTTTTTCTTAACAGATTTTCCAGCACCATCAATTACAGAGGAAACATAGTTTGCAGCACTTGATGACAAAGTTTTCACAACATTTATCACAGTCGCGTACTTTTTCTCTCTTTCTGGATATACACTCATTGAATTGTAAAGGTCCGCCGCAATCCTATCCACGCCTAAGTCAATCTGGGTTTTCTTTACATTATCAAGGCCGCTCAACGAGACGGCTTTATCCTCCACCTTGTTGCTCACATACTTCACACCAGGAACTTTGCCAGCACCCTTTCCTATCAATTTACTCCCATAGTACTTAACCTTATCCCAAAAGCTAATATTGTTTTTATAGTGAGGTATTTTCTGCTTTGTAGTGGAATCACCTTTTTTAACCTTTACAACAGACAGTTTATGCTTATTGATTATTTGATTAATTCTATTCCTATACTTTTGTGCAAGTGGGTTTTTAACAGGCTTCTCACGGCTATTAAAGATATACATACCTTTTTTCTTTCGTTCTGCGTCCTTATTCTTTACAGAATTTGCAACAGAATCAGGAGGTTCAGAATTTACGATGGCCTCAGCCTTAGACTTTGCGTCATCATTGTTCCCTGCGTCAATACCAGAAATTTTCTTCAATATTCCTTGATAGAGAACCTGGTGCTTAAATATAAAGCCCGGCCAGGCTGCAAATGGACCTCCAATAATGTGTTCATAATAAACACGGACCCGGATAGATTTATCCATAAATTGCTTGTCAATTTTTACTTCAAAATCATTTTCGTATGTCGAAGGTACTTTAGACGCATCGTAATGAAATCGTCCATCTGATCCCTCACTTGCACCTTTCTGCCAGGCATTTATTTCCGCCGTCCACTTCCAGAGCGAATATGTTTTGCAATTCGTACCATTTGCCTCTGCATCGGTTAGTAGTTTTCCGCCAGCAACATACTTACCATTAGCAATAGAGTAAGTGTCGGGCATAACCGGGTATACACCATTTTTTCCTTGTAAAACATCCATAAAAATAAAAACTGTATCCCTTTCAGGCAACCCACCCTTATTTGCGCCAGTTATTACGACATGGCCTTTTATAATGTATTCCTTACCGTCAAACTCTATTGACTTAATAGTAGCATTGACTTCCTGCGCAAAAACAATACGAGTTGGAAAAATTAAAAAAATAAATACAGATAGAAGGAAAACCAATAAAGTTTTTCTCACACTTACCATGCTCATATTTGTATCCCCCATTTAGCAAATTTGCCTTTCAGGCAAAGGCTTATATAAAGTCTTTTAGTCTGAGAATGCGAGGTATCCAGGCACAATAAGATTAACGATTGGAACTAATAGCAAAAGTCCCCACCAATCTGGTTTATTTCTTGCTTCAGCAATTTTCATCCAGACAATTATTATAATCACGATGTTAACAATAGGAATCAATAAAAGTATAAACCACCACATAGGTTCGTTCGCAATCTGAAGCATTAAAAATGTATTCACTATAGGTATCCATGCCATCCACGCATTGGATTCGTGTCCAGTTTTTTGAGCAATTACATAGAGCGAATAGGAAAAGTAAATGTAAGATGCAATGGAGATAATCCATACTGTAGAGCTTGACATCACAGAATAATGATCCATAAAAACCCCCTTTTTAAGTATTTTTGTTAATTATACTCATATAATTTAACTTTGTCAAATATACTCCTTGCTAATTTCTAAAATCCACACTATAATCTCAGAGATGTAAAAACTAAAGCGGAGGTAAAAATGAGTAGAAACAAGTTTGGCCTTGTAATTTTTTCTTTGTATGCAGTGGGATTTATACTTTACTTTATAGGCCCTTACAGAGACTATGGAGCAGGCATTCTTATAGCAGCCATTGCAGCACACATCGTCTATACTTTCTCTCCACCCCAACGAGCAGCCGTAAGCATGTTAAATGCTAGAAGACAAACTGAATTAGGAAACATAGAAAAAGCCAAAGAGTTCGTGTTAAAGTCAGTAAAACTAAGTAAGAATTACACACTGACGGGTTACTTACTAAGTAATTCAAAACGCGCTTTTCCTTTTTACAAAAAATTAGCCAAAGTCTTGCAAAAAGAACTTGATACAATAAAAGATAAGACACACTTAAGATATATAATTGCGAGCATTTACTACAGTATAGGAAACTTAAAAGAAGCAGATAAAATCCTAAGTGAAGTAAACGAAAAGGAGTATAATGTAGAGATAGTTAGATTACTTGGAACTATATTGTTAGAAGAAAATAAGTTTAACGAGGCAATCAAAGTGTTTAAGAAGAAAGAAAAAAAAGAAGGTGTGTTTTCTTCAAAGGATCTTGCAATTCTCGTAGGACTGGGACTTTCCTATGCAGGTAAAGGCGACCTTGATATGGCAGAAAAATACTACAAAAAAGCAAAACAATACAATCCAACTTTTCCTGAACTCCAAAAGCTAAAAGAAAAGATATACTCAGTAGATGATTAAAATAATAGGATTGCTAAATCTCAAGCATCTATTTATTTACGAAGAAAACAGCGCTAATTTCGAGAATGCTATCAACGCTTCTTACAAATTAAGCGAAGACGGAGCAAACGGCGTTCTTATCTACGGAAGCACATTTAAAAACCGACTAAAACTCTTTCAATACCTGAAAGATAAAATGGACATCTTCGTCACACCATTCGTAAAAACGGAAAAACAGGCAAAACTAATCACACACCGTGTACCCATTTTTTCAGAAAATAAATTAGATCACACGATAAAAACAATTATCCCGAAAAACTTAAACTTCTTAAGTAATTCCGTTTACGAGCAAGATAAGGAAAGCGCAATTTTACTTTCTGATGAGCGTATACTTAGATTATTTCACACGAGTATAGATTTTTTACCAGAACTCAGTGCACTAATAAGCAACAAAATCTGCGAAAGAGGATACTCGTATATTATATTAGAAAGAGTACTCAGCGCCTGGAAAGGCGCTGAGTTTTGTAAGAAAATACTATAAATTACTTTAGAATATCTTTAATACTTTCTTTAAATGGTTTCCTGATTATTCCCTTATCAGTAATTATTGCGTCGATTAGTCTGTTAGGGGTAACATCAAAAGCGGGATTATAAACCTTTATTCCCTCAGGAGCAATCCTCTTTCCACCGCAATGAGTAACTTCATCGGGATTTCGTTCCTCAATTGGAATCTCGGCCCCACTCTCAATGTGAGGATCTATGGTGGATATTGGAGCTGCAACATAGAATGGTATCTTATGATACATAGCAAGCACTGCAAGTGTATAAGTGCCGATCTTGTTAGCAGTATCTCCATTTGAAGCGATTCTATCCGCACCAACCACTATGCCACTTACCAAACCCTTGGACATAATAAACCCACTCATGTTGTCTGTTACTAAGTGAAATGGAATCCCTGCTTCCTTGAGCTCAAGGGCAGTAAGTCTTGCGCCTTGAAGATAAGGACGCGTTTCAAGAGCAATTGCTTTTATATCTTTGTATTTCTCAAAAGAACGCCTGATTACGGAAAAAGCAGTCCCATACGCTACCGTTGCAAGGGCTCCAGTATTACAAATAGTCATAATGGTGTCGCCATCCTTAAACAATGCAGAGCCAAACTCACCAATCTTAAAGTTTCTTTCTGCATCTTCTTTTTCCATTGCAATTGCTTCAGAAAGAATTGCCTGCTTTAGTTCTTCAGGTGGCAAATTCTTAAATTTCTCTGCAAGTTTTAGAATACGCTCAGTTGCCCACTTCAAATTTACCGCAGTAGGTCTTGCCGTGTCTAAGTATTCTTTAACTTCCTTAAGTCTCTTTAGTAGATCCTCGCTAGTGCCAGTAAAATTCTTAATGCCAAGATACATACCATAGGCAGCAGCAACACCAATTGCGGGTGCTCCGCGGATCATCATTTTATTAATTGCTTCCCATACATCCTTATCACTCTTGCAAGAGACATCAATAAACTCAAAGGGAAGTTTTCTTTGATCAAGTATGTGCAAAACTTCCCCGTCAAACCTTAAAGACCTGATTTCCATTTTTTACTCTGCTACCTTATATTTTTTAAGGCAATCCGTGCAGACCCAAGCTACTTTTACTTTCCCATTTATTTTAACTTTTGCTTTATGCAAATTTGGTAAGTATCTCCTCTTCGTCCTTCTGTGAGAGTGGCTAATGTTGTTGCCAACCATTGGACCTTTACCACAAATTTCACACTTTCTGCTCATTATGACCTCCTTGTCGAAATTTCAACCTACATATTTTAAACAAATTTTCTTTTCATGCAATACTTTTTTGATATAATACTAACGAGGAGGCTTTGATATGGGTAAAATTATCGTTACAAAAAATGCTATTGCAAAGCTTGCAACACTATCGGCAATGGAATGCTACGGAGTAGTAGGACTAGTACCCACTACATTTACAGGTAAAGTGCTTTCCTTATTAGGAAAAGCAGAGCTTACCAAAGCCGCAACAGTAAAGATAAACAATAAAAAAGTTATTATTGACATCTATGTAGTTTTACAAAGCGGCATAAAAGTATCAGAAGTTGCAAATACAATCGTTTCGCAAGTTGAGTATAAAATTAAAAAATTAACCGGCATTAAAGATCTCGAAGTAAATGTCATCGTAGTAGGAGTCAAACGGGAGGTATAAATGAACATTCTTGGTCTATCTGAGTTCCAAAAGATGTTTCAGGGTGCACTTACAAATCTTGGAAATAAAAAAGAAATAGTGAACAAACTGAATGTTTTTCCTGTACCAGATGGAGACACAGGAAGTAACATGTTTCTCACTTTAAAAACTGCAGTTGACGAAGCAAAAAAAAGAAATCCAAAAGACTTAAAAGAATTCGGTAAAGCAATATGCGAAGGCGCGTTAATAGGTGGCAGAGGTAACTCTGGAGTATTGCTTTCACAAATACTTAAAGGTTTCTTCGATTCAATTGACGGAAAAGAAGAAATCACTATTCCAGAATTTGCCGAAGCCCTAACAGAAGGCTCAAAAACTGCGTATAAAGCCGTTATTAAGCCAGTAGAAGGCACGATCCTTACAGTAATGAATGCTATTGCTAAAAAAGCAATGCTACTTCGCTTCGAAGAAAACGACTTTGTTCACTTGCTTGAAGAACTATACAAAGAATCGGAAATCGTCTTGAAAAGGACACCTGAACTCCTGCCAGTTTTAAAAGAAGCCGGCGTCGTTGATTCCGGAGGACAGGGGTTAGTATTTATCGTAGAAGGAATGCTAAAAGGACTTAAAGGGGAACTTACATTTGAGAAAACATTTGAAGAGGAGATAGAAGAAATGGACAAAGCAACGCTGGGCAGAAAACTTGAATTCAAGTACGATACGGTACTCCTTTCGTCAGCAAAGGATCTGGATCCTGTCAAATTGCAAGAAGAATTAAGCAAGTTTGGCGATAGTATTGTAGTAGCAAAAGCTGGGAATCTCACAAAAATCCACATACACTCAAACGAGCCATACGAAGTAATGCGCTACATCATGCAATTTGGAGACTTAAAAGAAGCAAGAATTGAAAATATGCAGGAAGAGCAGGAAGAATTCTTGCAAAAAAACAATGAAGAAATAGTTCAAGGTATTAAAAAACCGTTCTGCATAATCGCTGTTTCGCAGGGGGAAGGTTTTGACAAGATATTTCTCAGCCTTGGCGTTGACTTTATCGTAAGCGGCGGTCAAACGATGAATCCGTCAATAAATGACATCTATTCAGCAATTCAGAAGTGTAAAAAAGACGAGGTAGTAATTTTGCCAAACAATTCGAACATTATACTGGCAGCAAAAGAAGCTGCAAAGCTCACAAAGAATAAAAAGGTAGTAGTACTTGAGTCCAAAAATATGGTTCAGGCTGTACCGGTAATCCTCTCGTTCAATCCGGAGGAAACTTTCGAAGAGAATATAAACAGAGCAAAAGAAATATTAAAAGAAATTCATTCATTTGCTATCACCTATTCAGTTCGTGATACAACTTTTAAGGGCTTAAATGTTAAAAAAGGTGACATTCTTGGGGCAATGGACGGAGAGATTATTATAAAAGGACAGGATCCAGACAAAGTTTTGTTAGAGCTTTTAAGAATGAACAAAGAAATGGTGAAAGACTACGAAGTTATGGGGATTTATTATGGTAAGAATGTAAAAAAAGAACACGCTGAAGAAATTGCAAAAAAAATCGAGGAAATGTTCCCTGACTTAGAAGTAGATGTTACATACGGGGGACAGCCTTTCTATTATTATCTCGTTTCGCTTGAATAAATAACTCAGGAGGCATTTAAATGGAAAAGTATACAGAATTCGTGAAGAGCAAAACAGATTTTGAGCCAGAATTTTCAATAATTATTGGTTCTGGCTTAGGTCCAATTCTGGACAAAGTAGAAGTCATTGAAAGATTTGCTTACAGAGAACTACCTGACTTCCCCGTTTCAACCGTTGCAGGACACAAAGGAGAACTTATACTGGGACACATCGGGAACAAAAAAGTTGCCGTATTCAATGGCAGGGTACACTTCTACGAAGGCTATAGTATGAAAGAAGTCACTAAAACAATCCGACTTGCAGCAGGATTGGGCACAAAAAAACTTATCATAACTAATGCATCTGGTGCAGTAAACAAAACACTCGAAGTAGGGGACATAATGGTAATAAACGACCATGTAAACTTTATTTTTGCCGAAAACCCTCTGCGTGGAGAAAAAGGTAACGAGCGCTTTGTTAACTTAACTGATGCATATAACCGTAAAATGATAGAAAAGTTTAAATCCATTGCAAAGAGAGAAAATGTTTCAGTAAGAGAAGGTGTGTATTGCGCTGTGTCAGGCCCAAACTACGAAACAATTGCCGAACTAAATTTAATGAATAGATTAGGTATTGATGCAGTGGGTATGTCAACGGTTCCGGAGGTAATTGTTGCGAGATACTTAAAAATGGAAGTGTTAGGCATATCCTGTATTACAGATTCCGTATTTTCAAGTGGCGAAGTATCGCACGAAGAAGTAATAGAAGTTGCAGAAAAATGCGGAAGGAAAATTGCAGTATTAGTTGAAAAATTTATAAAGGAGGCCTAAGACGATGAACATAATAGACATCATAGAAAAAAAGAAACAGGGCAAAGAACTTTCGTCAGAAGAAATAGATTACTTTGTCCAGGGATATTCAAAAGGAGAAATTCCTGACTACCAGATTTCTTCACTGCTTATGGCAATCTGGTGTAAAGGAATGAATAAAAAAGAAACTGCCGAACTTACGCTTTCTATGGTAAGAAGCGGAAAGACAATAGACCTTTCAAAGATTCACGGCATAAAAGTCGACAAACATAGCTCAGGGGGTGTTGCAGATACTGTATCCATTCCACTTGTTGCACTCGTTGCAGTAAATGGCGTCCCCGTAGCAAAAATGTCCGGCAGAGGTCTTGGACACACAGGTGGGACAATCGATAAGTTAGAGTCCATTCCAGGATTTAAAGTAGAGATTCCAATTGAAAAGTTCATAGAAATCGTAAACAATGTAGGCGGAGCTATCATAGCACAGAGCAGTGAACTCGTAATTGCAGATAAGAAGATGTATGCGCTAAGGGATGTAACGGGTACAGTAGACAGCATTCCCCTTATCGCATCGAGTATAATGAGTAAAAAAATTGCCGCAGGAGCAGACGCAATCGTACTGGATGTAAAAGTAGGCGACGGTGCATTTATGAAAGACCTGGAAGACGCAAAAGCACTGGCAAAAACAATGGTTGAAATAGGGGATTCTGTCGGAAGAGATACAGTTGCCTACATTACAGATATGAACCAACCACTGGGAGATGCAATAGGAAATTCCATAGAAATAGAAGAAGCAGTAAGCGTGCTCAAAGGGCAGGGTGGTAAAAGACTCGTAGAAGTTATAAAAACTCTTGGAGGAGAGATGTTATACCTCGGCGGTAAAGCAAAAAATAGCGAAGAAGGAAAAGAATTAATTCAAAAAGCAATTGATAGCGGAAGTGGATTGGAAAAATTTAAAGAGATCGTAAAAGCCCAGGGTGGAGATCCTTCATTTGTTGACGACTTCTCGAAGCTACCACAGGCACAATTCAAACTCTCTGTAAAAGCTCCAGAGGGTGGCTATATAAAGAGTATGCAGACTGAAGAGATAGGAAAGCTCGCCGCGTTCCTGGGAGCAGGCAGGACAAAAAAAGGCGATAAAATTGACCTTGCTGTGGGAATAATGTTCCCTAAAAAAATAGGAGATTATATTGAAAAAGGAGAAACCATTGCAACAATTCTTGCAAACAATAAAGAGAAGGGTGAACAAGCTGCAAAAGAATTACTGAAACTTTTAGAGTTCTCAAGTAGTAAAGTAGAACCGCTTCCCCTCATTTATTATAAAGTTTCCAGGGAGGGTATTGAAAAACTGTTTTAATGGCTAATTATACAGCTATATTAACGCATGCAGGGGCAGACCTCGATGCCATTAGCTCAATGTATGCCGCCGGGAAATTATACCCCGGCGCTTTTCTTATTCATCCAGGCTCGCTCGATGTAAGCGCAAAAAAACTTGCAAACTTTTTCGGAGAAACGCTGAACTTTATAAAACTCAGAGAACTACCAAATAGTATAAAGAACAATATTGGAAGAGTTATTATCGTAGATACAAAAATATATGCAAGACTCGGTGAAGGGAAAGAGCTACTCAAAAACGGAAATCCAGAGGTTATTATTTTTGACCACCATCCACGATCAGAAAACGACATAAAGAATGCAAAAATCATTCACAGGGATGTAGGTGCAAACACAACAATTCTCGTAAACTTGCTGAAAAGAAAGAAAACCGTCCTGAATTCTTTTGAAGCAACACTACTTGCTCTGGGTATATATGAAGATACAGGTAGTTTTATGTTTCCAGGCGTAACATCAGAAGACTTTGAAGCAATAGCATTCCTTTCAATATTTGGAATAAATATGCAGATTATTCGGCACTTTGTTTCACCTTTTCTTTCAAAATCACAGGTTGAACTGCTTAAATCACTGATGTCCAACATGGAAGAAGTTTCTGTTAACGGCATTCGCATCTCAATAGCAACTGCAATAATGAAAAAGTATGTTCAGGGTCTTTCAGTCGTAACGCACAGGTTGCGAGAAATAATAGACAGCGACTTTCTGTTTGCAATTATTAAATTCCAGAACGGCACATTTGTTATGGGAAGAAGCAATGCACCAGAATACAATGTAAAAGAAATACTTCTCCCGATAGGCGGAGGTGGCCATTACAATGCAGCAACAGCATTTGTAAAGGATAAATCTGTGGAAGAAATTAAATCGTATCTCGTAGATAAAATTCAGAAATCTAACTATCAGATATTAAAGGCAAGATACATAATGAGTTATCCAGTGAAAATGATTGATGCAAAAACAGGGATAAAAGAAGCATTAAACATAATGGTAAAAATGGGTTTTTCTGGACTGCCCATAACTGAAAACAATAAAGTAATAGGTATTATTTCAAAAAGAGATATCGAGAAGATAATGATGCTTGAAAAGCGAAATAGACCAGTAAAACAGTATTTATCACCAAATGTTTTCGTAGTAGATGCAGAAGACGACTTAAGAAAAGTAGAAAACATTATGGCTACAAACAATGTTGGAAGAGTATTGGTAAAAGAAAACGGAGAAGTTGTTGGAATCATTTCGCGAAGCGACTTACTAAAAGCATACTTTATAAAGAACAATAGAATTGGTACAGAGACACCGAGCAACAATCTACTTTTACCGTCAAAAGAAGAAGTAAAAAATCTTATAAAGGAAACTTTTCCAAAAGATATAAGCGAATTATTACATCTTATAGGGAAATGCGCAGAACAAACAGGCCAAAAGGTATATCTCGTCGGAGGTGCAGTAAGAGATTTATTTTTAGGAGCAAAAAGCCTTGACTTTGACTTTGTGCTCACAGAGGATGCCACGACTTTTGGAAAAACACTTGAAGGAAAAGTAGGAGAGAAAATTAAAATATACGAAGAATTTAACACTGCCCATCTGGTTTACAAAGGATACCATCTCGACTTCGTCACAGCAAGGAGGGAGTACTACAATAAAAATTCAGTACTACCTGTAGTAGAAAAGGCGTCGCTTAAAGAAGACCTCGGTAGAAGGGATTTTACGATAAATGCTATAGCTATTTCGCTTATGCCAGATGAACTTGGATTAATAATAGATTTTTACAATGGGTTTTCAGATTTAGAAAAAAGAATAATAAGAACGCTAAGCACAATTTCGTTTATAGAAGACCCGTCCAGATTATTCCGAGCGATAAAATACGAAGTGAAGTTAGGCTTCAAACTTGCGCCCGAAACAGAGTTTTTATTCAACAAAGCAATAGAACTAGGGGTATTAACCAATAAGCATTCTTCACGCATCACAAACGAACTAATAGAGTTGCTTTCTGCAGATTACGCCGCACAAGCAATAGAGAAGATGGAAAAAAGAGGAATACTAAAAATTTTCTTCAACATCAAACGCTTATCCAAAACAAAAAAAACGGCAATAAAAATCGCAAATAAATACATTAAAGAATTTAGCACAAATCCTCTACACACCTATTTGTTGATTCTCATGCATAACAAAAAAGAAAGTGTAATAATTAAAACGCTGCAGCGCATTGATTTAAAAAAGAAAATGATCAACAAAATACTAAAATCGGAAAAAGAAATAAAAAAGATAAAAACAGCATTGAAAAAGAAGGATGCTTTTGAACTATTTAAAATCTTAAGGCATACAGATAAAAACCTCATTGCCGGTATTATCACACTAATAGGTAGTAAATACAGGGAAGAAGTAGTAAAAACTGCCAATAGAGTGTACAATACCAGGAACTTAATTACTGGAAAAGACCTTAAAGAAATAAAACTAAAAGAAGGAAAGCAATATCAAGAGATTTTTGACGAAATAGCCTATCTACATTCAAAAGGGAAAGTGTATTCCAAAAAAGATGCTATTTCGTATATAATAAAAAACAAAGAAAGGTATGAATGGAATGAATAAAAAGATAAAGAAAATCGTAAATAATGTCGAAACAGTTATAAAAGGCAAAAGAGATGTCATTATAATGTCTCTAATCCCGCTAATAACAGAATCTCACCTTATCTTCCAAGACATACCAGGTGTGGGAAAATCTACTCTTGCAGAAGCAATTGCACGCTCAATTGACGGAATTTTCCGACGCATTCAATTCACGGCAGACATGCTCCCTTCGGACATTACTGGTATAACGATTTTCAAAAGAAAAAGCGAAGAGTTCGAATTTAAAAAGGGGCCAATTTTCGCAAATATCATCCTTGCCGACGAAATAAATAGGGCATCTCCAAAAACACAATCTGCATTACTTGAAGCAATGAACGAGCGCACCGTTACAATAGACGGAGTAACTTATAAACTCCCAAAACCATTTTTCGTTATTGCTACAGAAAATCCAATCGAATTTTCCGGCACTTATCCTTTACCAGAAAATGAGTTAGACAGATTTATGATGTCGCTTACAATGGGATACCCACCAGAAGATATAGAAAAAGATATCATAAAAGAGTCAGAGCAGAAAAAAGCATCAGAACTGGAACCTGTGTTAACGAGAAAAGAGATTCTTGAAATCATAAGCACCGTAAAAAGTATATACACAGAAGATTCCATTATAGACTACATTATGCGAATTGTAAGAGAAACGAGGAACAACAGATTTATAAGGATAGGTGTAAGTATCAGAGGAAGCATTGACTTCGTAAGAGCAGCCAAAGGTTATGCATACATAAGCGAGAGAAATTTTGTAGTACCAGACGATGTAAAAACAGTTGCACCTGCAGTACTTTCTCATAGAATAGTACTAAAGGAAACGGAACGAAGATTTGCAAAAGAAATAATTCACCAAATACTACAAAATGTTCAAGTTCCCTTGTAAACAAACAAACACAAAAATTAAAAGCTCTGGCTTGTTGTTTTTTCTTTTTACCATTTTAGTTGGGGCAATTGCAGTCAATTCTGGCAATAACCTCGTTTATCTAACTTTTAGTGTGGTACTTTCGTTTCTTATTCTTTCAGGTTTACTTTCGTACTACAACCAAAGAAACATTGAAGTAATTATTAACTTGCCAGACATGATATTTGCAGGAGAAAACACCACGATTTCTGCACAAATAGTTAATAAATCACCAATTCCAAAATTTTTTCTTACTTTGGAGGTGCTGAATAAAAAAGCGTACTTCGAAGAAATCGATCAAAAAAGCATCAAGACTTTAAAGATTAAATTCGAAAAACGAGGAAAATTTACTTTAGAGTCCGTAAAAATAATATCTACATTTCCATTCAATTTTTTTGTAAGGAGTAGAACGATAAGACTAAAAAGGGATGTTGTTGTTTATCCGCAGATTAAAAAAGTAGCTTTAAAAATACGCGCGAAAACCGGTCAATCAAATAATGAAATAAGTCGTTTGGTAAAACAAGAGAGTGACGAATTTTACTCAATCAGGCAATACAAAAACGGAGATAACAGTAAGATAATTAACTGGAAAGCATCTGCAAAGCTTGGGAAAATTATGGTGACGGAATATACATCTACAGAAAACAACCGTGCTTTAATAGTACTGGATAACTCAAAATACCTTTATAACAGTATAGAAGAATTCGAAAATACAGTTATAAAAGTAAGTTCTTTCGTTTATGAGTGCTATAAAAGTGGTACAAAAGTATCACTTATATCCGAGATTACACTTCCCTTTGCAAAATCTACCGCACACTTTAAAAGTATTTTTAATTTTTTATCTACTGTAAAACTAAAGGATAGTTTACCAATTAAAAAAATAGACTCAGCAATATTACCAGAGGATATAGAATATGTATAAAGACGCTCGTATATACACGGCATTACTTTTTATTCTTATTTCTATAATGTTCGTTAGTTTAACCGACAAGCACTTTCTTATTGCAGCAGCAATTTTAATACTGTTAATACCTATCGAAGGAAAAATAAAAAACAATATGCTTAAAAAGACAATAGAAGCATTACCTCTCATTTACTTTATCTTAGCAATATTGTTGAGCCTCGAACTGTTCTATGTGCTTTCAACGCTACTCATCATCGTAATGACGGCAAAGTTTGTATTAGAAAAGAAAGCAAGGGATTATTACGAAATATTCATAGTAAGTATATTATTAATTTTACTTACTTCTGTTTCAACGATATCAATAAGCTTCGTAATTCTTCTATACTTATTCCTCGTGCTAGGTTCACTAATGCTCATCCTATCCCAGTTCAAAGAGAATATTGTTCTTAGTCGTAAACTCGTTCTCTTCGTATCGGCATTTTCTATACTATCTATGCTATTTGCACTTGCCGTATTTTTCTCAATACCCCGTCTGTCATTAGGATATCTGCACGGTATAAACCTCAGAGCCAACACACAGAGCGGGTTTTCAAAGCAAGTAGTTATAGAAAAAGGAAAAGTAGACTTAAATAACCAAATTGTTATGAGGGTAGTAGCAAAAAATTTCACGCCTCCGCTTTACTTATCCGGACTTCACTATGCTTACTTTGACGGAAGAAAGTGGAAAGTAGAGAACGGAAAACAAAAATTATTTCCCATCTTCCAAACTAATAACTTTGGCATTACCTCTGGAATGGCTAAAAGTACGATCTATCTTGAACCCATAGGTTCGGATACTTTATTTGGGCCAGAAAAATTCGTCGGCATAAGAGGAGATTTTCTTTACCTTAAGACGAATCAATTCCACGACTTTTTCACCGACTTCACCTACTACAAAACGATAAAGTACGATGCGTTCAGTTCGATACCGGGCAAGACCCCAATAGTCACATTTAGTATTACAAATGCAGAATACAGGCAATACTTGCAGCTTCCAGAATTATCTGAAAAATTTATTAACATCGCAAAAACTGCAGCAAAAGGCAAAACGAATACAGAAAAAATACACTCTATCGTAAACTACTTAAAGAAACACTACACCTACTCCCTTAATCCTACGGCACAAAACATACAGGACTTCGTGATAAATCACAAAAGTGGATATTGTGAACACTTTGCAACGGCATTCGTGCTTTTTGCAAGGATTAACCAGATACCCGCAAGACTCGTTTCAGGATTTGTAACTTCAGAATTCAATCCTGACGGAGAATACTTCATAGTAAGAAAAAGGAACGCACATGCCTGGGCAGAAGTATACGATCCAAAAAATGGATGGGTAAGAATTGATCCAACCCCAAATTCAAAAACTCCTATGCCGTCAAAGATATCTCTGTTCCTAGACAGTATAAAAATGTCCTGGTATAGAAATGTCGTAACTTACAACAGCGCAAAACAAATGCAAATACTCACCAGTGTTCAAAGAGGAATAACCAGAACAGGACTCACGATAAATAAAAGCTTAGAACTGTTCAAAACCATGATAAACAAGTGGCGTTTAATCTCAATAATTGTAACAGGTGTCGTATTGCTCTTTATCTTGCTCAGAAAGGAGCATCCATATCAGAAGAAAGTATATAACAAAATCGTCAGTCTTATAGGAGACGACAAAATGGCTTCAGAAACACTCGTCGAATACGCAAAAAGGAAAGGAAAGTTAAAAGAGCTATACCCACTAATTACTCAGTACTACAAAATTCGTTTCTCAAAAGATGTTGATTTTAAAAAAAGAGAAAAACAGTTGATAAACTTACTAAAGTCGTATAGTAAATAAATTTGCTTGACCTTAATTTTTAAATTTGATATAATAAAATTCAGAAATTAGGAAAGGAGAACGAGATGAGAAAAAAGATTCTTGTTATAATACTTGCTCTATTATTAATCGTACCAATTTTTGTAGGATGTAGCAATAGTAGTACAAACAACAATACTGGAAGTAATGCGAGTGCAACTTCTGGGACGAACAATTCTAATAATACGAGTAATGCAGAAAGTAAAAGGCAAATTGCGCCTGACTTTTCATGGCAAAATGCAGACGGAAAGATAGTTCACCTGTCAGACTTAAGAGGCAAAGTAGTTTTGATAGACTTCTGGGCAACCTGGTGCGGTCCTTGTAGAATGACTATTCCACATGTAGAAGCAATTTACAACAAATTTAAAGATAAAGGGGTAGTCGTGATAGGAGTAAATCTGGACAATAAAGCGAACAGGCAAAAAGTAGAACAATTTATTAAGGAAAAAGGTATTACATATCTCGTAATTAGTGACCCAAACGGTGCAGTAGCAAGTCAGTACGGTGCGACAAGCATACCGAGGTTTTTCTTTATTGACAAGCACGGAAGAATTGCAAAAATGGTCGTTGGCTATAATCCAAACATGGAAAAAACATTTAGTGAAGAAATAGAAGCACTTCTCAAAGAAAATTAGGAGGAACCATGATAGAGGTAAACGAATCCAACTTCAAAGAAGAAGTATTAGATTCTCCTATTCCCGTCCTCGTAGACTTCTGGGCAGAATGGTGCGTCCCCTGTAAAATGGTAGAGCCAATCGTTGAAGAAATAGAGAAAGAAAAATCAGGAAAACTAAAAGTCGTAAGGATAAATGTTGACGATAATCAAAATATTGCAATTCAATACGGTATTATGAGCATCCCTACCCTTATGATTTTTTCAAACGGCAAACTCGTCGATCAAATCGTAGGGGCAGTGCCCAAAAGAGTAATAGAAGCAAAACTCGATAAAGTGCTCATACTAAATTAAGATATTCTACTATGGTTTATCCCCTCTTACTAAAGAGGGTATTTTTATTTAACGCAAAAATATTTACTTATCTCGTAGAGTAGACAAAAAGTTTTTAACAAACGAAAAGTCATTTTTAAAAAAGAAACTTCCCATAACGAGAATATCAGCGCCGCTTAATAGTACTCTTTCCGCAGTATCTTGATTAATTCCTCCGTCTACAGATATCAAAAAATTTAAATTTTGTTCTTTCCTAATTCTGCTTGCTTCTTGAATTTTATCAATAGAAAATGGAATGAACTTTTGCCCGGAGAAACCAGGCTCTACGCTCATAATAAGCAAAATGTCTATCAACGGAAGTAAGTGATATGCCATGCTCAGAGGAGTCACTGGATTTAAAGAAACCCCCACTTTTAAGCCCAGTGCTTTAATTTCTTTTACTAACCGCAAAGGAAAGTGGGTTTCTTCTATGTGGAAAGTGATTGCGTCAACACCTACATCTGCAAACTCTTCAAGAAAAGAGGACGGATTATCGACCATAAGGTGCGCATCAAAAAATAGATTAGTCCTTTTTCTTATACTTTTTATTACGCAGGAGCCAAATGTTAAATTAGGAACAAAGTGTCCATCCATCACATCTATGTGTACCCAACTATCAGGAATTTGTTCAATTTTTTTAATCTCAGATTCTAAACAAGAGAAGTCAGCAGAAAGTATAGAAGGTGCAGTTACAAAGTTCATCGGGAAATTTCCAACCTCACTTCAACGCCTTTTCTTACTTTTAAGCCAGGCATTGGATATTGATAAAGGACCACCTGCCCAGATACTTTTACGATGTCCGTCTGGTCAATGTGAGAAATCCTAAATCCCTGAGCCGTTAGAAGAGCCTTTGCCTTCTCCACATTCATACCTATAACATTTGGCATAGTAACAAATTGTCCCAGGCTAACTGTGAGCTTTACTGAAGAACCAGGCACGACCACAGTTCCAGCCGCAGGAGATTGGGCAAGAATTGTCCCTACTTTACTGTTATCTTCCTTTTCAGTAATATCGCCAATGTGAAGCCCAATCGTTCCCAAAACTTCAACCACATCTGAAAAACTTTTCCCAACGAGATTCGGGACGGTCACATTTTTTGAACCATTACTGATTATAGCTTTAATAATAGTTCCTTCTTTTACTACATCTCCTGCACGAGGATTTTGAGAGATTATGCAATCCAGAGGTACCGTTTCAGAATACCTCGACGAAACTACTTGCAATATTAATCCTTCTTTTCCCAGGACTTTCTCTGCCTGGTCTATTTTGAGATTAAGAATAGAAGGAACTTTTACCTGTTTTACAGTTTTATTCGCACGGCATCCAGGTAATGCCAGAAAAATAAAAACTATCAAAAGAAACAGTATTATTGTCTTTTTCATAATAGTATTTTACCTAAAACAGTTATTATTTGCAATATTTTTTATTATCTACAATAAATTTGCAAACACTTAGCAATCATTGTATAATTTAGTTATGAAGAAAATAGCCGTTTATCCGGGGACTTTTGACCCAATAACGAATGGGCACCTTGATGTAATAAAGAGAGGGGCTGAAATTTTTGACACTCTTATAATTCTCGTCGCAGAGCGTAAGGAAAAGCACACTTTATTTAATATAAACGAAAGAATAGAATTGGTAAAATGTGCCACAAAAGGTATCAAAAATGTTACCGTAAAACCACTAAATGGACTACTCGTGGAATTCCTTAAAAAGAACGATGTAAAATTCATTTTGCGGGGATTAAGAGCAGTATCAGACTTTGACTACGAATTTCAAATGGCTCTTACGAATAATATGCTTTACAAAGAAGTAGAAACGGTTTTCGTAATGAGTAGTAGAGAATTTATATTTTTAAGCTCGAGCCTCGTTAGAGAAATTGCTTCTTATGGCGGAGATACTTCAATGTTTGTTCCAGAATGCGTAACAAAAAAATTAGCAGAGAAGGTGGTAAAATGAAAGAAAAATCAGTGTTAAAAGAAATTGACGAATTAAGAAAAATAGTACTTAATGCCAAACGCGTCCCATTTTCTAAGTATGTGAGCATTGATAGAACAGAAATATTAAGCAAAATCGACACGATAGAGCAATTGATTCCGGACGAAATGAAGAGTGCTTTCTTCGTAGACAAGAAAAAAGAAGAAATTCTGCAAGATGCATTCAGGAAAAGAGACGAAATACTTCAAAAGGCAAAAGAAGAAAAAGAAAGGTTAGTTTCTCAGTCTGAAATTACAAAACAAGCAAATGCAGAGAAAGAAAGAATTTTAAAAGAAGCAAGAAAAGAGGCAAACAGCATTATAAAAGATGCAGAAAATTATGCTATAAGAGTTTTAGAACAGGCAAATGGCGTATTAGAAAAAGCAAAAGCAGTTATTCAGAAAGGAAAGGACAGTCTCACATATGAAGATTCCGATAGCGAAGATCAGGAATAACAATATACTTAATGTAGAAGAACAAATAAACATTAAAGACATCGGAGAAAATGCAAAACTTGTTAAGCCTATAGCACTAAAAGGTTTGCTTAAATATACTGGAAGTGAGGAAATTTACTTTGAAGGGACATTATATGCAGAAGTCGTACTCGTATGTGTTCGATGCCTTAATACATTCGTTCAAAAGTTTGAAATTAATTTTTCTGAAACCTACATACCAAAACGTTTTGCAGCTAACCAATCTCGAGAAAAGGATGCAGATCTCAAAGAACTAGATGTATTTACTTATAAAGGCAATGTAATAGATACGACCAATGTATCTCGGGAGATTCTCATTCAACACATACCCCCCTATCCTATATGCCCGGTGTGTAGAGCCGAAAAGAACGATATATAATCTTACAATCATTTGACTTTTTATAGTTATTGTTGTAAAATTTTCCCAGACCACAATTCAAGGAGGTGAACCCTAACCGGGATAGAAATGTATATAAACGAAGCAAAAGAAAATGTAGGAAAAGAAGTAGAAATCAAAGGTTGGGTATATAACATACGCTCAAGCGGAAAAATTCACTTTTTATTGATACGCGATGGCACAGGCATTATGCAATCCGTAGTTTCAAAAAGTGATGTTTCAGAAGATACATTTAATACCGTTAAAAAGCTCACACAAGAGTCGTCAATAATCGTAAAAGGAATAGTTCGGGAGGACAAGCGCGCACCAGGCGGGTACGAACTTTTATTAAAAGACATTAAAGTTATACAACTTACGAAAGATTACCCAATTACGCCCAAGGAACACGGTGTAGGTTTTTTAATGGAACACAGACACCTCTGGCTTAGATCAAAAAGACAATGGGCCATCTTAAGAATAAGACACAGAATAGAAAAATCGCTCAGGGATTTTTTTGATAAACAAGGCTTTACGCTGGTAGATGCTCCCATTCTTACACCTAATGCCTGTGAAGGCTCTACTACCCTATTCGAAACAGACTACTTTGGGAAACCAGCTTTTCTCTCTCAAAGCGGACAACTCTATATGGAAGCAGCCGCAATGGCATTTGGTAAAGTTTACTGCTTTGGCCCAACATTTAGAGCAGAAAAATCTAAAACGAGAAGGCACTTAATGGAATTCTGGATGCTTGAGCCGGAAATTGCATACATTACATTCGAAGAAAACATGAAGTTGCAGGAAAATATGATAACCTATGTGGTAAAAGAAGTATTAAATAATTGCAAAGAAGAATTAAAAATTATAGGTAGACCCACTGAACCGCTTGAAAGAGTTGAGCCTCCGTTCCCAAAAATTCACTACAAAGAGGCCCTTGAGATACTTGAAAAACACGGCAAACACTTAGAATGGGGGGACGACTTTGGAGGGGATGAAGAAACAATCCTTGCAGCAGAATTTGACAAACCCGTATTCGTACACCACTTTCCTGTAGAGTCGAAAGCATTCTACATGAAACCGGACCCAGACGACCCCGAAACAGTTCTTGCCGCAGACTTACTTGCCCCAGAAGGATACGGAGAAATTATTGGAGGAAGTCAGAGAATAGACGATTACGATCTCTTATTGCAGCGCATAAAAGAAAACAACCTATCAGAAGAAGACTATAAGTGGTATCTTGACTTAAGAAAGTACGGCAGTGTTCCTCACGGAGGATTTGGCATAGGCCTTGAAAGAACAGTTGCATGGATAGCAAAACTACCTCATGTAAGAGAAACTATTCCTTTCCCAAGGTTACTTGATAAGATATATCCGTAGTAAATGAGAAAAAAAGCAATTGATGTCTTAAAAGAGATCAAAAAAGGGGAGGTACACAGGTTGTACCTCCTTACAGGTGAGAATGGAGATTACTTGAAGAAGCAAATTATCCAGAACATAGTAAGCCTAAAAATTTCAAAAGGTTTTGAGAGTTTCGACTATATCGTAATTGCAGGTAACAATACCTCCTCCAACGAAGTGTACGATGCGTTAAAATCTCCACCGTACGGAAACGGAAAGGTAATCGTAATTAGAAATGCAGAAAAGATCAAAAAACGCGACTTCAAGAAAATTCTCGAAACGAAAGTTCCAGAAGACACAGTTTTAATTATTCTTTTTGACGAAACTACCACCCAATCCCCCTTAGAGAAAGACAGCGTTATTGTAGACGATTACTCTATAACAAGCACTATGTTAAAAAAGTGGATAAGAGATAAAGTTAAAATGTACGGTAAAAAAATAGAAAACGAAGCGGTTAGTGCCTTGCTGGAAAGACTTGACGGCGACTTATTTATAATATCTTCAGAAATCAAAAAACTTGCATTATTTACGGAAGAAAGAAAAGTCATTTCAAAAAAAGATGTAGAAATAGTAGTTAGATATATTCCCGAGATTAAGGTATTTCACTTAGTTGACCTTATAGTAAACAACAAAAAGTCAGAAGCGTTAAAAACATTCAACCAATTTACAAAAGATGAGAATGCATCCCCTGAACAAATCCTATCTCTATTGCTTCGCTCATTTATGCACCTTATAACGATAAAAGAATTACTTTTAACCAATATTCGCGTTAGCGAAATAGCACAAAAAGGAAACATACACCCATCTTTTATCGTTAAAAAACTTCTGCCAATAGCAAAGAGTTCCGACTTGAACGACATTATAGAAAAATTTCATACACTAAAAAATATAGATGTAGAAAGCAAAAAAGGGGAAACCGAAATTCCCCTTGCCCTAAAACTCTTTATAGAAAATTATTGACTTTAAGCGGCAGAGTTTTTAGTTTTGTTGAAAGCCGCCATAAGTTTAGACTTCTTCCTCGCAGCAGTATTTTTATGCAGAATTCCTTTTGCCTCTAACTTATCGATAACTTTAATTGCTTCCTGCACTTTCTCCTCAGAATAATTACTCTTCTTAGCAAAATCAAGTGCCTTCTTAAGAGCAACTTTATAATATTGGTTTCTTTCTCTTCTTTTCTCACTTTTCCTTGCTGCTTTTTTAGAAGCTTTTAATATCGGCATCCATCTACCTCCTATTAGATAAATTCTGTTATATAATAATTACTTTCGCATTCCTGTCAAGTAAGAATTGAACATATACAAATAGCCATAAGGTAACACCGTACAAATCTTAACCTATTAAAGATTACAAAAACAAATAAATTACTAAAAGGGAAACTAACAATATTGTAGAAATAGAAAGGAAAAAAGAAAGGAAAAAATATCGCTGCTTCCTTGCAACTGTTATCATATTTTCTCTCATTTTTTATTTCAAATCCCCAGCATTGCGTTCTTTTAGATGCGGAATAATGGCTATAAACACTCCTATTTACTGCGGTAAAAAATATCGCAGAAAGAATTTAAAAAATTATAGACTCGACAAACAGAAAGTTTATATAATTAACGAGTCTAAGAATCTTGTAAAAATACATTACCACCGTAGTCCCACCGGCAACGACGACACACAAAGGAATAACTCTTTTTAAATAAACATCATTTAAAAAGTAAAGAAAACTATTCTTACTTTTTCCTTCTGTAAAAAAGTATCTCCTTTAATATAAATCGGATCTTATAGATTTAAGTATAGACATTAATTAACATTATTTCTGGCAGTGAGGGCAAAAGTACGCACTTCTTCCACTTATTTTTACCGTTTGAATAAGTGTGTTACATACTAAACACGGTTTACCAGCTCGTTTGTGCACAAAAAAGTGTTTATGCGCTTCACCCTTTTTTCCATCAAGATGGACAAATGTAAGTTCACTTGCCCCACCGTACTTCTCAGCAGTTTTAAATACTTCACCAAAAGCTTTATACAACTTGTCTATTTCGTCTTCGTTTAATGAAGAAGCCTTGCGCATCGGAAGGATCCCTGCTTTAAATAATATTTCATCGGAATATGCATTACCTACACCCGAAATAATACTTTGATCCATGAGTACTTGCTTAATTTTTTTTCTTCCGTTCTTAATTAAGATATTTTTTAATTCGTTTCTCGTAAAATCAGGGCTCATTGCGTCGATACCCAATTTTTTAAGAGCAGGGTCATCAAATACTTTTGAGGTTGCCAATGCTTTCACAAAACCACCTCGCATAATGCCATTTATCGTAAGACACTTACCGTCGTCAAGGATAAATCCTATCTGAACCTTACTTCTATTGCATTTGTCAACGAGCCTCATAAACCCCGTAAGTAGAAAGTGTATGGCAAGTGAAATGTCGTTTGAAAGATCTATTATAAGCACTTTACCTTTTCTTCGTGCACTTACGATCTTATTACCTATAATGAGCGGAGAAAATTCTTCTCCGCTCACATTTAAAATACTCTCTTTATTAATTACGACTTCGTTTATTGTTTTGCCGCTAAGTTGATTAACAATTTCCTTACGCAGAATCTCTATCTCAACTATTTCAGGCATAATTATCTATTAGAAAAATTCTTATAGATGTCTTTTCCAGCGAATCTTGCAGCTTCCCCAAGAGATTCCTCGATTCTCATAAGTTGGTTATACTTTTCAACTCTTTCAATTCTCGCAGGCGCACCACTCTTTATCTGACCAATGTTCATACCCACTACGAAATCTGAAATAAATGTATCGGCAGTCTCACCAGACCTATGAGAAACAACAGCAGTAAATGACGCACTCTTTGCAAGGTTTACCGTCTCCATAGTTTCAGTAAGGGTACCAATCTGGTTCAGTTTAATAAGTACTGAATTAGAGGCTTTTAGTTCAATACCTCTGCGAAGCCGTTCAATGTTCGTTACATAGATGTCGTCACCAACGAGTTGGACTTTTTTGCCAAGCCTTTCTTCCAACTTTACCCAGCCGTCCCAATCTTCTTCGAATAGACCATCCTCGATAGAGATCATGGGGTACTTTTCAACGAGCATTTCGTAATAGTCGATCATCTCTTCGGAAGTACGCTCTTTTCCTTCAAATACATACTTCTTTTTATTTTCGTCGTAGAAGTACGAAGGGGCTGCATCTATACCTACATAAATATCTTTTTTAGGAGTATAGCCAGCCTCTTCAATTGCTTTAACAATGTACTTTATTGCATCTTCGCTTGACTTAAGATGCGGAGCAAATCCTCCTTCGTCGCCCACACTTACTACATAACCATCTTTCTTTAAAAGATTCTTTAAAGTATGATAAACTTCTGCTCCGTAGCGCAATGCCTCTCTAAAGTTAGGAGCACCTGCTGGAATAAGAAGGAATTCCTGAATGTCAATACCTGAGTCAGAATGTTTTCCACCGTTTAATACATTGAACTGTGGCACAGGAAGAAGCGTAGCATTAATTCCTCCAATGTATTGATACAAAGGCAATCCAAGCTCTTCTGCTGTTGCTCTTGCCACGGCAAGTGAAACACTAAGAATTGCATTTGCACCAAGTTTTGCCTTGTTAGGTGTACCGTCAAGTTCAATCATTGCACGATCTATTTCTACCTGCTCTTCAGAAAGCATCCCGATAACACGCTCTGCAATTGGGCCATTAACATTTCCAACTGCTTTCAGAACGCCTTTTCCGCCAAAGCGAGACTTATCCCCGTCTCTGAGTTCAACTGCTTCATGTTCACCTGTGGATGCACCAGAAGGAACATCTGCAACTCCAATTACACCACTTGCAAGATCTACTTCCGTTTCTACAGTGGGATTACCTCTTGAATCAAGAATTTCTCTCGATCTTACCGCTATTATTTCACTCATGTTTACTACCTCCTATTCATTTATTTTATTAACATTATTAATTATAACACAATACACAAAAAACAAAACTATTTAATCTCCTTTCTATCTTTTATTGCCATAATCAAAGTCACCGAATCCACGAAGTCAATTTCCGTACCCTTTGGAAGGCCGGTTGCAATTCTGCTTATTTTTACGCCAAAAGGCTTCAATACTTTCTGGATGTAAAGGCTCGTAATATCGCCATTAAAATTAGGATTCGTTGCAATAATAACCTCTTTTACACCACCTTTTGCTACTCTTTCAACGAGCTCCTTTATCTTTAAATCCTCCACGGAGATGTGATTCATTGGGTCTATTCTTCCGTGCAGAACATGATAAACACCTCTGTATTCTCCGCTTTTTTCTATAGCATAGAGATCGCTAATTTCTTCAACAACGCAAATTGTTGAATGGTCTCTTTTTGGATCTGCACAAATATCACACACTTCCTTGTCCGTAAGATTAAAACAAATTGGGCATAGGTGAAGATTTTCTCGTGCATCTTTTATTGCATTGACAAGACTGCCTACTTTATAGTCATCCATTGAAATTATGTGTAAAGCAATACGCTCTGCACTTTTTGGACCAATACCGGGCAACTTAGAGATTTCAGTTATGAGATTTTCAATTTTTTTTGGAAACCCTGCCATTAATTAGGAAATCCCAGTCCCGGGAAACCTCCTAGTCCTCCACCAATTTCAGCAAACTTTTCTTCAGCTATGCGTTTTGCTTTATCCTGGGCTTCTCTAATTGCAGCAACAATCAAATCTTCCAGCATCCCTTTATCTTCTTTATCAATCACATCTTCAGAAATATCTATCGAGATTACATCAAGCTTACCTGATACAGTTGCCTTCACGGCCCCGCCACCTGCTTCACCTACAACTCTCAATGCGTCAAGTTCGGCTTCTATTTCTTCCATTTTTTTCTTCAATTCCTGTGCTTTTTTCATTAAGTCATTAATGTTTCTCATTATTATCCTCCTCGTCTATTTTTTTAACTTCTGATATGGTTCCGTCAAATAAAGTCAATATTTCTTCGACATGCCTATTTTTTTTAACTTCCTCTGTAACAAAGCTTTCAAACTTATTTACTTCTTTCTCAGGTTTATTATTTTCGTCACTCTTACCTTCAGTATACTTAATACGAATGTCTGAATGAAATACTTTTCTTAAAGCATCCCTTAAAATGTTTATTTTCTCTTCCGTATTCAACATGTGAAGATAAAATTTCTTTTCGGAATAAAGAGTAAGTAACCCGTTTTCAAATTTTACAGGGTGTACTCTTTCAAGCATTGCGAAAAGAGGTTTATCAACTTTCCCTACTTCGGCAATTACACTATCCCATCGTTCCATAATTGCATCAAGGCTGTCAGAAGAGACCCCGGACTGTTCGGCTGCAGCAGGTGTAGGAACATTGCCCACTCGTTCGTCCTTATATATAGATTTCTCTAACCTGCTTTTTACTGCTTTTACTTCGTCCTCTTCAGTATTTTCTTGTTCTAATGTGCTACTGGTTTTTTCTTTACCAACCACAGTTTCCTTAGAAATGCTTTTAGTTTCCGTAATCTTTTCAGACGACTTGACAAAAGAAGGCCTAACACTTTCCGAAACGACATCCAGATCCATGCACTTTAATGCGGTAAGCTCTACTGCAAAAAATGGGTCCGGAAATAACTTTATACTATTAAGAGTAGATGAGAATTCTAAAGAAATATTTACGATCTGTTTAATTGAAGCATACCTGGCCTGTTTTTTTAAATTTTCGTTAAATGCTTCGTCAAAAGTGGAATCCTTAGAAACAGCACCAATAATTTTTACATTTAACAGATCTTGCAAATAGTTAAGAAATTCGTTAACAAAGACTTTACTATCTTTACCGCTATCCTTCATTCCTTTAATTACAGTAAGAGCTCTTACGGGATCCTTCTTAATAATGCTTAAAAACAGTTCTCTTAAAATGTCGTCGCCTGGCACTCCGATAAGTTCTCTGATCTTCTCTTCAGTAATGTTAGAAAATGTCGTAATAGCTTGATCAAGAAGACTTAAAGCATTTCTAAGAGAACCACTCGAAAAGCGCGCAATAAGCATAGCGGCTGACTCAGTAATTTTCACATTCTCTTTTTGAGATATCTCTATAATTTTTTTGAACAATCCATTTAAAGAAATTGGTCTGAAGTAAAAACGCTCGCACCTTGATATAATCGTTGCAGGAATCTTTTCCGGCTCGGTTGTTGCAAGAATAAATACTACATTTTCCGGAGGTTCTTCCAGAGTTTTTAATAGCGCGTTAAATGCCTGCATAGTAAGCATGTGCGCTTCGTCTATAATGTAAACTTTGTAACGCCCAGAAACAGGAGCATATTGGACTTTTTCTTTCAAATCCCGGATCTCGTCAATCCCTCTGTTGGACGCAGCATCAATTTCAATAACATCTAAATTAGTTCCATTCGTAATGGTAAGACATTGCTCACACTTCATACAGGGGTGCGGTGTTGGCCCATTTACACAGTTTAACCCTTTTGCAAAAATTCTTGCAATTGAAGTCTTTCCAGTTCCCTTAGGACCTGCAAATAGATAAGCATGAGCAATTTTATTTTGTTTCAACGCTTCCTGCAAAATTTTTACGACGGTGCGCTGCTCCACCACATCCTCAAAAACCTGAGGACGGTATCTTCTGTAAAGTGCTATGTATCCCATGTTTTAATTATAAAAGATTTAACAAAAAACTCAATTAGAATTTACTTCTTAGCACTATCCTGCTTAACAGAATTATCGTTGAGATAAACTACCTGAGTAGGATACGCAAACGAAATGCCTTCCTTCTTAAACTGTTCTGCAATACCTAAATTTATAGACTGGTGGATGTTCATATAGTGCAAGTAATCACTGTCGTTCACATAATAAACTGCTTCAAAGTCAAGGCTAAAATCCCCAAAGTTTACAAAGTGACACCTATCAAATGTCGTACCATCTATTGATTGGATTACCTTTTTTACAATCTCCGGGATTTTCCTTAACTTCTCCAGAGGAGTTTCATAAATGACACCAAACTTAAATACGACTCTTCTCGTCTTCATTCTCTTAAAGTTTTGTATTTTTTCGTCTATAAGATTTGTATTAGAGACTACGATTTCCTCACCACTAAGGCTTCTAATTCGCGTCGACTTAAGCCCTATGTGCTCTACCGTTCCTGCAAAGTCACCAAATACGATAAAGTCACCTTCCTCAAAAGGCTTGTCTAATACGATTGTAAAGTAGTTGAACAAATCTCCCAGAATTTTTTGTGCAGCAAGTGCGACTGCGATACCTGTAATACCCAGACCCGTAATAAGCGCTGTGACATCGATACCAAGATTATTTAGAATTAATACCACACCAAATGAATATACGACTAATTTTGCTATAACAATAGCCCCTTTCAAAGAACGGGTTTTAAGTTTTGATTGGCTTTTACTTAGTACGCCTTCCATAAACCAATCGATTAACACTACAACAATGTAAGTGACATAAATAGATATAAGCAACTTCAAAGAAACAACCACTAAGCGCTCGACTTTACTGGGAAGGCGTATTTGATACAATCCGACATAAATAGCAAATACATACAAGAAAGTAGCACTTTTACCTATAAGAAATACAACCAGGTCATCGATTACATTCTTCGTCTTTTTAGCGTATCTCGACCACTTCTTGGCAGTAAAGTATAAAAACAACTTTATCAGTAAAGCCGTAACGAAAAAAGAAATAATCGCAGCTAATACCTTAGCAAAAATTCCAGAAGAGTGTATGTATCCAAGATATGCACCAACAATTTCTCTCATAGTCTATACCTCAATGTGGAAAACTCTTCTTGCAGCTATGCCTATTAAAAAGGAAATAATACCAACAGAAATAGTAATAAAAAGCATTTCAAAAAAACTCCCTTTAAATGTTCTTTCCTGAACTACAGACACAAAAACTGAGAAAGCAGCAATAACGACTACTCCCATAGAAATAGATAAGAAAAATGCAGAAAGATAGTAATGAAAAAGAAAATATGGAATAACGAGAACAAAAACCACTATTAAATAAGCAACGAAAGTATACAGTGAAGCTTTTAAAGGACTTCTATTACCGTTTTCTGCTCTCTGAGAAAGGTATTCTGACGCAGCCATAGAAAGGGAGGCAGCCGATCCAGTAATAAGCCCTGCAACACCTATGGTAGTTGCATTTCTTAAAGCGAAAGTAAGTCCTGCAAGTGTTCCAGTAATCTCAACGAGCGCATCGTTTAAACCCAATACCATTGAACTAATGTATCCAACCTTTTCCTCTTTAATCATATTTACGAGCATATTTTCGTGAATTTCCTCGTCGTTAAGTATTTCTCTTGATTCAGGAAATTCGGATACGATCAACTTATAGGTTGTTTCAGCCACTTTTTCACCATTTTCCATTAGCTTTATAGCAAATGTAATACCGAATACTTTTGAAAGAAAAACAAACTTCCATATTTTGAATTTATCTGGCTCCACATCCTCATCAGTATACTTTTTCCATTCCTCGTAATGCCTTAATTCATCCTGGCCAATTTTTTCTAATATTTTTTTATTTTTACCTTTTGTTCTTCTTGAAAGATATTTATATATAAGGTGTTCAGTAATCTCGTTCCTTTGGAATTCTAATATCATCTGTTTTGTGTTTTCAGCCATTGTGTGTCCTCCTTTTAGTATTATACAAAATTCTCTGAAACAAGAAAAATTAAAGCACAGACAAATACTACTAAAATTTTACGACAGAAATGAAAAACTAAAAGTTAAAAAGAAAGGGGCAATTTATAGCCCCCCTGAGAAGAACCTCGAAAAATTACATTCAAAGTTTAGAAAAATATTCTATCCCTTTAATAAGAATTGCGTACGAGAAGTAATGTGCCCACTCCCTAATGCATCTTTAACCTTTATGATGGTCGTGTATTTTCCGTTCTTTGCATCTGAAGGCATAGTAACATTTAACGGGAAATAAAGATATTGTGCAGGATGACTACCTCGTATTTCTTTATCAATTACTGTAGTTTCTGGAATTACTATATTCCCATCTGCATCTGTAATTTCTACACTAACGACAGGATGATATACGACCTGATTCCCGTCTTTCTTGTACTTTAGTCCAGTAACCTCAAAATAAATGTAGAATGTTTCTCCTGGAGCAAAAGTTTTATCTGTCTTCTCAATATAATCTCTATCACCATTTACGGAAGAGCAGTAAGCAAAACGATTCATCTGAAGACCGACTTGCACATTACTGCTTGTCGTGACACCACTGCAACCGCTGAGCAAAACGGTGATAAATATTGATACGACGATCAAGGATAGAATTTTCTTCATTGCCTCATCCCCCTTAATTTTATATTTGTATTTAGTATACAAACTAATACAAAATTTTCAACTATCAGGAATACGGCTATCCTTTTTAATAAAGACCCTTACTTCTAAACCTAGCGTATAATTGACAACATTGCTCCATTCAGTTAAAATACAACTGATATGAAGAAATATATAACCAAAAACGACGAAGAAACAAAACAAGTGGCTGGCAAAATTATAGAAAAATACCTTGATAAAAAGACAATCGTAATTTTTCTATCAGGTGAGCTTGGTGCTGGAAAAACAGTATTCGTAAAAGGATTGGCACGGAAACTCGGAATTCAAAAGGAAGTCGAAAGTCCAACATTTATTTTCGTTAGAGAATATCATTCAGAAACTCCGTTGTACCACTTTGACTTGTACCGAATAAATAACACTGACGAATTAGACGAATTAGGATTTTTTGACTATCTCGAAAAAAACGGAATAATAGCAATAGAGTGGGCAGAAAAAGCAGAAGGTTTGATTACGCCAGATCTAAAGGTGCAAATAAAAAAAGTTGGCGAAAACAAACGAGAAATTGTGTTAGAGGAGTATACTGAATGAACATTTTAGGAATAAACAACGCATTCACGCCTATACAAATTGTTTTTGGAAGCAACGATGAAGCACTTTTCTCAATAAAAGAAAATCCTCCGTCACGATATCCTAATAATATCCTATTTTTAATAAACGAGTTTTTCACTGCATTTCGTCTAAGCACGAACGACATTGAAGCAATTTCAGTCGTAAACGGACCAGGCAGTTTTACAGGGACGAGAATAGGCGTGGTTGAAGCAAAAATTATCGCGCACTTTCTAAATATTCCCCTCGTAACGATAAACAGCCTCGACATTATAGGTTCTAAAATTAACGAAGGCTGGGCAATACTTCCTGCAGGAAGAGGACAAATATTTGCAGCAAAGTTTCAAAATGGTAAAAGAACTTCTAAAGACTCGTGTATCTTTCCTGAAGAGATAAAAGATGATCTATCCATATATGCACCCAAAAGCAAAATGATAGAAAAACTCAATATTAAAAATATTCATTTTATTTCTCCTTCTAATAATTCATTTCTACAAATGTCACATGAAAAGATTAAATCAGGAAAAATAATAAAGGACCCACTTTCATTATCACCTGTATATTTAAGAAGCACAGATCTAATTTTCAGGAAAAGAAAATGATTGAATTAGCCGTAAAGATTACAAAAGCTACGACAAAAGATATTGACTCAATGTACGAAATAGAAACGCTCAGCTACGAAATGCCGTGGCCAAAAGAAATGTTTGTGCTTGATTATCTGTTTGACGGTAAGGCACATTACTATGTAGCAAAGTGGATGCGTAAAAACATAGGATTTTTAGGCATATGGAACGAAAACGATAAATTGCACATAGTAAACATTGCAGTGCACCCTGATTACAGAAAAAAAGGAGTAGGGAGCAAGCTCATGCAATTTGCAATAGATCTTGCTAAGAAGTTACACAAAAAGGAAGTATACCTCGAAGTAAGAGAGTCAAACACAATAGCACAAAAAATGTACAAAAAGTTTGGGTTTTACATTAGCGGACGAATAGAAAAGTACTATACTAATGGAGAAGATGGACTTATTATGAGGAAGGTAATAAATGAAAATACTGGGTATTGAAACATCCTGCGACGACACTGCTGCAGCGGTTATAGACGAAAACGGCAATGTCCTAAGTAATGTCCTTTCGTCACAAACACAATTTTATAAAGACTTTGGAGGTATTGTTCCGGAAATTGCATCGCGCAAACACACAGAACTTATTGGATATGTGATACAGGAAGCACTCAACATTGCAAACATAGATATAACAAATATAAATCTCGTATCCGTTACCTATGGTCCCGGGCTCGTAGGCTCACTTATCGTAGGAGTAGAAGGGGCAAAAGCTATTTCGTTTGCAAAGAGTATTCCCTTAATTGGTGTTAATCACTTAGAAGGACATATTTATTCCTTATTCATAAATAACAAACCGTTAAAGATAGGTTCACCACCTTTTCCAATGCTATTCCTTATCGTATCCGGGGGGCACACGGAGCTCGTCTGGGTAAAAAACCACTTACAGTATAAAGTAATTGGGGAAACAAGAGACGACGCTGCAGGGGAAGCATTGGACAAATTTGCCCGGGCTTTAGGCTACGACTATCCAGGAGGCCCAATCATACAAAAATTAGGCAAAAAAGGTAATCCTCATTTTTATAAGTTCCCTCGTCTTTCTATAAAATCTCCGTATGAATTTAGTTTTAGCGGGCTAAAAACAGCAGGAGTTTATTATTTGCAAAAGCATCAAGACGAAGTAAAAACACACCTTGGCGACATCTGTGCAAGTTACGAAGAAGCACTCACCGACATACTCGTAAAACGAACACTAAAGGCAGCGAAAGATTTCAATGTAAAAGCAATTGGTGTTGTAGGAGGCGTATCTGCAAATAAAAGACTAAGGGGAAAATTTAATAAGCAATCTAAAATTCCTGTTTACTTCCCGGAAAAAGGTTTTTCAACAGACAACGCCGCAATGATAGCAATCGCAGGACTTTTGCACTACAAAAACGGGGAGCAAAGTAATTTACTGCTCGACGCAGTTTCAACACTCTCGCTGCCGAAATAATTTCATTTAAATTTAAGAAAATCAAATAATTACAGGGTCCGTATAAAGACTTGCATAATTTTTCATTTTCTATAAACTATCAAAGTTATGCTTTTTATTTATTTAGGTAACGCATTATGAATGTTAAAACTATAAAAGGCGCATTGTTAAAAGCAGAGCGTACAATTAAAAAAATGTACAACGAAAAAATTATAAGTAAGGCAGTGCTTGGAAAGCAGGATGCACTGTTAGAGACAGAGTTTTCTGTATACTTAGTGCACTATACACCAAGTATTGATAAAAATTTTGGCACATTTTTTCCAAATATCTCCAAGCAAATTTTATGGAGCGAAGGTATACGCATAAAGAAAAAAACTGTTATAGACTTCGCAAATAGAAAAAGCAAGTATAACAAAAAACTTGCCGTGCTGTTTGTTCTTCCGGGAGGTAGCATCTTCCAGATCTCTCCAATATCTATAATTAGTTTTTGTGAAGCATTAAACCTGGAGATAGAAAGAGACAGCGTGTATTACTTCTTCCCTACGATCTTGCTTTCCCGGCTTAGCGGAACCCCCTCAAAAAAAGAAGTAGCAGCAAAAGGAAAGCTTTCATTAATTGAACAGATCAATAACATTGAAGAACAAACGGACACTATATCTGACAGCCCGGTATTTAGTCTGTCAGATTTTGACACAGATGTAATAAGTGAAGTCATTCAACTCTTAAAAAGTATAAACGAAAGACTTAAAAACATAGAAAAGAAATTAGACAGGAGGCATAAAAAATGAAAAAAACAGTAAAAATTATCAGTATCGTCCTCCTGCTCTCCTTTGCATTTGTCTTGGTAGCAAACTCTTATGCAGTAGTTGACGGAAAAACTATCCGCACAGTAATATCTTTTAAAAAGCTTACACCAAGAGAAGTAGTAGAAAAAGCAAGAATTCCTATAAGTGCAAATGACATCGTACTTGGCACGGATAAAACACCGTGCAGAGTAATACGAGTAGTGAGAGCAATAAGTATCCAACTGAGTATCAACGGTAAACCAATACTTTTAAACACGACTAAACGGAGAGTGGGAGACATACTAAAAGACGCAGGAATTAAATTGGGACCAAAAGACTTAGTAAAACCCTCCTTAACGAGCACAGTAGGAAATGGTGATAAAATTACAGTACAGACTTATAGAACAATTGTTAAAACAGTAAAAATCGTTATTCCGTATAAAACTATTTATCAGGAAAATGACAAATTAGCAAAAAACAGGGTAATTAAATTCAGAAAGGGAATAAACGGTATTTTAGAGAAAAAATTCCTCGTTAGCTATCTTGGAAGCAAAAAATTAGGACAAAAAGAAATTTCAGAAAGAGTCGTAACACCATCTGTACCTGCCGTATACATGATAGGAAAAGCACGCTTTAATTATCACTACATCAAGAAATTAAGAGTTGTAGCAACCGCATATTCTCCAAGAGTAATAGAGACAGACGGAAATCCGTGGAGAACAGCCACAGGTATGAGAAGTGGATTCGGCATTGTCGCCGTTGACCCAAAAGTAATCCCCTTGGGGACGCTTATGTATGTTCAGGGATATGGCTATGCAATTGCAGGCGATACAGGAAGTTTGATAAAAGGCGACAAAATAGATGTATTTTTCTACTCCACCCAAGACGCATACAATTGGGGCAGGAGAACGGTTACCGTCTATATACTCCCAGGTAAATGGAACTTTCCAAAAGAGTTAAGTTATTAATAAAGAAATATAGAATTTTTCCTTCAAAAACGATGGGGCAGAACTTCCTGATAAAGGAGTCTGCCCTTTATTTTATCAGAAACAGCATATCACCAGAAAAGTCTAAAACATACATAGAAATAGGCCCTGGATTTATGTTTCTTACAGGACTCGTCGCAAAAGAGGCAAAAAAAATAATTGCAATCGAAAAAGATAGGCGCTTTACAGAATACTACAAAGAGATCCAAAACACAAATATAGAAGTAGTTTTTGAAGACGCATTAAAAGTAAATTTTGATGCATTTGAAGCAGAAGAACTTTTCGGAAATATTCCTTATAATATAACGACAGACCTTATCGTAAAGATTACGAAAAGTAAGAGAATTAAACGCTCCATCCTGCTATTGCAAAAGGAATTTGCACGGCGGCTCCTCTCGCCTCCAGGCACAAAGGAGTACGGTGCCATAACCGTATTCGTAGACTTCTTTTTTAAAAAACACTTCTTAAAAACATTCCCTCCCCACTTTTTTTACCCAAAGCCAAAAGTGAGCTCTTCACTTATAGAATTAGAACAAAAAACCGTTAAAGAAAGCATTGATAGAGAACTTTTTTTCAAAGTAGTGAGGGCTGCGTTCAGTAAAAGGCGTAAACAAATAGTAAATTCTTTATCTTCCGCATTTGAGAAAGAAACTGTAATTAAGTCCTTAAAAGAAGCAAAGATAGATTTTTCAAGAAGGGCAGAAACTTTAAATCTCGAAGATTTTGAAAGAATATACAATTTTCTAAAAAATTATTATTGAAAATAAGCATAGAAACTGTATAATTTAAACAAACAAATTAACGAAAGGGGGCAGTGGATATGGGATATAAAGTAATAGAAGGACTTTACTATACGAAAAATGACGAATGGGTTAAAGTTGAAGGAGATATAGGAACTGTAGGAATTACAGACTATGCCCAGGACAAATTAGGAGACATCGTGTATCTTGAAGACATAGAAAAAGGTAATAAGATTAAAGCAGGAGAAACATTAACGACAATAGAATCAGTAAAAGCAGCATCAGATATATATGCTCCTGTTTCTGGAGAAGTAATTGAAGTGAATAGTGAAGTAATCAAAGAGCCCTCCATAATTAACAAAGATCCTTATGGTAAAGGCTGGATAGCAAAAATAAAAATTGAAAATCCTGACGAGCTAAAGGAGTTAATGAAAGCAGAGGAATACAGTAATTACAGAAAAGAGTGATAACATATGAGATACATTCCAAATACAAAAACAGACGAAGAGGAAATGCTAAAAGAGATTGGTGTTTCCTCTTTTAATGACTTGCTAAAAGACATTCCTGAAGAAGTTATACTCAAAAAAACGCTGGACATACCAACGCTTAGTGAAGAAGAACTTACCGAAAAAATTTTTAAAATCAGTAAGAAAAATTTGGACTTTCGATTCTTAAAACCGCTTATTGGAGCAGGTGCATACAGACACTTTGTTCCAGAAGCAGTAAAAGCAGTAATTTCGAGGGAAGAATTTTACACATCGTACACTCCATATCAGCCAGAAATTAGCCAGGGTAATCTGCAATCAATGTTTGAATATCAGACACACCTGTCGAGGCTTACAGGAATGGATGTAATCATACCTTCGATATACGATGGTGCCTCAGCAACAGCAGAAGCAACACTTATGGCAATGCGACTCACACACAAAAATAAAGTTATCACATCTTCCCTCCTACATCCGCACTATTTAGAAACAGTTAGAACTTATACAGCACCACACCAAACAGAAATACACATAGCAGAATATAAAAATGGTTTAAGTGATCTCAAATCCATAGAAAGCATGATCGACGAGAATACTGCAGCAGTTATTGTGCAGAGCCCTAACTTCTTCGGAGGAATAGAAGACATAGAAAGTATTGCAAGGATTGCTCATGAAAAAGGCACATTAATCATTCAAGTAATCGCAGAAAGTTTATCACTTGGACTATTAAAGTCCCCTGCAGAAATGGATGTTGACATTATTGCAGGCGAAGCCCAATCTTTCGGAATGGATTTAAACCTTGGAGGTCCATACAACGGTTACTTAGGCAGTAAGATGAAGTACATTCGCCAAATTCCAGGTAGAATTGCAGGAGAGACTACAGACAAAGAAGGAAGGCGCGGATATGTAATGACCTTCCGAGCGAGGGAACAGGACATTCGTAGAGAAAAGGCAACTTCAAACATCTGTTCAAATCATGCGTTAAATATCGTTGCAGGCAATGTATACCTGTCCCTTCTCGGTAAAAATGGCATCAAAAAGATTGCAGAACTAAACACAAAGGCTACTCACTACTTACGCACAAAACTCATAGAAACAGGAAAGTTTAGTGGCTTTAAATATCCTTTTTTTAACGAATTCGTTTTGGAAGTAAAAGACAAAGAAAGAATTAAAGATAAACTGATCAATAATGGTTTTATTCCACCATTTGACTTAGGAACCTATTATCCTGGATTGGAAGGATACATGCTGTTTGCAGTAACTGAAATACTTACGAAGAAAGACCTTGACTTCATCGTTAACCTTCTGGAGAGGTGAAGACTATGAAACTAATATACGAGAAGAGTAAAAAAGGAAGACATGGATTTTCTCTTCCTGAAGACCAATTCAAAGAAATAAACCTAAAAGATTGCGTACCGAGGTACGCAAAAGAGAAAAAAGAAAAAGAACTCCCCGAAGTTTCAGAAGTAGAAGTGATCAGACACTTTACGAAACTTTCTAAGTTGAACTACGGAGTAGACGATGGACTATATCCACTCGGTTCATGCACGATGAAGTATAATCCAAAAGTAAACGAGAAACTTGCATCTATTGACAATTTCTTATATGCACACCCTTTCACTGACGAGAAATACATACAGGGCAGTTTACAAATTATGTATGAACTTGGAGAATTACTTTCTAAAATTACTGGAATGGACAAATTTTCCCTTATGCCAGCTGCCGGCGCACATGGCGAACTCACAGGCGTATTAATGATTCGGAAGTACTTTGAAGACAGGGGTGAAAAGCGTCACAAAATGCTAATACCCGATTCTGCACATGGAACAAATCCTGCATCGTCCGCAATGGCAGGCTTTAAAGTCGTAGAAGTAAAGTCAAATGAGCGTGGCGGAGTTGACATTAACGAGATTGAAAGGCTAATGGACGAAGACACGGCAGGGCTAATGCTTACAAACCCAAATACAGTAGGCCTATTTGACGAGAATATTCTAAAAATTGCTAAAATTGTCCACAGCAAAGGTGGCCTTCTGTACTACGATGGAGCAAATTTAAATGCACTGCTTGGTATAGTAAGACCGGGAGACATTGGATTTGATGTACTACACCTTAACTTGCACAAGACTTTCTCTACACCACACGGAGGCGGAGGTCCTGGTGCAGGCGTTGTTGGTGCAAAGTCACATCTGGTAGAATTTCTTCCGTCTCCTATCGTGTGTACAGACGACGGTAAATACTTCTTCGAATACCCCAAAAAAACTATTGGGAGAGTGCGTGCATTTTATGCTAATTTCCCCGTACTCGTAAAAGCATACGCATGGATACTATCCGTTGGGGGAAAGGGATTAAGACAGGTTTCAGAAGCAAGCATAATAAATGCAAATTATATTTTAGCCAAACTTAAAAAATACTACAAGCCGGCATACGACAGAACCTGCATGCACGAGTGTGTGCTTACGGGTAGAGAATACAAAGAATACGGAGTAAAAACACTCGATATTGCTAAAAGACTTATGGATTACGGATTCCATCCGCCTACGATATACTTCCCACACTTTGAGCCGTACGCAGAAGAAACAATTATGGTAGAACCAACAGAATCTGAAAGCAAGGAAACGCTGGACGAATTTATTAATGCTATGATCAAAATTGCAGAAGAAGCGAAAACAAAACCTGATTTACTTAAAGAGGCTCCACATAATACTCCAGTCGGTAGATTGGACGAAGTAAAAGCAGTAAGAGAACCCAAATTACACGCATAAGGAAAAGGTTAAATGCTAAAAAGAATAAGAGAAATGATAAAAAATGCTATTATAAATGCATACGGAGCTGTTGAACTTCCCGGGTTAGAACTAACCATAGCTCCTGAGGGAATGGGGGATGTAGCCACCCAAATTGCATTCAGGCTTGCAAAAATTCTAAGAAAAAACCCTTTTGAAATAGCAAATCGTATTGCGCAGAGCATCAAATCCCCGTATATTGAAAAGGCAGTAGCAGTAAAGCCAGGATACATAAATATATTTCTGGATAATCTATTTTTCGAAGAATTTATCAAAAAAATAGAAGATGAAGGATTATCCTATTTTCAAGAACCAAAAAAGAATATTAAGATTCAGGTAGAATTCGTCAGCGCAAACCCAACAGGACCGCTCCATGTCGGAAATGGAAGAGGCGGAATAATAGGAGACGTATTGGGTAATCTATTAAAATTAGAAGGTTACGACGTTAGTAAAGAATACTATGTAAACGATGCAGGTAGTAAAATGGATTTGTTCACTGATTCTATTGTATACTACTATGGAAAACTCTGTGGTATCGACACAAAATTTCCAGAAGAAGGATACAAGGGTGAGTACATAAAAAACATAGCAGAAGACATATATTTTAAGTTCAAAGACAGATACGCAAAGAATGGGAAAATTGATAAAGAGGCAATAAGAGATCTTGGAAAAGATTTTATGATCTGGCAAATTCAAAAATCACTTGCACGGTTTGGAGTGTTTTTTGATACCTGGTTTTACGAAAGTACACTATACAAAAATGGCGATGTAGCAAGAACAATAGAGGCTTTCAAAAAAAGTGGGTACACATACGAAAAAGACGGAGCACTATGGTTTAGGACTACCGCTTTCGGAGACGACAAAGATAGAGTTTTAGTAAGAAAGACAGGAGAACCCACCTACACCCTGGTAGATGCAGCATACCACAAAAACAAGTGGGAGCGAGGATTTAGAAAAGCAATAGACATATGGGGAGCAGACCACTTTGGACACATAATCCCAATGAAAGCACTTATCCAGGGTCTTGGTATACCTGAAGACTTTCTCGATGTAATTATCTATCAAATAGTGCATCTTTACGAAAACAGCAAAGAAGTGATGATGTCAAAACATACGGGTACTTTTATTACTCTGGACGAGCTCGTAAGTGAGGTAGGGAAAGATGCAGCAAGGTTCTTTTTTCTTCTAAAAAGCGCAGATACACACCTGAACTTTGATATGACTCTTGCAAAAAAGGAATCAGTAGATAACCCCGTATTCTATGTGCAATATACCTACGCCCGTCTTTTGAATATACTCAAAAAGTCTGGAGTGCCGATCGCAAAAAAATCGTTTAACGCAAACAAATTGTCAGAAAGAGAAGAAAGAGCACTACTGAACGAACTTATTTTTATAAAAGAAAATTTAGAAAATATTTCAAGGACTTATTCGGTGAATAAACTGCCGTTCCTTGCAATAAATCTGTGCAAAAGCGCTAACTCTTTTTATCAAAAACACAAGGTCATAGGGGCAGATAACGAAACGGAAAGATTACACCTCGTAAATGCAACCATCACAGCGTTATCGATGCTTATGGATTTAATGGGAATCGAAAAGAAAGAAAAAATGTAGGAGGAAAAAAATGAAGCTGTCTAACACTAAGAAGATCCTTACAGGATTTATTGCCATTTCTATAATTGCAGCCATATTTCAGATAGGTATTAGAATAAACGCCGAAAAAAAAGAGGATACGATAAACATAGCAGCGGATTATTACACCTTTCAAACATTTGCAAACTCTTATGGACATCCCATACTTGATGCAATTAGTGAACTTTCTAAACATCACTTGACATCAGTTTCCGTACCCGAACAAAATGTCAACGACCTGATAAACGAAGGTAAAGTTTTACTGTACAGTGGAAGTGATATACTTAACGACGATCTTCCGGAAAAAATAACAGATAAAATCAACTTAGCGAAATATAAGAATAAAATTAAACCTTTTTACTCGATTATTTTTACTCAATCTCCCACAATTGCAGAAAGGATAAAATCTACTCTTATTAACGGTACATTCGAGGTACAGGGAAACGGCATATACGCAATAATCACGCCAATAAACCAGACTAACTTACAAAACTACGGCGTAGGATTCGACGAAGAGCAAATTCAGCAATTTAAATCATTGGGGCTTAAAATAGTTCTACGACCAAGGTACGCACCAGGAAACAGAAATCTTAAAATTCTTGAGAATACGCTAGATAAATTTGGAATTAAATCAGTAATGTTTTATGGGAACATGATAAATGGCTCAGACAATCCAAATAATTTAAACGAACTTGCAAATTTCTTCAATAAAAACAAAATAGTTACTTACATCATAGAGTTGCCTATTCAGAAGGGCATATACAACCAAGAAGGTATTAAATCCCTCATTAAAAAAACACATTACTATGTTGCTCGAGTTTATTCTATCTATCCAGCAGAGCAAGCTAAATTAAAACCATTTGAGATTTTTAACAGATGGTTTAGAGCCGTATCAGACAGGAACATTAGAGTAATATATGTAAAGCCAATTATAGATCCAGGCAAAACATATACACAGAATATGGCTGTAAACGATTACTATGTCAATAAGTTTTATAATTTGTGGAAAAGCAAAGGAATGCAATTTGGGACGCCAAATCCAATGCCTGAAGTAAACAGAAATAAAATTGTCGACATTTTTATTATTCTTGGCGTAATGGCATTACTTATGTGGTATATAGCAATAATTACAGACATAAAAGAAAAAAAGATGTGGATATGGTTTGTTACATTCTCATTGCTCGGTATAGCCGGTATATTAGTAAAACCCTCCACCACAGAAAAAATGCTCGCTTTAACTGCAGCAATTATCATAACTGGTATATTTTCTCTTATACTGTTTTCGTTATTAAAGAAAATCTACGGCAATAAAAATGAAGCATTAACTAATGTAATAAAAAACGGGATAAAGTATGCTTTATTAATGTTTGGTTTTTCCTTGATTGGCGGTATCTGGATCGGAGCATTGCTTGGTTCAAGCCCTTATATGCTTAACCTCGACATGTTCAGGGGGGTAAAACTTCTTTACCTTACCCCATTTATTTTTTTAATTATCAACTATCTATACGAATTTGGAGCAGACTTCAATAATAGTCACTTACCTAAAGAAAAATACAACCTAATAGAAGAAATCGAAAAAGCATGGCACATCCCTGTAAACTGGGGGCATATAATTATACTTATATTGCTTGCAGGAATTTTCTTGATTTATCTACTTCGCTCCGGGAATACAGGAGTTTCAATTTCATCCATCGAGTTAAAATTTAGGGCAATGCTTGAGCACACAATTGTAGCTCGCCCGCGAATTAAAGAGTTCGTCGTAGGATATCCTTCCTTATTTATAACAATTCTTTTTGCATATTTAATGCGAAAAAAGTGGCTCATTGCTTTTTCTATGCTTTCCATAATGGGCTCCATATCAGTAGTAGACACATTTTCACACTTAAGAGATACATTCCTAATGTCTCTTTACCGTGGATTGTATGGAATATTATTCGGGATAATAGTCGGCATGATTATAATCGCAATTCTGTATATCCCTATCAAGAAATTATTCCAGCATGCAAACTAAAAAATTCCTGAAGCAAAACGCAGTCCAGGCATCTCTTATATTTATGGCGGCTGCCGTAATAAGCAGGCTATTAGGACTTGCGCGGGATATGCTGTTTAGCGCATACTTTGGTACGACTCATGCAGCAGATGCTTTGAATGCAACTTTTCCTATTACTTCAGTTACGCTAAACATTACTGCAAGTGCAATTGCCGTGTCATTTATTCCACTGTACATAGAGAAGTTAAACAAAAATCGTGAGGAAGCCTTAAACGACTTAAGCATAGTGTTTAACTATATCGTTGCAGGACTCTTTATTTTTATGGTTTTATTAATCGCATTTTCACTTCCACTCGTACATATATTCACTCCAGGATTTAAATCTTCAGAACTCATATTAATCACCGCACACTTAATAGACCTTTTTGCTATTACATCGTTTATGTGGGGAATTGCAAACTTCTTGTACGCAGTAGCACAAGCAGAAAAACACTTCCTTATAACGGCTATCGTAGCATTGATACTTAATACCTCGATAATTATTTTTCTTATACTATTTCACAATAGTTTAGGCGTTGCTTCGTACGCCGTAGGAATGTTATTCGGAGCATTTCTGCAAAGCGCAATTATGCTCCTTTACGAGAAGTTAGAACTTGGTATGAAGTTTACACTCAACTTTAACCCAAAAGGTACAATTCTTCCGATGCTTCTCTATCTCTCCACTCCTCTTATCGTGCAACAACTTGCAACATATACTGTAACAGTAGTAAGTAATAATGTGGCATCAAGTCTAAAAGAAGGAAGTATTGCAGCGTTAGGATACGCAAATAAATTAAGGCAATTTTCATTAGGAGTGCTCACCGTACCTCTTGCAACCTCATACTATCCATTTTTGTCAGAGGCAGCAAGCAAAAAAGACTACGAGAAATTGGAGGAAATTTTTTCAAAAAGTATTCGATTCGCTGCGTTTTTTATAATACCAGTGACATTTATTTCGATCGTTTTTAGTAAACAAATCGTTGCAATTGTATTCCAACGGGGAGCATTTAATTCAGCAGCAGTGAACCTTACAGCATCTCCATTTGCCTATTATTCTATAGGAATATTTGCTGCTATGGTTTCTATCGTAATAATGAGGGTTTTCTTTGCTATGAAAGATATGTGGACTCCCACGATCCTTACTATAATCTCTGCCTCAATTAACATCGCAATCATTAGTCCTCTAGTGCGCTTATACCAGCACTCTGGCATTGCACTTGCGGTAAGTATAGGATTGTACATAGATATGTTATTTCTTATGATTTTTATGAAGAAAAAAATAGGGACTCTCGGCGACAAAAAAATTGTTTATTCTATTATAAAACTAACATTAGGCTCAATTGCAGGAATCGTCGTAATGTACTACTCATACATTAAACTTTCAAATTTGCTCCCAAAGACGAATCTATATGTCGCAATAAACCTAACAGGAACATTTATATTATTCAGTATTGTATATGTGCTGTCTCTAAAAGCTCTAAAAGCAGAGGAAATAACTACCGCTTACTTCGTACTTAAAAAGAGTTTATTAAAGCTCAAGAGACACTAAAATACTAGTGATATTGAAATTAATGGTAAAAGTAAGCAATAGTTCAAAATTAAAAAAGAAAATTATCCTTTTCCACGAAGTCGTGGGTCTATCGCATCCCTTAAACCATCACCAAGTAGATTAAATCCCAGAACTGTTAGAGCAATTGCAATACCAGGGAATGTCTCTACCCACCAGTAACCTCCAGTAATAGAATGAAAACTGTCTGCAAGCATTGCACCCCACTCGGGTGTAGGCGGCTGAGCACCAAGCCCTAAAAATCCAAGCGCTGCAGCATCAAGGATTGCACTACCAATACTCAATGTGCCATAAACAATAATGGGAGACAGCACATTGGGCAAAATGTGTTTCCACATCGTAGTACCACTTGGAGTGCCAATTGCTTTCGCAGCTTCGACATACTCGTTGTTCGTTACTGAAAGAGTTTCTGAACGCACAATCCTCGCAATTTGAGGTGCATATGTAATACCAATTGCAATCATCGCTTTGTCAAGTCCTCTTCCCAATACTGCAACAATAACAATTGCAAGCAAAATTGACGGAAGAGAAAACATTACATCAACCGTTCTCATAATTACTTCATCAATCCATCCTCCAAAAAATCCTGCAAGAATACCAAATGTTGCACCCAACAAAACTCCTATTAAAACGGCGATAAACCCAACAGTCAAAGAAATACGAGAGCCGAATATGATTCTGCTCAGTAGATCCCTGCCGAATTCATCTGTTCCGAGGAGGTTTTTAGTGTTATGTGCCCAAAAACCCGGTTTAAGATTATTACTAAGGTTTTGCGCAAGAGGGTTAAGCGGAGCAATTTTATCAGCAAAAATGGCCATAAAGACAAATAACACTATAATTATTAAACCAAGCATGGCAGCCTTATTACGACGCAAACTTCGCATTGTGTCTGAAGCAAAAGAATAATGACGCATTAATACCTCCTCTATTTGTAGTGAATCCTTGGATCTATGTACGCATAAGCAATGTCAACAAAAAGGTTTACTATTGCAATCAAAAGAGCAACAAAAATAACTGACCCCTGAACAGCAGGATAATCCCTTGCATTAACTGCTTGAATTATATAAGTACCAATACCAGGCCACGAAAAAACTGTTTCCGTAAGAATTGCTCCTCCCATAAGCAAGGCAAACTCTGTCCCTGCAGCAGTCAAAATAGGAATTAGTGCATTCCTCAGAGCATGCTTGCGAATAATCTTGCTCTCTGAGAGACCTTTGGAGCGCGCAGTCCTAATATAATCCTGGTGCAAAACATCAAGCATGCTAGAGCGGGTAATTCTTGCAATAAAAGCCATGGGTATCGTTCCAAGCGCAATAGACGGCAAAATTAAGTGCTTTATCGCATCCCAAAACGCAGGGAAATTCAGTTCAATCAAAGAATCTATAAGATAAAAGTGAGTAATAGGTTTTAAACTTATATACACGCTTAGCCTTCCGCCTATTGGAAGCCAATTCAGCCAGATTCCGAAAATTAACAGCAGCATTATACCCAACCAGAATACAGGCATAGAAACTCCAAATAATGCAAGAATCATGCTGCCGTAATCAAAAATTGAATAACGCTTTACTGCTGAAACGATTCCTGCAGGAAGCCCTACGAGAAATGCAAAGATCATTGCAAATAGAGAAAGTTCAAATGTATTAGGAAAACGCAGAAGCAATTCCCGTAAAACAGATTCGTGGGATTGAATAGATCTTCCGAAGTCACCCCTTAAAGCATGAGCCAACCAGATTATATACTGTTCCACGAGAGGCTTGTCTAATCCCCACTGCTTCCGCATAGCAGCAAGCGCCTCAGGCGATGCATGCTCTCCTGCCATAACACGCGCAGGATCACCCGGTGCGAGCCTGATCAACAAAAAAATCAGTATCGAAACGACAAATAAAACTAAAAGTAAGTTAAGTGTTCTGCGAATAATGTAGTTCCTCATAAAGCCTCCTGCTCAGCGGGGAGAAAATAAGTTCCTCCCCGCATTATTAGTAATTACTTACTATTTCCCTGCTCTATGTATGTCGTATTAAAGTGGTAATCGCCTGTTGGATACAGAACAAAACCCTTCACATTACTTCTAAATACGAGTGTTTGTTTTGCATGAGCAAGTGGAACCCAGGGTGCATCGTTATGAATAATTACCTGTTCTTGTTTATAAATCTCAACTCTTTTTTCGTGATCAGTCGTACTCTGCGCTTCCATATTTAATTCGTGAATTTTAGGATTACGGTAGAACGCTACATTTCCTGCAGAACCCACGGTAGCTGCATCAGGATCAAGTAGCACATATAAGAAGTCGTCAGGATCTGCATAATCTGCCGTCCAACCCAACAAACACATTGCATGCTCACCGTTTTCAGTCTTCTGAAGATAAGTACCCCAATCGTAACTTACGATCTGAGCGTCAATTCCAACCTTCTTTAAGTCTGCCTGAATAGCAGTTGCAATCTTTCTTGGGTCGAACATGTATGGACGGGAAACAGGCATTGCCCAGAGATTTGTCTTAAATCCATTCGGATAACCTGCTTCTTTTAAAAGCTCTTTTGCCTTCTCAGGATTATATTCGTAGTCCTGAATTTGATCGTTGTATCCCCAAAGCGTTGGAGGAATGGGATTCTTAGCAACAATTGCAGTTCCTTTATATAAATTTTTCACGATATCCGCTTTGTTAATTGCATAGTTAATTGCACGACGCACGCGGACATCAGCAAATGGTTTCTGGAAACCAGGTGTATCCTTTCCCATGTTCATAGCAAGGTAACCTACATTAAGTCCGGGTTCACTAAGAATTGTGAGATTAGGATCGTCGCTTATGCTCTTTAAGTCATCCGGATTCGGAAATTCCATTCCCTGAACTTCACCTTTTTTCAAAGCAAGTAAACGCGCTGATGGATCTGGGATTACTTTAAAGATAAGTTTGTCAATCTTTGGCTTTGGACCCCAATATCCATCCCATTTTTCCAGTGTAATGTGGTCTCCTTTTACCCATTCAACAAACTTAAATGGACCTGTTCCTACAGGATGCATAAACCACTGATCTTTCCACTTATTCGCTGCAGTAGGGCTTACGACAAACATCGTAAACATTGCCATTGTACTGATAAATGGAGCAAATGGTTTGCTTAGCGTAATTTTAACTGTATAATCGTCGACCTTTTCAGTCTTTTTAATTTCGCTAAAGCACCATCCCCAATATTCCCACTTCCCGTACTTATGGAATGGATGGTTCTTATCGCGCTGCCTTTCGTATGAAAACACAACCGCATCTGCATTAAACGGTGTTCCATCCTGGAATTTGACGCCTTTTCTTAAGTGGAATGTCCACACGAGACCATCAGGTGAAGTATCCCAGCTCGTTGCAAGACAAGGCTCTATATCTGTCGTTCCAGGTTTATACTTTACTAGCCCCTCGAAGATGTTATCCATAACAGTAATAGACTCTCCATCCGTTACATCTGCGGGATCAAGTTCTACAGCATCACCAGCTTTTGCAAACACCAAGGTCACAGGTGTTTTTTCCTTCGGCGTACATCCTGCAAATGTTACAGCCACAAACGCTATAACCAGCAGAAAAACTAAAATTTTCTTCATAAAAACCTCCTTTGTTGTTTAAATTTAAATAAAAAGCAATAGTAACTTTTCAGGGAATTTATATAAGACAGATCACCTCCCTCACATCGACACTGGATGTAAATCCCTTAATCCATTTGTATAGGTTAGCCAGAAATTGAATGTACTCTCTTCCATATAGGGATAATAAAAGAATATTAAATCCTGTCAATACCCATATAAGGATAAAGTATTCACACCGTAAAGTTTTTTGACTTCAAAAGCACCATACTTCCTTTTGGAAACCCTGTATCTTTAGAAATAGGATTGCACTTTACTTTAAACAAGAAAAATATAGGTGCCTGTTCATTAGAAAGGGTTTCGTAATTTCCCTGGCCTTTTGCAATTATAAACGAAGCACGAGAAAAAATACTCTTAAACTCTTGAGAACACGAAGGAAGAACAGTTCCAGCAATAGAAGAGCCTGTAGATATAATTTTACAATCTATACCAGATTTCACAGCATCATCTCTCGTTGCATCGTTAATAATAGGACGCTCCTTCACCGCATATAACACACGCTTCCCATACTTCTTTAGTTCTTCAATTAACGGCCTATCAAAAACAGTTTCACCTGCATTATCTGATAAAAAGAGTACCTGATCCGTTTCAAGCAGTTTTTTCCTAAAGAATTCAAAATCCTCCAATACAAAGTAACCTTTCTCAATTTCCTCAAATTCTTTTATAATATCGATTTGTTCCAGAGTACTGCCCAGATCAATTGCATTTCCTACTATGGAAATTTTTACGGATTCTTTTAAGGAATCGTTTGCATTCTTTACTTTCATTTGCATTCTAGGATACAAATTGAGCGCAGTTTTTATGTGTTCATCTTTTACTTTAGAGTAAGGATCAGGATTTCCGGTGATTTCCTCTACGAGTTTATACATAGGCATTGCTGCTTCTGGAGGAGTGAGAGAAAGGTCGATCCTTTCAACGAGTTTTCCTGAATCGTTTAAAATTTTGCGTATTAACTTTGCGTCATTTGTAGCTGTATTAGCAGCTCTATATGCCTGATTAAACATACAGGGTATGCATTCTAACTTCGCCTTCATCTTAGCCTCCTATATTTTTGGATAGTATACAGAAACATGCTAAAAATAAAAGCGGGAAGAAAAGCCTCTCCCCGCTTTTAAAAACCAACTTGTGCAGTAAATAAGACTATATAATCTTTGCTACCCCAAACCCTTCTCTTACTGCATCTATAATCTTGCGAGCTTTTACGGCATCTCCTACAATGTACGATTCGTACTTTCCTCGAATGCTATCGTACAAACTATGATCACTAACACCTCCAAATGCTACGACAAAATAATCCGCAGAAAATTCCCTATCGCCTGCTATAACGATGTCTTTTTTAATTTCCTTAACAGGTGTATTCGTAAAGTACTGAACATTCTTTTCTTTTAGCTCTCTCATTAGATAACTCTTACTGTTTGTTTCCATGTCTCGTGCAATCTCAGGCAGCATTTCAAGTATAGTTACTTTATTTCCTTTTTCGGCAAGGTACAATGCCGTTTCACAGCCTACGAGACCTCCGCCGCCCACTACAACTTTTTTTCCTTCAATTTCTACATCCCCGTGTAGAACTTTTCTGAATGTAACAACATTACTTCCGTCAATTCCTTTAATAGGAGGAACAAGACACTTTGAACCATGAGCAAGGATTACTGTATCTGGATTAAACTCAGAAATGTTCTCGTCATTTGCCTCTTTACTCATTACTAACTTTATATCTAACTTCTTCAGAAGATACTCATAATAATCTAGAAGCCACCTTAATTTATCTTTTCCAGGTGGTACAGCAGCAAGTGCCAAAGCTCCACCAAGTCTATCAGATTTTTCCCAAATTTCTACCTCGTGCCCTCTCATTTTTAAAGTCGTTACAGCTTCAAGTCCTGCAGGACCACTCCCAACGACTAATACCTTCTTTTTAGCAGTTGCTTGTGGTAAGAATTCACTCCAATCAAGTTTACCAACAGAAGGGTTCACTCCACATCTAATTGCAGTACCCTCGTCGTGGCGCGCCTTAATACACTCACTGCATCCAATACACTTCTTAATTTCTCTCTCTTTCCCCAACTCAGCTTTTAATGGCCAATCTGGATCAGCTATAAGTGTCCTTCCAAGAGCAATGAGATCCGCTTTCCCGTTAGCAATAATATTCTCTGCAACTTCGGGACTACGAATCATTCCAACAGCTATGACAGGTATACTGACACCCTGTTTTTTAAGCTCTTCAGCAAAGTTCGTTCTCCAGGCTTCCTTATACTGCATAGGTTCAAGTCTATACTCTTTGTTACCAAATCCAACATCCGCATGGACTGCTGCATATCCCATTTCTTCAAACGCTTTAGCAATTTTTGCACCTTCTGCGATGTCTATCCCACCATCAATAAAATCTATTACTCCAAGCCTTGCGGTAACGGTAAAATTCCGTCCGCACAGTTCCTTAATTCGCTCTATTATCATGCGGGCAAATCTCACTCTGTTCTCTAAGCTTCCACCAAATTTATCAGTTCTTTTGTTCGTAATTGATGAAAGAAACTGGTCTACCAACAAAGCATGTGCCGCCTCTATTTCCACCCCGTCAAAAAGGGCTCTCTTTGCCCGTAAAGCAGACTGTGCAAAAATTTCAACAATTTCATTTATCTCACCCTCGGTTAGCACATGCGGATGCAAGTGGTCTTTTCGCAAATCCACATCTGAAGGTGCAACTGGAGTTTTCCCTTCAGAATGCGCTAACTCAGAAAAAAGACCAGGATGAGTAAGTTCCATAAATGCAAACGAATTATACTTATGGATTTCGTAAGCAACCCTGCTCAATCCTGAAATAAATTCGTCAGAGTCAATTCTTGGTTGTGTAGCGCCGTGCCTGGCATCGGGAAATTGGATACACATATTCTCAAGTGTTACGATAGCTGCACCACCTTTTGCCCTACGCGCATAATGGTACACAAATTCAGGTGTTACTTCACCAGTAGTAGATGCCAGATTCGTCGATATTGGGGGAAAGATGATTCTGTTCTTTAATGCTAAACTACCTATACGCACTTCTGAAAATAAATTACTAAATTTCATTTTTATTTACCTCCTTCCATAATATGATTTAATGCAATATCGATCATCTCTTTCACATGTTTATCAGATACAGCGTAGCGTATAAATCTCCGGTCACGCTTGGTGGTAACGAGCTGTGCCATTCGGAGAACACGCATTTGCCACGAAACTGCAGGCTGGTTTAATGCTAATTTCTCTCCAATCTTAGTAACACACATAGGCCCTTCTTTTATTAAGAGAAACAATATTCTTAATCTCGTAGGGTCAGAAAAAATGTTAAAAAATTCTGCAAGGTTGTTAAAATCCACTTCTTTACCACTCTTTTCCGAAAGGTTTTCATTGTTATGCACGATGATACTCCTTAAATTATATAATTTTTGTATAAGCATATACTTATGCGTTAACGACGGAATTATACTAAAATTAACTTCAATGTCAATAGAAATTGTTAAAAAGCAAAAAACACTTGGCATTCAGGAAACTTTTGAACTAAAAGCATTGATTAATTTATCAAAAATAATTTTTATCAAACAAACAAAATAAATAAGGCAGATATATAGGATAAAGTACACGAACTAATTACAATTTTTATTAACAGTCTCTTGACAAATTTAAAATATTTTTTATAATATAATTGCAATGAAAGAAGAAATAAAAATCCGAAAGAAGGAGGTGGTAATATGGCAATCTGGGATCCATTCGATGAAGTAAGAAAGTTAGAAGAAGCAATTGACAGCGTATTCAACGACTTCTGGAGGACTGAAGGTAGAAGAGCACTTCCTACCTCTAAAAGAGGCAAAGGTGGCGAAATAGCCCGCACTGAAGAAATTATCTGGTCTCCTGCAATTGACTTAATAGATAGAGACAAAGAAATCGTTGTAAGAGCGGATCTTCCAGGTGTAAGCAAAGATAACATTAAAATTAAAATAGATCCAGAGAGTATTTCTATCTCTGGAGAGATCAAAAAAGAGAAAAAGGAAGAAAACGAAACATACTACAGAGAAGAAAGAGTATACGGTAAGTTCAGCAGAGTAATTCCACTGCCTTCTGAAGTAGATCCTGAAAAAGCCGAAGCAAAATTTGAAAACGGCGTACTAGAAATCAAGGTTCCAAAAGTTAAACCTGCTAAAAAAGTAAAAGAGATTACATTGAAATAATAAAAAAGGGGCTAAGCCCCTTTTTTATTTTGCTGAACTACTTCGATGAAATTGAAACAGATGGTAGATATATGTACGGTGCAATGTATTTATCAGTCCATATGTTTTCTTTAGAAACTGCAATGTCTTTTAGTACATCAAAAACATTAAAGTTAATCATCACATCTTTAACTCTACCCACGATCGCACCATTTTCTACGAGATAGCCCAACTCTATATTTCCTGTAACGAATCCACCTATAACATTTCCCATCATAGTACCCATAAGGCTTTCTATAATTAGAACCTTTTTAGGCATTTTAATCATATTGTTAAAAGGCGTTGACCCTGTTTGAAGTATAAGGTTGCTTGACGAAGGCTGCGGAATAGAAGATAAACTTCTCTGCGCATTACCTCCGTATATGTGGAGCCTAGACGCAGTATCCAGATCAGCAAGAAAATTCCTTACCTGACCTTTTGCAATTAATTCTTTTCTCTGCGAAACTACGCCCTCATCGTCAAACGGAAACGAATAAGCACCTCCAGATAAAAGAGGATTATCAATAAGTGTCAACTCAGAAGAAAAAATAGTTTGTCCCAACTTTCCCCTGAGCATAGAAAATCCTTTTAGTACATTCTGGCCATTTAATGAAATAAGAAGTGGCCTTAAAACTTCACCAATTGAGAACGGAGTAAAGATAACCGGATACTTACCAGAAGGTGCTTTCGCACTCACATTTGCCGCAAGCACATTTGACTTTAGTTTCTCTTTCATTGTTTCCAAATCGAAAGTACCGTTAAGCGATCGTGCTTCACCTGCGCTTACCTCCAGAAAGTCGCCTTCTTTCGTAAAAACTCCTCCAGCGGAGACCGACTTTACAGTTTTCTTGAATGTACTTTCAAATCCCTCAGTCGTAACGATAGTTTCTTCAAATACACTTTTCTGCATAGAAAAACCGGCCTGTATGCCGTCCTTCAAACTGCGAATAAATTCAACAAATTCCTTTCCTAATTCTATTGCAACATTCCTGTCCTCGTTAACTATAGACTCGTCAAAACATTGGATATTTGGCAGCTTTTCTACAGAATGTGCAAACTTAAAATTAACTTCTTTAGAGAACTCTGCAGAGTCTAAAGCTAATTCGACCAACTCCCTTAAATTCTCTTTGCCCGTAGAATATGCAAATCCTATCTTGTTATTTTTCATCACGCGTACGGCAAAACCGTCAGTTTCACCTTCATCAATGCCCTTAAATTTGTTATTTTCGAAATCTACTGAAAGTCTATACGATTTTAATTGAAACAACTCACCAGAAATATTTTTCTCTTTTGTTAGATTAATGAATTCTTCTTTCATTATTGCTTTCCTCCAACTACTGCTTTTTTAATGTAAATATGCGGTGCACCGTGGCTCACCGGCAAAGGCCACTGTCCCGCTTTACCACATCCACCACCAGAGTCTCTAATCTCAAAGTCATCCGCTATGCCAACGATATTTTTCAATGTTTCGAACACATTTCCGGATAGAGATACATTCTTCAAAAGATGCGTAATGTGCCCATTTTCGATTAAATATGCTTCTTCAGAAACGAAGGTAAACAATTCCCCGTTTGTCTGGCCACCAAAAGAACCCTTTGCATATATTCCTTTTTTAATATCTCTAACAAAATCTTCAAACTTATCTTTTCCGCTATCAATGTAAGTAGTTCTCATCCTTGGAATCGGTGCAAAGTTAAAGCCCACAGCACGGGCATTCCCTGTGGGACTTTCCCCCATTTTGTAAGCAGTTTCTCTGGAATGTAGGTGCCCACTTAAAACGCCGTTTTTAATAAGTTGAACTTTTTTTGCTTTTACTCCTTCGTCGTCGTATTCCAGATATCCGCGCAATCCCTTTATATCGCCACTATCGTAAACATTTAATATCTCTGAACCAATCTTATTTCCAATTCTCATTATTCTTTGAAGGTTCTTATTCTCAAAAATGAAATCTGCCTCACTCAAGTGTCCAAATGCTTCGTGTATAAAAACACCACCTAAGTGTTGGTCTATAATGACTGGGTATTCTCCACCTTGAGGAATACTCGCATTAAGCAAAGAAACGGCAAGTTTCGACTTTTGAACTATCTCGTCATCCAGACCTTCCAGAACTGCATAATTAGAGGAGCTGCCAAATGGTACCATTGTTCTCTGAATTTCTTTCCCATTTCCAGCTATCGGCATAACATAACCGCCTAAATCAAGAATGTGCTGTTCTATGTATGCTCCTTCAGAATTAGCAAAGTAAAGCACTTTCTTCTTATCTGCATATAAAACTCTCGAATTTACAATTTTTTTATCAGCAGACAAAGAAACTTCTGAATAGTGTTTCAGTAATCTTATCTTTTCTGAGAGCGGCACAGAATAGGGATCTTTTTTAACGCCATACTTTACGACTTTTTCAACAGGTGTAATTTGCACAAGCCCAGACTTCTCTTTTACAAGTCCCTGTAAAGTCTTTGCTTGTTGAACCGCTAATTCAATTTTATTCTCAAGTGTATCTAATTCCGTAAAATAAATAAAACCCCATATTCCACCTACGAGGACGCGCACATTACCACCAAAGAATTTACCCGTTTTTATAAAGTCCACTTTCTTGCCAGTAATACTAATGTTCGTTTCCACGCCTCTTTCAAGGCGGATTTCCATATAATCGACATCTTTCCTTTTTGTAAGTTCTCTAATCCTCTCCATTAGGTTACCTCGCTTTCCATACAAAAATTAAAACTATTATTAAAATAAAAAAAATAACTTTTCTGAATTCAGTCTTTTTGTTCTCTTCGATGAACTTTTTAGCAATCTCGTCGTCAATAATCCCTGCAATAAACTTATTCTTTCGTAAACTGCGCATTATAAAGTCAGAAAACAGTAGTCCAAATACGGTATCACACAAAATTTTAACCACTCTAAAAACAATGGGGTTCTCAACGAACAAAAAGAAATTCATAGGAAATTCAAAACCTGTGAGAATAATCCATACGAAGTCGAGAGGAATCAGAATTAGTACCGTCACAATTGAAACTGGCAAAAGGTAAATAATAAAAACTGTTGACCAGAATCTAGGGCGAAGAATTCCAATTACTAAATAGCGGCGTACATTTACGATAACTATAAGAAATAGTATTAAGAACAAGAAAAGTATCCTTATCGGAACAAAACTTAAGGAAAATCTTGATATAATCTGGTTAATCTCCATTTTTTCTCACATAGTCAAACATATCCATAAGAGAAGACTCTTTGAATCCCTCAATGTATATTTTTACTTTTCTGTCTTTTCCTACAACCATGTATGCAGGTATTTTCGAAATGCCCAACTTCTTCATAATGCCGTCTTGCAAAACATAAAGAGGCAAGTGGATGTTTATATCTTTTTCAAACTGTGAAATAAAATCTCTGCTTTCAGGAACTAAGAAATAAAAGGCAACACCTTCAGGCACCTTATCTAACAGGTGATCTTTTTCAAATGTCTTATATTCATTATGGCAATTCTCACAGTATATACTGCCAAACGATAGTATTACAAATTTATGATTTTTTAAAACATCAGAAAGATATATCTTTTTCCCGTCAGGACTTATAAAGTAGAAGTCTGGCAAAGGCACAGTGCCATTCTTAATGTTTTGCACATAAGCAATTGAAGAAAATTGTTTTTTAAACTGTACAAAAGACATAATATTCTTCGTTAAAGCAAATGCGCCATATGCAGCAAGGAATAGTACAATTGCAGCAAGAAATATAAGCAAGCCTTTTTTCATAAACACCTCCAGGATAATTTAAAACTCATTGTTTTGTTATATAATATCATAGAACCAATACAAAGAAAAGATTGATAAGAATATTAAAGAGGTGAAAATGGTATACTTAGTGCGGCACGGAGAAACAGATTGGAATGTACAAAGAATTATTCAAGGAAAACGCAATGATATCCCGTTAAATAGGAAGGGAAGAAGTCAGGCAAACAAACTTGCATTATACTTTAAAATGAGGCATATTGACTCCATTATATCAAGCCTCCTAAAACGCAGCTTACAAACGGCAGAAATTATCGCAAAAGTTAAGAATCTAAGTGTCGTAACGAGAGAAGAACTTTCAGAAGTTGATTACGGAGAATGGGGAGGAAATAAAAGTAACGAAGTGCCTGTTAAATTTTCAGAACAGTGGAAAAAATTTACCACAAATCCAGAACTTTTCACTTTCCCAGGCGGTGAATCTTTACGCGCCTTTTACGAAAGAGTTACAAACTACTTTAAAATGATACCCACAAATGAAGACATCCTTATCGTTACACATGTAAATCCAATTCGGATGATAATTAAATACATCCTTAATGCAGAATTCAAAAGCGTTTACAACATACACATTGAAAATTGCACAGTTTCTGGTATAAACTATAAGAAAGACAAATGGGAGGTAGACTTTTTAAATTGCAGAATACAACAACCAAAGTAGAACTTACGCCTTTTGTTGCAAAACACTACGATACAATACTTAACATTCTTTCATTTGGCATATATCCAGTATTTACAAAACAGGTAATAGAAAAAGCACCATTTGAAGATAATGATGTAATTCTTGATCTTGGTTCTGGGACTGGAAGGTTTGCCTGCCTAATAAATAAAAAAGTATCTGTTAAAAAATATATAGGTATCGACTTATCCAATATAATGATAAAGCAGGCAAACAAAAAATGTAGAGGGTTTAAAAACTTTTCGTTCATGCAGGGAGAAATTCAGAAAGAGATACCGTTTGATAACGAGTTTGACAAGGTATTTATATCATTTGTCCTGCACGGCTTCGAGCAGAAAGACCGCATCAAAATAATAAAAAATGCATTCAAGGCATTAAAACACGGTGGAAAATTCGTTATCTTGGATTACGCAGAAAAAGATGTTAATAAGAGTCCTATAATAATAAAGTATCTCATACGAAAAATAGAATGTCCTCTTGCAGAAGACTTCATGAAGAGGAATCTTAAGGCTATGCTTCAAAGTACAGGATTTGCAAAATTTGAAGAATTAACCTTTTTCAAAGGCTATGTAAGATTAGGAATTGCAACAAAGCAATGAAAACTATCTTTTCTTTTTTCAAGCGAGAGATTAAGTGGTACATACCAATAATGTTAATGCTTACTCTCGTGGACTTTTCTCAGGTTATTATCCCGGTATTTACCAAAAAAGCAGTAGACGCAATAACTAAGAAAAATACGGCACTTTTAGTAAAGTACGGAATTTACATTATTGTAATTGCATCAGGAATTATAGCAATAAGATACGCATACAATTATATCTTACGAAAACTCGTCCTCAAACTCGACTTTGAATTAAAAACTTCTCTATTCAACAAATATCTCGAAATGCACAAAGGATACTTCGAAAAACAAGAGATCGGAGACCTAATGGCAAGAGTTACGAACGATACCCGCGCCGTAAGAATGTTCCTCATTATGGGATTCTTAGGCGGCATGGATATTGCACTGCTTGGTATAACTACATTTATTATGATGTTTATTATGAGTCCTATGCTGTCAATCTATGTAGCGATCCCTTTGATTCTTTTGATTCCACTTGCACTGAATTTTGGCCATAAAATACACAAATATTTTAAGAATGTCCAGACTATATTCGGAGAAATGACCGTTCGCGTGCGTGAAGCAATTAGTGGCATCAGAGTAATAAAAGCATTTACGAGGGAAAATTTCTATTTGAAACTGTTTGATAATGTAAACAGGCAATATCTTCAAGAAAATATGAAACTCGTAAGACTCGATGGTTTTCTCGACCCCACAATAGATTTCTTAATAAACGCATCTATAATTATCCTTATCTTAAAGGGTGGTATACTCGTTATACAAAATAGAATCTCCTTAGGAACACTCGTTGCCTTCAGCCAATATATAGGAACACTTGCATGGCCAATGATGGCAATTGGTTTTACAATTTCACTAATGCAAAGAGCACGCGCATCCTTAGGGAGAATTAACGCAGTGCTTGAGTCAGAGCCAGAAATTGCGGATAATAATTTAACAAATTACAATATAAAATCATTAAAAGGTAACATCACTATTAATAATCTCCATTTTAAATATCCCGCCGGGGATGTCGAGGTACTAAAGGGTATAAACTTATTTGTAAATCCAGGAGAACTCCTCGGCATTACAGGGCCAACAGGAAGCGGAAAAACCACACTGTTAGAACTTATATTAAGGATATACAATCCTCAAGAAAAGAGTATCTTTATAGATGGGCACGAGGTCCTTAAAATTCCACTGAAAGTGTTAAGAAGGAACATAGGATATACTCCGCAAGAGCCATTTTTATTTACAGACACGATCCTTGCAAATATCAAACTTGGCAGAGAAAACGCTACAATAGAAGAAGCAGAAGAAGCAGCTGAGATTGCAGCCATTAAAAAAACTATTGAATCTTTGCCTGATAAGTATAATACAATCGTGGGGGAAAAAGGCATAACACTCTCCGGAGGGGAAAGGCAACGCATTGCAATAGCAAGAGCTATCATTACAAAACGGCCAATTATGCTTTTTGACGATCCACTCTCTGCAGTTGATACGGACACAGAGAACACGATTATTAAGCGTTTAAGAAATTACCTGCGAAAAAATAATATTACAGCAATTATCACATCTCAGAGGATTAGCGCACTTACAATAATGGACCAAGTTGCAGTATTATCGTCTGGCAAAATCATAGAACAGGGCAAGCCCGACGAACTCTTTGATAAAGGCGGATACTACTACCACCTGTATAGAAAACAAATGTTAGAAGGAATAGAAACATAATGAAAAATAGTAATTATATCAAACGATTTATCCCATACATTACAAAATATAAACTCTTAATAGCATTTTCCGTCATTTTCTTGCTTGTTTCCACGATTAGCTCAATGCTTATTCCTTTTCTATCAAAACAAGCAATAGATAAGTTTATCAGCACTAAAAATATACAGGGTTTAATTCACATATCAATTCTAATAGGCATAGCAATAGGAGTATTATTTATTTCAAAAATTATACAAATATACATGACGAACCTCGCAGGGCAAAGAATAATGAAAGATTTAAGGCACATTTTGTTTGCCCACATGGAAAACCTTGCAGTAGGATTTTTTTCCAGAGAGCCATCAGGAAAAATTATCACTCGAGTAACGAACGATGTAGAAAATATGAACCAATTGCTTTCCTCTGGAATAGTAGCATTACTTGGCGATCTATCCATCCTGGCATTCTCTATAGGTTTTATTTTCTATATCAATCCAAGGCTTGCTGCTATTGTGATTCTTCCAATGCCCGTAGCAATACTTGCTGCAATCTTATTAGGGGAAAAAATGGAAAGGCTATACGAAAAGGTGCGCGACTTCGTAGTAAAAATGAATATACGAATGCAAGAAACGCTGTCAGGTATCATTCTTATACAAATATTCGGTGCTGAAAAAAGAGAGAGCGATAAATTCACAGAAATAGCGTACGGATACAGAAAAACATTCCATAAAGCGCAAATGACATCCATTATATTAAGGCAGACAATAAACATTTTATCTTATACTTCTATTGTGCTGGTAATAATATTTGGTGGGTTAATGACCATAAAAGGCATTGCAACCATAGGAACAATAGTTGCTTTCCTTGCATACACACAGCGCTTATACGGACCGCTAAGGGATTTATCGGATAAATTTTCCATATTACAAAATGCAATATCTTCTATGAAAAAGTTAAGTAGCTTTCTCGACGAAAAGGAGTTTATTTCAGATCCAGAAAACCCAATTGAAAAGGATATTAAAGGTGATGTAAGACTTAATCATGTTTACTTTTCTTATGTTAAAAACAGCCCCACTCTCATAGACATTAATCTTGAAGCTTCTCACGGAAAAAAAATTGCAATAGTAGGATTTACTGGTGCGGGAAAGTCAACTATTGCCAACCTCATATTGCGTTTCTACGACCCAGATAGTGGAACTGTAGAAATAGACGGGACTGATATTAGAAAGTTTAAAAAGAGATTCATCCGCTCATTTATGGCGATAGTATTGCAAAATGTATTTATCTTTAAGGGAACAGTAAAAGACAACATTACACTGGGCAACGAGAAAATTACAGACGAAGAAATTATACGGGCTGCAAAAAAGATTGGTGTGCACGACTTCATAATGCGGCTTCCAAAAGGATACGAAACAGAGATTGCAACTGAAGGCGCAAACATTTCCCAGGGGGAAAGACAGCTTATCTCTTTTGCAAGAGCACTCGTCTACAAACCCAAAATACTACTATTAGACGAAGCCACTGCGGCTGTGGATACAAATACGGAAGAGATAATCGAAAAAGGATTAAAAAAACTGATGGAGGGAAGAACCTCCATCGTGATAGCCCACAGACTCTCCACGATCAAAAATGCTGATATGATATATGTAATAAACAAAGGTAGAATAGCAGAAAAAGGAACTCACAAAGAATTACTCAAAAACAAGAAGTTATACTACGAACTATACACAATGCAATTTTCTCAAATTAATTAGAACTTTTATTTATTGGCTTTCGGTTAAATTCTTTGCATGCCCAATATTTTTAATTACTAATTGAGTAATATTTTCTACTTTTGTTTTATTACTTTTAAAGGTAACAATTCTATCATCGTAGATTTCTATGGGATATAACTTTCCGTTGATTACTGCGATGTATATCTTTCCGCTCCGTTCAATAATTCTTTTTGGATCCTCCCCTTTGTAGGAGTAGACGAGAACCGTTGTATTAAAACCAAGCAATTGCTGTTTGCCATCTTTTTTAAGGTTGCTAACAAAATCACCAAACCTTTTTGAGTCTGGAGAATAAATTGTATTTATAAGATCCATAACGAGATTTCTATTTAATCGATAATAACTGTAAGTGAAATTCTGTGGATTTTTGTCTTTCGAGATAAGTTTAAATTCGCTACTATTAGGTATATATTCATATTGGACATTTTTCAAGTGTAACCTTTTAAATATTTCTTTTTGGTTCCCATTGCGCATTTCTACACCAGAAACAAAGTATATACTACTCGTATTCGTAATAAATTGATACACAGTTGTGCTGGTTTCTTTTCCATTGATCTTTACTGTAAGAGTTTTGGTCGCTTCAAAGTTTGTGCTTTGTTGTAAATTGTATGCAGCTTTTGCAAGTATTGTATGCGCATCACCGGATAAAACAGTATTAGAATTAGAAAACGAATTATTTTTATTAGCCGTTGAACAGCCAGATAAAACAATACCAAGCATAAGCGCGGTAATTACAAATAGTATAACAAACTTTTTATTCATATATTGCACCTCCAAAAGAAAAAACCAATCAAATTATAGCATATAAACGAGAAAGAAAAATGGTTTTAAAAAGAAAGGGAAGGCGATGGGGGCACCTTCCCTGGCATGAATAAGAAAGGAGGTAGGTATCAGGTATTCGGTGGCGAATATCTGTATCTACTTATTGGTAAGAAGTATAATAAAAAAAAATCGCGTGTCAATACTTTTCAAAACTTTTTTTAAAAAATACTTCAAAAAAGATATAGACTTGACAGAGATAAATAAATTATTACACTTAAAAAGAATTTAGATTTGAAAGGAGGCGAGTTCTGACCCGCCAAGTAGGGTACAGAAGGTTACTGTGGCAGAAGTTCACAAAAGACAAAACGAATCACTGGATGATTTGTTAAAACGCTTTAAAAAGCAGTGCATTAAAGATGGATTGTATTCCGAGCTCAAAAAGCGAAGATACTATGTACCGCCTAGCGTGAGGCGTAAACAAAAAGAAGCAAAAAAGAAATAATGTAAAAGGCAGGGTTAACCCTGCCTTTTATCATATTAGATAAATTTCCTTAAGAGTATAATTAATACAAGGAAGGAGGAGTCAAATATGGTAATTGGAGAAAACACAAGAAAAGTAGAAGTAATTATTCTAACAAACGAGTTTATCATACAGGGCAGAATTACGATACCCGCAAACATGAGAGTTTCAGATGCCTTGAATAAGTTTCTTAAAAATCAAACATTTATACCTGTAACAGAGACGATAATTACCGTAATAAAAAACGGGGAAGAAGTAGAAGGAAACCAATTTATCTTAATTAACAAAGAACAAATAGTAGGTATAATTCCTCAGGACTAAAAACCAAAGCTACTCTCGAAATTTTTAATTAAATCGTTTTAAGTGCTTACTTAGTTATGTTTCAGTGCTATAAAGTACAAACAATATTATACTTGCTCTAGACCATAAAATCCTTAATGTGCTCACGATTCCCATGGAATAAAACTCTACAGTCTCTTGATTCTTGCCAGTCAGGAAAACAAATAAAATTATTACGCAATTAAAAATAAAATGCTGCTAAATATTTATATTATCAAAAGATTTTTAGAGTATCAATTATTGCCTTAAAATACAAAGAATAACTACGGTAAGTACTTCATAGGATTTACAGGTTTGTCTCCCAGATACACTCCAAAGTGAAGGTGCGGTCCTGTAGACCAGCCAGTATTATCCGAGTAGGCTATAATTTGACCACGCTTTACTTTTTCCCCTTTTCTCACAATGTACCTCTGAAGATGAGCATAAAGCGTAGAAATGTCAGAGCCGTGATAAATAATCACGACATTGCCATACCCAGTTAACCAACCTGCATAAGTGACTATGCCGTCTGCAGCTGCATGCACTGGCGTTCCAGTTGCAACTGCAATATCAATACCTGGATGAAATTCTCTGGAGTGCCATATTGGATTCACTCTCCACCCAAAAGGAGAGGTAATAGGCCCTCGCACCGGCCAGGACAGTCCGCCTTTTAGTGTAATACTTCTATTGCGTGCCTCTTCTATAAGTTTTTGGATTTTCTTCTGCTCGAGTTTAATTTCTGCTTCAAGCATATTTTTCTGCGTAATGTAAGAAAGCTTCTTCTCCTTCAGGCTTGCGAGTAACTGATTTTTTAGATTAATCTCCTCAGAAAGGAGCTGTTCCTGCTGTTTTTTCTCGTAAAGAAATGCGGAGAGCTTCTTTTGGGCAGTAATAAGAGACTTTTCCTCTAACTTTAATTCAGCAACTTTAGAATTCAAACTATCTAGGACTAACTTATCGCTCGATACCACATAAGACAAATACACAATTTTGTCGTCTGGTGCTGAAGCACTGCTCCCAGAAAACAATAATTCCAATGGAGAAATCTGGGATATTTTATAAGCAAGATTAAGCATTTCGGCAATCGTTTCTTTGTTTTCTTTTATAAGCGTTTTATCTTTTTCAATTAGTCTCTCTTTCTTAGAGATCTCTACCTGTAAATTCGAAATCTTTGCTTCGATTATGCTTATATTTTCCTGAATGCTTCTCGTTTCTGTATCAAGGCTGTCCAATAGAGAAATTACACTCGCTACATTCTGATTTACGCTGCTCAAAGAACGTTTTACCTGCTCAAGCTCATCTTTATACTTCGCGAGTTTTTGCTCTTCTTCCGTAAGTCCGGAATATGCAGGAGAAGTACTTAAGAATAAGATTGACAAAATAACTATAGCAATTACAAACTTCTTCACTGCGTCCTCACCTTCCTTAGCGGTATTATACCACCAAGAAGTGAAATAAAGATACCAAACAGCAACAAGTAACTATCCAATACTGTAACATTTACAGAAGAACTATAAGTTGAAAAAGGTATAATCCCTTTGATAATACCAACGCTCCAAATGTTAACCTTTTGAAGTATAAACACACTTAATCCCCAGGAAGCTAGAACGATAAACAAAACTACAATTATAAAAGGAAGGTTAACAAAAAGAGGATCAGCACCAATCAGGTGCAATATCTTCAACTCGTCTTTCCTAAGATCTACGAGAAAAGAGATAATACTTTGCGATATAAAAATAAATTCGGCAATAACCACGATAAATACAAATACAAACAACATCCACGCTACTTTTGCAAGGTTATTTACTTTTTTTGCAACTTCTTGTGAAAACACCACCATGTCCACAGTGGGAAAAGATTCTATAAGAGACTTTACATTGCTACCCAGCTCGAGATCTTTAATCTCGACTTTCGCAGTATAAGGGAAAGGATTCTGATCTAACGAACTCAATAACCCTTTATATTGTGGAAACATTTTTATAAACATTTCTTTTGCTTCTTCGCTCGTTATAATATTTACGCTTGACACTCCATTGATTGCCTTTATTTCGTCTACACTTTTTAGAACATCGCTATACGAAATACCTCTTTTGAAAAATACTGTTATGTCTACTTTATTTCTCAGACTTAAAGACGATTCGAAAAAACTTCTGCCAAATATGTAGCTGCTTCCTATTGTTACAAATCCCATGCTCATAAAAATAACTGCTATAATTACCCCCTTTTTCATTCTGCTTAACAAGACAAACGACTGCTTTAATATATAAAAGAATTTATACATATCCCTTAAAGATTACCCTCCCGTTGTGCAGCTTTATAATTTTTTTGGGCGTAGTGCTCCTTTCGACCATGTGATGAGTGGACATTATAACAGTCGTGCCTTTCTCATTAATTGCATCTATGAAGTCCATTATGATTTCAGCAGTATTTTTATCAAGATTACCAAGTGGCTCGTCCAATAGTAATATTTCAGGCTCGCCTATTACTGCACGCGCAAGAGAGATTCGTTGTTTCTCTCCACCAGATAATTCTCTAACGAGAACGAACATTTTGTGTTGTAACTTCAGGGGCAATAGAATAGATTCCACCTTATTACGGATTTCCGAAAAACTTTTTCCTGTAATCTGTAATGGAAGAGAAACATTTTCAAATACCGTGCGTTCCTCCATTAGCATAAAGTCTTGATAAGATAACTGCACGCGCCTCTTCCAAATGTAATCTTTAAAACGCTTTTCCACTACATCGTTTTCGTATAGAAACATTCCCTTAGTGGGTTTATCGTCACGATGGATCAAACGAAGAAGAGTAGTTTTACCAGCACCAGATTCACCTACTATGTAGATAAAATCACCCCGTTCTACTTTGATATTCACGCGCTCCAATGCTACAGTACCATTAGGAAAAACTTTAGTCACATTCTTTAGCTCAAGCATAAAGAATCAGATCCTTTCCTTCATTGATTTAAATCCATTGCCTATTACTTCAGTAAGTTCAGCAATTATAATAAAGCTATTAGGATCAACATCCCTTACTACTTTTTTAATTTTTGAAATTTGTGTATGAGGCACTACGACGAGCAGCATCTTTTTGGACCTTCCCGTATATCCACCACGCGCGTCAATTTCTGTAACTCCTCTTTCTATTTCAGAAAGTACTGCTTCCTTTATAGGCTCTGGATTCTCAGTAATTATATAAACAGCCTTGGAAAAAGTAAAACCACTTTGTACGATGTCTATAGTTTTATTCCCAATAAGTTCTGCAATTATCGAATACAGCGAAATGTCTATACTTTTAAACACGAAACCTGCAGCAATGATAATAATTACATCTATAATCATCATTGCCTGACTGAAAGGCAATCCCGTATAATCGTATATAATCTGGGCAAGTAAGTCAGAGCCACCGGTAGAGCCGAAAGAACGAAATATTATTCCAATACCTACACCCATAATAAACCCGCCGTAAATAGAGGCAAGAATCATATCTGTATGAATAGATGGGAGGTACGGCGCAAAAATGTCTATTAAAATTGAAGAAAGCACTGTGCCAATAATTGTTCCGTAAAGGAAGTGCCATCCTATTCGTCTCAAACCAATTATAAACAAAGGAATATTCATAATAAGAACGAGGAGTCCAATTTTTATTATGGGAAAGTAATGATTCACAATTATAGCAATTCCTATAAATCCACCAGGCGCTATGTGATTTGGATCTATGAAGATGTCTACTGAAATTGCATAGATAACGGAACCTACGAATATACCAATCGTATTGAGTATAATAAACTTTATACTTTCTTTTTTTCGGATAAAATTACGCCGTCTTTTTCTGCGATTTAAGATACGCCCAAATAAATTCATCTAAATCTCCGTCAAGTACATCGTCTACTTTTCCTGTTTCAACGCCCGTTCTGTGGTCCTTTACCATTTTGTAAGGTTGTAACACATACGAACGGATTTCGTTGCCCCACTCAGCAGACTTATATGCGCCCTTAATCTCCCTGAGTTTCTCTTCCCGTTTCTTTTTTTCATACAGCATAAGCCTCGACTTAAGGACCTTCATAGCCATAATTTTATTTTGAAGCTGAGAACGCTCATTCTGGCATTCTGCTTTTATTCCTGTAGGAAGATGCACAATTCTTACGGCCGTTTCAACCTTTTGCACATTCTGTCCGCCGTGTCCACTTGCTCTAAAAATGTCTATTTTTAAGTCTTTTTCGTTTATTTCTAAATCGGCATCCTCGATTTCTGGAGTAACCTCAACCAACGCAAACGAGGTGTGCCTTCTTTTATTTGCATCAAATGGTGAAATGCGTACGAGCCTGTGAACCCCCGCTTCTCCCTTAAGCAAACCGTAAGCAAAGTCACCCTTTATATGCAACAAGGCGCTTTTTATACCTGCTTCATCTCCCGGCATCTCCTCTAATATCTCAACAGTAAAATTGTGTCTTTCTGCCCACCTTATGTACATCTTTAATAGCATTTGAGTCCAATCCTGGGCATCTGTCCCTCCAGCGCCAGAAGAGAAAGAAACAAACGCGTTTAAAGCATCGTACTCTCCAGAAAGGTAGCGCTCTACTTCCCATTCATTAAATAACTTTTCGCCGCGTTTTATTAGTGGAAGAATTTCGTGATCAAGTATTTCTTCCTCATCCAGTACAAGAGTAAGCATAGTTTCCAGATCTTCTTTTAACTTTTTTATCGAGGAAAATTTATTGACTTCTTTTCTAAGCAAGGAAATTTCCCTTAATTTAGATCTTGCGTCTGCTCTATTCCAGAAGTCTTTTTGAGCCGAAAGTCGTTCCAATTCAGAGAGTTTCTCCTGCATACTTTTCAGTCAGGAGTAATCAAGGCCTTTCTGAATCCTATCTATTAAAATAATTGCTCTTTTTTTAACATCTTCACTTATCATTATCTCTTCCTCTTTTTCTTTAATTTTTTCTTCAGTGCCCGACGTTTCTTGCGCTCCTCTCTGGAAAGCTTCTCCTCATGGGAAGTTTCCTCACTTTCTCCACCAAGGGAATGAGAGGCAGAAGAACTACTACTTCCAGAGACAGAAACACTCGGGGCTGGTGCAGGTTCTTTCCTTATCTCTACCATAAATAATGTCCGGACTGTATCCTCTTTTACACGCTCGATCATCGCGTCAAATAACTGATGCCCTTCAATCTGATAAGCTATTAATGGGTCCTGCTGTCCATACGCCCTCAGCCCAACTCCTTCTTTAAGGTCGTCCATCGCATACAGATGATCCTTCCAGTTCGAATCAATGGTTTTTAAAAGAATATACTTTTCAAGATCATTTGCAAGTTCTTTACCAAATGATTTTATCTTTTCTTCGTAAAGGTTAATTGCGAGATCTTCCATTTCCCGAAGGAGTTCCTCCTTCCGCATATTTATCACTGCGTCGTAATCAAGCGTTACTTTTCTATTAAAAAGCTGAGAAAGAGACTTTTCGAGGGCTTTAGTTTGCTCTTCATCCATACCTATATCTTCGTTATAATAACTTGACACGATCTTGTCCACTACATCACGAATCATCTGCAAGATCTCGTCGTGAATAGAATCACCCTTTAGTATTCGGTCCCTTTCTTTATAAACTACTTCTCTTTGCTTATCTAAAACATTATCGTAATCTAAAAGATTTTTTCTTATACCAAAGTTATATGCCTCAACCTTCTTCTGCGCATTTTCAATCTGTTTACTAAGAAGTCCGTGTTGTATAGGCTCGTCATCTGGAATTTTTAGCGTAGAAAGAATCTTTTTTATAGAATCCCCACCAAAAATTCGGAGTAGTTCATCTTCAAGCGAAAGATAAAATTGTGATTCTCCAGGATCTCCCTGCCTCCCAGAACGCCCTCTCAACTGGTTATCTATACGGCGTGCTTCGTGTCTTTCTGTGCCAAGTATAAACAGTCCTCCAAGATCTTTTACTCCTTTACCAAGTTTTATATCCACACCTCTACCAGCCATGTTCGTCGCAATAGTAACTGATTTGTACTGACCCGCATCTTTTATGATCATTGCTTCTTTCTCGTGATACTTTGCATTCAGTACATTATGAGGAATTTTTTCTTTTTGAAGCATTTTAGAAAGACGCTCTGACTTTTCAATAGAACGCGTACCTACGAGCACGGGTTGACCCTTTTTGTAGAGTTCCTTTATTTTCTTGACTATAGCACGGAACTTTGCATCTTCTGTTTTATAAATAACATCCGGATGGTCTATTCTTATAACAGGCTTATTCGTTGGAATGACGAACACATCAAGGTTGTATATCTCCTTGAATTCGTCCTTTTCCGTATATGCAGTACCCGTCATACCAGCAAGTTTTTTATACATTCTGAAGTAATTCTGGAAAGTGATCGTGGCAAGCGTCTGGCTTTCGCTCTTTACGACGAGTCCCTCTTTTGCTTCTATTGCCTGATGCAGCCCATCACTGTATCGCCTGCCAAACATCAATCTGCCAGTAAATTCGTCTACTATAATTACTTCCCCATCCTTCACGATGTAGTCTACATCTCTCTTAAAGTACATCTTTGCCCTGAGCGCCTGGTTAATGTGTTTTACTACATCAACAAATCTTTCGTCAAACAAGTTATCAATGTGTAACATCCGTTCTACTTTGTGAACACCTTCAGGTGTAAGTGTAACGGTTTTTAGCTTATCGTCACCTTCGAAGTCCACACCCTCTTCGAGGCGTTTCGCCACCTTCGCTGCCTTATAGTACAGGTCAGTAGACTCTTCAGAAGGACCTGATATGATCAAAGGCGTCCTTGCTTCGTCTATTAATATACTATCCACCTCGTCGACGATTGCGTAATAGAGTTCCCTCTGGACGAGTTGTTCGGGAGATATAGCCATGTGGTCCCTTAGATAATCAAATCCAAATTCATTATTAGTACCGTATGTAACATCTGCAGCATAAGCCTTTCTTCTATCTGCATAGTCTGAGTCGTGTTGTATAAGACCCACTTTAAGGCCTAAAAAACGGTATATAGGACCCATCCACTCGCTATCCCTTTTTGCAAGATAATCGTTTACCGTCACGAGGTGACCGCCTTTTCCGTGAAGTGCATTCAAGTATAAAGGTAAAGTAGCAACAAGGGTTTTTCCTTCACCTGTTTTCATTTCTGCAATTGCACCGTAGTAAAGTACGATACCACCAAGAAGCTGCACATCAAAGTGGCGCATATTAAGAGTGCGTTTTGCAACTTCACGCACCACGGCAAACGCTTCCGGAAGTATACTACTATCTGGCTCCCCCTTTGCCATTCTTTCTTTAAACTCCACCGTCTTATGTTTTAGTTTCTCATCAGAAAGAGGGGCAATTGTTTTTTCTAATTCGTTGATCCTGTTAACAACAGCCCAATACTGTTTAATTTTCTTTTTAGTAGGATCGAAAATGTTGAATATCATCGCTATCCTTTCGGTTTTATTAAGCCGTAATTACCGTCCTTTCTTCTATATAAAACATTATATTCCCCAGTTTTTTCGTCTCTGAACACAAAAAAGTCGTGGTCCAGAAGTTCAAGTTGAAGAATTGCTTCCTCAACACTCATAGGTTTTATAGGAAAACTCTTAACTTTTACGATAGCCGGAGATTCTTCAATCTGCTCTTCAGTTAATTCTTTTTCTTTTACACCCTTATAAGAATCTTTAATTTTCTCTTTATACTTTCTTACCTGCCTATCGAGCTTATCTGTAGCATTTTTTAATGCCTGGTCTATCAAATTTCCCTTTCCTTCAGCCCTCAAAACTCGCCCTGCAATGTGCATAGTCGTTTCTACAGAATAGCGTCCTCTCTGCTTGCTTACCACGACATCTGCTTTCTGCACATTATTAAAGTATTTTTCAACTTTCGAAATCTTGTTCTTTATTGCATCTTCAACTACTCCAGGAATACTTTCAATTCCCTTCAGGGTAATACTGATTTCCATAGTATTCGCCTCCTGTTCGCTTTTTTATAGTATAAGATTTAAAACCTTTTTGTCAAAATTTACGCAAGGACTTCTTGATCTTCTACTATCTCTCCTCTTTTCACGAACATCATAAATACAAAGGCGGTGACGAAGAAAACAACTGAGAAAGTAAGTAAAGCAGGATAACCGAAACGATCAATTGATATTCCAGCAAGGGGTGGAGCAACGATGTTTGCAGCCTGAGAAGCAAAGTAGTAAAGACCCGTATATCCGCCAACCTTTTTAAGTGTCGTCATATCTACTACCATTGGAAGGGAATTTACATTCACCAACGCCCAACCAATACCTCCTACGAGAAACAGTAGCGATAGAGTCCAGAAACTATGGACAAACAGACTGATAAACATAATGACCGAAACAAGCAAGAGTCCTTCTTGAATTGTTTTTCTTCTACCGTGCTTTGCGCCTATAAAACCTGCAAATAGTGAAAATACCATAAAGGATAAAACAAACATCCCTAAGATAAGCGCACCGGTACTTGCCTTCACATGTAGGTAAAACTTCGCGTAACTCGTAAAGAATGTTTCAAGTGCGTTAAACCCTACAAACCACGAAAAAATTGCAAGTAAAATGAACATTAAACTTTTTTCGCCTAAAGCCACATCTTTTAAATTCTCCATTAATGCAATAAAGGATTCTTTTAAAGAAATTGGTGGGTTATCGTTCGATTCATCAACATCAACTGGTCTGTCTTCTCGTATAAAAATTACAACGACAAGGCTTGCCGCAAGCATCGTAAGCCCGCCCACGATAAAAGGGTAAGCAATGTTTGCGTCGTATAACTTCTTGCCTCCAAAGTAAACGAGCAACGCACCAAGGCCGCCCATAAAGTTTATTATACCGTTTGCCTGGCTTCTAAACTTAGACGGTATAATGTCGGGCATCAGGGCAATTACTGGAGTTCTGAAGAATGCCATTGCAAGATTCATTAAAATAATAGTCGTCATCATAAGAGTGAGGCTTTTTGTAAGCGTTGCATAAGGTATAAGTATAAAGAAAAGTGCCGCAAAGGGCGCACCTCCCAAAATGTAAGGCCTACGCCTACCCAATCTCGTGCGAGTTCTATCACTCATTGCACCAAGATAAG
>JALVXB010000016.1 GCA_027023025.1 Caldisericaceae bacterium | reverse complement strand
TTCTATTACTTTTATCCATTTGTAAACTTTATTTATTTTGTTATCATCTATCTATGGTTGGATTTACACATCTTGGCTTTGGTTTACTTTTAGGCACTGCTTTTCACAGCAAGTATGCATTTATTCTATCAGGTATAGGAAGCTTATTGCCTGACATTGATGCAAATAACAGCATAATAAACAAACTGATACACTCTTCAAAGAAAAATAGTAATAATAGAAATAGGTATAATAACAAAAATAATAGAAACAGCAACAATTATCTAAAGCACAGAGGCATTATGCACTCACTTACTGTGCCTCTTCTTATTTACCTCGTTTACTTTGCTCTTATGGGGAATAATCTGATATTGCCGTTTATCGTGGGGTATGCCTCCCATCTTTTGCTTGATGTGCTTACCCCTATGGGAGTACCGCTGATTATGCCGATAACTAATAAACACTTCAGGATTGCATCTGGCATAAAAACGGCTTCATTAGAAGATTATGCTCTTGGTATAGTGTTTTATTTAATATTTTTCGTTTTTGAGTTCCTCTAAAAAGGCTTCAATTGCTTTTTTGTAATTTCCTTCGTATAGACTTTCGTACCCAATGTCTATTAGATCTTTAAGCTCCTCTGATGCTGTTTCTGGTGTAGGGTAATCTTGGTACTCTTCTTTTTCCTGGACTATTTTATTGGTATTTTGGCCTTCCGTAGTTCTTGTTTCATCTATTTGTGCGTTAATTAATTGCGGTTTTTCTTCTATATTAGTTTGCCCTTCGTTGTTTGTTGAGCCTTCAAGTGAAAAATGCTCTGTAAAGTATGTAAGAAAAGGATTCTCTCTTTCAAACAAGTCTTTCAGTTCTGAGTGCATAAATATTTCATTTTCCTTAATAAACATTACTTCCATACCTTTTAGGTATTGTGAAACAGGATTTAGTTTGTATATCTTTTTACTTATATTTAAACTTTCACTCTCTTTCCCGTAGTGATTTGCGAGAATCCTCTGCCTGATGTGCAAGGCCCTTATGTAGTGTGGATGAAGTGACAATACGAACGATAGTTCCTTTTCTGCTTCTTTTATCATGTCAAGCTTTGCGTATGCTTCTGCAAGCGATGTTCTAAGAATAACATTCGTTGGTTCTTTTTTAACCATTTGTTGCAGCTCTCTTAATACATTGTCGTTTCTTCCGATGATTGTTGGGATCCTATAGTACTTGTAGTCTTCTAAGTTTTGAGAGATTGTATTTCTAATTATTCTTTTGTCGTTTTCGCCTAACATTGTATAAGATACCTGTAGGTTTTCTTTGGTTGGTGACTGAACCGTTTTTAATAAGTGTGCGTATGGGTCTTCGGGATCCTGCATAATAATGTTCTTAAATATAATGTCTGCAGTAGTATGCCTTGAGAGGGCTATATTCCCAAGTAGACTGAAGTCTTCTACGAGTGTATTTGCCTGCATATTTTCCATTAAAAAGCGTTCTGTTTGTGTAAGTAGGTCGTCGTACTTTTTTGCAAGTGCAAGATAAGTCATAAGTAAAATGTTCGGCAGCATCTCAAGTGGGTGCTTACTTACTTCTTCTTTGTAATTTTCGATCTTCTCAAATAATATATGCTCTTTCATATGCGTTTCTCCTTATAGCCTTGTATTGTTCTTTGTAGTATTTTATTGCATTTGGAAGATTGTTTAAAATGTCGCTTGCCGTTATTCCATCTTGCCCTATTTTGCTTGTCATTAAGTCTCCGGATAGGCCGTGCAGAAAGGTGCCTGTTCTCGTTGCTCCTTCTATGGATAATCCTATTCCATACATTGCGGCGATGGTGCCGGTTAACACATCTCCGCTCCCTGCTGTTGCCATCCCGGGGTTTCCAGAAGTATTAACAAATATGCGTTTATCTGACAGGCCTATTAATGTAAACGCGCCTTTTAATACAATTACTGCGTTTAGTGCCTCTGAGTATCCTTGTAGAAATTCAATTTTGTGGAGTTTAATTTCCGATATGTCTTTTTCTATAAGCCTGCTAAATTCCCCAAGGTGAGGAGTAATAATCGTGGGTGCTTTGCGCTCTTTTACGATTTCTTTGTATTTTGAAATACTCGTTATCCCGTCTCCGTCTATGATGATTGGTTTATTGATGTTTTTAATGATTTGCCTTGCAAGTTCCTGTGTTTCTTCGTTTAGTGTAATACCGGAGCCGATAGAAACAATATCCACTTTTTCTGTGAACTGTAAAATTTTATCAAGGTTTTTTATGGAAAGCGTCGTTTCATTTGTTTCCTCCATTGGTAGAGCAACTACTTCACTTGCTTTTGAAACGATAAATGGCGCAAGGCTTTTTGGTGTTGCAAGATATGAAAGTCCTCCACCTGCCTTCAGAAATGCCATTGAGGAGAAATAAGGGGCTCCAAGATAATTTTTACCACCAGATATAAACAGCGCTTTTCCAAAATTTCCTTTGTGTGTGTCGTTTCCGCGTTCGGGAATTTTTATAGGTATGTTAATCTGAACTTTTATGTCTTCGCTATTGTACAGAGATGGAGGATAAGAAATATGGGAAATGTATAACTTTCCTGTGTAATCTGCTCCTGGATATATGAAGAGTCCTCTTTTTGGCAGGCCAAATGTAATTGTATAGTTTGCCCTTACTGCCGTCCCCATTACTTCTCCAGTATCTCCGTTTATGCCGGAGGGTATGTCAATACTAAAAACAGGTTTTCCACTAATGTTTATGCCCTCTATAATTTCTTTGTATATACCTTTTATTTCCCTTGATATACCTATTCCGAAAATAGCATCTATAATTGCGTCGCACCTGAAAATATTCATTTCTGTTACTCTGTCAAAGAATTTTATCGTGTATCTTTCTATCGGGAAACTATCCAGGCGGTTGTAGTTTTCAAGAGCAACTCCTTTGAGTTTTGACGGATCGCCCAGTAAAAAAAGCGAAACGATTGCCCCTGAAGATGCAAGTTTCCTTGCAACGACAAAACCATCTCCTCCGTTGTTTCCAGTACCCGCAAATACGACGAATTTCTTTTCTTCTACACCCTGCATTTCTTTCTCGATCGTGTAGAAAGCAGCGTTTCCTGCATTTTCCATTAGAATTTCGGACTTAAGTCCAAATTCTTCTGCCTTCCTGTCTAAGATTCTTATTTCCTCAACGGATGCTATCTTCATTTTTCCTCCTCATACAGAGCGATTGCAATAGCATATTCTTTTTCGTGTGAAATTGACAATGTAATTCCCGAAATATTAGAATACGGCATTCCTTTCTCATCGTTCAGTATCTCAATTTCATTCATAGGGATTTTCTTACCTGTTGCTTTAATAATTGCCTCTTTTGCAGCAAATCTGCCGGCAAGCCGTTCCGAACGATTTAAAAACCCCTTTGCGTATGAAATTTCTTTATCTGTAAAAACTCTTTTTAAAAAATGTTTTTCGTTATTTTTTAAAATGCTTTCAATTCTGGAAATTTTCACTATGTCAATACCCACTCCTTTTATCATACCTTATTATACTATCAAGACAATTTTTGTAAAATGTATTTTTGTGTAGAATAGGTTAGAAATTAAACTTTTTGAGGGAGGTAGTGAATGAATAGAGTTCGCGATCAAATTTTAAGACATCTTCTAAAATCCTGTGGAACTTTATGGGAAGTTATTAATTTTCAGGATGAAGATATAAAAGAAACAATTCGGGTTTTAAAGGAATTTAAGGAAAAGGAATTTATAAAGACACGGGGAGATAAAATCTGCCTTACTAAGAAGGGTATAGCTTTTGCAAAAGAGCTAAATATTCGTCCTGAAATGGATTTTGTGTGCAAAGAATGCAAAGGCACAGGCCTCATAATTGGCAAGGAATTTGAAAAGGCTCTGGAAACTTTTAAGGAAATATTCAAAGGGAGGCCTAAAGAAACCGCAGAATTTGACCAGGGCGTTGTGCCTCCAGAGAATTCTATAAGGCGTGCCGAATTTGTATATCTGCGCGGCGACCTTGAAAATAAGAAAATTCTATTTCTTGGAGATGACGACCTCACAAGCATTGCTATGATGCTAACGGGTCTACCAGAAGAAATACGCGTAATAGAAGTGGACGAAAGAATCGTTAACTATATTAATAAAGTTGCAAAGGAATATAAATTAAATGTAAGTGCTGAACTCTATAATGCAATAAATCCTATCCCGGATAGTTTAAAAGGCAAATTTGATGTATTCCTTACGGACCCTGTAGAAACTGTTGCAGGTATGAGACTGTTCTTTTCTCGCTGCATAGAAGCGTTGAAAGGCAAAGGCGATTCTGGCTACTTTGGGGTAAGCCACTATGAATCTTCGCTCAAAAAGTGGTTCAACATTGAAAAAGATTTGCTTGCGATGAATCTCGTTATAACTGACATTTTACGGGATTTTAACCATTATCTTTTGACTGGAGAACGCATTATAACTGAAGGTTTCCGTGTGGTAAAGGAAGCCCCATTCCCGCCAAAAGCGCCTGATTATGCCTGGTATAGGTCAACATTCTTCAGAGTAGAACTTATAGATAAGCCGCATCCTCTTATTACTGAAAAAGTGAATTGGGATAGAGAATTGTATTTTGACGAAGATACTTATGTTGCACTTCCATAATGCTTGCAAAAGTTAAGAGCGTTTCGTTGAAAGGTCTTGAGGAGATTGATGTAATCGTTGAGGTCGATATATCTCGAGGCCTGCCTTCTTTTAATATAGTAGGGTTACCTGACGAGGCGGTGCAGGAATCACGCGAACGGGTGCGTTCTGCAATTAAAAATGCAGGCTTCGAATTTCCTATGCAGAGGATTACCGTAAACCTTGCGCCTGCCGAGGTAAGAAAAGCAGGCTCCGTGTATGATTTGCCTATCGCTATAGGCATCCTCATTGCAAATGAAACAATTCATTCGGATATTACTGATAGGTTCCACTTTGCTGGGGAGCTTTCTCTTGACGGTTCTCTGCGGCGCATTTCAGGGGCGCTTCCTATGGCAATAGGGCTTGCTAAAAAAGATGCAAACTTTATTATCCCATTTGATAACCGTGCCGAAGTCGAAATTATTTCTGGCGTAGAAGCATATCCCGTAAAACATCTTCACGAGGTTGTGGAATTTCTAAACGGAGATAGGGAAATTACTTCACAGCACATACTTCTTTCCGATGTGTTAAAGGAAGACAGTGAATTCGATCTGGACTTTTCTGACATAAAAGGGCAGTACCAGGCAAAGCGTGCAATGGAAATTGCTGCTGCTGGGGCGCACAACATTGCAATGATGGGCACGCCGGGTTGTGGAAAAACACTTCTTGCAAGAAGGCTTCCCACGATTTTGCCACCTTTAAGCGAACAGGAAGCAATAGAAGTTACGCAGATTTATAGCGTTGCAGGACTTTTGAAGAACGGAGTAATAACTCAAAGGCCTTTCCGTTCGCCTCATCATACTTCGTCGTCGGTTGCAATTATAGGAGGGGGTAGGTCCCCAAAACCAGGGGAAATTAGCCTTGCACACAACGGCGTTCTGTTTCTTGACGAACTTCCAGAATTTAAAAGAGATGTGCTTGAGGTTTTAAGGCAGCCACTTGAAGACGGTTTTGTAACGATTGCAAGGGTAAAGGAAACGATTGTATATCCAGCGCGTTTTATGCTTGTTGCTGCAATGAATCCCTGTCCCTGCGGCTGGTATGGTGACTCGGTGCACCCGTGTAGTTGCAGTATTTACGACATTAAAAGGTATAGAAGTAAAATTTCGGGGCCTTTGTGGGACCGCTTTGACATACAAATAGAAGTGCCGCGCCTTTTGCCTGAAGAACTTGCTTCTCAGAGTAGCGGCGAGCGCTCAGCCGACATCAGGGAAAGAGTAATTGAGGCAAGGGATATCCAGCAAAGGAGGTATAAAGGCACGGGCGTTTTCTCAAATGCTGCTCTTACGCCGCACTTAATGAAAAAGTTTATAAAAATTGGGGAAGAAGAAAGGAGTTTTCTTATGAGTGCTTCTGAAAAGTTAGGCATTACGGGCAGAGGGTACGATAGAGTTTTGCGCGTGTCCCGTACTATTGCAGATCTGGAGCATTCTGACGAAATAAAACTTAACCACATAGCGGAAGCCTTACAGTACAGAGTAGATCTTTCTGTTTCTGCTATTTAATAGAATTTATCAAGAAAGGGGGATTACATGAATGTATTTAAAATTCTTGAAGCAAAAGAAAACTCAAAGCTTTTTCTGTTAGGAAACGAAGCTGCCGTGCGTGGTGCACTGGAAAGCGGGGTTTCGGTTGTTTCGACTTATCCAGGAACGCCTTCTTCAGAAATTGGAAATGTATTTTCCAAAATTGCAAAAGCGGCACATGTGTATTTTGAGTTTTCTGCAAATGAAAAAGTTGCCGTAGAAGTATCTGCTGCAGCTGCAGCATCTGGCCTTCGTTCATTTGCTTTTATGAAGCATGTAGGCTTGAATGTTGCAGCAGATTCCTTTATGAGTGTGGCGTATCTTGGCGTAAATGCTGGTATGGTGATTCTTACTGCAGATGACCCGTCAATGTATTCTTCGCAGAACGAGCAGGACAATAGAATTTACGCAAGGCTTGCCAATGTGCCTTTGATTGAGCCGTCAAGTCCGCAGGAAGTAAAGGAATTTATGAAGTATGCGTTTGACATTTCAGAACAGTTCCATTTGCCGATTTTATTCAGGACGACGACGCGTGTTTCGCACATGCGGGGTGTTGTTGAAACTGGCAAGTTAGTGCCTCCAAAGGAAAAAGGATTTTTCAAGAAAGAACCGAATAAGTATGTGCCAGTTCCTCAAAATTCGCGCAGAATGCATAAAGAACTGATGGAAAAGATGAATAAACTTGCTCCGCTTATAAGTGAAAGCCCTCTAAATAAAGTATTCGATTTTGGAAACGAAATAGGCGTAATTACGAGCGGTGGTGCGTTTAACTATGTAATGGATGTAGTAAAAGAATATAGTTTACCGGTAAAAATTCTGAAACTTGGGTTCTCTCATCCGTTTCCCGAGAAACTTGTCCTGGACTTTTTGGGTGAAGTGCAAAAGGTCGTTGTCGTGGAGGAAGTAGAGCCAATAATGGAGAAAGAAGTGCTTGCAATAGTGGGCAAGTATGGTTTAAATAATAAAATTTACGGAAAACTCAGCGGAACAATGCCGAGGATTTATGAATATACTCCCGATATCGTAAAGAATGGCTTATTTAATACATTGGGGAGAAAGATAGAAGCAAAAGAAATTTTAAAGCCTGAGTCCGCAATTCCTTCGCGGCCTCCAGTTCTATGCCCTGGTTGCCCGCACCGTGCAACCTACTATGCGGTAAAAGATGCCATTAAGGAACTTGGGCTTAAAGATGTAATCTTCCCGTCCGACATAGGCTGCTATACGCTTGGTATTCAAAAGCCTTACGAAACCGCTGACTTCCTGCTTTCTATGGGAGCAAGCATTGGGACAGCCTGCGGGTTTGCCCACGCAACAAATCAGAAGGTAGTTGCATTTATCGGTGATTCTACATTTTTCCATGCAGGTTTGTCGGCACTTGCAAATGCCGTGCACAATGAGGCAAAAGCCGTTATCGTGATTATGGATAACAGAACGACGGCGATGACCGGACGGCAGCCAAGTTTAAGTGAGCCTGTAAACGGAATGGGAGGAGAAGCACCTGAACTTTCTATTAGCGATATTGCAAAGGCATTCGGCGTAAAGTTTGTAGAAACAGTGGATCCGTACAACTTACACAAAACAAAAGAAGTTTTCAAAAGAGCTTTGCAGTACGACGGTCTTGCAGTCGTTATTACAAAACATCCGTGCGCACTAATTACTGATGCGGAAAAACGCAAAAGAAACTTCTGGATTACATTCAGGATAAACCAGGACAAGTGTACGAGGTGTATGGTGTGTATAACTGATTTTGCCTGCCCTTCATTCTTTGTTGCAGAAGACGGCTCTGTCCACATCGACCCACTTATTTGTGATGGGTGCGGTGTGTGCACACAGGTGTGTCCATATAATGCAATCGAGGTGAGAAGATGAGCGTATATAAAATTCACTTAACTGGAGTAGGCGGCCAGGGAACAATTAAAATGTCTACCATTATAGGAGAAGCCGCAATTAAGCGAGGCCTGAATGTCGTAATGAGCGAAGTGCACGGTATGGCTCAGCGTGGCGGCGTCGTAACGACTGATTTAAAAATTGGCGATGCGCATAGTCCGCTCATAGAAAATGGTGATGCAGACCTCGTAATTGGGTTCGAACCCGCTGAAACGCTCCGCTCGTTACCAAAAGTGAGCGAAAAAACATTCGTTATTACGAATTCTGCTCGTATTGTTCCGTTTACGGTAGGCTTGGGACTTTCCGAGTACCCGCCTGTTGAACAGATAATTTCTGAGCTGAAAGCTAAAGTAAAACATCTCTTTGTAATCAATGCAGAGGAATTAGCAAATAAAGCAGGAAACATTATGTCCCTTAATATGGTGCTGTTAGGTGCTGCAACTGCAATACCTCATTTCCCCATAGGTAAAGACGAGATTATACAGGCGATGAAGGAAAATTTACCGCCAAAGACAATAGAAGTAAACCTAAAAGCATTCGAATTAGGATTTAAAGAAGTTTCAGGATAACTATTTGTTTATAGAGAGGGTGCCAAAGCCCTCTCTTATTTATTAAATATCAGTATATCTATAATCGCGACAATTACGCCTAATATAAATCCTGCTGCAACTTCTGAGCCCGTATGTCCCACGAGTTCTTTAAATGTTTTTACATCTATAAGCTCAGCAATTTTTTTGCCCCAGCTCGTTTCTAAAAATATTTCGTTCATCGTTTTTGAGTGCTCACCAACTTCTCTTCTTACATTTAGTGCATCTATTATCACTATACCTGCCGTAATAAATGCAATTGTAAAGTATGGTGAATTAAATCCGTATCTTGTGCCGAGTATTATAGTAAGTGTAGTTACCGTTGCTGTGTGTGAGCTTGGGTTTCCGCCAGTTGAGAATGCTAATTTTAAATCTAATTTTTTTGTGTGAATGTAATTAACCAGCACTTTTATGAATTGTGCCAGAATATTTGACAACATCGAAAACCACAAAATATCGTTTGTAAAAAATTGTTTTAACCAGATTCCAAACATGCCTGTCCCATTCATTTTCTTTTAATTTTATCACTAAATTCTGCAGATGCAACAGCGCGCTTTAAAGGTCTTTTATGTTCTGACAGCATTATTCTTAGTAAGGGTGCTCCTACAATTTCAAAAAAGATGATACCCGACATTGAAACTGCAAATATTTTATCTCCGTAAACTGGAATTGCGCTTTTTGCAAGGATCGACAGGTATATGCTGATTTCTGATTGAGGAAGTAATGCCCAGCCTATTTTCTCCCCAAGTACCGTATTTATTTTTGCAAGTTTGCCTCCTATTGTGCTACCCACTACTTTTCCAAGGCTTCTTGAAAGAATAAATACGACTCCAAGCATCCCAGATTCTATTAGAATTTTAATGGATAGAGCGGACCCATTTACTATAAGGAATGTGATAAATAGTGGGGCATCGATCTGGCTAAGAATTTCGTGTACTATGCGTTTTTCGGAGGAAGTATTTGCAAAAACAACGCCCATTACGATAAGTAATAAAATTATGTGGATGTCAAACAGGATTGCCGCACCTATTGCAACGAACAGTGCTCCTATCGTTACCGTGAAAAGCGCCCTTAAACCTTTGAACTCCTTTACGACGAGCGTAAATAGAATACCAAATAAGAATCCGAGCACAATAGGCAAGAGGAACTCTTTTAATAGGTGTATCTCTGTAGCTGACCAGTTGAAGTGTTTTTGCGCAAGTCCTTTCGAAACTGTTACCATAACGATAAAAATAAGCCCTGTAAGGAAGTCGTCCAGTGTTACTATTCCTTTTAGGTATTTGGCTATTTTGCCTCTCACATTTTGTTCTCTTGTTACGAGTATTACTATGTCCGGCGCTGTAGCGTTACCTATAGATGCAATCATTATTGCAATAGCTGTAGGGATTTGCAACACATAAATCAGACTGAGGTATATTGCAAACCAGGTAAAAATAATCTGCACTACAGTAAGTATTATGATTTTCTTTTCCATGTTCCTGAGTTCTCGTAAAGAAAAATCAGTACCCATTTCAAAAGCAATTACTCCTACTGCAAATTCGTCTATAAGCAGAGCGACTTTTGAAAAGTACGGTATAAGATGATGGGAGAGAAACGGAATATTTCCCAATAAGAACCCTATTAGTATGTATCCGGTAACGACGGGAAGTTTAATTTTTTTGAAAAGTCTCCCTGAGTAAATTGCAACAAATAATATTACACCAATAAAAAAGAAAATGTTCATTGCACTCTCCAGTTTTTATCTTTATTTTAACAGTGATATAGCTTTTAACCAAAATCGGATGTTTCTTATTTTTGTTTTTTGACAGTATAATAATACTTATATGAAAAAGATTGTAATCGTAAGCAGTTGCTTGTTGGGAATGAGGACGAAGTATAACGGTGAAAGCAATAAGAATATTGCGATTCTTAAGCTTTCACACAGATTTTTATTCGTTCCACTTTGTCCAGAGCAACTTGGAGGGCTTTCCACTCCGCGTCCGCCTGCCGAAATAATTGGTGGAAAAGTTATTACTATAAATGGAGTAGATGTAACAGAGAATTATTTGAGAGGAGCAGAAGAAGCTCTTTACTTTGCAAAAATTTACAATGTAAGATATGCTATTCTAAAAGATGGTAGCCCTTCCTGTGGTAGCAATTACATATACGACGGCTCGTTCAGTGGAAAAAAAGTTTTGGGTATGGGAATTACTGCCCGGCTATTTAAGAAAAATGGCATTAAGGTTTTTTCCGAGAAGAATCTGGAGGCATTTTTAAGTGAAACAGAAAAGCAAGAATGACATTCCGTATGGGCACTTTGAAAAGGTGTTGCTGCACATTTGCTGTGCTCCTGATGCAACTTATCCGGTTTTTTATTTAAGAGGAAGACATTACAAAGTAACGGGATTTTTCTACAACCCAAACATCCATCCTATAACTGAATACGAAAAGCGGGTGAACGAAATAAAACGGTTTGCTAATGTCGTAAAATTCCCGCTCATTGAAGGTCCTTACGACATTAAAGAATGGTTCGAATACATAAAGGGACTGGAGAGTGAACCAGAGGGCAGCAAAAGATGTTATAAGTGTTATGAATTTCGTTTAAAGAAAACGGCGCAACTTGCAAAAGAATTACACTTTGACTATTTTACCACGACGCTTTCTATAAGCCCGCACAAAAACAGTAAGTGGATATTTGAAATTGGGCATAAACTTGAGGAGAAATACGGCGTAAAGTTTCTGAAAGTAGACTTTAAAAAACGAAACGGCTTTAAGTCCAGCGTAATTTTGAGTAAGTATTACGGTATGTACAGGCAAAATTATTGTGGATGCATCTTTTCAAAAATTGAGGCAGAAAAGTGGAGAGCATCTCACCAGAAATCTTAAACGAGATTAGATTTAGTCAATAGTTTTAACACTTAAAAACTTTTTTAAAAATTCTTTCAAAAAAGTATTGACATTTGGAAATCTTTCTGCTATTATAACCAGCGTCGAGAGCAACCGACAGAAAAAAACGAAAGAAACTCTTGACAAACTTTGAAAAAGTTGTATATTATCTACTGCTTCGGCAAGCAGAAAAATGAGAAAACGGTGCGGATTGTACCTTGAAAACTAAACAGCGAAAAGTAAGGTTGTGCGAACCTTCGAAAATTTTTCGGAGAGTTTGATCCTGGCTCAGGATGAACGCTGGCGGCGTGCCTTACACATGCAAGTCGA
>JALVXB010000015.1 GCA_027023025.1 Caldisericaceae bacterium | reverse complement strand
ATACCGCCTACTATATAACCGAGTTTTGTGTACTTACTCACATAGGGCAGAGATATGTACACGATTATTGCAGCAATTGCAAATGCAAAAACATAATATACAAAGATTTCTCTGATTTTGTCAAAAGCAATACCTCTTATCGTTTTGCCAAGCGCCCTTTTTATGCCTATTTCCTTTCTCCGCAGGTTTATTTCGAGGATAAGGAACTCTATCAATGTAAATAATACCGTGATAACGATAAGAACGGAAACGAGTCCAAGAGTTTTGATTCTGTTGTACCGTATTCTTGCACCCAGTGTGTACTTCATACGCAAAGGAAGGGACGAAACGAGGTACGGATAGTCTTTGCCAAGAATTTCCTTAATCTTTCTCATTAAATAGTTATACTTGCCTTTCTGAGGGACAATTAAAAGATTGTTAAACCTATCAGATACATGAAGATTAGGATGCCTTTTTACTATTTCACTTTTTATAGCAGGGTCGTACGGTATAAAAAATCCATATGCAGGAATAAAAGGCAGTACCGTGGCATACTTGGCGTCTTCAAGTTTTTTGCTGAGAACGCCCACGACTCTGTACTTTGCAGGCCCATCGGGGCCTCCATATACGGTAATCGTCTTTCCTATGGAATTTATCGTGCCAAATAACTCCTTGCTCATACCGTAGGAAAGAACACAAACATTTTGCCCGTCTGACTTGTTAAAGTACCTTCCGTATGCAAGCAAAGGATGCAGGGCGTTAAGGAAGTCTGCAGGAATGGGCGAAGCAGGCATCTTTTTCCCGTCAGGCATATTTGTTACCCATCCAAATTGGCCGTCCGTTGCCGTATTAAATACATATACGGATTTTATTCCCTTTAACTTTTCGATTTTTTTAATCTCTTCCTCAGAAAGCGCTGCCTGCAATGCTTCTTTGCTCCGCTTTGGGTTAGGAGCGGGAGTGAACATCTCCTCTGCCGTGACAAGAACAAGTGACTCAAGTTTATTTTCGTATTTAGCCATATTTTCCGCATAAGCCGAATGGAAAGATTTGTTTCCCAGTGTAAATGCACCAATAGCAATAAAGTTGGAAAGTGGCGCATCGTATATGTACGAGTTCAGTTCGCTCTCAATACTGTAGTACTGCGCAAGAGTAAAGAGTATTGAAACTGAGGATAAAATAAGCACCAGAAATATGATAATAATTCTGTACTTTTTCTTCATTCCCTACCTCCTAACCCTTATTAATTTTTATGTAATAAGAGAAACTAACACCCTGCTAAACAGGCTTCTGGGTAAAACGCTGGTGCACCGTCACAGCTTCCCGCACCTGAGATTCCAGGAGCCCCTATGCACGTACCTTCATACGGTTCAGCACCAGGCACTCCAGGAGAAATTACGCAGGGGACGCAATACGAACAATTACTTCCTATTGGATAACAGGTTCTGGTGTATGCCGACACTGAACGAAATACAGGAAGGATTATTATAGCAAGAATTGCAATAGTTAGAACGATAGATAGAATTTTTTTACGCACAGTATCACCTCCTTTCTAATAAGATCTTTAATACGGCAGAAGAGATTTCCTTATTATTAGAAGCGATTGAATATACGCCAACTACCTCCCCGTTCTTGTTAAGCGCTATCAAAAACGGAGCACCAGGTAGTCCCAACATATTCTGAATTTTAAAGAAATCGTCTCTTATTAATATAGTGTCCTTATAATTGTAAAGTTTATCTTTAAGATAACTATAACTTAGTTCTTCATGGCCGATATTTTGTTTAATTTCATTCTCTAAAATCTTCATAGAAAAGTGCTGCGCGAAAAATAAGGCTTCCTTTATTGTTTGTTGATTTGAACCTGCGAATATTATTACCTTGTTTACATTTGTATTGCTATAAATACTTTTAGGTATCTGATCAAAAGCCGATTTGCACGACTTGCATGTATCCATAAAAAGATAAATCAAAGTCGGCTTGCCTTTAAAATCATCCGGGAAAATAATCTCTTTCTTGTTATAATTATATATTATGGAGGGCATCTCCTTCCCAGTAATAATATTACGCTGATAATCCTGGAATTTCATCTGGTTATGTGAGAAGTCCATTAAGTGCTTGGTTAAGTCTTTATAGTCTGTAATTAAGAAACCCGATCGTTTCCAAATAATTTTATTATCTTTATTTAGAAAAAAAATCGTAGGTGTGAGGCGTACCCTAAATGTATTCGCAAGATTTTGTTGTGCATCAGGATTATCTAGAATTAAATGAAAGTTATTCGTATGCACATTAAGATAAGTAGGCTTATTGCCTGATATATCTACATAAATGAAATCAAGATTTTTATATTCATTCACCCATTCTTTTAAAGGAAAGGATAAATAAGCACAAAAATCACATCCTACGCGACCAAAGATTAAAACTTTCGGATTTTTTATACTGAGCAACTGTGCAAAATTTTTATTGTTCACTTTATTTAAGTTCAGCGTTTCCCCCACCGGTACCGACTCAGTAAGAGAAAATGCGTGTTCCCTCAATAGTTTACCAGTTTTTACATTAGATCGTACACCAATTAGTACAAACACTAAAACAACTAATACTATACCCGTTAATACAATCCATTTTTTATTATTCATGCCTACCTCCTTTCTCGATAATTCAGCTCAAACATATAATAAAAATTTTGTTAACAATTTTCTTATTTTTAATAACTTCATCTTTACTCACTCTTTATTGCCTCAACGGGGTTTGTTTTTGATGCAAAGAGGGCAGGGAGGTACGAGAAGAGGAAGCCTAAGAGAAGGGAGATCAGGGTAACGAGTATGAGGATGTTAATGGGGATGTAGTAGTTCC
>JALVXB010000014.1 GCA_027023025.1 Caldisericaceae bacterium | reverse complement strand
GTCGACCTTTCCCAAGGAGGCAACAGCTTTCTTCAACCTTTCCCCGAAGAGAGAATAACAAACTTCAATGCATAGAACAGATAAATACTTTACTATCTATTCTACAAATATATTATACGAGGAGGTAATAATTGTGGAAATTAACAAAAGTGCGTCAGAATTGGAAGACGCAGTCAACAAAGTTAAAGAATTAATTGAAAAAGCAGTTTCAGATGAGGAAAAGGCAAAACTTTACATAGAACTCGGGAACACATATGTTTTGCTTTCGGATCAGAAAATGCCAAAGGAAAATTTGACTAATGCCCTGATTTCTTTTGATATGGCAGAGAAACTTTCTAAGTCAAGCGAAGTTCTTGAAATTGTAGAGAATATGAAAGGGTACTTATTTTTTAAGCTTGCCTTTATTGAAGACCGTAACTACAACCTGAAAAAGTCTATTGAGCATTATGAGAAAGCATTAAAGTACCGAACGATAGAAAAAGACCCTTATAAGTATGCATCGACAAAGTATAATTTAGGAAATTCTTATCTTTCTTTGAGAGACGGGAACGAAAGGGAAAACATCCTTACTGCAATAAAACACTTTGAAGATTCTTATAATGTGAGAAAGGAAAACGAAAGTTCTATAGAGTTTGGAATGATTGCAAACGCTCTGGGGCTTTCTTATTTAATGCTCTCAGAACTTGCCAGAGACGAGAAGGAAGCACTTTCTTTTCTTACTAAGGCTGTTAGCTACTTTAGTGAAGCAGAAAAAGTTTTCAATATGTCGGACAATCCTCTTGACTATGCAATGATTAACAATAATCTCGGTGTGTGCTTTACGCGCATTGCGCTGCTTGGAATGGATAAAGAGAAAAATCTTAAAAAGGGTATAGAGTATTACAAAAAAACGCTTTCTGTATATACGCCTGAAGACTTTCCTGAAGATTATGCAACCACGATGTACAATATAGGGTTAGCGTACCACAATCTCTCAAAAGTCGTACCTATGCCTGACAAAGCAACATTTTTGAATAAAGCAGAAGAGTATCTGAAAAAATCCCTTGAAGTGTTTAGCATTTACCAGCATAAAGATTTTTACGCACGGGTGTGGTACAACATTGGCGTAATTTACAAAGACCTTGCGTCTCTTTATAAGAGCAAGGAGTATAGAGAAAAGGAAAGAGAAGCATTTTTAAATGCGCTGGATGCGCTTTCTGAAGACGAGTCCCCGTTTGCCGTTGCAACTGCACACTTTTATATTGGACAGTCGCTATACGAAGACGGAAACAGTGAAGAAGCACTAAGGCACTACAAGATCGCTCGCGACATAGCGGAGAAGTTCGATAAAAAACTTGCAGAAGATTTAACTGCCATTATTAAACAATTAGAAGCCCTTAAATAACTTACTGACAAATTTGCAGCTTAAAGGAATAATGGTAAAATAAAAGTATGAAAAAAGCAGAAAAGTGCGCGAAACTTATAAAAGAGGCAAATTCCATCGTCGTGCTCAGCGGCGCGGGGATTTCTACAAATGCAGGAATTCCAGACTTTCGCGGCCCTAATGGTATTTATACGCTTGGAAAGTACGATCCAGATAAAACATTTGGGTTAAGGTTTTTCCTTGAAGACCCTGTTCCTTTTTGCAACTTTGCACGGGATTTTATATCTCTTTTGGAGAAAGCGCAGCCTACTTTTACGCATAAATTTTTTGCAGAACTTGAAAAGCAAGGAAAGGTAAAAGGCATTATTACGCAGAACATCGACGGCTTGCACCAGAGGGCAGGCAGCAAAAATGTGTTGGAGCTTCACGGAAGTTTTGAGAGAAGTTACTGCCTCCAGTGCGGTAAGGAATACGACTTTAATGTAATGAAGGAAAAGATTTTTAAGGAAAAAGTGCCTCATTGTGACGAATGCGGCGGTCTTATAAAGCCGGATATCGTATTCTTTGGCGAGCAGGTGAAAGACTTCGAGCGTGCTGAAGAACTCGTGTATACTTCTGACTTATTTTTCGTCGTTGGTTCTTCCCTTGCAATCTACCCTGCTGCAATGCTCGCAGATTTTGCGCGGGAACACATCGTAGTCGTTGCAAAAGGCGAAGTAAACATAGATCCATACAGAGTGGATGTAATGGTGAACGACGAAGACATAGACGAATTTTTCAAAAAGGTTTCCAAAATATTAACGGAGGTGAAAGAATGAGTAAAGTTGTGTATTTGGGGCATGCTGCCGTTTCTTTGATTACCGACTGCTGCAATGTGATTATAGATCCATTTCTTAACGATAACCCCTTATCTCCTATAAAGGCAAAGGATTGCAAGGCAAAGTATATTCTCGTAACACACGGGCATGCAGACCACCTTGGTGACACGGTAGAAATAGCGAAGCAGAACGATGCAACGGTAATCGCGCCTTACGAAATTACCGTATACCTTCAGTCAAAAGGCGTTAAAAAAGTGCATCCTATGAACATTGGTGGAAAGTATAAGTTTGAGTTTGGCACTGTGAAGGCGGTGGGGGCATTCCACAGTTCTTCGATTGTTGAAGACGGCAAAATTATTTATGCGGGCAATCCAATGGGATATATAGTCCAGCTAAAAGATTCAAATGTGTATCATGCAGGTGACACATCGCTTTTCCTTAATATGGAAATTATTGGAGGACAAACCTGGATAGATATTGCATTCCTTCCTATTGGCGGCAATTTCACTATGGACATACACGATGCGGTTGTTGCAACTAAACTCCTCCATCCTCGTGCCGTCGTACCGATCCACTATAATACCTGGGACATAATCAAGGCAGATCCTCTTGAGTTTAAAAAACAGGTAGAGTCCCAAACCAACGCAAAGTGCATCGTTCTTAGGCCCGGCGAAGGCTATTAATTTAATGGAACTTTTTTGTGCTATCCCTTACTAATAAATGGGAGGCGATAATATGAAAAAAACATTGGTGCTTTTTTTAGCCATTGCACTCGTTTTTAGTATGTTTTTTGGAGTTTCTTTGAGTGCAAAAGGAGACGATCTCGCTAATCTGTCACTTTCGGTAAAAACAGACAAACAGTTTTACAAATTAGGTGAAAAGGTAAAAATTACTTTTATCATTGAAAACAAAAGTGATTCACCTGTAAGGCTGAAGTTTAACTCTGCTAAAATTTACGACTTTTCTATAGTTAATGTGAACGGGAAACTCGTGTTTATGTATTCGCGCGGAAGGAAGTTTGCACAGGTTGTTACTTATCTTGAAATTCCTGCTCACGGCAAAAAGGTGTTTACTTATACCTGGGACCAGACATCCAATACGGGTAATTCCGTGCTTCCCGGTGCATACATCGTAAACTTCTGGCTTGCGTTACCTATACTGAAAGGTGGGATGGGGCACAAAGGCCTCGTTTCCACGCAGTTCAGTATTTCCAGTACTGTTGCAATGCCTTTTCCTGATGTTCTTAACCCCATTCAGCAGAATGCCGTAAAAGACTTATACGAAAAAGGTTTAATAAAAGGCTATCCGGACGGCACATTCAAACCGCAGCGGACTCTGACCCGCGCAGAAGCGACGGTGCTAATTCTTCGTTTGCTTGGCGTTTCTCCATCTGGAAGCTATAAACAGACTTTCTCTGATGTAGCTCCGCACTTCTGGGCATTTAAGTGGATAGAAGAGGCATATAAGCGCGGTATCGTAAAAGGCGTTGGCAACGGGAAGTTTGCTCCGCAGCGTAAAGTAACGCGCGGTGAATTTACCGTGATGCTCGTAAGGGAATTAAAGCTTCCTGCAAATACATCCCAAAATCCTTTTAGTGATGTTACGCCATCTTACTTTGGCTACAAGGAAATACTTACTGCATACCACTACGGTTTGCTGTTTGTTTTTGTAATTAATCAAAATGGTGTCAAAAAAGAATTTATGCCCGATAAACCAATTACGCGAGGAGAAGCGGCGGTAGAGCTTGATAATGCTTATCCGCTTCTTAATAGAAAAGATTCTTTTAATTTGCCTGTTACACTTTCAGAAAAAGGTTTTACCGCAAGTGAAGAGTCAGTTTCTGTTAACCCTTCGTTGCCCGGTTATAAAGTAGATGTTTCCAGCGCTGAAAATAAAGTTTTGCTTTCTCAGGACGCTTTGAATTTCCTTGAGGAAAACGGCTTTGTAATACAGAAGAGCGATTATCCTACTTTTGAAAAGTTCTATTCAAGTGCAAGAGGCCCTATTTTTGTTTCTTTTGACACATATTTGCAGGCATACCACACGATTTTTGACCTTGCACTGAGATACGACGAAGTGAATTACTTTATTCCCTATCTTGAGCAGTTCAATAGGAAGCTAATAAATAATCTCGTGGGAGAATTACTCACTGCGCCTGATTCCCTAAAACCTGCGATTATAAGGGACATAGAGTTTATGGTGGTTGGTGAAACCTTGCTCGAGCCGGATTATAAAGTACCGTTTAATTTACCTGCCGTCGTTAGAAGTAAAATAGAAAGCTCAGTGAATGCAGAAATTGCGCTGATCAATGCGCACAAAGGTTTTGAAGTATCTCCTATTTTTGGATATCAGGAAGACTACTCTCAATATGTGCCGAGAGGCCACTATACAAAAACTGAACAACTTAAAAATTACTTTAAGGCAATGATGTGGTTTGGAAGGATGAGATTTTTGCTGAAGCCAGGACTGAGTAAAAAAGAAGTAGAAGCTGGGCGTGCACAAACACAGAGCGCACTGATATTATCTTTAAATATTGCATCTGATAGTGAGCTTTACAATCTTTACGATAAAATATATGAGCCTACCGTATTTTTCGTAGGGAAGTCTGACGACTTGAACTTCTACGATTATGTGAACATTGCTAAAACAGTTTTTGGAAGTTCAATAAAGTTAAGCGACTTGGCCAATACGACAAAGCTGGACACATTCATTGCAGATGCAATTAAGTCCAATCATTCTCAGATAAGCACGGTTGGCGAAACGGAATCTGCAAAAACGATGGGCTTCAGGCTAATGGGGCAGAGATTTACTCCGGATACCTATATATTCCAGAATTTAGTGTATCCTGCAGCAGGTTACAGAATGATGCCAAAAGCGCTGGACATATTTTATGTTTTCGGGAACAGCGAGGCAAAGGATATTCTGCTCAACACTTACGACGAGAAGAAAAATCCGCAGTATGTAAAACAGGCGGAAATGCTAAAAGCGCAGTTTTCAAAGTATTCGCTGAAGAAGTGGCTGCAAAATCTTTATTGGGGCTGGCTATCTTTGTTAAAAGTTTACGCAAAAGGTAATTATGGGAACGGTTATCCTGTGTTTATGCAAAATGCAAACTGGGCAAAAAAGGAGCTTGTAAGCGGACTTTCGTCTTATGCAGAATTAAAGCACGACACAATCCTTTATGCAAAGCGGAGTTATACGACGAAGTCCTCTATGCCGCTACTTATTCCTGGATATGTTGAGCCCAATGTAAACGGGTTTACAAGAATGCTTACACTGCTCCAAATGACGGAGAACGGTTTAATGGAAAGAGGCTTACTGCCCGAACCGTTAAAGGCTAAAATTGACCAGCTGAAGTCTCTTACGAAAACTGCCCTGGAGATTTCCGAAAAGGAACTTGAAAATAAACCGCTTAGCGATAGTGAAAAGGAATTTTTTGCCGTATTCCCTCAGGTTATAGAGGGTTTCTTTACTTTCTCTTCTGACTTTACTGAAAAACTTGGCGGAAGCGACGAAAAAGTTGCACTTGTTGCGGATATCCACACAGATCCAAACAGTGGAGAAGTGCTTGAAGAAGGTGTGGGCAATGTCAATACGATTTTCGTATTCGCACCCTACGAGGGGAAGTATTACATATTCAAAGGGCCTGTATTTTCTTACTATGAATTTACGGAAAAAATGTCAAACAGGCTTACCGACGAAAAGTGGCAGTCTATGCTTCAAAAAGGACAATTGCCTGAAATGCCTGTATGGGAGGAGAGCATTATCCCATAAGTTTAATTTTAATAAGGAGGTTTTATGATTGGAATTATAATTTTTGGTTTGTACGCTATTTTTTCTATCCCTCTTATTGTAAAGTCTATGCGAATCGGGAAGAGCAGGAAAGTTTCTCCTGAAGAACTTAAGATCCCGATCGTTATTTTTATAGTTGGCTTTGTTGCAGTTACGCTGTTTCTCTCCCTGATTAACTTCGACATTGCATTTCTATGGTTTAAAAGCCTTGGTTTTCTCAGTGCATTCTTAACGCGTGTATACTGGCAGATCATTTTGTATGTGGTCGGATTTTTCTTTTCCTGGGGAATTTATTCTCTATTTTTCTACATACCAAAGCGTAGAGAGGAACTTGAAAGCGGGGAGCGTATAATAAGGCTTTCTAAGGTATGGATTCCCATTATACTTGCGTTCTTCTCTGCTGGCGGCCTGTCTGGTATGTTTATGAAAGTTCTTTTATATTTTCACAGAGCACCCTCCACTACATTAGATCCTGTTTTTCACAAGAGTATTTCTTTCTACCTGTTTTCTTATCCATTTTACTCGTCACTTATTTCTTATCTTATAGGCATATTTGTAGTGGCGTTTATTATAGAGGAAGGCGTTTACTGGTTTTACATCAAGCAGAATTTTCACGACCGCTCATTTGCATCCCGCCACGCAACGAACCTTCTCTCAATTGTTGGCGGTATCCTTTTCGTACTAATCGGTTTTAAGATTTACCTCAGCATATTTTCGCTGCTCGTTTCCACACACGGTGCAGTTTACGGAATTGGGTTTACGGACTTCCACATAAGGGTACCTTTGTTTAAATTACTTGCGTATCTATTCTTTGCTGGCGGTATATATCTTTTTGTTTATGCGATCTTTCCGCGATTTACGAATAGAGGAACCGTTATAAAAGTTCTTATTATTGGTATTCTTACGGGGCTGCTTCTTTACGGGTTCTTGCCGTCGATTTATCAAAATGTGGTGGTAAAACCCACAGAGCTTGCCAAGGAAAAACCGTATCTTGCATACAACATTAAGGGCACGAGAGAAGGTTTCGGCCTGAATAAGTTCTTACTGAAACAGTTTCCAGATGTAAAGCCTCTTACGATGAAAGATATAAACGAAAACCCTGGCATTGTTGACAATGTAAGACTCTGGGATTGGCGTGCATTAAAGGATACATATCAACAGATTCAATCCATAAGGCTATATTACATCTTTAAAGACATTGACATAGACAGGTATATGATAAATGGGGAATACCGTGAGGTAATGCTTGCTGCAAGGGAGTTGGATCACAAACTTCTGCCTGCAGATTCTCAAAGCTGGGTGAACATCCACTTGAAGTACACCCACGGATACGGGATCTGTATGAACCCGGTAAACGAATTTACTCAGGACGGTTTGCCCACGCTGTACATCCGCGATATTCCGCCGAAGTCTACGGTAAAAGGGCTCGAAGTAAAACGGCCGGAAATTTATTACGGAGAAACGACGAACGACTACGCAATTGTCGATACCACAACTCCGGAATTTGACTATCCAAAAGGAGCAGACAATGCTTATGTATTTTACAAAGGGGATGGTGGAGTAAGTCTTGGCGGATTGAACAGGCTTATATTTGCAATTGGCTATAACGATGCAAGTATTATATTGTCCAGATACTTAACAGGGCACAGCAAGATTATGATCCACAGAAACATAAAAGAGAGAGTAAAGGAAATTGCACCCTTTCTTTTGTTTGATAGAGACCCTTACATCGTGCTCGGCGACGACGGAAAGTTGTACTGGATGGGAGATGCGTACACTTATTCCGACCTGTATCCCTATTCACAGCCGATTCTTGCTTACGGTAAAAAAATTAACTACATTAGAAACAGCGTTAAGTATGTAGTGGATCCTTACACGGGCAAAGTGACTTTTTATGTTATTGATAAAACAGACCCCGTTATTGAAACATATAGAAGTGTTTTCCCTGCACTCTTTAAAGATGTATCTGAGATGCCGGAATTTCTACAAAAGCACTTCCGCTACCCCGACGACCTGATGGAAATACAGGGCGAGGTATATACGGTGTATCACATGAGCGACCCGGAGGTGTTTTACAACAAAGAAGATAAGTGGGCAATTGCACGGGAAAAGTATAGAGACGCAACGCAGCAGATTCTTCCCTACTTCGTTATCATTAAGAACAAAGACACAGGAAAGTACGAATTTGTTTCGATTTATCCGTTTACTCCGTACGGAAAGAATAACCTTATTGCCCTTGCCGTTGCGCAGTGTGACCAGCCGAATTACGGGAAGGTAGTGGTGTATCAATTCTCAAAAGACAAGTTATTCTACGGACCTATGCAGATAGAGGCGCGAGTTGACCAGGATGCGGAGATTTCAAAGGTGCTTACGCTGTGGAACCAGCAGGGTTCTGAAGTAATAAGAGGAAATTTGCTTACTCTGCCAATCAACGATTCAATTCTCTATGTGGAACCTGTTTATCTGCAGGCAAGTGCAAGTAAGTTCCCGCAACTTAAAAAAGTAATCCTTGCAACGCAGAAGAAACTCGTATGGGGCGATTCTTTTGACGATGCACTGAGTTTGCTGTTCTCTGAATATGTGCCACCTGAAAACGGCAACAAAAATAATAACCAGAGCCGGGAGGAACTGATAAGCGAGGCATACGACCACTTCCAGAAGTATAAAGAATATGTGAGCAAAGGAGAATTTGACCTTGCAGGCAAAGAGCTTAATATTCTGCAGGACATCTTGACACAGCTAAATAATGAATCCAAACCGTAGCAGAGAGAAGGAGGCAGGTATTATGTTTTTCGTAGCAAGTGAAGAAGAAATCAAAAAAGGGCTTACGACGGACATTTACTTTGTGCGCACTGAGGAAATCCTTGAAAAGGAAAATTGCAATAAAGATGTAATTGCCGAGTTTACCACGAGGTCGCGCAGGTATCCGTGGAATGTGTTTGTCGGACTTGAAGAACTCGTAGAACTCCTGAAGGATGTGCCTGTGGACCTGTGGGCTATGAAGGAAGGAACAGTTTTTCCGTCATTTGACAAAAATGGTTTGCCTATTCCCGTTATGGTGATAAAGGGTATTTATCGGAAGTTTGCAATTTATGAGACTCCTGTGCTTGGGTTTATATGCGAGAGTTCCGGAATAGCGACGAAGTCCGCACGCATCAAAAAAGTTGTAGGGGATAAAACGGTGCTGTCATTCGGAATTAGAAGAATGCACCCTACTATTGCGCCTATGATTGACCGTTCTGCTTACATCGGTGGGTGCGACGGTGTGTCCAGCATAGTTGGGGCAAAGACAATTGGAAAGCCGCCAAGTGGAACGATACCGCATGCTTTAATCATAAATTTGGGTGGCAGCGTAAATGCAGTTAAGGCGTTTGACAGGTACATCGACCCTGCCGTTCCGCGCATCGCACTGGTAGATACATACGCAGACGAAAAACTTGAAGCAGTCCAGGTTGCGGAGGCGTTAAAAGACAAGTTATACGCAGTAAGGCTTGACACACCGGCTTCTCGCAGAGGCTCTTTCCCTGATATTATTCGCGAGGTTAAGTGGGAACTTAAAATAAGAGGGTTTAGCCATGTGAAGGTTATAGTTTCTGGCGGGCTTGACGAATATACAATCCCGGAACTGATTGATGCAGGAGCTGACGGTTTTGGCGTGGGTACGTCTGTTTCAAACGCAGATACGATTGACTTTGCAATGGACATCGTAGAGATGGAAGGAAAACCGGTTGCAAAAAGAGGAAAGTTGGGCGGAAGGAAAAAAGTTTTCAGGGAAGTTAAAGACGGTAAGTATACATACACCGTCGTTCCATTTGACGAAAGTGCACCGGGTGAAGAACTGCTCACTCCTATTTTAAGAAATGGTAAGCTCGTTTATGACCTGCCGAAAGTTGACGACATAAGAAACTATGTGCTTGAGCAGCTTGAATACTTTGAAGGAATTTAATGGCTGATTTGTTCGATTCTTTTGATGCAGAAAATACTAAAAACGCTGATATTCCGCTTGCAGAGCGGGTCAGGCCGCAGTCTGCAGACGAATTTATAGGACAAGCGCATGTAATGGGGGAGAACGGTCCACTTGGCAGGATGCTGAGAAGCGGCCGCATTTCCTCCTTTTTAATTTACGGACCTCCGGGAACGGGTAAAACGACGATAGCGAAAATTGCATCTTCGAACAGGAGGGCTGTTTTTATTTCAGCAACAAATGCCCACATTAAAGACATTCGCTCTTTAATTAAAGACCTCGTAAAGAAGAAGAAGTTTTCAGGGCAAACGCCCGTCCTTATTATTGACGAAATCCAGCACTTTAACAGAAAAGAGCAGGATGCGTTTTTGAATGCGGTGGAAAACGGCGACATTATCCTTATTGCACTTACTACTGAAAACCCGTCTTTTTACATAAACAGCGCTTTACTCTCGCGGTTATCCGTTTTTCACTTTTACAAGCTAACGGATGCTGAAGTAAAGGAAATTATAAAACAGGCAATTAAAAAGGACGAGGTTTTGCAAAAGTTCGTTTTTGACGAGGCTACTGTGGACTTTATTGCAAAAGTTTCTGACGGGGATGTACGGAAGGCGTTGAACCTTCTTGATGTAATTACCCAAACTTCCAGGGAAAAACACATTACCGTATACATAGCAAAGCAATTTGCGTCGAGGATTCTTTCTTTCGGGAAAGAAAAGCACTACGACCTTATTTCTGCCTTTATAAAGAGCATGCGGGGAAGCGACCCGGATGCTGCAATATATTATTTATATAGAATGATTCGTGCAGGGGACGACCCGCTGTACATTGCGCGCAGGATGATTCGGTTTGCAGCAGAGGATGTAGGGCTTGCAGATGTAAATGCGCTTGTTGTTGCAAATGCGGCATTTGACGGATTCCAGAAAGTTGGGCCGCCTGAAGGCTACCTCATTCTTGCGGAAGTGGCCATTTATCTTGCAAAGTGCAAGAAGAGCAATGCCGTTTATCTCGCCGAAAAGAGTGTTTTAAGCGAAATTGAAACGAGCGGTGACCTTGAGGTGCCGAAAAAGCTCCGCAATCCCGTTACGAAATTGATGCGTGCTGAAGGATACGGCAAAGGCTATAAATATCCTCATAATTATCCGGGGCACACGGTGAAGGGCGAAACTTATTTGCCAGAGAAAATCAAAAACAAAAAGTTTTATAAAGAGGACTAATTTTTAATCGTCTTTTTTAATCGTAATTTCGACGGTTTCTATCTCCGGGATATTTTTAAGCGTGCCTAACAGAGCGAAGATCACACTTTTAAAAACTTCGTAAACATACTTATTCGCAGGTAATCTCTTTCCGTTGATTTTTATTTCTACCATTTTGCTACCTCCCAGAAGTTTACTTTTAATAATTTCTTTTATATTTTTGAGTGCCTTACTTCTGTGACTGATTTTATTTTTTACTTCCTCGCCAAGCATCGAAAAACTTTCGCTAAATCCTTCTGGCTTAAAAATTGGGTCGTAACCAAATCCGCTACCTTTCTTTTTTTGCGGCGATGTTAAAATTGTGCCTTCCACTACTCCTTCTGCTTTGTAAACTTTTCCGCTTTTAGGAAGATAAAGCACGGCAACGGTTCTAAAACGCGCACTTCTATTTTTTGCGTTCTGTATCATTTTCAGGATTTCAGATATTTTTTGGTCAAATGGCGTGTCTTCGCCTAAAAAGCGTGCAGAATAAATTCCTGGTTTCCCGTTTAGTGCGTCTATTTCGAGGCCGCTGTCGTCTGCAAGCGTGATGTATCCGTACTTATCCCCGTAGAACTTTGCTTTTTTAAGTGCGTTTTCGAAATAATCCTGGCCGTTTTCTTCAACTCGTGAGTGGTCGTTTTCCGGCAGGGTAATAATTTTAAGCGGAAGGTCACTCAAGATCTCTTTAATCTCTTTTACTTTTCCTGGGTTTTTCGTTGCAATAAGAATCTCTAACATGTCTTTATTATATAATTCTCCTGAAAAAATTAAAAATGTCGGGCCGTTTTTGCCCGACTGATTAAATCTTAAATAAAGGAGGTGTAATTTTGTTGAATGTAGAGAAAGATGGAGGGGTAAGAGGGGGACCTCTCCATCTTTTGTACTTTGGT
>JALVXB010000013.1 GCA_027023025.1 Caldisericaceae bacterium | reverse complement strand
CTGATGTCCATTTCTGCATTTCTCGTGTGGGCAAGTTCGTTCTTTGCTGGGTCGATCTTTACGCCGAAGTATTCGAGATTCTTCGTCATTTCTCTTCTCATAATGGGCGACATTTCTCCAACTCCTGCAGTAAACACAATTGCATCCACCCTGCCAAGCGTTGCCATGTATGCTGCAATGTACTTTCTGCCTCTGTATCCTTCAATTGCAATTGCAAGTTTTGCGCGCTCGTCACCTTTTTCTGCGGCAATTTCAATGTCTCTTCTGTCCGTGTACTTCCCTGTGATTCCTAAAACACCGCTCTTTTTATTGAGGATCGTGTTCATCTCTTTTGTGGAAAGTCCTAACTTGTCCATCATATAGAGGTCGATTGCTGCGTCGTGGTCACCTGCGCGTGTACCCATTACTGCGCCTTCAAGTGGTGTAAATCCCATGCTCGTATCCACTGAAAGTCCATTTTGCACTGCGTTGAAGCTTACGCCGTTACCTATGTGAGCGGATACGAGGTTTACTTCGAACGGGTTTTTGCCAAGCAGCACTGCTGCCCTCTTTGCAACGTACAAAAGAGATGTACCGTGGAATCCGTATCTTCTTATGTGATACTTTTCGTACCATTCGTAAGGAAGTGCGTAAATGTATGCAAAGTTCGGCATCGTCTGGTGCCAGGCCGTATCCATAATTGCCATGTGTGGAACATCAGGCAATACTGCTTTTGCTGCTTTTATTCCTAAAATGTTTGGTGGGTTGTGTAAAGGCGCGAGGTCTGAAAGTTCTTCGAATGTTTTCATTGCTTCGTCGTCAATGATTACGGACTTGTTGAACTTTTCTCCTCCGTGCACGACTCTGTGTCCGACTGCTTTAATTGACTTTATGTCTTTTACTACGCCGTATTCCGGGCTTGTGATCGTTTCCATGATAAGTTCAATTGCTTCTTTATGAGTTGGGCACTCCTGTTTTTTTACGACTTTATCTTTTCCTGGAACTTCGTGTTTAATGAAAGAACCGCCGATCGTTACTCTTTCAACGACGCCTTTTGCAAGAATCTGCTTTTCTTCCCATCTGTAAACCTGATACTTTACTGATGAGCTTCCGCAGTTCAATGTAAGTATATCCATATTTATCTCCCCTTTCCTTATTTTTTTGTAAGATACGACAGTATATATAATTTTTGTGCAAGGTCAACTTCGATTATTGCAATTTTCCTCTTCGTATTAAAGTTGAGAGTGACGGGCACAAAGTTAAGGACGCCTTTAATCTGACTTTTTGCAATGTATTCTTCCACTTCCTCTATAGATTCTGCAGGAACGGCAATAATTGCGAGTTTGATGTCTTTTTTCTTCGTTATGTCGCTGAATTTTTTAATGTCGTATACTTCAGCACTTCCTATCTTTTTTCCGATTTTTTCCGGATCTTTGTCAAACAGTGCAACGATGTTGTATCCTGCACTTTTGAAACCCTGGTAACGGGAAAGTGCCGTACCAAGCGCACCTGCGCCGATTATACAGACATTCCAGTTTTTTCTCCCTTTAAGTATGTTGCTTAAACGCTTTACTACTTTCTTTATGTTGTATCCAGTCCCCGTCTTGCCGAACTTTCCGAAGTAAGACAGGTCTTTCCTTACCTGTTCTGGAGTGACCTGCGTATGTTCAGCGAGTTTTTTAGACGAAACGATTTCTTCGCCTTTCTTTTGTAAGTGTTTTAAGCATCTGATGTACTTTGCAACCCGTTCCACAGATGCAATGGGTATATTCTTCATTTTTTAAGTTCACCTCCTTGCACAATTGTAATACATTTATCAAACTATTGCAATTAAATTTCACAATTGGCAATCAATGCCATCGTTATGTTATTAACAATGCATCATAGTGAATCAGACTTTGACGATTAAGGGTTTGTAGTAAAAAAGCGTGTGAAAAAACGAGAAGAGAAAATAAAAATGCGGGGGCATTTTTTAACCCCCGCATAAGGAGTATAATAAGGGTCGTTTGCTCTACAGTTTTACGGTAATTATAAAGTTTTCTGCAGATGTTTTTTGCGATATGGACGAAGGGTCGTCTTTCAATTCTTCGCTTACTTTATCTACTACTCCACTTACGGGGCTTTTCAAACTTTCAACTGACTTTGCCGTTTCAACACTTGCAAACTGCTCACCTTCTTTTACTTCTGTTCCTGCTTTGGGAAGTTCTACAAAACTTGCGTCGCTTAATTCCTCTGCTTTATCCTTACTTAAGTAAATGTATGCAATCCCGTCTTTTACTTCGGCAATTACGCCTTCTAATTCCTTTTTGTCAGCCATCTTTTACCTCCTTACAACGATATGCACTGCTTCTCCAATTGCTGCTTTTGCTGCACCCATCGTGGCTTCAGGCAGGGTAGGGTGTGTGTGAATTGTGTCTGCAATGTCTCTAATTGAGAGGTGTTTTTCCACGGCAAGTGCAACTTCTGCAATAAGCACGGATGCATCTGGCCCTACGATTTGTCCGCCAATTACCTCGTTTGTGTCTTTCCTTGCAACGAGTTTTACCTCTCCGTCTGCTTGGTTCATCGATATTGCCTTTCCGTTTGCAGTAAACGGGAACTCCCCAGTTATTACTTCAATACCTTTTTCTTTTGCCTCTTCTTCAGTGAGTCCAACTGATGCAATTTCTGGCTCTGAGAAAATTGCCCACGGAACGACTCTGTAATCCATTTTTCTATCCAGACCTGCAATGACTTCTGCTGCTGTCTCTCCTTCTTTCATTGCTTTGTGTGCAAGCAGCATACCTCCCGTTACATCGCCAATTGCGTATACATTAGGAATGTTCGTCCGGAGCCTTTCGTCCACTACTATTTTCCCTCTCTCCGTCTTTACGCCTAACTTTTCAAGACCTATTCCGTCGGAATTCAGTTTTCTACCGATTGATACGAGGACCTTTTCCGTGTGAATTTCTTCGCCGTTTGAAAGCGTTGACACTACTTCGCCGTCTTTTACTACTTCTACGCTTTCAATTTTCGTATCCGTGTATATTTTTACTCCGCGTTTTTCTAAAGTGCGTTTTACGAGTCCTGCGAGTTTTTTGTCTTTTAGTGTAGGTACGACCTGTGGCATCATTTCTACAATTGTAACTTTTACGCCGAATGTTGAAAGGAATGTGGCGAACTCCGTCCCTATTGCACCTGCCCCCACGATCAGTATGTCTTTTGGAAATGCAGTGAGGTTTAGTGCGTCGTCGCTCGTAAGTACATTCTTGTGGTCAATTTTAAATACCGGAATAAGTGCAGGTTCTGAGCCCGTCGCAATGACGATGTCTTTTGCTTTCACCGTTTCTCCGTTTTCAAGTGAAACGGTATGCTCGTCAAGAAGTGTGCCTTTCGTCCTTTTAATTACGACTTTTCTTGCTTTTAAAAGAAACTCTACACCTGAAACGAGCCTTTTTACGACGAATTGTTTTCTTCTTTGAATCGCTTCTGGATCGTACGAAACACTTTCTGTAGAAATTCCGAATGTTTTTGAGTCTTTTATCGTTTCGTATACTTCTGCAACCTTTAATAATGCTTTTGTGGGGATGCATCCGCGATTTAAACAGGTTCCACCTATTTCCCTGTGTTCTATAATAACGACTTTTTTGCCAAGGTCTGCGGCACGAATTGCTGATACATAGCCTGCTGAACCAGAGCCTATTACTGCAACATCAAACTCTTCCATTTTACTTCACCTCCATTTGTGACAGTTTACAACGATTAAACAAAAATAGAAGTGTCCCTCCCGCTGCAGGAGGGACGGGTAAAGTTTACTTTGCTCCGAATTGGTCGCAGGCGTCGATCACATACCTCAGATATGCTACTGCCGGTCCGCCGCCCATAAGTCCTGCAACGAGTCCTGCTTCAAGAATTTCCTGTTTAGTTGCACCCTCTTTGATGGCGTTCTTTGTGTGGAATGCAATGCAGAACGGGCAGTGTGCCGTTACTCCAAGCGCAATTGAGATAAGTTCCTTCGTTTTTGTTGAAAGTGCTCCGGGTTTTTCTGCCTGTTTTACGAATTCCATCAATGCTTTTGCATAACCTGGTTCTGCTTCACCTGCTTTTTTGAGCAAGTCCATAAATTGATCGTAATACTTCTGCATGTCTGCTGCTAATGCTGACATACTCTCACCTCCCTGATAAATTTTATTTTAAAAATGTTTGGGTTATCAACTTTAAAAATACTTCTATGCGTTTTTTATTCGTGCTGTAGTAAACAAATTTTCCTCTTCTTTTTTTCGTGACGAGTTTCTCGTTAAATAGCTTCTCTAGGCTGAGCGAGGTGGTGGACTGCGTAAGGTTAAGTGCTTCTGCAATTTCTCCCACATTCAGTTCCTGTTTTGCTATTAGGCACAAAATCCTTACGCGTGTTTCTCCGCTCATTGCCTTTGCAATTTTTTCTATTGTATTGCACTGTGCTCTGTTTTTTACGCTGTTTACTTTGTTCTCTTTCATCACAAATGATTATATAATGATTTTTAAATTTGTCAATAGTATTTAATGAAAATTTTCACTTTATTAGATACATATCACACTAATTAGTACTTGTGAGGTTTTTTACGATTTTGTATAGAAATTATAGCAATGGTAAAATCTGTATAAAACCTTTTATGAACTGCATTTATTTAGTTCACAAATAAATAAATGTGAAAAAAAATACTTGACTGAACACTTTAAAAAGTTAAAATTGAATTGGTATTTATTACGAATGAAAGGTGGTGGAAAATGGAAAAGGCAGGGAAATTCAACAGGTACATTTTCGCTGTAATCGTGCTTTATGTATCATGGATTCTTCTAACTGCAACTTTTCGTAAAGACGAACTTATCGTAGGTTTGATAGTCTCTTTGCTCGTTGCTATTGGAACTTATGACTACCTGAGTGAGTACGGCTTGAAGCATCTTTCTCCGAAACGCTTATGGTATTTAGCTATCTACATTCCTTACTACTTGTGGGAAATGATACTTGCAAACTTTGACATGGCTTATAGAGTGCTTGCTCCAAGTATGCCGATAAAGCCCGGAATCGTCGAAGTCCATACAGACCTCAAGACGGACACGGGCAAACTTGCACTTGCAAACTCTATTACGCTTACTCCAGGCACACTGACTATTGATGTCAAAGACGACACGCTACTTGTCCACTGGATCTATGTGAAGGAAGAAACTGTAGAGGGTGCAACCCGCGAAATTGGCGGGCGGTTTGAGAAATTCTTAAAGGAGATCTTCGGATGAGCATACTAAATTGGATCTATCTAATTATCGTTTCTGTGGGTATTATTCTGGCAGTCGTAAGAATGATCGCAGGCCCTGACCTGACGAACAGGGTGATTGGGCTGGATGTGCTTACCACGATCACAATTGCACTGTTTGTTTTCTTTGCAATGATCTTCCAGCGATACATCTACATTGATGTTGCACTCGTGTACGGACTACTTGCGTTTATTGGTGTCCTCGTAATTGCGCGGTTTATTGAGAGGGGGTTCTGATATGGTAAAAATAATCATAGGGTACTTCCTTCTTTACTTTGGTGCGGCATTTCTCTTTTTAGGTGCATTTGGTTTAATCCGTTTGCCCGATCTTTACACGAGAATGCAGGCATCTACGAAGTCCACTACGCTTGGCGCGCTTTCTTCTGTGCTTGGCGTTGGCGTACTGTACCCGCAGTGGTTTGTGAAGTGCTTAGTCGTTGCACTATTTATTCTACTTACTGCTCCTGTTAGTTCCAGTGCCCTTATGCGTGCAGGTTATAAAACCGGTGTACCACTTGATAAAAGAACCATTGTTGATAAAGGCAAGGAATTTTTTGGAGAAGGTGAAAAGGAGGAAACGAAATGATATACGCGTCCTGGTTGCTCATTATTGCGATGATCGTTCTTGCAATTCTCTCCATAGAATTCAAAGACTTGATTGCTGCTGTCGTTGCGATGGGTGCGGTAAGTTTGATTATCTCACTTCTTTTCCTGTTTTTGCAGGCGCCTGATGTTGCTATGGCAGAAGCGAGTATTGGTGCTGCACTTACTATGGCTATTTATATAATTGTCGTGAGAAAGACAGAAAGGAGAGAAAAATGATTCGTAAAATTACATACGGTATTTTTCTCGGCATAATTGTTCTGTCTCTAATTCTTTTCTTTGCTGCCTTCCCGTTCGGAAAAAACAAAATGGCAGTTGGCAAGTATTACTTAAAAAACGATATAAACCAAACTGGCGCGGCAAATGTGGTCACTGCGGTAACGCTTGACTACAGAGGATTTGATACGCTTGGAGAAGTTACCGTGTTGTTTGCTGCGGCTACAGGTGTCGCAATTCTGTTCTATGTACTCGAAGAAGACAAAAAGAAAAGAGAGAGGCAGGTTTATCCGAACTTCGTTGTGCGCGTAGGTTCGAGAATTATCTTCCCGTTCATTCTTCTATTTGGTTCGTACATCTTCATCCACGGTCACTTAACGCCGGGCGGAGGTTTCCAGGGAGGCTCAATTATTGCATCTGGATTCCTTTTGCTTTATCTTGCATACCCTGGTGAAAGGGTGAACAGAAGTAAACTTTCAGTCGTTGAAGGAATTGCTGGCATTACATTTGCAGGGCTTGGCCTCTGGGGACTGTTTACGCAGGGAAACTCTTTCCTGTTTAACTTCTTACCCAAAGGGCAACTCAATATGATTTTCAGTGCCGGAATTTTACCGATTATTTACATTGCGATTGGTTTTAAGGTAGCATCAGAATTTGCTGGCATTGTGGACGATATGATGTGCGAGGCTGTTTGCAGCGGAGGTGAAAAATGATTTACTACATTGGCGCATTCCTTCTTATTGCAATTGGCCTTTATGCAATTATTATAAAGAAAAACTTGATCAAAATTTTAATTGGGCTTGACCTTATTGCTTCCGGAACTAACCTGCTCATCGTGAGCATTGGTTATGTAAAAGGTGGCACAGCCCCAATTTTTTCGAAAGGAAACATTCTTGCAAAGATGATGGTTGACCCTGTTCCTCAAGCACTCACTCTTACTGCAATTGTTATTGGTGCATCAGAACTTGCCCTTGCTGCTGCGTTCGTCGTAATCCTTTACAGGCATTACGGAACACTTGACATTAAGAAGATAAGGAGTTTGAAATGGTAAACATAGCAAATCCCATTTTACTGATTGCAATTCCTTTGCTTTTTGCATTTCTTATAGCAGTGCTTGCACCGTGGCTTAAAAAAGGCGTAAAGTACATTCCTGTGATTGCATTCGGTTTAAATCTTCTCGTCGTTTTTGAATTGATTCCTGATGTTTTAGATAATGGAATCGTTATTGCAACTACTGCAGGAATTAAGCCACCGTTTGCAATCAATGTGGCAGTGGATAGACTGAGCCTGTTCCTCGTATTGATTGCTACACTTCTGGGTTTCCTCGTTTCCATTTACAATCTCGTTTATATAAAAGAAGAACCTGCTGAAAAATTCCACATTTTGTTTACCCTTCTCGTTACGGGCATTACCTGGATGATAGTTACGGGCGACCTCTTTAATATGTTCGTTGCATTTGAAGTAACTTCAATTTCAGCATTTGGGCTCGTCGGCTTCCACAGGGATAAAGATGCTGCAGAAGCAGGTTTCAAGTATCTCGTTATGGGTTCTATCGGTGCCTCGCTTTTGCTTATCGGCGTGGTAATGCTGTATGCTGCAACCGGCACGCTGAATATGGCAGACATTGCAGAAAAGATTATGCGTTTCACATTCAAGCAAAAATTATTGCCTTATGCGTTTATATTTACGGGTTTGGGCATAGAAGGCGCACTTTTCCCGTTGAATGCCTGGCTGCCCGATGCGCACCCTGCAGCACCGTCGTCCGTTTCTTCAATCCTTTCAGGTATTATGACGACTGCTGCAATTTACGGAATTATCAGGGTGACTGTTACGATCTTTAATTACTATCAGGTTATATTATTCCTTATTCTGTTTGGTTTGCTTACTTTGATGTTTGGTGAAACTGCGGCATTCTTCCAGAAAGACATTAAGAGGATGCTTGCGTATTCCACGATTGGACAGACAGGACTTTTCTTTTATGCGTTTTCTCTTGGCAGCATAAATGGCATGCAGGGTGCTTTCCTGCAGATGATGAACCACTCCCTTGCCAAGGCAACGCTGTTCCTCGTCGTGGGTGGGATCATTTTCTCTGTTGGTTCACGCAACATAGACGACTTTGCAGGCATTGGACGGAAGATGAAACTAAGCGCATTCCTGTTTGCAATTGCTGCATTCTCTTTAATGGGGCTCCCCCCGTTCTTTGGGTTCTGGAGCAAACTGAAAATTATCTTTGCCACGCTTGAGCGCGTAAATGTATATACTATCGCGTTTGTCGTAATTGTGCTGTTTATGTCTCTTATAGAAGCTGCATACTTCTTCAGAGTAATGCAGGTAATGTTCTTTAAAGAAGCAAAAGAAGAAAAGGAAGTGCGTGAAGCACCTGCCTGGATGCTTATTCCTGCGATTACCCTCGTCGTAATCATTCTCGTTTTGAGTTTCTATCCTACACCCGTTATCAACTTTGCTCATAAAGCTGCAGCTGACCTCGTTGGAAGAAGCGTGTACATTAATTCTGTGTTAGGAGGGCTATAATGGATATGTCACTGGGTGTATTGCTCGCCACACCGTTTGTCGGTGGAATTCTTGCCTATCTTGGCGGCAAAATACACAGATGGGTGCGATACACATTTGCTATTCTGTTTTCTCTACTTGCGTTTATTGAAATCTTCTTTTTCTATAACACAACGGTAGGAAATTATGTGTGGGGAAGGCTTTTTGGCTCTGTTTTAGTTTTGCAGATTAACCCGATTTCGTGGATCTTTGCTTTTATCGTAACGGGTATTTCCTTTCTCGTAATTTTGTTCTCAATTAACGATGTGGAAGGCCATAAAGGACTTGACTTTTACTATCTGGAACTGTTGTTCGTCGAAGGCGCGATGCTGGGTATTACCCTTGCCGGCGACCTTATCACCTTCTTTATGTTCTGGGAACTTATGAGCTGGACTTCCTACTTCCTTATTATCCAGGGAGGAAAGAAGTCAATTACTGCAGGCTACAAGTATATTATTATGAGTGTAATTGGTGCATACTCGATGTTCGTTGCAATTGCGATGGTATTTGGGCGTGCGCACAGCCTCGTGTTCAAAAATGTGTCGATGCTTCTCTCACAATCCTCCCCTGCATTCGTCATCTGGTTCTTCGTGCTCTTCGGCATTGGCCTGTTCGTAAAAGCAGCAGTTATGCCGCTTCACACCTGGCTGCCAGATGCGCACTCTGAAGCACCTTCACCTGTTTCGCCGCTTCTTTCTGGCGTGCTTATAAAGATGGGTGCATACGGATTAACAGTTTTATTCTACGGATTTTTGTCTGTGCAACTGATTGGAAAACTCGCACCTACGATTTTGCCGACTCCGCTTCTTCTTTACATCGTGGAATGGCTTGCAGCGATTTCTATAGTACTGGCTACATTCCTCGCAATTTTACAGGAAGATGCAAAAAGGTTGCTTGCTTATTCTTCCATATCTCAGATCGGCTATGTGGTGCTCGGCATTGCAATGGGTTCTTCCCTGGGAATTGCAGGTGGTTTGTTCCATGCGTTGAACCACGCAATTTTCAAAAGCTTGCTGTTCTTCGTAATTGGAGGCGTAATTTACAGAACGGGCACGCGTAATATGAGCGAACTGGGTGGACTGATTAAAAAGATGCCCGTGTCATTTATTGGCGCGCTGTTTGGTATTGTCGCACTTTCGGGCGTTCCGCCTCTAAACGGGTTCGTTTCCAAGTGGATGATATACGAAGCGCTTCTGCAGAAAAAAGAAGTATTCTTACTTATTATGGCGTTTGTCGGAAGTACGGGCGCTTTCCTATACCTATATCGTTTTATCCACTCCGTATTTTTAGGACAGCTTCCTGAAAAGTATAAGGATGTGAAAGAAGTGCCTTTCCTTATGCAGCTTCCCATATGGATTCTTTCTGCGCTTACCATTGTGTTTGGCATCTGGCCGGGGCTTGCAATGAATGTTATTGCGCAGGGAGAAAAATTCCTCGGCATCACTCCGATTAAGTACACTCTTTACGGTTTCCCTCAGGGGACTGCAATGAGTTCACTTAAGGTAATTAACATCTCGAGTGTTTTGATTATTGCATTTATCGTAGTGCTTGCTCTTTACTTAATGCTTCCAAAAGAAAGGTTTGTTTCACAGTACGATACATACGCTGCAGGACAGGTCGTAACTCCGGAAACTAAGTACAACTACAGTTACGGATTCTATATGTTCTTCGGCAGAGTGATAAATCCCATTTTCAAGTGGAGTGCTGATAAGATGTACGAGGCCTGGGCGCGTGCCACAAAAGTGTTTGGCGATTACATGAGAAGAGTGTATACGGGCAACCTTGAAACATACAGTTCTTACATCGTGGTGCTAATTACGATTGTTGCATTCGTGTTGCTCATAGGAGGCAAATTATGGTAAGGACGATACTAATTGCAATTGGCATACCGCTTCTTGCATACGGATTTGGCGTCTCGTTTATGATGTTTAAGCGGAAGATTGCAGCAAGAATCCAGAGGCGGTACGGTCCGACATTTATACAGCCGTTAATTGATACATTTAAACTGCTTTCCAAACAGGAAAACATTTCTCACGGAATTATGTACGACCTGGGGCCAATTCTTGCACTTGCTGCCTCAATGACCGTGATATTCTTTATTCCCATTCCGGGCATGAAGCTAATGACTGGCTCAGCAGACCTTATTGCGCTGCTTTACATTATGGTGATTGGTTCGCTCGTTATGGCACTTGGTGCTGGTGAGAGTGCAAACCCGAACTCCACAATTGGTATAGCGCGTGCACTCACGCTGATGCTCGGCTACGACCTTCCGTTTGTAATCGTCGTTATTACGCTCGTTATGAAGTACCATACGACTGACCTTTACAAAATTATGCAGATGCAAACAGGTGGACACTGGGCAATGTGGCTTTTGCCTCTTTCTGCAATTGTTGGGTTTATCGTAACTTACGGTGCACTTGGAGAGCATCCGTTTGATGTTGCCGTTGCACCTCACGAAATTGCAACGGGACCTATGGCAGAGTACGGCGGAAAGCACCTTGGCCTTTTGATGATCAATCATGCATTCCACATTTACATAGAACTTGCTCTGTTCGTTGACCTGTTTATGGGCGGTGCATCTAATCTGTTTTACTTCTATGCAAAGATGTTCGTTATATTTGTAATTTATGTTTTCTTTGACGAAGTTTTGCCGCGTTTCAGAGTGGACGATGCGGTAAGGTTTTACTGGCGATGGCCTACAATCCTTGCATTGCTGGGCCTTATCATCGTGCTCGTGAGATAGGAGGAGTATGCTATGGATAAAATGACAGAAGAACAATATAGAGCAATAAGTAATATGTTGAGGAAGCGCTCACTCTGGATGCTGCACTACTGTACGGGTTGTGGAGCAATGGAACTTCCTCCTACGATGACTTCCAGATACGATATGGAAAGGTTTGGAATCGTTCCGTATGTTACGCCAAGGCAGGCAGACATCCTGCTTGTTACGGGTTATGTAAATGTAAAAACGCTAAAGCGTATTATTACTGTTTACGAACAGATGCTTGACCCAAAGTATGTAATAGGTTTTGGCTCCTGTGCAATTAATGGCGGCATTTACTACGATTCTTACTCAGTAATCAACAGGCTCGATGCGTACATTCCCGTCGATGTTTACATTGCTGGATGTATGCCGAGGCCTGAAGCGATTATTACGATGTTTAAGCACCTGATGAACCTCATAGACAGCGGAAAAGCAGACGGATACAAGCGCTACAAGCAAAACTACGAGTTTTATAAGAACAATCAAAGGAAGGTGTTAGGATGAGCGTGCTTGATAAAATAAAAGGCATTGAAGGGGTAAATGTAAAAGTTCAGCGCGACAACAGAATATTTGTTGATGTAAAAGAGGACAAGCTTATCTCTGTGCTGTATGTGCTGAAAAATATCGGTTTCAACCAACTTTCCTTACTCAGTGCAGTTGACCGCATAAACGAAGAACAGTTTGAGGTCTTCTATGTGCTTTACAGTAACAGGGAAAAGGTGAATTGCATTGTAAGGACTTATATTCCAAGAGACAATCCTAAACTTGTGACTGCTGCAATAATTTATCCGCCTGCACATGCCTACGAGCGTGAAATTGCAGAGATGTTTGGTATAAAAGTTGAAGGAAATGCAGATGCAGGCAAACCGTTCATACTCGAAAACTTCAAGGGCGATGTTCCACCACTAAGAAAGGACTTCAATTCTATGAAGTATGTAAATGCACACTTCCAGCCTTTCAGACATCACGACGAAGTGGAATTGGAGGCAAAAGATGAATAAGAGTTACGAACTTTTTATAGGTCCAAACCATCCGGGTATTCCGGGGAATTTTTCGCTTCACCTCGAACTTGAAGGCGACACGATTGTTTCTGCAAAAGGCGACCCGGGTTATCTCCACAGAGCGTTTGAGAAGTTAATGGAATACAGGCTTTACATCCAGAACCTTGCGCTTATACCGCGTATCTGCGTGCCGGAGCCAGACATTAACGAAACTGCGTATTCGATGGCAGTCGAGGACCTTATGGGCGTTGAAATTCCTGAGCGTGCAAAGTACATCAGGACGATCGTGCTGGAACTTGCAAGGGTTACTGCATACCTCCTATGGATGGGCGGTTACGCAGGCTCACTTGGGCTTTACACGCTTGGCCAGTGGGCAACTGGCGACAGGGACTATGCGATTGACCTATTCTCAGAGCTTACAGGTGCTCGTGTGTACCACATGTATGTCTGGCCAGGTGGAGTGCGAAGAGACTTACCCCAGGGATGGACGGACGAACTGCTTTCCTATGTGAAGTATATGAAGGATAAACTTATTGATTACGATAACCTGTTTTTCAAGAACGCAATGTTTGCGCACAGAGCAAAGGGTGTTGCAAAGGTGACGAAAGAGCAGGCACTCGAGTGGGGTGCAACTGGGCCAATTCTCAAAGCAACAGGCGTTGCGCAGGATGTGAGAAAGGACGACCCGTATGCGGCGTATCCGTATCTTGACTTTGAAATTCCTACTATGGAGGAAGGCGATTCCTGGGCGCGCGCAATCGTAAGGCGTTTTGAACTCGAGACCTCTCTAAACCTCATAGAGCAGGCAGTAAAGAAGATGCCGAAGAGCGGCCCTGTGTGGACGAAGATGCCAAACCCGTTTAAGTGGTATGTGCCAGAGGGTGAGACCTATGCAAAAGTGGAATCAACGAGAGGTGAACACGGTTTCTACATGGTGTCAGACGGAACGGGTAGGCCATACAGAGTATCCGTGCGTGGTGCATCAATGCCGCACATGTTTACCATTGCAGAGAAGTTGCTCGTTGGCTCAAGGCTTGCCGATGCATCGCACATTTTGTTAAGTTTGGATATATGTCCTCCGGAAATTGATAGGTAAGGGGTGAGATGATGGATAAAAAAGAATACGAAAACGGCAGTTTGTTAAAACCTCTTTCATCTGTAAAGTATCTTTTCAAAAAGCCGCACACTTTACAGTACCCAAAGGAAGAAAAACCCGTTCCAGAGCGTTACAGAGGTTTTCACATAAACGACATTGACAAGTGTATTGGATGCGGAAACTGCAGAGATATATGCCCGTGTGCTGCAATTACGATGGTGGATCCTTCTCCTATACACCCAGTGGAAGTAAAAGAGGGCACCAATCCGTTAAGGCCCCAGATCGATTACGGACGCTGCTCTTATTGCGGACTGTGCGTTGAAGTTTGCCCGACTGGTTCTCTGCAACTTTCAAAGGACTTAATTTACACATCTACGGACGGAGATGCGTTTGTGTGGATTCCCGCAAAAGAACAGAATAGGGAGCCAGGGTTTACCCAGACGGACGAAATTACGCCGCTTATGCTTGAAAAAGTCGAAATGCCAGAACTTGAACCAGACGTCCGTAAAAAGACATTTGAAGAAATTATTCTCGGATTTAACGAAGAGCAGGCGAGGAAAGAAGCAATGCGTTGTCTTGGTTGCGGTGTTTGTATGCAGGGCTGTCCTGCTCACATGAAAATTCCTGAATACATACAGGCAATTTTTGACGGTGACAATAAACTTTCAGTAAAGTACATGCTTGAAGATAACGCACTTCCGGGTATCTGTGGAAGGATCTGTACGCATAATTGCCAGGACGACTGCGTGTATAACTACCGTGGAGACGCTCTGCAAATTATGTGGCTGAAGCGTTTTGCAACAGACCAGTTGGAAACCTATAAAGATGTTGAAGTCGAAAAAATGCCACCTACGGGAAAGAAAGTTGCAATTATTGGCTCAGGCCCAAGCGGACTTTCTGCTGCATACTACCTTGCAACGATGGGGCATTCTGTGACGATATTTGAAAAACGGCCGCGTGCAGGTGGAGCACTTGGTCTGGGTATTCCTCTTTACAGGTTACCTATATACGAATTGGACAAGGAAATTAACCACATTAAGTCTATGGGCGTAGAAATTAAACTGAACACAGAAGTTGGAAAGGATGTGAAGTTTGAAGACCTGCTGAAAGATTACGATGCGGTTTACCTGGGAATAGGGCTTTCCTACGGAAGATCAATCCACCTGAAGGGTGAGGAACACCCTGATGTTATCCAGGCAATTGACTTCCTTAGACAGGTAAAAGTGGAAGGCCGCAGAAACATTGCGAAACGCGTTATCGTTATCGGAGGCGGAAATGTGGCAATGGATGTTGCAAGGACGGTCGTAAGGCTTCAGCACATTTCGTACGGTGGCGTTGATACGATGGTGCAAACGGTGAGTCTTGAAGATTGGGACATTATGCCGGCATCAAAGGAAGAAATAGAAGGTGCACTTGAAGAAGGCGTAATCTTTAACCCGGGATGGGGTCCCAAGCAGGTAATCTTTGACGAGAACGGTAAAATCAAAGGCCTTGAAGTCGTGAAGGTTAAGTCGGTATTTGACGAAAACCACAGATTCCATCCGACATTCTTTGAGGATCAGGTGAAAGTACTGGAAGGAGAATTTATCATTGAAGCCGTCGGACAGATGTACGACTTCTCGTTTATACCGAAAGAGATATTTGAGAAACTGAAGTTCACTCCAAGGCGTAGAGTTCAGGTCGACGAATACGGTGAAACAACCATTCCTGGAGTATTTGCTGGCGGAGATCTCGTGCCTACTTCGAAGGGCAACGCAATTTCTGCAATAGCAAACGGACACAGGGCTGCGATTGGTATTGACAGATACTTGCAGGAAAAAAGCAGGAGGGAAAAATGAACTTGAAAGATAAAATTTACTTCCAGGAACCTGTAATGGACCGTTTCTATAATGGGTTTTCCGAAAATGAAACGGTAGTGCTTAAGTTTGACGGAAAAGTAGGCGTGTTTACGATCAGGAATATGTTCACGCTTGCCGATCCTGCAGAACGCCTCGTTGCAAAAGAAGAAGACATCTGGCTGAAAGACATTCCTAAAGAAAAACCTATGGAAGTTTTGGGAAAAACAGGCTTTGTAAAGGTGCAGAACATCATAAGGCGCAGAGTTTACGAGCCGCTTTTTGTCGTGAAAACAGAATCAGGAAAAAAGACCGTCGTAAGTGCAAGCCACCAGATTCCCGTTTTGCGAGACGAAGAAGAAGTGCTCGTGCGTGCAGATAATCTCAAAGCAGGCGACCTCGTATTCGTGAAAACCGGAAAAGAAGTGGACAACCCCGAAGGAAAGTTCGAAAAGATCCTGAGTGTGGAAAAGGAAACAAAGCAGCACCTTTCAGTTTACGGTTTGCTTACGGAAACAGGCGGTGCGATTATCAGCGGAATTTTCCAGAAGGCGTATTAATTTGCCGAAGTAGCTTTAAACTGTTTGGCTGTAAAATTTTGCGGGCGCTTTTGCGCCCGTTTTTTGCTTGTGTTTACCTACCGTTGTGAATTATCAATTTGACAAAGTGAATTTAGTTTGTTATAATAATGTGTCAATGTTTTCAAGGGGAATGTTTTTTGGGGAAAACATTGTCTCTGATCATTTAAAGGGAAGCGAAAGGCAAAGACCTTTCGCTTTTTGTTTTAAATATACTTTTAAGTGTAAATTTTTTAAAAAGCGATTTTCGTTTGTGCCGCTTAATTTTCCCTATGTAGTTTTTTATATTGAAGAGATGTATGTGTTTTAGATTTTTTTATATTTAGCATCTGTGCGTGTTGAAAGTAATGCTGGGTAGAAATTTTTAAACGGGGTGTAAGCGAGACATTTCAAATTTTTGAAAAATTGGTTTGTTTTATTACGAGTAAAATCGAACTTAAATTTCAAGTGATTGTTCTTTGGCAATTAACGAGTATTTTTATTTTGCTTGTTACTTTAAACTGTAAAATTCTGAACGCTGATAATTAATATTTGTATTCGGTCACAATTTTTGTTTTTGGATAAATACTTTTGCACTTTGTATTTAAATTACTTTTTTCTATATTACTGCTAATTATGAGAGGTTAATTGGACTTGTGTTTGCCTGATGCGAAAAGCACCAACTGTGTTCATAAAAATTCAGGTTTTCAAAGAGATGTAATTTAAAGGTTTATTTTCTGTTATCGTTTCCATTTTTACTTTGTGTTTTTGTATTACGGCAAAGTTACAGGAGAAATTGCTTATAACTTTTATAAATGCTGGCTTTGTTGCCATTTTGAGCATATACGAACAATTTTTCGCTTTTCGGCCAGATTTTACCCATTTTTGACACCCAAAGAAGCCTCTATTTATGCGGGTTTCTATTTTTGCTAATTTTATTCAAATTGAAAATTTCAGGGCAATTTTTGAGAAATGCTGATAAACACAGGCTTTATTGCAATTTTCTTATGCCCTAAAATAAGGCCGTTTAACGCGTTTTGCAGGTATAATTACCCGATTTTTCTCAAGATTTGCGTCTATGGGCCTTAAATTAGCGATTTTGAAACGAAGGCTGATAAATACAGGGTTTATTGAGAGTAATTTTGCCGTTGTTTAATAAGAGGCATAATTGTTCAGGCAGAGATTCTTCAGAATGGTATTGAACATTATCTTGAAAAATTAAAACCCAACGGAAAAATGCCGGGGCAGTTTTGTCCACTCCGGCATCCTCCTTTGTTAACTTTATTATATACAAAAATTTTTAAATGAAAAACATTCTCAAATTTTTAGGAAACTCAGAAACTTGATTTTTAGAGGCATCGTAAACAATTTATAAAAAAAGTTTTGAAATCCTAATGAAAAACTATTGCATTATAATTAAAAATCATTATAATTATAAAAAATAAATAACAGGAGGTGTAGGTATGATTGCAATTGGAGAAAAATTTCCAGAAGTAGAAGTAATGACGACACACGGTAAGATGAAATTGCCCGAAGAGTTTAAAGGTAAGTGGTTTGTGTTATTTTCACATCCTGCAGACTTTACGCCAGTTTGTACGACGGAGTTTTACGGCATGCAGATCAGGCTTAAACAGTTCAAGGAACTTGGTGCAGAAGTGATTGGTTTGAGTATTGACCAGGTATTTTCTCACTTAAAGTGGGCAGAATGGATTAAGGATAATCTTGGTGTAGAAATTGAATTCCCGTTTATTGCAGACGATAGGGGTATGCTTGCAGAGAAGTTGGGTATGATTCCAAGTGGTGGCTCTGCAACTGCGCGCGCCGTGTTTATCGTAGATCCGAAGGGCACAATTCGTGCGATTGTTTACTATCCTGCAGAAGTCGGGCGTGACTGGGACGAAATTTTGCGTGCATTAAAAGCGCTGCAGGTAAGTGATAAAAACAAAGTTGCACTGCCTCACAAGTGGCCCAACAACGAACTTATTGGTGATAGAGTAATCGTTCCGCCTGCAAGTACATCGAAGGCGATTAAGGAAAGAGAAGAATCAAAGAAGAAAGGTGAAATAGAGTGCTTTGACTGGTGGCTCTGCCACAAGAAGTTATCGTAGCCGCAGTACCCTCCATTAAAGATACAAAACGGGAGAGCAGATGCTCTCCCGTTGCTTTTTGTTAGATTGCATTATACGGGGTAGTAAATTATTCCTTTGTCCTCTCCGATCAAACTTTCGTCGATTTTGTACTTCTCTGTGTTTCTTTCTTTGAAAAATTTCATTGCAATGTCAGGGAATAGTGCGTAAGTGAGAACATCTTCTTCCTGAGTAATGTACGCCTTTACTTTTTCTTTTATTTCGTTTAACATAGGCTTTAAATTGTCTGCAGGCCTTTTTTTAATAGGTTGCTCACTTCCAAGGATAAGTTTCTTAATTTCGTCTTTTATCTCAACTGGAGTTTTTCCGTATTCTCCGCGCACAAAAGCTTTTACCTCTTCTGGAACGACGGCGTAACGCTTTTTGCTAATTACATTTAAAACTGCCTGTGTTCCTACGATCTGGCTTGCTGGTGTTACGAGCGGCGGGTACCCAAGGTCTGCCCTTACTTTTGGAACTTCATTTAATACTTCTTCAAACAGTTCGGCTTTCCCCATCTGTTTAAGCTGGGAAAGCAAGTTTGATAGCATACCGCCAGGAATTTGATATACGAGCGCATTTACATCTGCCGTAAGCAGTGCAGGATTTAATGTGCCTTCTTTAATGTACTTTTCTCTTATTGGCTTAAAGTATCGGGCTATTTTATTTAAAGTGTGCAGGTTTAATCCACTGTCGAATTCTGTATTCTGAAGCGCTGCAGCGATGCTTTCTGTAGGTGGCTGCGAAGTGCCGAGCGCAAATGGAGAAATTGCCGTGTCAACGACATCTGCGCCTGCTTCAATTCCTTTAATGTAACTCATTGATGCAAGTCCAGTCGTTTCGTGGCTGTGCAGTTGGACGGGCAGGTGCGTTTCTTCTTTTATGCGTTTTACGATGTCAAATGCGATACTTGGCGCAAGCAATCCTGCCATATCTTTTATACATATAGAATCCACACCAAGGTCTTTTAACTCCTTCGCAGTTTTCAGATAGGTTTCCGTGTTGTGCACGGGGCTTATCGTGTAAACGATTGCTCCCTGAATGTGTGCGCCTGCCTTTTTGGCTGCGCGTATACTCGTTTCGAGATTTCTTACATCGTTCAATGCATCGAATACGCGAATGATGTCTATGCCGTTTTCAACTGACTTTTCTACAAATGCTTCCACCACATCGTCAGGATAGTGTTTGTATCCCAGCAGGTTCTGCCCTCTGAGCAGCATTTGAAGTTTAGTATGCTTAATGTGTTTTCTGATTGTGCGGAGCCTTTCCCACGGGTCTTCGTTTAGATACCTTAGCGCTGAGTCGAATGTTGCACCACCCCACATTTCTATCGAGTGGTATCCTACTGCGTCGACTGTTCCTAATATTGGAAGCATTTCTTCTGTTTTCATTCTCGTTGCTATGAGCGATTGCTGGCCGTCTCTCAACACTGTCTCCGTGATTCCTATTTTTGACATATTTGCCTCCTTAACTTTTGCATCAACTTCCGGGTAACATTCTATCACTAATATTGTATTATTCAATATCGATTTTGTGAAATAAAATTATAAGTGTGGATTAAAATTTGCAATATTTGGAAATAGATATTTGTGGGGAGTGTATTTTTGTGGTAAATTTTGCGGAGAGGCAGATAAGTTTACAAAAGCGGATAAGTAAATATACTGTATTAAGTTTTGCAATATACTTTTTATTGGAGGCGAAGAATGGAAAAGTTTATTGACCAGCACAAAGACGACTTAATCGAGCTTGTGCAGGAAGCACTAAAGATAAGAAGCGTTGAAGAGCCGCCGTTTGAGAATGCGCCATTTGGTGAAGGCGTAAAACTTGCTCTGGAATATGCGCTTGCTGCTGCGGAAGAAATGGGGTTTTCCGTGAAAAATCTGGATAACTACGCAGGATTTGCAGAGTTTGGAGAAGGAAGTGAGGTTATCAGTATTTTAGGGCATCTTGATGTAGTGCCTGAGGGTAAAGGATGGACTCACCTGCCTTACGGTGGAGAAATTGCGGACGGTAAAATATTCGGGCGTGGCGCAATTGACGATAAGGGCCCAATACTTGCTGCACTGTTTGGCTTGTACGCATTGAAAGAGAGCGGGCTCAGCATTAAAAGAAGAGTGCGCATTGTTTTTGGGACAAACGAAGAAACAGGATGGAAAGGTATTACATACTTCAAGCAAAAGGTAAAGGACCCGCTGATTGGCTTTACTCCGGACGGTAACTTTCCCGTAATTAACAGAGAAAAAGGCATTTTAAATATTACCGTTGGAAGGAAGTTTTCTGCAAAAAACGATGCACTAAAACTGAGAGGCGGTGAAAGGCCCAATATGGTGCCTGACCGTGCAGAAGCGGAATTAAAAAACATGAGCGGTGCAATTTCTGGCGATGTAGAAGTTGAAGGAAATAAATTAATTGCAAAAGGCGTTTCTGCTCACGGTGCACACCCGTGGGAAGGGAAAAATGCCGTGGCAATTCTTTGCAAAGCCCTTGAAAGTATAGAACTTCCTGACGAAGTAAAGCGCGTAATAGACTTCGTAAACGAAGCTGTCGGAAACGATGTCTATGGAAAAGGCCTTGGCATAGCAAACGAAGACGAACTTTCAGGAAAGCTCACGGTGAACCTGGGTATTATGAAAATAGACGAAAATAGTGCTGAAATTACATTTAACATCCGCTATCCAATTACTGATAGTGACGAGCGAATCATTAAAGGAATAGAGGAAACTGCACAAAAGTTTGGGCTGTCCGTCCTCAATACCCACACTCAAAAACCGCTTTTCGTTGACGAGAAAGAAGAAGTCGTCCAGAAACTTTTGAAAGTGTACGAAGAAACAACTGGCGAAAAGGGATATACTCTTGCAATTGGTGGCGGCACATACGCGCGCGCAATGGACAAAGGCGTTGCTTTTGGGCCTGTGTTCCCAGGGATGAAAGCGGTAGAGCACCAGCCAGACGAGTTTATATCCATTGAGCATCTTATAAAACTTGCCAAGATTTACGGAAAGGCAATCTACGAACTTGCAAGGTAAAATTCCTATTGTTCACTTTTCGCTTGAGCGCACATTGAAGTGCGGGCAAACATTCAGAGTATTTGAAAAAGACGGGTGGTTTTTGTACCCTTACGGAAATTCTGTCGTTGCACTAAAGCAAAACGGAAACACTCTTGAATATAAAGTATTTGGTGTGCCTTTATCTGAGGAAGCAGTTCGTAATTTGCTGGGGTTAAACGACGACATAGAAACGATTAATAACGAGCTTGCGCAGAGGGTTAGCGGCTTTGCAAAAGTAATCGATAAGACACTTGGCATCAGGATTATGCGGCAGGTTCCGTTTGAAACGACGGTTTCTTTTATGTTTTCCGTGCAGAGCGCAATTCCGCTGATAAGGCGCAGGCTCAATGTGCTTTCAGAACTTGCAGGCGAAAAAATAGACACGCCTTTTGGAGCATTTTATACATTTCCTGAAAGCAGAAACCTCAGGAAACTTTCTGATAGTGAAGTACAGAGTTTAAAGTTAGGCTTCAGGGAAAAGTGGTTTAGGGAATTCATTGAGCGATACGACGAGAACGCGCTTACAGAAGTATCCAGAATGCCTTTTTCGGAAAAGGAGCGTGCCCTGCTCAAAATAAAAGGCGTTGGCATAAAAGTTGCCCACTGTATTATGCTTTTTTCTATGAACGAACTTTCCGCTTTCCCTGTTGATGTGTGGATAAAGCGCGGAATGGAAGAACTTTTTTCCGTAAAAGGCACGACGAAAAAGGTTACTGAAAAGGGAAGAGAAATGTTTGGAAAGTATGCAGGATACGCACAGGAATACATATACTACTACATAAGGAAAAGGCGTGGTGCCGAAGGAGGGACTTGAACCCTCACGGGGCTCTGAACCCCTGCGGATTTTGAGTCCGCCGCGTCTGCCAATTCCGCCACTTCGGCATAAGTTACAGTAGTATTATACGAACTGCGTGTTTGCAGTCAAGTTGGTGTGAAAAACTAAAGATAAGGAGGAAGTGTGAAAAAGCTTTTCGTAGTTTTGCTATTGATTTCTTTTGTTTTTAATGCAGGCATTTTTTCTGCAGGTTGCGGCACGATGCCTTCTTACTTTGCAAATGTAACTATCACTTCGACGCCAGTCGGTGCAAAAGTATACATTAATGGTGCATATAAAGGCGAGACCCCTGTAACTGTTCCACTTGCATTTGGCGAATACGATCTGAAACTTTCAAAAGACGGTTATAAAGATAAAGTCATAAAACTCGTAGTAAAAGGTGATGTTACCGAGGTGCACATTACTCTGAATAAACGATAATTCTAAAATTTGCAAAACTTTTATAAAATCATATAATATGATTTGACTTTTATCGAGGGTTACCGAGTGGCCGACGGTTTCCTTTGATAAGAGAATATTTTTTAAGGAGGCTGGTAGATGATTACCAAGGAAAAGAAAGAAGAAATTATTAAGAGATTCCAGCGTCACGAAGGTGATACGGGATCTCCAGAAGTGCAGATTGCACTTCTCACAGAGAGAATCAAAGAACTTACCGAACATCTGAAGAAGCACAAGAAAGATTACGCTTCTCGTAGAGGTTTATTTAAAATGGTTGGTGAGCGTAGAAGGCTCTTAAACTATCTGAAATCTGTAGATAAGGAGAGATACCAGAGGGTTGTTAAAGAATTGAAGCTGAGGGTGTAGTATGATAGAAAAAGTTGAAGTTGAAATTGGCGGTAAAGTTATTACATTTGAATACGGTAGAGTTGCAAAACAGGCGGGTGGTGCGGTGCTTGCATCGTGTGGAGACACCGTCGTATTTGCAGCGTCTACTATGGGCAAAGAACCCTCAGAGCCAACAAACTTCTTCCCTCTTACGGTAGACTACTTTGAAAAAATGTACGCCGCCGGTAAAATCCCCGGCGGATTTTACAAAAGGGAAGGCAGGCCGTCTGAAAAGGAAATTCTTGGAGCAAGGCTGATTGACAGGCCTTTAAGGCCTCTATTTCCAATTCAGTTCAGACGCCCCGTGCAGATCGTGCTTTATGTGCTTTCTGCGGGAGGTGAGATTGCCCCAGAGATTTTAGGCATCAATGCAGCGTCTCTTGCGTCTCTTATTTCTGACGAACCATTTACGGAGGCAGTTGGTGCGGTGCGTGTGGGGTTGATTGACGGCAAGTTCGTTATTAATCCTTCCGAAAGTGAACTTGAAGAAAAAAGCAAGCTGAACTTAAGTATTGCAGGCACAAAAGAAGCATTGCTTATGATTGAAGCAGGTGCAAACATCATTTCTGAAGACGAAATGGTAGACGCGATGGCTGCTGCGATACCGGAGATTCAGAAGCTTGCTGAAGCACAGGAGCAACTCAGGCTTAAAGTGGGTAAGGAAAAGATCGTCGTCCCTGAATACATCGTGGACGAAGAATTGAAGAACAAAATTACTCCAATTTTCCTTGCAAAGATAGAAGAAGCGCTGAGCCACAAAGAGAAATTGAACAGGGAACACGCACTTGACGAAATAAAAGAAGAAATAATAAAAGAAGTAGTTGAGGAAAATCCTGAAAAAGAAAAAGATGTAAACGAAATTTTTGACGAACTCGTCAAAAAGTACATTAGAGAAAAAACGATCAACACTGGTGTGCGTATGGACGGGAGAAAGTATACTGAGATCCGGCCACTCAGTATAGAAGTTGGGCTTCTGAAACGCACACACGGCTCTGCACTGTTTACGCGAGGGCAGACGCAAGTTTTGTCCATTGCAACCCTTGCAGGAAAAGGTGAGGGACAACTCGTTGAGTCGCTCGAAGAAGAAATGACGAAACGATACATGCACTACTACAACTTCCCTGCATTTTCCGTTGGCGAAGTAAAACCAATGAGAGGTCCAAGCAGAAGAGAAATTGGACACGGCGCGCTTGCTGAGCGCGCACTCCTTCCAGTGCTTCCGCCTGAAGAGGAATTTCCGTATACGATCAGGGTCGTTTCTGAAGTACTGGAATCGAATGGTTCCACATCAATGGCGTCCACCTGTGGCTCGACGCTTTCCTTGATGGACGCAGGCGTTCCCATTAAAAAACCTGTTGCGGGCATTGCAATGGGGCTTATGAAGGAAGGGGATAAGTACGCAATCCTTACGGACATTCAGGGTGCAGAAGACCACCTGGGAGATATGGACTTTAAGGTAACTGGAACGGAAGACGGTATTACCGCACTGCAAATGGACATAAAGTTAAAAGGTATATCCCTGGACATTATCCGCAAGGCGCTTTACCAGGCAAGGGAAGCGAGGTTGTTTATTCTGGACAAGATGCTCAGCGTAATTCCTGCGCCGCGGGACCACATTTCCCCGTATGCACCGAGAATCTTTACGCTTCAGATAAGCACTGACAAAATTGGTTTGCTTATTGGTCCTGGTGGAAAAACGATTAGAAGCATTATAGGTGATACGGATTCTGACATTAACATAGAACCTGATGGAAAAGTGTTTATCTCTGCACCAAACGAAGAAATCGGCAATAAGTTAAAGGAAAAGATTCTCGCACTGGTTGAGGAGCCTGAAGTAGGCAAGATATATCTCGGTAAAGTCGTCGAGATTAGAGACTTCGGTGCATTCGTTCAGATTTTGCCGAATTCTGTAGGGTTGCTTCACGTTTCGCAGATTTCTGATAAGTACATTAAAGACATACACAAAGAGCTCCATGTAGGAGACGAATTTCTCGTGAAAGTAATGAAAGTAGACGAGAACGGTAAGATTCAACTTACCAAAAAAGGCGTAAAGCAGAACGAAACCCATGGAAGAAAATAAGTACAGCGACATTAAGGTATCCCCTGGTGGGATAAAGTACTTTGTAGAGGAATACAACGCATTTCCTTCTGTGTCGTTGGGAATATTTGTGCGTTCAGGAAGCAGGTACGAAGACGGCATTAAAAAGGGTATTTCTCACTTCCTCGAACACACCGTGTTTAAAGGGACGAAAAAGCGCAGTGCATTCGAGATTTCGAGGGAGATCGAAAAAATAGGCGGAGAACTCAACGCATACACTTCGCCAGAATACACACTCTTTTATGTGAAACTTCTCAGTAAGCACGCAGAAAAAGGATTTGATGTACTCTCGGACATCGTGAAAAATGCAATATTCGACGAAAGATTAGTGGAACGCGAAAGGCATGTCGTATTGGAAGAAATTCAGGAGTATCTGGATAGCCCGGAGGACATCTGCCAGACCGAATCTCTTCACTCTATATGGGACGACGAATCTGTTGCAAACAATCCTCTTGGAACGATAGAATCTGTTTCTTCCATTACGCGGGACGACCTTGTATCTCTTTATAGAAAACTATTTAATAAGGAGAACATGTTTATTTCTGTTGCAGGAGACATTTCTACTTCAGATGCTGAGTCTCTAATTGAAAAGTATTTTTCTGATGTAAATAGTAATGCCTTCGTCCCCCGAGTCGTAACTCCTCAGTACCACTTTGAGAAACGCACATTTAAAAAGGATAGCACTCAAGTGCACATTGCAGTGACGCTGAATGGTTACAGGTTGTATTCCAGAGAAAGCCTTATGCAATCCATTTTCACGACGGTGCTTGGTGGCAATATGTCGTCGCGATTATTTCAGAAACTGCGCGAACAAAAAGGGCTCGTCTATACGATATACGCATATCCCGTACGGTTTATAGATACGGGTGGCACGGTAATTTATGCATCTACAATTCCTTCGCACAGAAGTGAGGTGGAGTTAGGCATAGAAAAAGAACTTGACTCGATTGCCAAAGAAGGTGTAAAGAGAGACGAGTTTATTGACGCGCGTGAGTACATTCTGGGAAGTGTACTTTTAGGACTTGAAAGCTTATCCTCCAGAATGCAGAGAAACGGTGCACAGGGATTATTCCTTAATAAAATCCGTAAGATTGCTACACTAATGGAGGAAATAGAATCCGTTAAGTACGGCGAGTTTAACGCTTTTGCAAAGTCTCTTGCAGGTTCTGAAAGAGGCAAAGTGATAGTCGGAGACATAGATGACTGATAAAAAAACGCTGTTTGAGGAAATAACGAGGGAAATTGAAGGTTGTAGAAAGTGCCCCCTGTACGAAACGAGGCACCATCCTGTGCCAGGCGAAGGCTCTTTGAATGCAGAAGTGATGTTTGTCGGCGAAGGTCCAGGAAGACAGGAAGACCTCACGGGTAGGCCTTTTGTAGGTGCTGCTGGAAGGCTTCTTGACTTTTTATTAAAAGGTATTAATTTAAGCAGAAAAGATGTTTTTATAGGGAATGTGGTGAAGTGTAGGCCGCCGAACAACAGGACGCCATTTACCACGGAAGTGGAGGCGTGTAAGCCGTATCTTTATGCGCAGATTGCAATTATTCAACCAAAGGTAATCTGCACACTGGGAAATACGCCGCTTAATACGCTAATATCTCCACGGCTTACGATCGGTAAAGTGCATGGAACTGTTCTGGAAAAAGACGGTTTCACTTTTATGCCGCTTTACCATCCTGCTGCGGCTCTTTACCACAACGCTCTTAAAAAAACACTAATAGAAGATTTTAATAAACTAAAAGAATTGCTTGAAAAGATGAAAGAAAAAAATTAGATTAGGAGGATGTGTAGTATGAAGAAAAAGAATATAATTGTTATCAGTATTATTCTTCTTGTTTTTGTGTTCTCCCTCTGGATTGACATTACCGGCTTCAAAGTGGCGAACAAACCGCTGGAACAGTTAAGCGGTATTGAAGCATTTGTGAAACCGCGTCTTGGTTTGGATTTACACGGAGGTGTACGATTCGTACTTGAGGCTGAGGATACGAAAAATGTTAAAGTAACTCCAGAGGCAATGCAAACCACGCTTGAAGTTTTGAAAAAGAGGGTTAATAATCTTGGATTGAGTGAAGCAGTGGTCGTTCAAGAAAAAGGCGCAAACTGGAGAAGGATTGATGTGGAACTGCCTGGCTGGAAGGATCCCGAAAAGGCAAAACAACTTATCGGACAAACAGCACTGTTGCAGTTTAAGGACGAGAGCGGAAAAGTCGTAATGACTGGTGCACACATTAAGGATGCGCGTCTTGCGTTCAGTAAAGATCCGCAAACTCTTGGACAGCCCATTATTGAGTTTAAACTTGATGCAGTAGGTACAAAACAGTTTGCAAAGATTACGCAGGAAAATGTAGGCAAGAAAATTGCAATTTATCTCGACAACAAGTTGCTTATGAGTCCCGTCGTAAAACAACCTATTACGGACGGAGAAGGAATTATCAGCGGTGGGTTTACAAAAGAGCAGGCAGCTGAGTACGCAGCACTTTTGAGAAGTGGTGCGCTGCCAGTTAAACTTAAGTTCCTCAGTGAAGAAGTCGTCGGGCCTACTCTTGGTTCGCACTCCGTAAAAATGGCAGGCATTGCAGCAATTATTGCAATTTTGCTGATATTCCTTTACATGATCGTTTTCTATAGATACTTGGGATTGATTGCGTCTATTGCACTAATTTTCTATCTTACACTGGAAATTTCTCTACTGCTTCTGTTACATGCAACATTCTCTTTGCCTGCGATTGGAGGTGCTATTCTTTCTCTTGGTATGGCGGTGGACATTAATGTAATCGTATTTGAGAGGATGAAAGAAGAACTGAGCGCCGGGAAGTCTATAAAGGCAATTATTTCTGCTGGATTTGCAAAAGCGTTTAGAACGGTGTTTGACTCAAACCTTACCGTTTTGATTGGTGCTATTATTCTTTTCTATCTGGGTACAGGTGTAATTAGGGGATTTGCAATCACCGTTTCTATAGGTATATTGTCTGGTTTCTTTAGTGGAGTCGTGGTGACGCACGCATTGGTCAACTTAATGCTTCCTCCATCTGCTACGAAGAGACCTTGGTTGTTTGGTATATAGGGGGTGTGTGATGACTTTTAGAGAAAGAATCAGAAGTTGGCAGATTATAAAACATACTAAACTGTGGTTTTCCATATCCCTTACAATTATTTTAATTGGTATTGGAGCAATGGTGTTCAACCAGATAACGATTGGTTCACCGTTTAATCTGGGTATTGACTTTCAGGGTGGAACAGTTATCTCTATAACCTGTACGAAGCAGCCTGATGCAGTAAAAGTAAAAGAAATTCTTGCAAAAGACGGCTATAAAGATGCGATTGTCCAGGAAGCGCAGGGCAATAAAATTTCTATTAAGCTTAATGCAAAGACGATCAGCCCTGACGATGTGCAGAAGATCATAAACCAGATATCACAGGAAGTTGCACCTGTGAATAAAGACGCAACAGGCGTTACATCAATAGCGCCCGTTATAGGAAAAGAACTTGAAAAGAGTGGCTCTATTGCGCTTGCCCTTGCATTACTTTTTATTTTGTTTTACATCACTGTGCGTTTCACATTCCAGTTTGCACTTGCAACGGTGCTTGCGTTACTGCACGACATTCTCGTTACGCTTGGCATGCTTGCACTATTTAGAGTAGAACTGAACGCTCCGTTTATCGGTGCATTCCTTACTATTATGACCTACTCTGTGGAAGATAGCGTCGTCGTAATGGATAGAATCAGAGAGAACTTACGGTTTAGAACCAAAGAATCGTTCCCCGATCTCGTGAATAGGAGTATTACAGAAGTGTGGGTGCGTTCTATGAACACATCCATTACGACATTCCTTGCCTCGTTCTCGCTCGTCCTGTTTGGCGGGCCCACATTAAGGGACTTCTCAATGACGCTGATGTTTGGTTTGCTTTCTGGAACTTACTCTTCAATCTACATTGCGTCACCTCTGCTCGTTCTCTGGCACAAAGGCAAAAACAGGACTGCAAAGGAGAGAAAAGCAGTTGCAAGCGTGGAACCAAAGAGTGTAGGAAATCTCCAGGTGGAAACTGCTGGTAGTGCTGGTTCCGTAAGCGAAGGAAAATCTCCTGCTAAACCGAAAACTACGAGTAAAAAGAAAGGTAAAAAGAAAAAATCCAAAAAGAGGAAAAGATAGTTTACTAACTTTCAGGGGCGTAATAAGAGCGCCCCGTTTTTATTTTATTTACATTTTCTGACAGTAGTATGTTATTTTTGTTTAATGTAAAGACTTGACAACGATTCCGAAAAATGTATATTGTGTGAGAGTGGGGCTATAGCTCAGTTGGGAGAGCGCCTCCTTGGCGTGGAGGAGGTCAGGGGTTCAAATCCCCTTAGCTCCACCAAATTTTTTATTTGTGAAGGGGTAAATATGAAGACATACAATTTCTTAGAAATACAGCATAAGTGGCAAAAATACTGGGAAGAGCACAATTTTTACAAAGCCGAGGACTTCTCGGAAAAACCTAAGTTTTACATTCTCGTAATGTTCCCGTATCCTTCGGGTTCTGGTTTGCATGTTGGCCACTGCAGGAATTACATCCCTGCCGATGTCGTTGCTCGTTATAAGCGAATGAAGGGATTTAATGTGCTTCACCCTATTGGCTACGATGCGTTTGGGCTTCCTGCGGAAAACTATGCAATTGAAAAGGGTGTACACCCCAAAGATAGCACGAAAAAAAACATAGAAACATTCAGGAAACAGTTAAAAAATCTTGGGCTTTCTTACGATTGGTCGCGTGAAATAAACACATCAGATCCAGAATACTACAAGTGGACGGAATGGTTTTTTGAATTATTGTTTAAAAGTGGTCTTGCTTACCAGAGCGTTAGTCAGGAATGGTGGTGCCCTCACTGCAAAACGATTCTTGCAAACGAACAGATTATTGATGGAAAGTGCTGGAGGTGTGGGACGCCCGTCGTAAAAAAGGAATTAAAAGAGTGGTTCTTCAAGATTACGGACTACGCTGATAAACTTCTCGAAGGTCTTGGAAAAATTGATTGGCCGGAACGCATTAAGTCCATGCAGAGAAACTGGATTGGCAAAAGCAAAGGTGCCGAGGTAAACTTTATTGCAATAGATAGAGAAGGAAATAGGCACGATGTCCCTGTTTTTACCACGAGGGTTGATACGGTTTTTGGAGTAACTTTCCTCGTGCTTGCCCCTGAGCATCCACTCGTTGAAAAACTTACTACGGAATCCCGCAAAACAGAAGTGGAAAAGTATGTTGAAGAAGCGAAACGCAAAAGAGACATTGACAGGCTTTCAACAGAGCGGGAAAAAACTGGTGTATTTACGGGAAGTTTTGCTATAAATCCGTTAACAAATGAAAAGGTGCCGATCTATGTAGGTGATTATGTTATATATTCATACGGAACAGGTGCCGTTATGGGTGTGCCCGCACACGACTCAAGAGACTTTACATTTGCAAAAAAACACAGCATACCTATACGGCAGGTAATCAGTCCTGACGGGAAGGAAAGCGGCAAGTTAAAAGAAGCATTTACGGAAGATGGCATTTTGATAAATTCTGGGGAATTCAGTGGTTTAAAAAGTGCGGAAGCGCGGGAAAAAATCGTTAGGTTTATGGAAGAAAAAGGTATTGGGAAGGGTGTCGTGAGATACCATATAAGAGACTGGATTATTTCCCGTCAGAGGTATTGGGGTGCTCCGATACCTATTATTCACTGCCCTGAGCACGGTGCAGTGCCTGTGCCTGAAAAAGACTTACCTGTTCTGCTTCCAGACGAAGTAGACTTTTCTCCGAGAGGTACGGGCGAATCCCCACTTGCAAATGACCCTAATTTTGTAAATACTGTGTGCCCTATTTGTGGAAAGCCATCAAAAAGGGAGACGGATACGCAGGATGGTTTTGCCTGTTCTTCCTGGTACTACTTAAGGTATGTAGATCCGCACAACGATAAGGCACCTTTTGACAAAGAGAAAGCAGACTACTGGCTTCCAGTTGACCTTTACATAGGTGGAGCAGAGCATGCAGTAATGCACCTTTTATATGCACGGTTCTACACGAAAGTAATGCACGATGCAGGACTTATTGACTTTGACGAACCGTTTAAAAAATTGCTTAATCAGGGAATGATACTGGGCCCTGACCACCAGAAGATGAGTAAGTCCCGAGGGAATGTTATTAATCCTGACGATGTAATCCAGAAGTACGGCGCTGATACATTGCGTGCCTATATATTGTTTATCGGCCCGCTGGACAGCGATGCTGCGTGGAGTACGAAAGGCATAAACGGAGTGCACAGATTTATAAATCGATTCTGGAATTTGTTTAACGAAATGCTTGATGCGCGTAAAGAAGGTGTAGCAAAAAGTGAAAAGGAGCAGGAAATTCTGGCTGAAGCAGATAAGTGGATTGAAAAAATTACTATGCAAATCGAATCTTTTAAATTTAATACGATGCTGAGCAGTTTTATGGAGTGGCTGAATTATTTATACAAGATTAAAAATGAAGATAGTTCACTGCTCAGGACAGATGCATTCTTCAAGTCTGCAGAGATATTTGTTCAGATGATTGCACCTGCAACCCCACATGTAGCAGACGAACTCTGGTCAATGTTTGGGCATAAAGAAAGTGTCCATCGCTCTTCCTGGCCTACTCCAAAGGGTTTGTATAAGGAAAGCGAAGTGGAGATAGTGCTTGAGGTAAACGGAAAAGTTCGCGATAAGGTAAAATTTCCTAAAGGAACGGTTAAAGAAGCAGTGGAAAAATTTGCGCTTGAAAATCCTAAAATCAAGAAGTTTATTGACGGCAAAGAAGTTGTAAAGATAATTTTTGTAAAAGATAAATTATTGAACATTGTAATAAAATAATATTCCTGTATAATAATTTGTTCAATAAATGAGAGGAGTTGATTAAAAATGGCAAATCCAAAGAAGAAGACGACAAAAAGCAGAAAGGGAATGAGACAGTGGAAGGAAAAAATTTCCTCTCCAAACTTAGTGGAGTGTCCTCATTGCCATCATCTTATTCTTCCCCATCATGTATGTCCGTATTGCGGGTATTATAACGGTAGGCCCGTTATAGTGGTTGAGAAGAAAAAGAAGAAGGAAAAAGCTGCATAAATGAGAATTGCACTTGACGGAATGGGGGGTGACTATGCCCCCCGCGAAGTTGTAAAAGGCGCAATTGAAGCGTTAAAAGAATTTTCAGATTTATTTATTGTGCTTACTGGTTTAGAGCAGGACTTAAGGAAAGAGCTTTCAAGATATTCGGAGGAACTTACCGAGCGTATTTCAATTTATCCGACGAGTCAGGTTATTACGATGCACGACCATCCAAAGGATGCCTTACTTATGAAAAAGGATTCCTCGCTTTACAAGGCAATAGAACTCGTAAGAGATGGGGATGCTGATGGTATCGTAAGTGCTGGTAATACGGGTGCCCAGATGGCAATATCGCTTTTTGTGCTTGGTAGAATTAAAGGGATTATTCGTCCTGCAATTGCCGTGCCTCTTCCTTACCCTCACGGTAAAATGGGCATTTTAATAGACGCAGGAGCAAATGCCGATGTGAAAGAAAGAGAACTTTTACAGTTTGGCCTACTTGGTAAGGTGTATCTTGAAAACATTCTTTCAAGGCCTGTTACGATAGGCTTACTTAATATAGGTGCTGAAAAAGAGAAAGGTTCTAAACTTACTCAGAAAGCATACGAACTATTCGAGCAGGCATTCCCCAACTTTAAAGGCAATGTGGAAGGGAACGACATTCTTGCAGATAAGGTAGATGTAATCGTGACTGACGGTTTCACGGGAAATGTTGCAATAAAGTCAATAGAAGGTACGGCAGAAAGAATTGTGGAAGCATTTAGAGACCAGATCAGAAATAGCAAACTTGCAGCGGTAGGTGCATTGATTATGAAAGGTGCATTGAAAAACATATTTAAGCAGTTTGACTACGAAACATTTGGAGGTTCGCCTTTGCTTGGGGTAAACGGAGTTTCTATTATTGCGCACGGTCGTTCGTCACACAGGGCGATTAAGAATGCAATAAAAACTTGCTACAGAATGGTTTCTGAAGAGGTAATTAAGAAAACTGCTGAACAATTGCAAAATGAAGTATTTACGGGAAAAGATAGACAGTAAATTACGAAAGCTCGAAACATTGCTCGGGAAAAAAATAACGAGTAAAAACAGACGCTTATTTACCGTTGCCATTACTCATTCTTCGTTTAGTGGAGAGTATCCAAAGTATCCTTCTAACGAGCGGCTTGAATTTTTAGGCGATTCTGTAATTTCCCTTGCCGTGACGCACTACCTTTTTAAGTACTATAAGGATCTTCCAGAAGGCGAGTTGAGTAAGAAAAGAGCGTACATCGTAAGTGAAAAAGGACTTTCCGAGAAGGCGTTGAAACTGGACTTAGGAGAGATGTTGCTTTTTGGTAAAGGTGAGGAAAAGAATGGAGGCAAGTACAAGCGTGCACTTCTTGCAGATGCGCTTGAGTCTATCGTTGCAGCAGTATTCCTTGCTTACGGTTTCAAAAGAGCAGAGTGTTTCGTCTGGCGCATATTTAAAGAAGAGCTCGAAAAAGTAAGAGATATAGAAACAACTGACTTTAAAACGCGTTTACAGGAAATTGCGCAGAGAAACTTCCACGACATACCAAGCTATAAAATCGTTTCGGAATCCGGTACTCCAACGAATAAGCGTTTTGTTTCTGAAGTTTTTGTTAAAGGAAGAATGCTTGGGCGTGGAGAGGGTGGTTCAAAAAAGGATGCCGAAGAACATGCTGCAAGGGAGGCTTTGAACAGTGAGTTTATTCGAGAAGTTCAGGAAGATACTGAAAAGAAAAACGGATAGTACGATAGACGACATAGAAGAATTCCTTATCGAAAATAACTTTGGAGTAGAGTTTACAGAGCACTTTTTAGAAGAGCTCAAAGAAAACAGGGTAAAAGACCCTGTAGGATTTCTCAGAAAGAAGATAGAAGATATTCTTGATAGCGTCGATACTTCTTTAAGTCTGGATGGACGCCCGATTGTATTTTTGTTTGTGGGCACGAACGGTTCAGGTAAAACGACGAGCATTGCAAAAGTTGCATATTTTTTTAGAAATCAAGGCAAAAAAGTCTTGCTTATTGCAGGTGATACATTCAGGGCTGCTGCAATAGAACAGCTTACGAAGTGGGCGGATAAGCTAAATGTGCCTATTGTAAAACAGCAGCTTGGTAGTGACCCTGCATCTGTTGTATTTGACGGTCTTGAAAGTGCGCTAAAAAAGAAAGTGGATGTCGTTTTAATTGACAGTGCAGGGAGGGTTGAAACGAAAAAGAACTTGATGAACGAACTTTCAAAACTGCAAAGAGTTATAGAAAAAAAGATAGGACGCTCTGCAAACGAAGTGTTGCTCGTTCTTGACGCGTATACAGGACAAAATGCAGTTGAACAAGTTGAAGTATTTACGCAGGCCGTAAATGTTACTGGTATTGTGCTTACGAAACTCGACGGTAGCTCAAGTGGTGGTATTATTGTTCCTATTATAGAAAGATACAAAATTCCCGTAAAATTTATTGGCGTTGGTGAAGGGATTGGCGATTTGAAACTTTTTGATAAGGAATTTTATATAAATCAGCTTATGTAATAGTAAAAGGAGTGTTAGGGATGCAGAAAAAGTCTAAAAAAATATTGAAAAAGATGCGAATAAAAGAACTCATGGATGTGTACCCGGGTCTTCTTACTGAAAAGGAGCGATACATTCTGAAACTATTTGTGAAGCCAAATATGACAGGCGCAAGTATCGCACGAAAACTTAATGTATCCAGGCAGGCCGTGCACGACCACATCCAGAGAGCGCTTGAGAGAATGGAAAACTGTGAAAAGAATGTGCGCTTTCTGCGCAAGAGGAATGCACGGATAAAGTACTTAAAGGAATTAAACAAAAAACTTTCTGCTCTACAGGATAAAGTACAGGGAGTAGAGCGGGATGTTGAAGAAATGCAGAACCTCGTGAGAAAAATTGAGAAGAACAATTAAGGGAGGGATTGCTTATTTTTAACAGTTTAAAAAACAACTTACAGAAAGCATTTAAGTTTTTCAGAAGCAAAGGAAGGCTCTCCGAACAGGACATAAAGGAGGGCTTAAGGGAAATCCGCGTAGCACTGCTTGAGGCAGATGTAAACTACAAGATCGTTAAAGAAGTGATAAAACGCGTAGAGGAACAGGCGCGCTCCCAGAAAGTGATAGAGAGCCTTACTCCTGCAGAGCAAATAATCACGATTCTTTACAACGAACTCGTTGCAATATTAGGAGATGCGGTTCCTTTAAACATCGTTCCAAACGAAACAAATTTAATAATGCTCGTTGGCCTTCAGGGAAACGGTAAAACGACGACGGCTGCAAAGCTCGCTTACTTTTTGAAAAACCAGGGAAAGAAAGCACTTCTTATACCTTTTGATTTTAAGAGGCCTGCCGCAAAAGAACAACTCGTTGCGCTTGCGGAGAAAAATGGTCTTGAAGTATTTAGAGATACGCTTATAGAGCCTGTGCCTACGCTTGAAAAAGCGCTTTCCTACATGCAGAAAAACGGCATTCAGATAGCAATCATAGATACTGCAGGCAGGAAAGAAATTGACGAAGAAATGATGCGCGAACTAAGCGATGTTTACGCAAAGTTCAAATTTTCGGATGTACTTTTCGTATCAGACAGCACAATAGGGCAGGGTGCGCTTAAAGTTGCAAAAGGATTCAGTGAAATTGTAGACCTTACAGGTGGCATTTTTACCAAGTTTGACAGTAGCGCTAAAGGCGGTGCGATTCTTTCTTTCAGATATGTGACAGGCAAGCCGATTAAGTTTGTAGGAACCGGAGAAAAAATTACGGACCTCGAAGTATTTTATCCCGACAGGGTAATTTCAAGAATTGTAGGAAGGGGCGACCTTGCCTCCCTTGCGGAGAAGGCGTCAAAGGCGATTTCTGAAGAAGAAAGCCTTTCGCTTCTAAAAAAAGTTCGGGACGATACATTTGACTTAAACGACTTTAAGCGAGAGTTAGAGGGCATCAAAAAAATGGGTGGGTTTGCCTCAATTCTTTCTTCTTTGCCTGCAATTCCGGGGTTAAATCTCTCTGCTTTGAACGACGAAGAAATGTTGAAAAAGACGGAAGCAATTATTAATGGAATGACGAAGGAAGAGAGAGCACATCCCGAGATTATTGACGGCTCGCGCAAGCGCAGGATCGCCAGGGGCTCTGGAGTTACGAAGCACGACATTAATGTCCTGCTCAAGAATTTCAAAACTTTCAAAAAAATGATGAGAAGTATGAAAAACATAAAAAGTATTGACCAGATTTTGAAATTAAGATAAAATAGGAAGCAAATTGAATAAATTATACGAGGAGGTTTTAAATTGGCAACTAAAATTAAATTAGCAAGAGTAGGAGCGCCTCATCGGGCGGCGTATAGAATAATAGTGACAGATTCAAGAAGTGCAACGGATAGCAATTTTATTGAAATAGTTGGCTTCTGGAATCCAGTACCTGAAGAAGAAGAGCTCAACTTGAAAAAAGAGCGTATACTGGACTGGTTAAAGAAAGGTGCTCAGCCTACTGAATCTGTTAAAAAGATCCTGAAAAGAGGCAAAGTGTGGAACGAGTTTCTTAAACTTAAAGGAGAAGGAGGTAATGACTGATGAAAGAACTTATTGAAACTATTGTAAAGGCGCTGGTTGACAGACCGGAAGAAGTCGTAGTAAACGAGATTGCCGGCGAGCAGGCAGTTATTTACGAGATTAAAGTAGCCGACCAGGATATCGGAAAGGTAATTGGCAAACAGGGAAGGACTGCTAACGCACTTAGAGTAATCGTTAAAGCAGCTTCCAGCAAGATCGGAAAGAACGCAAGCGTCCAGATTAATTCCAAGCCGAAGGGCGCATAGTTCTCGGAGAGTTAAACCCGATGAGTGTGCTCCATCTTAAGCAGAGTGTAGTAGTAAAGGTTATAGTAACTGATAAGTTTAAAGAAGAGTATAAAACCGAATTGAGCAAACAGCTTACTGCTGCTGAGAATAAAGCAAAAGAATTGCGTTCTTCCCTTGCAAAACTCGTTATCGGAAGTGCCGGTATGAAAGATGCTGCGTATGTTGAATCGTTGAAGGCACGGATCGAGGAAGAGCGTTTAATGCAGGAAGCGCTTGCGCAGGATATTAAAAACAGAATTTCAGAAGTGGACAAACTTAAAGAGGGAGATCTATTTCCTTACACAGTGATTGAAGGCTTTGTAGATGTAAAAGAAGGTGACGACCTCTTCAAGAAGACGATGGGAACAGAGGTCGTTATAAAAGACGGAATTGTCGTTTCCATTAAGGAAGAATAACACGCTCGGGGGTCAATGCCCCCTTTCTTTTTATCATGAACATACACATTCTTACGATCTTTCCTGAACTTTTTGAATGCGTAAAACAGAGCGGCATTATAAAAATTTCTGAAGAGCGAAACGCTGCAAGACTCTACATTCACAATCTCAGGGATTTTACCGAAGATAGGCACAGGACGACCGACGATACGCCTTATGGTGGAGGCGCGGGTATGGTGATGCTTGCAAAACCGGTGCTTACAGGAATTAGTCAGATAGAATCTCGTTTTGGAAATACATACAAAGTACTTCTCACGCCTCAGGGTGAAACATTTAATCAACGCATTGCGCACTTTCTTTCAAAAAAGGAACAGTTGCTTTTTATCCCTGCGCACTACGAGGGGATGGACGAGCGGGTTGTATCCGCGGTGGATATGGAACTTTCTGTAGGTGATTTTATTCTCAGCGGAGGAGAGGTCGCTGCGCTTCTCGTAATAGATGCAGTAGTGCGTCTTTTGCCAAATGTGCTGGGCAATAGGGAGTCTCTTTACGAGGAAAGTTTTGAATCACAGCTTCTTGAGTACCCTCAATATACGCGTCCGCGCAGTATAAATAACGAAGATGTCCCTGATGTATTGCTCAGCGGCCATCACGAGAATATTCGGAAGTGGCGGCTAAAAGAGTCTATAAAGCGCACGCTCGTTAAGCGTCCCGACCTGATTTTGAAGCACCATTTTACAGACGAGGAAAAAGCATTATTAAAAGAAGTGTTAGAGGAAGTAAATAAAACTGCAAAGGAAATTTTAAAATGAGCTTTTATCTTGCACTGCTTCATTATCCCGTTTACAACAAGAATAAAGAAATTATCGTGACGAGCATAGTAATCCACGACATACACGACATTGCAAGGTGCGGGCGCACTTATGGTGCAAAGCGGTTTTACATCGTGCAGCCGTTTGAAAAAGAACAGGAAATCGTTAAGCGAATTACTAAGTTCTGGAATGAAGGCGGTAAAGAATACAATCCAAATAGGTCAGATGCAATAAGCATAGTTGTCGTAAAAGACGAATTTTCCCAGGTTGTAGAAGAAGTTGAAGCACTTGAAGGGAGAAAACCGGTTATTGTGGGCACCTCTGCAAAAGAGCGAGGCAAAGGGATTTCGTACAGAGAACTTTCCGAATTGGAAAGTAGAGGTGCGCCAGTGCTTCTCGTGTTTGGAACAGGATGGGGTATTGCAAGGGAGATAGAGGATCAGTTTGATTACTTTCTGCCGCCAGTGAAGGGACCTACGGACTTTAACCACTTATCAGTGCGGAGTGCTGCAGCAATCATTATGGACAGATTGTTCGGGCGATGAAAAGGAGAGGTGGAAATTGATTTTTATAGGTTTTAGAAGGCAAATAGGTAGGGATGACATTCTTGGAATAGAAGAATATTTGAATAAGCATAAGGAATTTGATGAGGTTTACATTGTTTACAAAGAAGCACTATCTGATGTAGTAAGAAAAACCATTGAAGAGCGGGGATACAAAGCCGTCCAGACGGACTTTTTAAGAAAAACATTAAAAGAGTTAAAGTCAAAAGGGAAAAACAAAACTTTTTTCCTCGACGAATTTGGGAACAGGAAGTTGAGAAATCCCTGCGGACGTACCCTTTCAAGGCCGCAATACTGGTAAGTTACAGTTTAAACTTCATTTCCTTTTTCAGAAAGTCACTAAATTCTTCAATTGACTTGAAAATTTTCGTGCAGTAGTATTCAAGGAACGGGCTTACCTCAAACGGGTATATTGCGTAAACTTCTTTGTTGTGCGCGTATGCGTGTACTATTTCGCTCATAACGCCTGCGGAAAGCAGTTTAGTCGGATAGTATACGATAACATAGTCACTCTGGTCGATAAACTGGAAGTCCCGTGCAACGACTCTTTCTTTTGTCATTTTTTCTGCTTCTTCTGTAACTGTTTCGATAGGTAGCGTCCCTTTTTTCTTTTTCAAGTTTTCTATGTCGAGAAGGTCGCTAATGTATAGAGGATCAAAAATTATCAATTCTTTTTTTAGCTGGTTGCCAAACTTTCTTATCTTTTCTATTTTTTCGGGCTGCGTTTTCTCGAGCAGGGTGATTGGATAGCTTAAATACGCCTTTTTCTTGTTTGTATTTATTAATTCAAGAATCTGGTTTAAGTCCATGTTTTTAGGCACGAGGTAGAACGGTTTTTTGTGCAGGTCTGCAAGGAGTTTCGTCGTAAACTCTTCCTCGTCAATCCAGGTGTTTACGGTTTCAAGAGATAGCTCTCTTGCCCACTTATCTTTTTTCATGCAATCAATAACACTTTTCAGTTCGTCGTTTATGTTTATATAAATGTCTGGAGTAAACTGGTCTAATTCTGTAAAGGAGAATCCTGCCATCAGGCGCCTGTGCCACCTGAATGTAAGGTGCAGTGAAAGAATTGTGTTCTTTTGCTTTGAGGAGCGCATAAGAATTCTCTGGAAGGAAAGTTCCCTGAGCAATTTCAAAATCCGTGGATCCATATCAAGGACTTTTTCGTTGGACAGTTTTATGTTTAACTCTTTTGCAATTTCGAAGATCGTATCTCCTATGTCGTACGAAGCAATCGTTTTGTCTAATTTGGCGAGCTTTTTTGCAATTTCCTTTGACGAACTGCAGCTAATCCCCGACATTAAAACATTCATTTTATCACCTCGATTTTTACTTTAATTGTTTTGCCTTTCTGAACTTTACTTTCTATTCTGTTTATGTCCGTTTGTATTATACCATATTCTTTTAAGGTGTTTACGCATCGTGTAAAATTTTCTTTGTTTATTTCTACTGTATTACTGCTTACATTACCGCACTTTTTAAGAGCGTTGAACAGTTCTTCACTGGAGTACTTTTTATTTAGCTTTACTTTTATCGTAGGCATGCTTTCAGGTGCAAGTGTTTTTACTTCGATGTTTTTTCTGCCTGTGTTTGTGCTTGGTGCTGTTTCTTTCAACGAATTTGACGCAGGTGGTGTGGACTTCATCCTAACAGGTGCATTTAACGGCGTGAAACTGTGTAGTATAAGGAAAGATACAATGAGTATAGAAAGTGCACCTGCAAAGGCAAAGTAAATCTTTGTGCGCCTTCTCTTTTTTTGCACCTGGCTAAGCACTTGTTCTTTTATTGTTTCTGGTGCTTCAATGTGCATTTCTGAAAGCACGGATTTTATCTCAGAGAGCTTCTCGTATTCTGAAAATTCTTCTTTATTGAGAAGTTTTTTTGCCTCTTCTCTGCTTAATTTTTTATCTACTACTTCGTTTATTTTTTCTTTGTCCATCACTTATTAGACACCTTCATCCCGAAAAAGTTCCATTTTAAAATTATATCTTTTAAATGCTCTCTTGCACGCGATATTCTTGAGCGTACCGTGCCGACGGGAACTCCAAGCAAAGCGCTTACTTCTTTGTAACTCATTCCTTCAATGTCTATTAAAGTAATAATTTCTCTTTCGTTTTCATTTAAGTACTCCATTCCCTGCCATATAATTGCTTTTTTCTTGTCAGTGCTGAACTCACGCGGTATGTCGTGAAAGTCGTACAATTTTTCCTGTTCTGCAAGTTTTTCTTTTAGTCTATTAAGACGCGTTTCTTTTGTAAGTGCTGTTTTTGCTTTATTCACTGCTATTCTGTACATCCAACTTTTTACTGAAGACTCGCTTTTAAAGCGCTTAATACTGTTTATTGCGGAAAGCAGTGCGTCTTCCACTATGTCTTCTGCGAGGCTTTTTCTTCGAACTATCTGTATTACTACATTAAATAAAAAACTACTGTATTCTCTGACTAATAGCTCCTGTGCGCTTCTATCGCCTGCTTTTAATCTTTCAATAAAAGTTTTTTCGTCCATTGTTGTCATCATTATAAATTTTTAAGCAGTTTTTTGCAAAAACGGAAAGTTTCAATAAAATATAAATATGAAGTATATAATTTCGGCTATTTTAGCGTTTTTTATGGGTGCAATTCCTTTTGCTTACATAGTTGGAAAAGTTACTAAAGGAATTGACATAAGAGAGTACGGTAGTAAGAATCCTGGTGCAGGGAATGTATTTCATACTATTGGCATAAAGGCAGGTATTGTCACCTTACTCGGTGATATGGGCAAGGGGTTTTTCGCCGTAATGATTATATACTTTTTGTACCACTTCCCTGCATGGATACTTGCGTGTTTTGCGATTGTTTCCGTATTTGGGCACATTTATTCTCCATTTTTGCAGTTTAAAGGTGGAAGGGGTGTTGCGACGACGCTGGGGTCTTTCCTATTTGTTCTATTTGTTGAGATGCACTTCTGGATGTTTCTTCTAATTTTTTATCTTGCAATCCCCTGGGGGTTAACGCTAATCGTTACACACTCGCAGGTGGTAAGTCTTGCAGTAATGTTTCCATTCTTTCCGTTGTTTTTGTGGTTGATGACGCGCGATCTTAAGTTTACTTTGGTTACGATTATTCTAGTGATAGTTCTGGAAATATTCGGATACAGATCTTTAAAAAGAGAATGGCCTCGGGCGTATGAGAAGTATGTAAAAAGATTTTTTAAAAAATAAAGGCCGTGCATTTGCACGGCCTTTTACTTAAACTATTTTTTCTATTTTCCGATGTTCCTTCAATGCTTCCTCTTCTTCTTTTAGCGACGGTGAAAGTCCCGTAAAGTCCATTATTGGCAACACAAACATAATTCCTGTGCCCGGTTCTTTAAAGCCTGAAAGTTCTTCTTTAATTACGCGTTCTGCATCTATTAGTGTTTTCTCTTCTTTTATCACCGTGAATATCGTTTTGTTTTCGGGCCGTCTTCCTTTGCCGGCATTGAGTATTTCCTGAAGTGTGCCGAAAATGGGAATTTCTGATTCAAGTGTTCTACCCATACCTACTGAGTCGATAATGGTTGCTCCTCTAACATCTACTTCTATGAGACGCTCGAGGATATCTTCTAATTTTTCAGTTTTGTTAAGTACGACGACGAGTAAATATGCCATATCTACACCTCCTGTATTCTTATTTTAGCTTATTCTATGTAGTTTGCAAGCTCTCGGATACTTTTAAGAATTTTATACGGTGCAAGTCTCCTTAGCTCTTTGATTGGAGTTGCCCCTGAAGGGATAATGAATACCTTTACGCCTGCATTTTTGCCAACGAGAATGTCGTTTTTACTGTCTCCTACATAAATCGTTTCGCTACGGTTTACGCCAGCTTTTTCCATAATCTTGTATAAAGGATAAGGATCAGGTTTGCTTTTTTTCAAACTGTCCTTTCCGTACACGACAAAAAAGTACTTTTCCAGGTGAAACTTCTCCAGTAACTTCCTGACAAAATTCTCGTACTTATTTGATAGTATTGCTAATTTTTTATCTTTTAACTTTTCGAGCGTTTCTGGTACGCCGTCTATCACGCGTGCAAAGTCTGCGTAATGAGTATCGTAATATTGAATGGTGTCTTTTAGCACCTCTTCTTGAAGCTCTGGCCCATTTTTGTCCTTTAACACTCTGCTTACGAGCATTGGAGTGCCGTCACCCGTGTACCTCCATACTGTTTCAGTGTCTACAGGTGAAAGCCCGTGCTTTGCCAGAGCGTAATTTATTGCGCGCGCAATGTCTTCTCTGGTATCCATAATGGTCCCGTCGAAGTCGAACACTATTAGTTTTGTTTTCATCGGTAAAATATAACTGCATTTTGTTTTTTTGTCAATAAATGTATAATTTTTAAAGGTGAAGGAGGGTAAAGTGAAAAAAATTTTAGTTTTTATGTTGATCGTCGCCGTTCCGCTAATGTTTTTAAGCGGAAGTAATGCATCTGTGCGAAAAATTTCGGAAGGAATAGACCTCAATACATCTTCTTCGCTAAAAGTTATAGTCGAACTGAAGGACTTACCTCTATCTTCCTACCAGAAAACCTTTAGATATAAGATAATGCGGATAATGAACAGAAGTGTATTGCGCTCTTACGAAAGGAGACTCATTGATAAGCAGAAAAGGGTATTCTCTGCGGCTATAAAGAAGAATAAAGGAAGTTTTGGTTTTTCTTTTACATATGTTTTTAACGGTTTTTCCTGTACTGTGAACTCTGATGGAGTGAAGGCACTTGCAAAACTTCGTGATGTAAAGAAGATATATCCAGACGAAAAAGAATACTTGCTCAGACAGAAGGCAGACCAGGTAATTGGAGTAGACAGGGTAAGAAAGTTAAAAGATCCGTTTGGAAGGTATCTTACAGGCAAAGGTATAGTCGTTGGAATTGTTGATACTGGTGTTGACTATAACGATTCTGAACTGGGTGGGGGTGGTTTTCCAAACAGTAAAGTAATTGGGGGGTACGATTTTGCAGATAACGACCTGGATCCCATGGATAAGGACGGTCACGGCACCCATGTTGCGGGTATTATTGCTGGTACAAAGTACGGTGTTGCACCAGATGCCAAAATAAGGGCGTACAGAGTGTTTGGAACAAATGAATCTTCCACATCAGAGTCTCTAATCGTTAAAGGTATTGACCAGGCAGTTAAAGATCACTGTAATATAATAAATATTTCTATAGGAACGACTGGCGGAATGGGAAACGGCTCAGACCCAGAGTCAACGGCCGTAGAAAATGCCGTAAGTAGTGGCGTCGTCGTGGTGGCAGCAGCAGGCAATTGGGGCTCGCGTTCTGATGTTTTGCCGTTCCCTTTTGGGTCGCCAGGATCCAATAAAGATGCGATAGGTGTTGGCGCAAGTGACGATTCAGAGCATCCGATCATCTACGCTGGTAATAAACAAATTCTCGGAAGTTATGCGAGTAATTCTCCAATGTTTAATGACGGTAGTTACAGCATCGTTTATTGTGGCTACGGAAGGAAAGAAGACATAAAAAACATCAATGTATCAGGAAAAGTTGCGCTTGTAAAGAGAGGACTTATATACTTTGGAGATAAAGACTTGAACCTTAAAAGTGCGGGGGCAATTGGAGTTATCTGTTATAATAATGTGCCAGGTCTTCCACAAATAAAACTAGAGTCGCAAGTTAATCCAAATGCAAAAAACTACATTCCGTTTTTATTTATTTCTAACAGCCAGGGAATGCTTTTAAAAAAGATTATTACTCAGTCTAACCGGGTATCGATAAAGAATAAGTTTGGATTAGGGCTTATGGCAAATTTCTCTTCTGAGGGGCCTACTAAAGACTTTTACTTTAAACCTGACCTCGTTGCTCCCGGCGTAAACATAAGTTCAACCGTATTAAATAATAAAATAGAAAGTTGGTCAGGTACCTCTATGGCCGCACCATTCGTCAGTGGGGCATCTGCTTTGCTGCTGCAGGATAAACCAGACTTAAAACCAGACGAGGTAAAAGCACTTCTTATGAACACGAGCACGATTTTGAAAAATCCAGACAGCGGAATGCCCTTCACTCCGCTTTTACAGGGAGCGGGAAGAGTAAACATTTACGATGCCGTTATGTCCAATGTCGTAATTACACCTCCTTCCGTAATATTTGGAAGTGGTGAAACCTCAGTAACAAAACAATTTACTGCAAAAAACTTTTCGGACAATGTGCTTCTTTTGAGTGTTACGGAAAAAACATTTTCTCCCGATTCTATTAGTGTTGATTTTCCTAAAAATGTGGTAGTCCCTCCGCACGGAAGTTATACATTTTCTATTAAGTTTTCTGCTCCTTCGGAAACTCCGTCTGATGTATACGGTGCAGTTTTCTTCTCTGGTGGAGGAAG
>JALVXB010000012.1 GCA_027023025.1 Caldisericaceae bacterium | reverse complement strand
TTGCAAATGTGATAAACCGCATCGCAAAGTATGTACCGAGCAGAAGAAAGAGAAAACCACATGTCGGTCTGTTTGGTTATTCCCGTGGAGTAAACGGCATAAAACTGCCCCGCGCAATCCGCTTTACCGCATCAATGTATTCCATAGGGTTTCCACCAGAGATACTCGGAATAGACGCACTTTCAAAAGATGACTTTGCCTATGTTAAAACGATTTACAAAAACTTTGAAAAAGACTTGAGGGATGCGCTTAAATTTTACAACCCCGACTCGCCTTATATACCGCAGAGCGTCCGCATAAAACTTAAAGATCTCGTTGGAGACTTTGAAGTGGATGAATCGCACAGAAATATTACGCGGTGCATTCTGCGGGCACTCACAGAGAACAGAGAAGAGCACATCGGAGAACTCATTTTGAATGCTGCAAGTTTGCGCAAATTCCTCGGGTAAGAATCTAAAAATTCGCATTTTTTATGAACAAAAGTAATGTATTGTAATGTTGGTATCCTAAACTTCCCGAGAAGTTATGACCATTTTGATAAATATTTTTCCTACTACAGTATAGAAACCGCAGTCGTCGTTTCTACAAGTATGCAGAGCAAAGTTTATCATTAAGACTGCATATAGGACAACTTCTCCCTCGTCGCCCTCAAGCGAGCGTCCCATTTTTATCATTCTCGGAATGGTTGTATAGTTTGGTGTTTTTTAATATTAACAAAAGGTAAAATGGTTAAGGCAGAGATTCTTCAGTCGCAAGCTCCTTCAGAATGACCGGGAAAAACAAAATGACCCCATTCCAATCGTCCTCGAACGAGCGGAGGATCTCACCCTATTTCAGAATTCCCTTTCTAATTCTTAGTTATAAAAGCGTAAGATTTCGGGATTTTATAATCATAGAATTTCGAAAACATAAAAAGTGGGGAAGGTTGCAACCTTCCCCACTAACAAATTTAAATAAAAGTTATATTAATTATGCCTGCTCCCTTGCACTTCTATCAATTCTTTCCTCTCTATAAGTTTTATTTGATTCCGCTTCTCTTTGAAGCCATCTGTAAGTTGCAACTTTTACAAAGTCGTTTACCACCATCCAGGCCAGTGCATACACCCAGATCAGAATTGCGTAACCCCAGCCAATCGGTGCAACGAACCATCCGTAAACTGCAAACAGTGTTGCAAGCACTTTTGTTGCAACCGCACTCCAGAACAAAATGCCCGACGGATAAGGTTTTCTCCAGAACCTGTCTTCAGTTCTCGTGATAAATATCGTTAAGTGGCCTGCAACTGCAAGCTTCAAGAATACAAATGTTTGAATTGGCCCAGTTCCCAACTTAAAATAAACTTTAGCAATGTAGAAAATTCCAAAACTTGCTATTACACCCAACACACCTAATACGGTAGAAACGGTGATTACATTTCGCATATTCCAGCTTACTGGGTGCTGGTCAATTTTCGTCCTGTCGTAGGCAATCGCAAGAATTGGTATATCGTTCAGGAACGCAAGCAAAATAATCATCAGCGCAGTAACTGGATAGAAGTTAAAAATAAGGATTGACAGCGTCATAAAGAAGATAACCCTCAGTGTTTCTGCAATTCTGTAAATTGCGTAACTCTTCATTCGCTCAAATGTAACACGCGCAATTTTAATTGCATTGATAATTACATTAAGTCCTGGCTGAAGCAAAACAACTGCTGCCGCTGCGCGCGCTGCATCCGTTGCTCCGGACACTGCAATACCTGCGTCTGCTTTTCTCAATGCTGGTGCATCGTTTACGCCGTCACCCGTCATTGCAACGATGTGCCCTGCCTTCTGGAGTTTATCCACGATAAAGTACTTGTCTTCAGGGAATACCTGGGCAAACCCATCTGCTTCCTCTATAAGCTCGATTATCTTAGCCTCGTGCTGTTTCACCCAGCCTTTAGGAAGCGGCATATTGGACAGGTAGTTACGCACATCTTTTGCAATGTCTTTAGAGAAAATTTCTACTTCCTCTTCAGTTGCTTTTGGATAAAGGCGTTTGTACATCGCCTTTGCAATTACTTCGGAAAGGACGATGTATTCCCTGTAATCTCCGCCACGCAAATCGCGTGCATCCAAGATGTTTGTGCCCAGCCCAAGGATTTCAGCGATGTGCTTTGCAATTGCAATGTTGTCACCGGTAAGCATCTTAACGCGGATGTGGTAGCCTTTTGCATCCTCAATTGTCTTTTTAGAGTCCTCCCTTGGCGGGTCAAACAGAGGAATAAGCCCTACATACTTGTAGTTATCGTCCCCATCTTCTTTTATGCCCACTCCCAGTGTCCTGTAGCCGTCTTCAGCAAACTTGTTTACATGGTCCATTACCTGTTCGGGTTTTATGGAGTGAATGCAAAGTTCAAGAATTACCTGAGGTGCACCTTTAGTTACGGTAAACTGCTTTCCGTCTGGCCCTTCAATAAGCGCTTCTGTTCTTTTGCTCACAGGGTCGAACGGCTTGAACTTTAGCTGTTTATATTTTTTTAGTTCGTCGTAAAGATTGTGTTCTTTTAAGTATTCAAAAATCGGTTTTTCAATTGGGTCGTGGTCCTCTTCTCTGGATGCAAGCCCTGCATAGAACATAAGTTTATCGGCATCATACCCATTGTAAATAACCGGGTCTGCAACGGTCATCTGGTTTTTAGTAAGCGTTCCAGTCTTATCAGAGCAAAGCACATCGACGCCTGCAAGTTCTTCTATTGCGGCAAGTCTGCTTACGATTGCCTGTTTCTTTGCAAGATAAGTTGCACCAACAGCCATCGTCACAGTTAAGACTGCAGGTAGTGCAACAGGAATTGCTGCAACGGTAAGCACCAATGAGAAGCGGATAATTTCAAGCATGTGTTCGTGCCTGAACATTGCAACGAGGATAATCAGTGCAACAAGGAATACCGTTAAGATGATGAGGTAATTACCGATTCTGATAACTGCTTTCTGAAAGTGGCTTCTCTCTTCCTTCTCTGCCTTTGCAACGAGCTTTACCGTCTTGCCAAAGAAGGTATTAAGCCCCGTATTAATAACGACTCCTATTGCTTCACCCTGCTTTGCAATGGAGTTTGAATAAAGAATGTCACCCGTTTTCTTTGCAACAGGCAGCGA
>JALVXB010000011.1 GCA_027023025.1 Caldisericaceae bacterium | reverse complement strand
GTTTCCTCGTCTTCAGTGGTTACGGCTTGTTTGAACTCGTCAGCGAAACGGAAGAGGAAATCGTAGTAAGACTGCACAACAGTTTTGAAGTGGACAGTTACAAACGGAACTTTGACAAACCTGCAACCCAGCCCGTCTGCCACTTTACGAGAGGCATACTTGGAGAAGTATTCAGCGAACTAAAAGGTAAGCCCGTAAAAGTAGAAGAAACGACCTGTGCTGCAATGAGTGGCTCGTACTGCGAGCTTAAGATTACTCCAATGGAGTAGTAAAGTAATTTAGAGCGTAAAATTATTTTAAGGGAGTGAGAAATGTACTTAAGTGTAGGGTATATTTCTCACTCCCTTTTTAATTGCAAAAAGTTCTTTTTTTTGATAAACTTTTTGTGTGAGAAATAGGCACTTTATTGGAAAAGAGAATTTGCGGGTAAGGAAAGCGGAAAATTTTATTTACCTTGTTACTGCAAAGAATTTATTGCAGAATTTTTTTACCGTTGACAATCCTTTTTTTATCTCTTTTGTGGATAAAGACGGCATCGTCCTTTTAAGTATTGGGCCAAACAATAGAATACCTCTATTTCCTGAGGGTGCTGTAATTGACGAAGGTATTGGAAGAACTGCAATATACTCTGCACTGAAAGATAAAAAACCTGCTGAAGTGATAGGTATAGAACATTCCGACGAAACTCTTTCGCTGTGGTCCTGTGCTGCGGCACCAATATTTGATGAGGCTGGCAAAGTTGCTTTTGTGCTTGACCTTTCTGCTCCAAATAAAGATTACCCTAAGTACGCGCTCGGCATCGTTTCTGCGCTCGCAAAAGCTATAGAAAACGAAGTAAAACTTAAAAGTGCTTTAAAAAAAGTAGAACTTGCGAAGAGGTTTTCTGAAGTGATAAGCGAAGGAAACGAAGATGGCGTGTTGGTGTTGGACAAAGATGCAAGAATTTTGTACATAAATAAACGCGGAGCCGACATCTTAATGGTAGAAAGAGACAAAGCAATTGGTAAACATGTGTCTGAGATCGTTGACTTTACGCCTGTGATTCTCCGCGTGTTCAAAACGCACAAAGGATATGTGGATAAAGAATTCATTATAAACAGTCCATCGCGTGGTATTTTACACTTCATAAAAACGGCAGTCGTTTTAAGAAATAGCGAAGGGGAATTTGTTGGCGTCGTGGACTTTTTCAGGGAGATAAAACGCGTCAGGGCGTTCGTTACGAAGTACATAGGTGCTGAAGCGCGTTTTACATTTAACGACATTATCGGCAATTCTCCAAAATTGAAGGAAGCAATAAGAATTGCGCAGATTGCATCGCGCACGAGTTCCTCTATACTGATACAGGGAGAGACGGGCACCGGTAAGGAAATGTTTGCACAGGCAATACACTTTGCAAGCCACTTCTCTAAAGGCCCGTTCGTTGCGCTGAATTGTGGCGCTGTGCCAAGAGACCTTGCTGAAAGTGAATTGTTTGGTTACGAGCCGGGTGCGTTTACTGATGCCTCAAAGAACGGCCGTCCGGGAAAGTTTGAACTTGCCGACGGTGGCACGATTTTTCTTGACGAAATTGAGGAACTTCCTCCTGCAATCCAGACGAAGCTTTTGAGAGTAATAGAAAATAAAGTTATAACGCGCGTTGGAGGCACGAAATCTTTAAGGGTGAATGTGCGTATTATTGCAGCAACAAATAAAAATTTAGAAGAACTTATTCGTATGAATAGTTTCAGGCGAGACCTTTACTACAGATTGAATGTGATACAAATTACGATACCCCCGCTGCGTGAACGCAAAGAGGACATACCTTTACTTTTAGAACACTTCGTCCGTGTATTTTCCGAAGAATTTGGGAAAGAAATTAAAAGAATCGATCGCTCTTTCGTTGAGCCTCTGCTTGAGTACAACTTTCCTGGAAATGTGAGAGAACTTCAAAACATAGTGGAACGCGCGGTAAATCTTGCATCGTCAGGTGTGCTTACGGGAGACTTGCTTCCTGAAAACATTTTCGAGGAAAAGAGCGATGTGCCAAACTTCAACGACCTAAAAAAGGAAGCAGTAATTCGGGCATTGAGGGAATCGAATTTTAACATATCAGTTGCATCGCGCAAATTAGGCATTTCTCGTCCAACTATGTACAAACTGATCAAGCAATTTCACATCCAGCCTTTACACTAACCTTTACGAAGCACTATTGTAGCCAGTGAATTTAAAGTGTAGTCTATCTGGATTACTGCAAAAAGTTGGTAAGTAGGAAATTTTTTAAAGCGAAACTCTGCGGTTTCGTGGAGTGTTTACCTGCGCTTGCTTGAGGACGACCACTTTCCCCGTCACTCTGAGCAAAGCGAAGAGTCTCTGCCTTAACGGCATTCGCTTTGTTTCTCTCAAAAACTATATAAAATTTTCGAAAGACTATCCCAAAATACTTACAATAAACCCTGTATTTATCAGGGTTCATTCAAAACATGCCATTTAAATGCCCGTAGACGCAAATCTTGAGAAAAATCGGGTAAATATACCTGCAAAACGCTTAAAACGCCTTATTTTAGAAGGCAATAAAGCCTGTATTTATCAGTGTTTCTTTGATTCTGGGCAAAATTAAATATAATTTGATAGGTCATAATTTTCAGAAACCCTTTATTTACCTACATTTCTTGATACCCTATTTTCGCACTTTACGAACGAAAATTCGCACTTTCGAATGTGCAACCAATGTATAGTGTAAACCCGAGTAAAAGTGTGTGTACTTCTACATTGTAAAGCACGCTACTGTTCAGGGAGCCAGAATGCCTGCAAAGGTAAAACTATCTTTCCTGATGAGTTTACTACTTTGCCGGTATGTAAGCTTACGATACAACAGACGGCATGAAGGTCTGATACTAAAATCACTTTTCTTTCGTCTGGAGAAATTGGAGAAAAATTGCCGCACCAGCGCTCAAAATATAGAGGTTTCGGTATGTAAGGCTGCTTTATCAACTTTGCAGTAGAGTCCCCCGTAATTTGTTTTAGACCTGTTCCGTCAATGTTTATCTTTAAGAAGTGGAACTGAGTGCCAAAAAGAAGCAAGGTTTTTTCATCAGGGAAGGGATAAAAGTCTGATACACCTGCCGTTATGAGTTTTTCGTTTGTCCCATCGCTATTAACCGACCATAAGCACTGGTCCGAAACAAAGAAAATTTTCTTTCCGCCCTCCAGGATTTCTGGAGAAATAATTATGCTATCCTGGCTTTCTCTGTACTTCGTAATCCTTTTCATACTCTTTCCGTCAAGGTCAGTCACCCACAGGCCAGTTGACTGTGGCTGAAAGACGCTGCCAAGAAAGTCGATGAGCACTTTGTTTCCGTCTGGAAAGAAAGATGCAGAGACAACCTTTCCTTCCATTCCTATCGTAAGGTTCTTTAAGTTTTTTCCTGAAGAGTCTACAATCCACAGCGGCGAAGGCCCGTGGCTCTCCATCAAGTCGTAACTATAGGCAAGAATCTTTTTGCCGTTGGGGGATATAACGCAGTATAGCGAGGCGGCTGGATTTTTTATTTCAGTAATTTTTCTTTTGTTCCCGTTTAAGTCAATCGTCCATAGAGAAAGAAAGTGAGGCTTAGAGCCCGAAGAAACAAACAAAATCTTTCTTCCGTCAGGGAAAGGGAAAAGGCCAAATAGAGAAATTTCCGAATTGCCTGTAAGGTTCTTTTTGTTGTTTTCATCAATATCCATAATCCACATAGAAGATTTTTTGTTCTCGTCGTGGTACACGCTAAAAACTATGCGCTTTCCACCGGGAAGCGGGCAGAAAAACCGGATTCCTGCGTCGAAGTCTCCGCCTACTTTTTCTCTTATTTTTCCGTCGGAACTTATCTTATAAATTGCGTCGTCAATAGGCCCAAGAAGATATTGCAATTTTTCTAAACTCACAGAAACACTCTTTTTTGTACCTCCCCTTAAGTCTATGGTGGTTTCGTAATCCTCAAAACCTTTCTTTGAGATTCTTACTTTGTATAGCCCTTCAGGAAGTTTTGCCCCGTATGGCGTCGTGCCTGCAAGTTGCCCTTGAATGTAGATACTTGCATCTGCAGGGTTTGAAGAGACTAAAAGCGTTCCTTTAGATAAGTACTTGTTGAAGTAAATTAAAAAACCAAAAGCAATAAAAACAATTAGGAAAATTACGAGAATTTTCGTTTTCATACCGTTCGCCTCTCTTTCAAAAATTTTTTTCTCATACATTAGACGGAAAAGATACAAAAAAGTTCCGCTATTTTCGAGAAGTTTTTAAAAAAGTTTCTGAAGAAAGGAAAGTCTATCTGGAAGAAAGATTTGTTTAAACGGTTACTACGCGAAACGCTTTATCTGAAGTGGCTACTGCGGAAGCCTCGGGTGATTAAGGAAGGTCTGCTTTCTTTAGAACGACTATACAAAGATAAAAGCACGATAAAGCTAAGTGATCTGAAATAAAATGCTTTTTACGGTAGATCCATTTTACGAGATAAAGAATGCTAATCTTTCTTGTACATAATCGTAAATTATACTTACTGTAGCGTTTAAGCCTTGCTTGACTAACTTTTTCAAAATGGTATAAAGCACTAAGGCGCAAGGAGGTACTGATGAAAAGTATTAAATTTGGAAAAAACGATAAGTACGAAGCCGTAATGTATACGAAAAACGAAGTAGATAAAAAGGTCGTGCGTGCGGTGGTTGACGCAGGTTTTAATGCGCGCGCTGGTGCTATCGAGCAGAGGTATCTTATACTGAATGCAGACATCGACGACCTGAATCCGCATAAAAACCCTTACTTTAATTCTGAAACGAAAGATAAAAAAACCGATGCGCGCTTCATCGTAGTTTACGAAAACGGCGTACCCGTTGGAAGGAGCATTGCTCTTTACGACCCCCTTTACAACGAATATCATTTGCGTTACAAGCGGACGCCCGTCGTGTGGCTCGGCTGGCCAGAGTTTAAAAACGAAGAAGTAGGCAAAACACTTTTAGAACTTACGGCAGAGTCCGCAAAGGAATTCAAAAAGAAAGATCCGTCGATCGGATACCTCATAGGTCCTGGCAGGCCAAACGAACAGGGAATTGTAGGTCTGCGCATCAGTGGAAAGTTCGTTTACTTTATGGAACCTGACAACCCCCTCTGGTATAAAGATGTATTTTCAGGCCTTGAGGTGGACGATTATTGGACTGCTTTTTACTTTAGTGAAGGAGACCTTTCGCAGTGGCAGAGACTTATCGACGCCTCCAGAATGATGTTCTCTCGCTCTGGCGAAAGTGACATTGAGATCGTCCAGATAAATAAGTTTACACTTTCTAAGTATCTGTCTGGAATTTACGATGTTTACAGAGAGGCGTGGGACAGCGAAGAGCACATTCACGGAAGGTCTCTTACGAAGGGAGAATTTAACTACATGGTAAAGGGATTAAAGATGCTTATCCCTCCATTCTGGAACAATGTTTACATTGCAGTGGATAAAAAGAGCGAGAAAACGCTCGGGATCAGTATATCTCTGCCCAACTTTAACGAAGCGCTGGAGAAAATTGAGGCAAAAACGAGCGCTCAGAGGATGCGAAAAGAAGTCGCGTTTTTCTTGAAGAACTTTTTGGGCATTGCGCATTACAGAAGCGGGCGCATTTTTATTGCAGGTGTTCTGCCCGAGGTGAAGGGGCTTAAGCGTTCTGCTATATCTTCACACCTCATTTCAAACGCAATTTATAACTTCAGGCAAAACGGTATAAAAGAAATAACGATGTCCCAGCTTGCCGTACCAAACAAAGATGTCGTTGCGCCTCTTATGGTTGCGCACGGCGTGGACAAAAAGTTAATTAGTGGTGAAAACTACAGGAAGAATGCAGTAAAAATTATAGAAGAACTTTCAGAAAAAGGCAAGGCAAGCCTTGCTGCTGTTTACAAAATCCCCGTTTAATTTTATAAACGCTGCTTTTATGCTAAACTAACGAAAGGAGGTGGTAAATGAAAACGCTGGGCATACTTTTGCCTTATCCTCCGTACCTTCCGGAAGTTATTGAAGAGGCAAAAAAAGAGTTTGGAATAGACGAGTTAAGTGTAATTTACGCAAAAAATAAAGAGGAAAGATTAAAAGCGTTAAAAGAGTCTGAGGCCGTAATATCAGGTCCACTTTCTCCTGACGAAGTAAACGCTGCGTCAAACCTTAGGATGATCCAGGTGCCTTATGCAGGTGTGGACGAATTCGACCTGAACGACATAATTACAGACAGAGGTATTTTGCTTGCAAATGTTCACGGCAATGCACTTTCAGTTGCAGAACACGCGTTTGCACTGCTACTTGCGCTTGCAAAAGGCATCGTGAGGAACGACAGAGACCTGAGAAAAGGTTACTGGCACGGTTGGATCAGTAGAGAACCGAATCTTGAACTTGAGGGAAAAACTGTCTGCATCGTGGGGCTTGGTAGCATCGGAAGAAATGTTGCAAGAATTGCGAAAGCGTTTGGTATGAAAGTTATCGGAGTGAAGAAGACCGTAGAGCAGGTCGAGAATGTGGACAAAGTTTATCAAAGCGGCGAACTGTTTGACGCAATAAAGGGTGCGGACTTCGTCGTGATAGCCGTCCCAACGACTAACGAAACGAGAGGTTTTATAAACAAAAAAGTGCTGGAGAAGATGAACGGAAAGTACCTTATAAATGTGGGCAGAGGCGATGTGATAAACGAAGCAGACCTGTTTGTTGCTCTGAAAAATAGAGTTTTAAAAGGTGCTGCGGTTGACACCTGGTGGGTGTATCCCAAAAAGCCTTACGAGTTTTCTTATCCTGCGCACTATCCGTTCTGGTTGCTTGACGATGTAATTTTGTCGTCACACACTGCGGGATATTCCGACGGAAGCATCAGAAAAAATTGGACCGAAGCGGTGAATAATGTAATGCGATTCTTCTCAGGGAAACCCGTTAAAAATTTAATAAGTATAGAAAAAGGATATTAATTTTTGAAAGATTTTTGAAAGTGAGGTATAATAAATCATGGGCTTATTTAACAAGAAGAAAGTAGTCGTGCCGGTGATACCTGCTGAAAGCCAGGATGTTAGAGTGCGGTGCACCTCCTGTGGCAGGCTGATCGACTACGATGCGCTAAAAAAGAACTTAAAAGTTTGCCCGCACTGCGGATACCACTTCAGAATGTCCGCTGCAGAACGCATTGCTTTGCTTACGGATAAAGGTTCTTTCAAAGAGATTGGCTCTCCCATTTCGTCCGTTGACTCTTTGCACTTCCGTGACACCGTTTCCTATGCAGAAAGGCTTAAAAAGCTCCGTGACACGATTGGGCTTCCCAACGCCGTCCTTACGGGGACTGGAAAGATTGATGGAGTGCTTACCTCGATAGGTGTCTTTGCGTATGAATTTCTCAGTGGCACGCTGGGCTCTGCAACTGGAGAAAAGCTCACCGAACTGTTTGAGTTTGCAGGTAAAAATGACCTGCCTGCTATCGTCGTATTTTCTTCTGCAGGAGAGCGCATTCAAGAAGGCATTTATTCCCTGATGCAGGTTGCAAAGGTTATTCAGGCAATAGAGGATTACAAAAAGAACGGCGGGTTTTTTGTGTCTGTTATTACTAATCCAGTGCTGGGCGGACCTGCCGTTATAGCGATGGGGGGCGATGTAATTGTTGCCGAAGCGGGTTCGTATGTGGGCGTTTCTGGCCCGCGCGTATCCGAACAGGTGATGAAGCGTGCACTTCCAAAAGAAGCGCAAAAGGTCGAACTTTTGCAGAATAAAGGATTTGTGGACATAGTAGTTACGCGTTTTCAGCTAAAGGAAACGCTCGGAAACATTTTAAAATTTTATCGTAGGTGGTCGTTATGAAAACATTGCCATTTGAAAAGCCAATTGAAATTTTATACAAAGAACTGAAGAGAAGAGAGGTTAAAGGCTATGCGTTAATGGGACTTGACGAACTCATTGAAAAACAGATTGAAGAAGTGTATAAGCACATTACTCCTTACGACATCGTGCTCGTTGCAAGGCATCCGGACCGTCCCCAGCCTCAGGATTACATAGAGAAGTTGTTTACCAACTTTACGGAACTTCACGGTGATAGGGCGGGTGAAGACGACGCAAGTGTTATTGGAGGAACGGCGTTTTTTAACGGCAACCCCGTTATGGTGATAGGCACGAGGAAAGGACACGATGTGAAAGAAACGCTCCGTTACCACTCGGGTATGGTAAAACCGTCCGGCTTCAGGAAGATTGCACGCCTTGCACATCTTGCGTCTGATACGCTGCACATTCCCATCATTACGCTGGTGGATACGCCCGGGGCGATGGTTTCTGCTGAAACAGAAGTAAACGGGCAGGTTTCTGCGATTTACTCTGCTATCAGTGCGTTGCTTGATGCAAATGTACCCGTAATTTCTATTATTACAGGTGAAGGCGAAAGCCTTGCTGCGCTGAGTTTAACGGTCTCTGACAGACTGCTTATGCTGAAGTATGCATTCTTTGCCGTACTTTCACCGGAGGCTGCGTCTTCCGTACTCTTCAAAAATCTCGACAAAAAGAGAGAGATTGCAAAGGAACTCCACATTACTGCTGACGAGCTCCTGGGTATGAACATTATAGACAGAATTATAGAGGAACCTGCTGGTGCTGCACATCGTTTTCCACACATCGTTATGAAGAATGTAAAAGAGGCTCTTGAGGAAGAACTTGAATTTGTTTCAAAAGAAAAGATCGATATATTAAAGCGCAAAAGGAGAGAAAAATTTAGAAAGGCAGGTGTGTATAGCGAATGATGGACAGAAAAATAACACTCGTCTGCATTTTTATTGCAGGGCTTTTTATTATCCCTGGGCTTATTTTTAATCTTCCTATCATTGCTCTGTTTGGAGTAATAGCGGACTTTTTGCCGTTGATGTTTGGCTGGCTCAAAAAGGCATTCGTAATGATGTCTTTCCCGCTTGCATTTGGCATCGTAGTATTCTTTACTTATTTGTTTTTCGTCGTGTGGCTCTTTGGGCCGCGCCTTATGTCAATGCGCATTCTGTTTGGGGAGTTGTGGTTTCTTACCGTGATTGCAAGGCTCACTTAGATCTCGTGTGAGGGGTGATACGACTTGAAAGATGTACTCGTTGCTATTATAGGTACGATTGCAACGATTATTGCCGCTATCGTCGTGTGGCTGCTGAACGAAAAGGAGAAGCGCGCATACGAAGATTACAAACAAAGGGAAGAAAAGTACGCAAAACTCGTGAGCAGCCTGAAAGGATTCTATTCAGGTTCGTTTAACGCAGAGGAAATTACCGAGTTCGTAAATCAGCTCAACCTCTGTTGGATGTATTGCCCAGACGAGGTGATCAAAAAGGCATATCAATTCCTCTCACTTTTAAAGAGTGGAGCAGATAAGAAAACCGTGGAAAGGGCAATAGGCGACTTTATACTTTCCATAAGAAAGGACATATTGAGCGGTGACACGGCAAAACACACTCTCTTAAAACCTGAAGACTTCAGACACATAGAAACGGCCGAGCTTCTAAGTATTCTGAGGTCACGCAGCAAAAATGCACTTTCAAAATAATCCATTTTTTAATTTTCTTTCCTCATCTTATACTTTTTACGGCATTACACTTTGAACGGGAGGCTACGAATGGTTAAGAAAATTAACGATTTGAAAAACTTGATAAAAAGCCGCAATGTAAAACGCGTTGCAATTGCATTTGGAGAAGATGCACACACACTTAAAGCAGCAGAGATAGGCATAAAGGAAGGCTTGTTTACTGTGACGAACTTTGCACGCCAGGCAGTCGTAGAAGACATTGCGGCAAAAGAACACATAGACACTTCTTTAATGAAGATTGTAAGTGTAAAAGGGGAATTAGAGGCAATAGAGAAAGCAGTAAAAGATGTGCGCGAGGGGCGTGCCGATGTGTTAATGAAAGGCATCTGTAGTTCTGCAAACTACCTCCGCGGTGTCCTGAATAAGGAGTGGGGACTCGTTCCGCAGGGCAAACTCCTTTCGAATGTGGCACTCGTTGAAACGGGTGGCTACCACAAACTGCTCTTTCTTTCAGACCCCGGTGTTTTGATAAAACCTACTCTGGAAAATAAAGTTCAGCAGATTAAGTACTGTGTGGATGTCGTAAGGAAGATAGGCATAGATAACCCTAAGGTTGCACTGCTCTCTGCGGTTGAAACGGTAAACCCAAAAATGGAATCCACGATTGACGCTGCCGTTATTTCAAAGATGAATAAGCGCGGGCAGATAAAAGACTGCATCGTTGACGGGCCGCTTGCAATGGATCTTGCAGTTTCAAAAGAAGCAGCAGAGATAAAGGGTGTAAAGTCTCCTGTCGCAGGTGATGCAGACATTATTATTTTCCCGAACATTGAAAGCGGAAATGCTGTTTACAAAACGCTGACGAAACTTGCGGGTGCAAAAACTGCAGGCATACTACTTGGAACCACTGCGCCGTGCGTTTTGCCTTCTCGTGCAGATTCCGTAGAAACAAAATTTAATTCCCTTATATTTGCAGTCGCCGTTTCTGGAGGGAAGTAAATGAGAATTCTCGTGATAAACCCTGGCTCTACTTCGACAAAACTCAGCGTATTTGAAGACGGAAAAGAGGTTTTGAGTGAAAAAATTTCCCACAGCAGGGAGGACCTTGCACCGTTCAAAAAGATTTCCGACCAGTTTGACTTCAGGAAACAAATCGTCCTCAATTTTCTCAAAAAACACGGCCTTTCTCCAGAAGACTTTGACGGGATAGGTGCACGCGGCGGAAATACGCACCCACTTGAGTCCGGTGTGTATCGCGTAAACCAGAAAATGGTGGAAGACCTGCTGAGTTTAAAGTACGGGGCACATGCGTCAAACCTGGGTGCGCCGCTTGCATTCTTTATCGCAGAGCAGGCACACATCCCTGCTTTTATAGTGGATCCCGTCATCGTGGACGAAATGGAAAAAGTTGCAAAAATCACAGGGCTTAAAGGGATAGAACGCGAGGCGCGGGATCATCCACTGAACCAGAAGGCTGCTGCGCGCATCGTTGCAGAGAAGTTAGACCTTGCTTACGAGCGGGCAAACTTCATTATTGCACACCTTGGAGGCGGTATCTCCGTCGCGTCGCACAGAAAAGGGCGCATAATAGATGTGAACAACGCGCTGAACGGTGACGGGCCGTTTTCTCCTGAGCGCGCTGGGGACCTGCCGAACATTGCACTCGTTAACCTCTGCTTTTCCGGTGAGTACACGAAAGACGAAATTAAAAAGATGCTTGCAGGTAACGGCGGGCTCGTCTCGCACCTTGGGACGAATTCCCTTATTGAAGTGCTTGAGCGCATAAAAAGTGGCGACACTTACGCAAAACTCGTTTTTGACGCAATGGTCTATCAGATTGCAAAGGAAGTAGGGAAGCACGCAGCAGTGTTGAAAGGTGATGTGGACGCAATTATTTTAACGGGTGGGCTTGCAAAGTCAAAAGAACTCACGGACGGAGTAAAGGAATACATTTCGTTTATTGCACCTGTTTTCGTCGTGCCAGGGGAGCACGAAATGGAAGCAATTGAACGGGGTGTACGCCTTGCACTACTGGGAAAGGAAAAAATCAAAGAGTACGCATAATTTGCATTTTACACTTTTAGGATATAATGTAAGTGGCACTAAAAAGCAAACTTAAGGAGGTGGGTATGAAGAGGATTAAAATTCTCAGTGTACTGCTTGCAGTAATGCTTGTTGCATTGGTATTTGCAGGCTGTGCACCCAAGCAGGCATCCAAACCACAGCAAGAACCCAAAGAAAAGCCAATTACCATTACGATCTGGCACGCGTGGAGCGGTGCTGAACTTGACACGCTGAACGATGCAATCAGTAAGTATAAGAAGTTGCATCCGAATGTGACGATTAACCAATTACAGGTTCCGTTTGACCAATTGAAGAACAAATTCCAGACTGCAGCGGCAAGTGGCGGTGGGCCAGACATTCTCGTAGGGCCTGCAGACTGGATTGGCGACTTTACAAAGGCGAATCTTATTGCTCCTATGGATAGTTATGTGGATTCTGACTTCCTTTCTCATTATGTAAAAGGTGCAATTAATCAGGTAACTTACGACGGAAAACTTATGGCAATGCCGGAGTCAACGGAGTGCGTGGCGCTCATTTACAACAAGAGCCTCGTGAAGAGTGTGCCGAAAACGACGGACGACATGATAAAACTTGCCGATTCTTTGCACAAGGGCGATACTTACGGCCTCGTTTACAACACGGGCTTTTACTTTACGGCAGGCTACTTCTTTGCTGCAGGTATGAAACTCTTTGACGCAAACCACAATGCTATCGTTGCACAGGGGAATGGCGGAGTAATTGCTCTTGAATTCCTGAAGAAGCTTGCTTCCGATAAGAATATTATCGCGGCAAACGATTACGGGAAAGCAGACTCTATGTTTAAAGAAGGTAAGGCGGCGATGATTATTAACGGCCCCTGGGCAGTTGGCGACTATGTAAAAGCGTTGGGCGCAGATAAAGTTGGCGTTGCTCCAATGCCGATATTTTCTCCAACAGGCAAGCCGTTTGCACCGTTTGTAAACACGAAAGACTTTATGCTTAATGCAAATTCGGACGATGCACACAAAAAAGCCGCGATGGACTTTATTAAGTTTATGACGAGTAAAGAAATTGAGCAGGAGTTCTTTGAGAAAGCAAAACACATTCCGTCTAACTTAGATGTGAACACGAGTTCAGATCCAATTGTTGACGGATTTATCAAACAGATGAAGACTGGCGTGCCAATGCCGATCATTCCTGAAATGGGTGCCGTGTGGAATCCTATGCAGAACGCAATTGATTCTGTGCTTGCTGGCAAAGCAACACCGCAGGATGCAATTAAAGCAGCGCAGGAGGCAATTAATAAGAAGATCAGCGCAATGAGGAATAACGCAAAGTAGACTTTTATCCGTAGATTAACGGGGGCTTTGTGCCCCCCTTCTTTTAGTGGTTGATAAAATGGTAGATTACTCTGACATAGGTCTCTGGGAGAAGATAAGAAGAAATAAACTGGCGTATAAGTACATCCTGCCAGCCGCACTCGTAATGGCAATTGTTACTGCTTATCCGATCGTTTACGAAGTGTGGATGGCATTTACTAACTTCTCTATAGTTAATTTGAAAAACCCTCATCCTGCTTTCGTTGGATTGAGAAACTTTATTATGATCTTGAAAAATCAGGTGCCTCTTGAGAACTTTAACTTCTGGCGTACGCTTGGCTTTAATGTAATCTGGACGGTCGTAAATGTATTTTTTCATGTAACGATTGGAATCAGCCTTGCAATGGCACTAAACACGCCTAAATTTGCGCTCAAAAAACTATACAGGGCGTTGCTTATTATTCCGTGGGCCGTTCCTTCTTACATCAGTGCGCTGATCTGGAGGAATATGTTTGACACTCAGTTTGGTGCGGTAAATTTACTCCTTGCAAAACTTGGCCTGCCGCACAACATTGCATGGCTTACAAATCCCAATGCACCGATCAAGTTTTTGTCTATTCTTCCTTATGCGTTTTACGCAGACCTCATTACGAATGTGTGGCTTGGTTTTCCGTTTATGATGGTCGTTGCAACCGGTGCACTTCAGAGTATCCCAAAAGAACTTTACGAAGCAGCGCGCATTGACGGTGCAAGCGAAGCAGGACAGTTTTTCCACATTACTCTTCCGCTGATCCGCTTTGCAATGATGCCTGCCATAATGCTTGGCGTGATATGGACATTTAACCAGTTTAACATTATTTACCTCGTAAGCGGCGGTGGCCCGTTGGGTGAAACGGAAATTCTCGTAACTCAGGCATACAAACTCGTAAACCCCGGCGGACTGTTTGGCATAGCAAGTGCATTTGGGCTCGTGGTCTTCCTTATTCTGCTTGGAATTACACTGTTTACCAATAGAATAACGAAAGCAACGGAGTCTGCGTTATGAGCAAGAGAAAACTTATCGTACGCTTAAAGCACCTTTACCTGCACGCTTATGTGTGGTTCTGGATTTTCGTTGCAATATTTCCGGTGCTGTGGATCATTTCAATGTCTCTTGACCCAAGAAACATTTCCAAACCAACGACACTTACCCTGATTCCTCCTGGTGCATCGCTTGCAGCATATCTTCGAGTGCTAAAACATCCCTATCAGGGTGCAAATGTTTCATTTGTGCGCCTATTGTGGAATAGTTTACTCGTTGCAGGTGGCACGGCGCTCTTATCCGTACTATTTGGTGCAACGGCTGCTTATGCCTTCTCGCGCTTTAAGTTTCCCGGTAGAAAAGCGGGCATGCTGAGTTTCCTCGTCGTGTTTATGCTGCCTGCAAGTGCAACACTTGCACCTCTGTTCGTTATTTTGACTTTTTTACACATCAGAGATTCTCTATGGGGGCTCGTTTTTGCTTATACATCAAGCTCTCTTCCCTTTGCAATCTGGAACTTAAAGGGGTACTTTGACACAGTGCCAAAAGAATTAGAAGAAGCTGCGCTCGTTGACGGGTGCGACCGGAATTCTGCGTTCTTCAGGGTTATTTTGCCGTTATCCGTTCCTGCAATAGCAGTTACTGTGCTTTTTGGATTTATGAACGGATGGACGGAGTGGATGCTTGCCTGGACTTTCCTTACAAAACCAAAGAGTTTTACGCTTGCAATGACGCTTTACAATATGGTGGGCCAGTGGAATACGCCGTGGTCTAACTTCGCTGCGTTCTCCATTTTAGTTTCTCTTCCGATCATAATCATCTGGTTCCTTTTGCAGAAGTACATCGTATCCGGTCTTACTCTCGGTGGAGTTAAAGGGTAAGTTTTCGCATTGGTACAGTGTGCAAGGTGGAGCGTAACTGCCACTTGCGGTACGGCGCGGTTTGTTTGAAAATGGGGAACAGAATTTTAACACCTGCTAACTTTCGGCGGTAAAGTGTTTTGCAAGTAAAACAAATCTCTTGCCCGAGCAGGTGTTTGAGGATGGCACACCGACGGAATCTATAACCCCGCTGCCCTGTATCCACGCTGTTTTTATGCTTTTAGAAGATGCACTTTTCAGGAAAAGGCCGTTTACTTTATAGTACTCCTTTCTCCATAAGCGCTATCAGCGTACTTACTGCGGAAACGGCACTTTGAAGAGAAATGGAAGCAATGTGTGGCTTATGCACAGTTTGTTTTTCCAGAAACGGTATGTGCATAAACCCCGCTTTTGTTTTTAGATCGTGCTTGTCAATGTAATACATTACTCCGTAAAATAAGTTGTTGCACACATATAGCCCTGCATAATTTGAAATCTGTACGGGAATGCCGTTTTCGTTCAGTGCGTCTTTTGCAGTTTTTAAGTTTAATGTGGTAAAGTACGCGTTCTCCCCGTCAGAGAAAATCTTTTCTCCGTGCGGTACACTTCCTTTGTTGTCAGGAATGCTTGCGTCTGCAAGGTTTACTGCAATGCGCTCAAGAGAAACGGAAGTTCTCCCTCCGCTTTCCCCAAGCATCAAGATGTAGTCGAAGAGTGCATTTTCCATTAGTTCGTGCACTTCTTGAAAGCACTCGTTAAAAACGACCGGAAGAACAATTTTTTGCACGCCGTTAAAGTCGGGCAAATTTTTCAGCACTTCCTGTGATGCGTTTATTTTTTCTTTATTGAACGGTTCAAATGCAGTAACGAGTACTTTCACTTCTGTAAGTTACCTGAACAAAATTCCTACATACTTTACGACGACGGACGATGCTTTTGGCCTTACTGCCTTTTCTACAACTGTAAGGGACTTCTGCTTTAATTCCTCTTCTTTTTCTTTGAGTTTTTCCTCCATTTCTGCTTTAAGGGCTTCTAACTTTTCTTCCGCTTTTTTAAGGTCCTCCTTTGCCTTGTCTATTTTAAGCTGCGCTCTTTTCCTACGCGTCGTCGTGCGGGCTGCGCGGCTTATACTACCCCTTACGCTTCTTCCCATCAGTGCGGAAAGTACGCCTGCCCCAATGTCGATGCCCGTTTGCTGTGTAATTGCCCTGAGTGCTGCCTCTGCATCTGCAAGCCTTCCTTTTACCGTCGTAATCTTATCCTCTGCGCGTTCGATTTTCGTTTCGTACTTTTCCTTTATTTTGTCCAGCGCATCTTCCAGCACTTCGGTTAGCCTGTTTGAAAGGCGTGCAATGAACTCTTCTTTGCTTTCTCCGTTTTTGCTGTACTCTTTGAAAAACGGGCTGTAGTAAAGTTTTATTTCATTCCCTTTTACGAACCGCTTGAAGGTATTTTTCAGTTTTGAGTAAGACTGCTTTTTAAGTAAGTAACCCGGTACATCACCAAATGTCGCGTTGGGTTTTGGGCGGGAATCTGTAATAGGAGGCTTGTCCACTTCTTCTATGAGATTTTCTATGTTTATAATGTTGCTGTCTGCCTTTGCAACGAGTCTGAATGTTTTCTCAAGGTACAGGTTCGCTTTGTCGTTCTGGTAAAGCGATTCCACTTCACCGTAAATGTACGGCATGTACGGCCCTTCTCCGTGATTGCGCTCAAACAGGACCGGCACATCTTCTGGAAAGTCAGGCAAGTACTGTCCCTCGTTTGCTTTTGTAGTGGTGACCGTTTCTGCTGCGCCTAAATTCTGCTTTTTATCTTTCATTAGCGTTTCTATCTGCATTTTTGTGAGTGGGCCACGCAGGTAGTTCATTGCCCACCTTGAAGTGATTAAAACGGGTGCGTCTGCGTGGACATTGTGAAGCAAGAATGTACGGGGCTGTAGTTTTCCCAGTATGTCGCTGAAAAACCTTTTATCCAGTACTTCGCCGTTTTCCTGCATCGTACCTTCTAACCCTGAGAGCACACGTTCTTTATCGTTTTCCTGCTGAAGTTTTCCAATAAGCCATGTGCCTGCGTTCGTAAGCCCTTTGTAGTCGATGTCCACAGGGTTTTGCGTTGCAAGTATGACGGATATGCCGAATGCCCTCGCCTGTTTCATTAGAGTGAGTAACGCATGTTTTGAGGGCGGGTCTTTTGGATATGGGGGGAAGTACCCGAAAATTTCGTCAAAGTAAAGTATCAGTCTTGGCGTATCCGTTCCTGGTTGCATCCTCATCCACGAGAGGAGTTCCTGCAAAAATAGTGTGACGAAGAACATTCTTTCGCTCTCTGATAGGTGCGCGATGTAAAAAATGGAAACCCCACTTTTATCGCCGCTCTTTATGAAGTAGTCAATGTCCATTGGTGCGCCGTTTAACCAGGTCTGGAAAGACGGAGATGCAATAAGTGCGTTTATCTGCATTGCAAGTTCCAGCCTGTCTTTTTTGGGAAAGAAGGAGTCCACGGAAAATACGCCCAACTTTTTGAAAGGCGGTTTCTGGATTTGCATAATAAGGTCTTCTATTGAAATGTCCTTGCCTTTATTCCAGGCGTTGTTTATGATCGTTGAAATCAAAATGTGCTCTCTGCTTTTTACGGGGTCTGCCTGGATACCTATAAGCCCCAATACGGCGCTCGTTATACCCTTAACTTTTTCTGCAACTTCTTCTTCGTCAAGCGCGGCGTTCGGTTTTTTGAAACCCTGCAGTACGCTTACGGGAAGCCCGGATGTCGAGCCAGGAGTAAAAATTCTGTAGTCTGCTGCATCTTTCAGTTTTTGCAGACGCTCTGGCCCGATGTCGTAACTTGCAAGCCCTTTCCTCCACTTGTTTGCAACATTTTCGGCGTACATATCCACGCTCATTCCTTTGCGCTCCGCTTCGTCTTTGTCTATCCAGGGCTTAAATTCCTCTGCGCTGAGTGAGGGGAATGTGAGAAGCAAATTCGTAAGGTCGCCTTTAGGGTCAATCGCGAGCACAGGGATGCCGTCGAGAATCGCTTCTTCCAGCGTGACGATTGCCATTCCCGTTTTTCCTGAGCCCGTCATTCCGACGATTACCTCGTGCGTGGATAGGTCTTTCGTTTTGTAGAAAAATTTGTCCTTTACCTCAAAAGTTTTGGGGTCAACGGTTTTTCCTATGTAAAGGTCTCTTTTCGTATCCATACACTTCTCCTTTTTTGATTACATTATACTGATTTTATTTAAGAGTAAAAATTTAATTGCGAAGCCGTGAAAATAAAAAAGCGGCAGTGTGTTTGTATACTGCCGCTTTACGAAGGTTATATTGCCTTTACAGAATTTCGTTGAGAAGGTCGAGGTGCTGGATAAGCAGCCGCGTAATAAGGAAGTTCTTTCTTACATATTCTGTTCCGTTCTTTCCCAGTGTGCGTGCAAGTTCCTCGTCTTTTAGAATTTCTATAATCTTTTTTGCAAATCCGTCGTAGTCTTTAGGGTCAAGCAAGAAACCGTTCCACCCGTTTTTTATCTGCAGTTTTATTCCTCCGACATTGGATGCAACGACGGGCGTTCCTTTCCAGAGTGCCTCTGTCACTGTGAGCCCAAACCCTTCGCGCGTGGACTTTTGCAGAATTACATCGGAAACACGCTGCAAAACATTTACCAGAATGTTGTTTTCGGTGGTTAGCAGTATAATGTCGCCTTTTTCAACGAGCGGTTTTGCTGCTTTCTGCACTTCGTCGTAAATTTCGTATCCTTCCGGGTCGTCAGATGCCATGCTGCCGCAAAGCACGAGCCGCGCGTCCACTTCCTCTTTTACTTTTTTGAACACTTCTATTACGCCCAGCGGGTCCTTCCACGGGTCGAATCTCGATATTTGCGTGATTAGTGGCTTGTCTTTTGGGATGTTGAATTTCTTTAAAAACCTATCAATTGTATCTTTCGGAAGCGGCATATTTTTCGGTGTGAGCGGGTCAATTGCAGGCGGTATGACGAACTGCTGAACGGGTAAGTCATTTCTCTTGTATTCCTCCATCGAAACGATCACTGCATCGTAGCGCAAAATGAACGACTTAAGGTAATCCCACACTTCTTTGTTAGGGTCCGTCAGGTCAATGTGGCACCTCCAAATCCACGGCTGCCTTTTCCTGTAAAATGTGATCAGCGGCAGGGGCTGCGGGTCGTGGATCATCACTGCGTCGTGTTTTATGTGCGTGTATATTGCAAAGTCACCGTTTGTTTCTGTGTATAACTTTTTCTTCAGGTCTGTGAGGTTAATTTTTGCACCCTGAAGTGCGTTGTGAAACTTTTTCGTCACCGTAAAAAAGTCTGGATTTCCGTGCAGGATCCTCCACTCTGCGTCTATGCCCGTGTTGTTCATTAGAGGCACGAGGGAAGAGAGAATCTCAGCGACGCCGCCTCCCTGATAGGTGGAATTTATATTAAGTATGTACTTTCCGTATAATTTTCTTGCTTTCTTGTATATTTCTGCTATTACGCTGTCTCCCACTATTTTTCTGTAATTTTCGGGATCGTGAAACATATCTATCACCTCCGCTTCCATTATACATTTTTTTCAAATTTCCCAAAATATTATACGCAATTTTGTTTCGTTTTGCGCACACTACAATTTTTCTATTGTGCGATTTTTGATATAATTTAATGTGAATAAATTAAGGAGGCGAGATATGGATTTGAAAAAGTACATTAGGGACATACCTGACTTTCCTCAAAAAGGAATTTTGTTCAGGGACATTACTCCTCTACTTGCGGATAAGGATGCCTTTAAGTATGCCGTAAAGGCAATTGCCGAGCACTTCAAAGATAAAGGTATAGAAAAAGTTGCAGGCATTGAGGCACGCGGTTTCATTATAGGTGCGCCTGTTGCAGCGGAATTAGGCGTGGGTTTTGTCCCGATAAGAAAACCGGGCAAACTTCCCTTTGAAGTGGTAAGAAAAGAATATCAGCTTGAATACGGGATGTCGATTCTTGAAGTACACAAAGACGCCGTTAAAAAAGGTGAAAAAGTGCTTATGATTGACGACCTTCTTGCAACTGGCGGAACTGCACACGCTGCATCAGAACTTATAGAGCAACTCGGCGGTGACATCGTAGGATGGGGCTTCGTCATCGTACTGAAAGGTTTGAAAGGAGCGGAGAAGTTAAAAAAATACGACATCTTCTCGTTGATTGACTTCGACTAATTTGGAAGAAAAAAGACTCTACGAAGAGTTAATGACGCGAATCTCCTCGAAGCTCACGCAAGGGGAGATTTCGTTAATTAAGGAAGCATACGAATTTGCGAAAGAAAAGCACAAAGACCAGAAACGGGAGAGCGGCGAGCCTTACATTATACATCCCCTCAATGTTGCCTTGATTCTCTCTGACATAAGTGTCGATTACGAAACCTACATTGCTGCACTACTCCACGATGTCCTTGAAGATACGGACACGAGTGAAGAAGAGATAAAGGAGCGGTTTGGCGAAAGCGTCTTATTCCTCGTAAAAGGCGTCACAAAGTTAAAGTACATAAAAAATGTTTCGTCAGAAGAAGCAAAGTTGGAGAATCTACGCAAGATGCTCCTTGCAATGGCGTCAGACATCCGCGTCGTCGTGATCAAGCTTGCTGACAGGCTGCACAATATGCGGACGCTCGGCGTATTTCCCCCTGACAAGCAACAGAGAATTGCAAAGGAAACAATGGACATATATGTTCCGCTTGCCCACCGTCTGGGGATGTATACGATGAAGTGGGAATTGGAAGATTTGAGTTTCAGGTATCTTGAACCAGACCGCTACTACGAACTTGCAAGGAAAGTGTCCAAAAAGCGCAGAGAAAGGGAAGCGCTGATAAAGCAGGTTATGGAAGAGTTAAAAGAACTGATGAAGAAAAATGGGATCAGTGCAGAAATCTCCGGCAGGCCAAAGAACCTTTACAGCATATACAGAAAAATGCTTCGTGACAAAAAAGATTTTGAGGAGATCTACGACCTTACTGCAATGCGTATTATCGTTTCAGACATACCTACCTGCTATCAGGTGCTTGGCATAGTGAACAACTACTACACGCCTATCCCCGGGCGCATAAAAGACTACATTGCGATGCCAAAGCCGAACCTCTACCAGTCCCTCCACACGACGGTTATCACGAAGAGCGGAGAGCCGATGGAAATACAGATCCGCACCTACGAAATGCACCAGCGCGACGAAATAGGTATTGCTGCCCACTGGAAGTACAAAGAGGGCGTAAAGTTAGACGATAAGTACGAGAAACAGTTTGCATGGCTCAGGGAACTAATTGAGTGGCAAAAAGAGATGCGCTCTACCAGCGAATTCGTCGAGCGGGTAAAACGGGACCTCTTTAGCGAAGAGGTGCTCGTCTTCACACCGAAAGGTGAGGTAATAGACTTGCCTGTGGGCGCAACGCCTGTCGACTTTGCTTACAGAATTCACACTGAAGTGGGTCACAGGTGTATAGGGGCAAAGGTTAACGGCCGTATCGTACCACTTGACACGAAGTTAAAAACGGGCGACCGCGTGGAGATCATTACGACGAAAGGGCCAAAGGCACCAAGCCCTGACTGGCTTAAGTTCGTAAAGTCCGGCTCTGCTCGCTCAAAGATAAAGGCGTACTTCAGAAAAAAGGAAAAACTCCTCGAAGCAAGCAAAAAAGAGGAGAAAAAGGAAGAAGAAAAGCCCCAGGTGCCTCAGCAAAAAGTGCTTCCTAAGAAAACATCTGAAGAGGGGAGTTTTATTCCCGTCGTGCCAAATCTTCACGGTGTAAAAATCTCTATTGCAAAGTGTTGTATGCCCGAATATCCTGATCGCATCGTGGGGTATATAACACGGGGGCGTGGTATAAAGATACACCGTGCAGATTGTCCAAATGTGAAGGTAATTGCAGAGCGCGGGGGGAAAATTATGCCTGCCGAGTGGCGTAAAAAGAGAAAGGGAAAACTGCTCGTAAACTTCAGGATCATCGCATGGGATGTGCCAGGCATTCTCTATAGGCTTTCCGGAATTACTGCAGAAAAAGAGGTAAACATAAATAACTTCCATTCTTCTGAGCGAAAAGGGAAGAAAAAGCACGGATATTCTCAGGCGTACATTCGTTTTTCCGTCGTCGTAAACGGCCCTAAAATGTTAAGAGAAATAGTGAAAGAATTTTATCTTATCCCTGAGGTAATAAGAGTGCGTTACGGAAAGAGGTGGATTCATGAGGATAGTGATTCAGAGGGTAACGAGAGCACGGGTAACGATCAAGGACAAAGTACACTCACAGATAAGTAAAGGGCTTCTCGTTTTGTTTGGAGTTGAAAAGGGCGACACAAAAGAAAAAGCAGAGTACCTTGCCAAAAAAATTTGCAATTTGAGGATTTTCTCTGATGCAGAAGGTAAAATGAATTTGTCCGTTAAGGATGTGGGGGGAGAAGTGCTCGTCGTGTCACAGTTCACGCTTGCCTCACACATTAAAAAGGGCAACAGACCGTCCTTTTCTAACGCTGCGCCTGAAGAGGAAGCAGTGCCTATATACGAATACTTCTGCAACCTTATAGAATCGCACATCGGTGCCGTGAAAACGGGTGTGTTTGGTGCAGACATGCAGGTAGAACTCGTTAACGACGGGCCCGTTACATTTATACTGGAAAAGTAACTGATCGAAAGGAGGGAAGTTATGGATAAGAAAACGATTTTTCTGGGCTACAGGAAGGCAATAGGCATTGTGGACATCCGCGGTATTGCAGACTATGTGAAAGAACACGGTCCATTTGAAAAAATTATCCTTATTGCTGCTCGTCCACTTACCGAACCCGTTCAAAATTACATTGATAAATACTTAAAACCTACATCTCCCGTTGAAGTAATTATCACGGACGACATAGAAGAAGAGGTAAGAAAGCGCGATAAGTGCTGCGATAACATCTGGGCAGTGAACCTCAACGACTTTGGAAACAGGGCACTTTCCTTTGACGCGGATTAACGCTTGTAATCTGCCGAAATGACTAACGGGTTTGGGTTTCTTCACTTAAAACTTTACCTTTCACTTATTGAAGGCCTATCCGTTATTATTGCAATTGCATTTATTCTTGCCCAAACGCCTATTGCGCGCTTTCTCTTTAACTTCGAGCGCTCTTTTAAAAAACAGGTTCTGCTTGGCGTGTTCTTTGGTCTCGTTTCAATTGCTGGGACATACTTAGGGGAACCTGTGGGCGGTGCGATTGCAAACATAAGAGACATTGGCGCAATTACGGGCGGATTGTTCGGCGGCCCCGTCGTAGGGCTCATTGCTGGCCTGATCGGAGGGCTTCACAGATATACGCTTGGAGGGTTTACTGCACTTCCCTGCACGCTTGCAACAATTACAAACGGTTTTCTTGCAGGTCTTTTGTACAAAAGAAGGGAAGAAGACATTTTTAATCCGTTTAGAGCAATGGTTTTTGCAATTGCTGCGGAATCTTTTCACATGTTCCTCGTCCTCGTCCTTGCAAAGCCTTACGCGCGTGCCGTAACGCTGGTAAATGTGATCAGCGGTCCGATGATTATTTCAAATGCAATTGGCGTGTGGATGTTTCTCTTCGTGGTGAAAGCGACATACAGGGAAAGGGAATTTATCACTGCACTTACTGCGGAAAAAGTATTGAAAATTGCAGAAGAAACCCTGCCCATTCTGAGTAAAGGCCTGAATGCAGAAACTGCAAAGAATACGGTGGAAATCATCCTGAAAAACACGAACCTCGATGCTGTGGGCATAACGGATAGAGAAAAAATTCTTGCATTCTCTGGTGCCGGGGAGGAACACCACAAAGTAGGAGACGAATTCCACACGAAGGCGACGAAAGAAGCGATAAAAAGTGGAAGAACGATCGTTATGTACACGCCTGACGACATTGGGTGCAATGTAAAGGAATGCCCTCTTTCCTCGGGAATCGTCGTTCCGATGCGCTCTGCTGACGGAGATGTTTTTGGCGTGCTGAAACTTTACAGAGTGCGCCCCTATGCAGTGAGCCTGCTCGACATGCGTATAGCAAAAGGACTTGCTGACATTCTTTCCACACAGATTCAGCTGAATCGCATAGAGAAGGAAAAAAGGCTCAGGATGGTTTCTCAAATTAGAGCACTTCAGGCGCGCATCAACCCGCACTTCTTGTTTAATGCGTTGAACACGATTCGATACATGGTGCGCAAAGACCCAAACGAAGGATACGACCTTCTTTTGAAACTGAGTTTTATACTGAGGGAAACGCTTGAGCGGAAGACGAACTTCGTTACCGTCCGAGAAGAAGTTGACCTCGTGAAGGCATACCTTTCAATTGAAAAGGTGCGCTTTGGCGATCGGCTGGAAACGCGCTTTGAGGTGGACGATACCGTGCAAAACGAAAATATCCCCACGCTGATTCTTCAGCCGATTGTGGAAAATGCAATAAAGCACGGTTTTTCTCCAGACAAAAGAAAGCTTTCAATTAATGTAAAGGTGTATAAGCGCCTCAATATGCTTTACATGGTCGTGTCAGACGACGGAAGGGGAATTTCTGCAGACAAACTTAAAGAAATTCTCTCGTTTGAGGATAACCATTCAATTGGCTTAAGAAATGTACACGACAGGCTGAAGAACCTTTATGGTGATAAGTTTTATTTAAAAATAACGAGCAAAATACATAAAGGCACAAAGGTAGTAATTGGTATTCCCACTGAGGGGTTATTATCTGCTTTTTTAAATCTTCGTTTTCCTAATTAACTGGAAGTGCTTAATATATTGATTTTGTATAATTCCGTGCTATAGTTTTTTTATGAGAGAACTGTTGGGTATATCTGTGGAGGTTTATATCTTAACACTAAAAGATAAAGGAGAGAGCAGTAGAAGGTGCAACTTGCTCACAAGATTGAGTTAAAACCAAACAATAAACAGAAGTCATACTTTGAGAAAACCTGCCACATCTCACGCTTTGTATGGAACTGGGCGTTGGAAGAGTGGGAAAAGGAATACAACCAGGGCAAAAGACCTAATGCCCTTATACTCAAAAAGAAGTTTAATGCGGTAAAGAGAGAAAAGTATCCCTTTGTCTTAGATGTAACGAAGTACGCCTCTCAGCAACCGTTCATACAACTAAAGAAAGCATTTAACAGTTCCTTTAAAGGTATAAGCAAACATCCTCAGTTTAAAAGCAGAAAGCATTCTGTAAGCAGCTTCTACATAGGCGGAGACAAGGTTAAAGTAAAAGGAAAGAAGGTATGGATACCAAAGCTTGGATACGTAAATACGAGAGAGGAGGTGAGGTTCAAGGGTAAGATACTCAATGCAACTATATCGAAAAGAGCAAATAAGTGGTATATTTCATTCGTCATTGAAGTGGATAAAAGTCCGTACCAAAGTTGTGAGAGCCAAGCAATGATAGGTGTAGACTTAGGCATTGAGAAGTTTGCTACTCTATCTGACGGAATGTACTTTGAGAATATTAAAGTAATGGAAAAGTATGAAAAGAGGTTAAAGAAACTTCAGAGAGCTCTTTCAAGGAAGCAGCACCCAAAGCACAAAGGTGACAAAACGCTAATATCCAATAACTTCATAAAGCAAAAGAAGAAAATTGAAAAACTTCACAAAAAGATAGCAAACACAAGGATAGATTACGTACACAAAGTAACAACCTACATAACGAAGCACTACAAGAGTATTGTTATAGAAGACTTGAACGTAAAAGGTATGATGAGAAACCACCATATAGCGAAAGCAATGGTCAGCACTGGTATGTACGAATTTAGAAGGCAGTTAGAGTACAAGAGTAAACTAAGAAATAACAGCCTCATCGTTGCTGATAGGTGGTATCCCAGTTCAAAGATCTGCTCAAACTGTGGATATATCAATCCTGACTTAAAGCTAAGCAATAGAGTATACAGGTGTCCTCAGTGTGATTTAGAGATAGACAGAGACCTCAATGCTGCAATAAACTTAATGAACTACGGTAGGGTGAGTTCCACCCGAACCCATACGCCTGTTGAGAGAGGCAATGTGGACGAACGCAGCTTGCTGCCTAAGAAGCATCCTCTCGTTGAAGCAGGAACTCAGCAGGTAGACCTACACTTAGTTAGGTTTGTGTAAGTCTGAGAGGACGGTGAAGGAGTGGCTGTTAGGGCAATTGTCGTTGACGACGAAGAACCAGCAAGAGAAGAAATAAAGTTTTTGCTCTCACACTTTAAGGAGTTTGAACTTGCAGGGGAATTTTCCAATGCATTTGATGCGCTGAACGCACTGCTCAGCACGCAGGTAGATGTCGTATTTTTTGATGTTGACATGCCAGGCTTCTCCGGGATAAAACTTGCGGAAACTCTAAAAAATACAGAGAATGCACCGGTAATCGTATTCGTAACTGCGTACTCCGAGTATGCAGTAAAGGCATTTGAGCTGAACGCTACGGACTACCTCGTAAAGCCCGTTGACCCAAAGCGATTCTCCGAAACGATCGCTCGCATAAAGAGCAAACTTTCGGACAGAAAAGGCGGTACGCCAAACTTCATTATCGGAGAAAAAGCAAGCAGTTTGTTTTTACTAAAGCCCGGGGAAATTATTTACCTTTATTCAAAAAACGAAAAAACATTTGCAAAGACGAAAGACGGTAACTTGTACTGCAAAGGGCTTACGCTCCAGTCTGCAGAAAAAAGATTAAAACGGTATAACTTCTTCCGTATCCACAAGAGTTATCTCGTTAATGTAAACGAAATAAAACGCGTTATCCCATGGTTCAAGGGAAAGTATGTTATAGAAGTATCTTCTGGAGATAAGTTGCCGCTTTCTCCGCACAGGCAAAAAGAGTTCAGAGAAAAATTTTTGAACAATTAACCCGTATTTTTTAACACTTACCGTCAAATTTTCCACGCTCGTCTAAAAATTATTGATTTTTCCTGCGTAATCTCGTAAAATTTTTACAAAAATGGTGGGAGAGTGTATACACAATGGGCAACGAGATAAAAAGGAGTGACTTTGTAATTTTCTTAAACGAAACGGAGGAGAAACTCCGTGCCTATTACGATCTGGCGCGTGATTACCCAATAGACGACGAAACATTTGACCTTTATGCAGAATACAAAGAATCCGTAGAGGACTACTTTATTATGTCGATGCTAAAGATTTACATGTACCATGTATTTGCCCATGTTCTTTTCAAAAAGTTAGATACGATTTCTTCCGCAGAGGTAAATAAGTGGTTTGAGTGGATGAAAACAACGGGGAAAAAGCACCTGCTCCGCATTCCCCAGGACCACTACCTCACCGTTATGGCACTCGTTATCGTTGCACCGAACATAGACGAGGAGACGGCGGAAGCGTTCAAAAAGGCGTACCTTACGAAGTCTATAATGTTCCGCTTGAAAGGCTCTTACGATGTTGCTTTGATCGGCCTTGACTGGAACGAAAATAAACTTTACTACGCAAAAGAGTCTGAAGAAATCGTTCGTTCTATATTTCCAGAACACTTTAAATCGCAAAACAAAAGGAGTGGGAGGTGATGTTTACTTTACAAACCGTTAGAAAAGGCAGTAATACACTTTTCAAAAATTTTAAAGGAGGTGAAGTATGTTAGCGTGGCTATTTATTATCGCAGCAGTAATCTTCACAGTTGCTTACTTTACTTATGGTAATTTCCTTTCCAGCAGGGTTTACGGGTTGGACGATAAAAACCCAACTCCTGCGCACACGATGCAGGACGGTGTTGACTATGTCCCAGCACCAGCACCGGTGCTTCTTGGACACCACTTCTCGTCTATTGCAGGCGCAGGCCCAATCGTAGGACCTATCGCAGCAACGATGGCGTGGGGCTGGCTTCCTGCGTATCTCTGGATCGTCGTAGGAAGTATCTTTATTGGTGGCGTGCACGATATGAGTGCACTCGTTGCATCTATCAGGCACCAGGCGCGTTCCATTGCGGAGCTTGGCACTGAATACATTACGAGCAGAGCAGGCTTTATTTTCAGAGTCTTTATATGGATTGCGCTCGTTTATGTCGTTGCAGTCTTTATTAATGTTGCTCAAATGACATTCAACGCAAAAGGCGTAGGCGGTGGAGTTGCAACATCTGCTCTTATTTACATTATCCTTGCACTGATTTTTGGCGTGCTGCTTTACAGGATGAAGCAGAGTCTTGGCGTAATTACGACGATATTCGTCATTCTCGTTTACTTATCTGTCTGGCTTGGACAAAAAATCCCGCTTAACCTTTCCCCTGTTGCCTGGGATTGGGTGCTTCTTGCGTATGTATTTATCGCATCCGTTACACCAGTGTGGATTTTACTCCAGCCGAGAGATTATCTTTCCAGTTTCCTTCTTTACGGTGCCGTGATCGGTGGCGGCCTTGGTATTTTAATTGGCGGTATCGCAGGGAAACTTCCTATGCAGACGCCCGGATTCCTTGGTTATCATTCTTCGCTTGGGCCAATGATTCCTCTGTTATTCGTCGTTATTGCGTGCGGTTCCATTTCCGGGTTCCACTCGCTCGTGGGTTCTGGTACTACATCCAAACAACTTAATAAAGAAACCGACGCACAGAAAGTCGGTTATGCAGCAATGCTTCTTGAAGGTATGGTTGCAGTTATTGCTATGGGTACCGTTGCCGTGCTTACAAAAGCAGGTAGAGCAGCGCTCTCAAACAATGCAGCAGCAATTTACGGACACGGAATTGGCACATTCGTGCACCTGTTTGGCATTCCGTTAGGACTTGGCAGCGCATTTGGTATGCTTGCACTTTCTTCGTTCGTCCTTACTTCAACGGATACTGCAACGAGACTTTCGAGATATGTCCTTACCGAGTTCACAGGAATTAAGAACAGGTATCTTGCAACATTCATTACATTGATTCTTCCTGCAATTCTCGTTTTCATTAAGTATACAGATCCAAAAACAGGAAAGACACTTCCAGTGTGGAAAGCAATGTGGCCTGTATTTGGTGCAACCAACCAGCTTATTGCAGCACTCGTTTTGTTCGTGGTTATGGTATGGCTTATGAAGACAAACCGTAAGAAGTACTGGGCAGTTCCTGGCGTTCCTGCAATCTTTATGGCGATCATTACGATCTGGGCACTCTTCTCACTTATTGCAAAGTGGGGGCTTGGCTCAATTATCGGTTGGGCAGCACTCGTTGAAGTTATCCTTGCAATCTGGATCTTCATCGAAGGTATTATCTCAGTAGTAAATATTTACAAATCTGAAGGCGCAACCAATAAAGCATAATTTGGGTTTATAAATTTGACCTTTAAAAAGGGGGCTTTATGCCCCCTTTGTGTTATAACACTGTTAAAGGGTGGTGCATAGAGATGAATAAATTTTTTGAAAACTTAAAATTATTTTTCAAAGGCGCGTTTATTGACACTTCGCACGAGGTAATTGAGGCCGCTGCAAATATGATGCAGGACAACTTTATGATCGTTATATTTAGCGACTTTCTTGGTATTCCAAATCCGCTTTCTTACTACACAATTGAACTATTGCCGTACTTTGCAGACAAATTGCCAGGGTGGGAGATGCGTATGAGTGACCGGAGGAGTGTGCTCGCAAAGGCAATGGGAGAGATAGGAGAGCCGTAATGGACAACAAAACATTTTTTGACAGGAAGTTTATATTTCTTTCCGGCAAAGGTGGTGTGGGAAAAACCACGACGAGTTCGTCAATTGCTCTTGGACTGAGCAAGTTAGGACACAAAACACTGCTCATTTCGACTGACCCTTCGCACTCTATTGGCCACATATTTGAGCAGCCAATTGGCTATAAGGAGAAACCAATTCGCGAAAACCTCTACGGGATAGAGATAGATGTTCGTGCAGAGTCCAAACGGTACATTGACGGCATACTTGAACAGGCAAAACAGATACTAAGCCCCGTTATTTTGGACGAAGTCAGGGACCAGATAGAGCTTGCGTACCATTCGCCAGGGGCAGAGGAGCTTGCCCTGTTTGATGTGATCAGCAGGTTCTTTACAATGGAAGAGCGCTACGACAACTTCGTGTTTGATACCGCGCCGTCTGGTTATACGCTAAGGCTTCTTTCCCTTCCAAAAGCGCTGAACAACTGGATAAACAGACTGATTAAGACGCGTATCAACGCAATGAAGGTAGAATACTATGCAACGATGAATCCGGACAAAAAACTTAAAGAGAAAATAGAAGAAGACCCGGTGCTAAAAATCTTAAATAAAAGAAAGGCACAGTTTGAGCGGGCAAGGCAAATTCTTCTGGACAACGAGAAAGCGTTGTTTATGTTTGTGTTAAATCCTGAACGCCTGCCAATAGAAATTACCCGTGACTCAATTAACGAACTTGAACAGAACAAAATCAAGATAGAGGCGCTCGTTATAAACAAAATATCTACGGATAACTCGAAGCGTTCTCTGAAAGAAAAGGAGTACATTGCTCAAATCGAAAAGGAGTTTGCACCAAGAAGGATTTTCAAAGTGCCTTTGCTTGAAGAGGAAGTGCACGGTATTGAGAGTATAGAAAAAATTGCAGAAGTTTTGTTTAACGGAAGTTTATAAAATAGCCGGCTATTATTGGGCAACTGATAGGGTACTTTTGTGCAGACTATAAACGCTTGCGGTGCAGTTATCTGACATATTGATTTTTATTACTTCTGTTGTATAATATTATTGCGTATGGGGGTGCTGGGGTTCGACGGATAAACAAGGCATACCGGCGCAGGCAGAGGATGGTGGTTGGCCTCTTTAAAAATCCACCGAAAAAATAAACGCCAACAATAATTTTGCTTTAGCTGCTTAAGTCAGCTAACATTCTGTGTAGTCTGAACCTGCAGGACACACAGAATGTAAGGTTGCAGGTCGCTTGCAGCAAGGTTTGCTCGAGCCAAGCTGTAAGCGTATAAAAGTCGAGCTATCCTTTCTGCTCCGTGTCGCTCCGGAGGGAAAGGAGAAAACAAAGAGCGACTAAGCCTGTAGCTTGGCGGTATGTAGTGTTTATCCGGACGCGGGTTCAACTCCCGCCACCTCCACCATTTTTATTTTGTTTTCAAATTTATCTATGCTGTTATCTTACTTGAATATAATCCTTCTTAAAGGCAGACTTTTTTAAAAAATGTTTTCGTTAGGCATTTTTACATATAACTTATTACGAAAAACTCAATCTACATCTTCCCGTGAATTTTGCTTTAATAGTGAAATCTGGATTCTTACGGCTACGAGGCAGGACAAAAACGATTTTATAAAGTTAATTTGACTGTTCCCAAAATTTTTATCGTTTTATTGCTGAAAACCTCCAGGAAATATAACTGCCCGATGAGCATTTTCTACTACATTGTGGAAGATACATCTGTCACCTGCGTCAGCGCAGAACACAAAGATGCTATTCCGCCTAATCCTTTAAAAAAACTTTTCATTTGTGCTTTTTTAATCGTAAGAATGGCTATAAAAGTTCGTAATCCCGATTCGTCAAAACTTGTAACTTCTTTCTAATTTATAGTTATAAGAGTGAGGGTTTCGGAGCGTAATCTTTATACTCTAAAAAGGTTTGCAGGTTTACATTATTGTGCGTTCAGTCCGAATAACTGCAAACTACAAGTTTAAGGAAATTCCGTATAAGTTTTATCGTGGCTGGGTATCGTGGCCAGAATTTTCGCTCTTTCAATGTTTTCTATAAAAGCTATTTTTGCGATTGTTCAAAATCCAAATTTTAAAGTTGCATAGGCCTCAGGATTGTATAAATGGATTAAGGGATTTTTCTTCTTCGATTGTGCTCGTTTCCATGTGTCCCGGTAGAATAAGAGTGCTACCAGGTAACCTCAGCACCTTTTCTTTAATGGATTGAATCATTTCATTAAAAGCGCCTTTGTACTCTTTTGCCGTGCCGACTGTTCCTGCAAATAGCGTGTCTCCGCTGAACAAAATACCTTCTCCGTACAGCATAATGCTGCCTTTTGTGTGCCCGGGCGTGTGTATCACTTTAAAAGACGCTTTTCCAATTTTTACGATGTCGTTATCTTTTAGTTCTTTATCTGCATCTGGAGAAACAACATTCAGAGATAATTCCGCAGAGCGATTTTTTATAGGAGATTGAAGTTTTTCGCTATCTGCAAAGTGTATAAGGATTTGTGCGTCCGGGAAGTTGCTTTTTAAAAACGCATTTGCGCTGATGTGGTCAAAGTGTCCGTGTGTGTTTACAATAAATTGCAGGCTGCCGTTTAGAGAGCGAATAAATTCTTTTAAAAACGATTTTTCTTCCTCGTAGAATGCAGATGGGTCAATTACGGAAATCACACTGCTATTTTTTACTATATAGCAATTCGTTTCTAAAAGGCCAAAACGCAGCATAAAAACTTCAGTCTTATTTTGCTTAAATACCTCAATTAAAAATTTGCTATTTTTCATTTTTTGCAATCACTATCTTATTATACGAGCCTCCTCTTGTTAAGTCTTTGCAAATCGTGGATTTGCAATTTTTACCTTTGTATATTATATTACTATAAACTTATATTAATAAAGATTGGAGGAGAAACAAGTGAAAAACACAAAAAGGAGGATTTTTGCAATCCTTATAAGTGTGCTTATCATTCAGATGAGTATCGCAATGCCTCTCATTGCAAACATCACTTTTGCAAAAAACGGTGTTGTGATAGGATCTCCACCTACGATTACTGTTTCAAATAGCAGCCAATCTGTCCATGTGGAACATGAAGCTGACTATACTGTTACGGTGAAAAACAACTGTGACAACTCAGATTATATAAATATTGAACTGAGTGGTGTAGATACGGGGTGGAGTGCGGAACTTTTTGAATCTGATGATTCTACGCCTCTTTCAGATCACAATAATGACGGAAAGCCAGATACAGGTTTGTTAAGTCCAGGCGAAAGTTACACATTCCACCTGCGTGTTACGCCGGGTGATGTGCTTTGCAACAATGTACAGGATACAATCACTATAACGGCAACTCCTGCATCTGGTAATTGCAATGCGGCAACACAGGATGTTACTACGACAGCAATAAATACAGGAATTCTTGAGATCACTAAAACAGTTTCTCCCACAGAGGTGAAGGTGGGTGAGGCTGTTACCTGGACAATACATATTAAGAATACAGGAAACGATCCACTTGGGAATGTCGTTATTCAGGACGACCTCGGTGCAGGTTGCTCGTATAATAACGACATTGACTTTCACGGCAATAATCCTTCTTCGGGTGGCTATCCCAACTGGACATATACGCACCTTCCTGCGGGTGCGGATTATGAAATTACTTTTTCGTCTAAGATTATATGGTGTGCAAATGCAGACAATACGCTCCATGCTAAATGGGGTATTAGTGGAAGCGAGTGCCAGGATCTACAGGTTGTTGCACCTGTAAAGATTATTATTGCCACCCCTCATATTAGTTTTAATGTTTCTGATATATCAGTTCCTTATTGTGGTTCTACAGATGTAGATATACCAATTACGAACAGCGGTGATGGCGTCGCAAAAGACTTCAAGTTAAAGATAGATAAAATCCCCGACTTTTACACAATTTCAAACATAGGGAGCGATTGGAGTTATGATTCAAATACAGGAGAGTTTACTTACACAGGTGGGACTCCTTCAGGTACTATCGATGCTAATAGTACGGTCCATCTTACATTTACCGTTTCGATGCCGAATGGCGCATGCAGCGGAAACGGGAGTGCCACTTTAAAATACACTACTACATACACAGATCCCTGCGGAAATCCGTTTTATGATCCGTCTACGATAAACTACATTTCTGTTTCTGGCAGCGGCCCTCATTTTGAAGTAAGCAAAACCGGCCCTGACTCGGTTGATGTTGGAGAAACAGGACTCACCTACACGATTTCTGTCACATACCACAAGGGAGACTGTAGTGATGATTCTAAAACGGTAAATATAGCTGATACTTTGCCTGACCCGTTTATACCCAAATCTGCGGATAACGGAGGAACGATTAACGGGCAGACAGTTGAGTGGGATAATGTCACTCTTCAGGACGGACAAACTCAAACATTCCACATTACATTTGATGTTACGACGGATTCCTGTTATGCGCACGATGAATACACAAATACCGTAAATCTTTCTGGAGGTGCGACTGATTGCTGTGGATGCGACATACCGGGTGCTTCTGCTTCGTTTAGTACTTACATAAACGATCCTGCAAGCACGATAAGAAACTCTTCCAAAGATGTTGATAATCCTACCGTAGAAGTTGACTGTTCTACTGACACGAACAGTTATACAAATCCGTCTGGCAATCCTGATAGCCACAACAACAGGCGCTATACAACGGAGTACGACTTTGTTACAAGCGATGTATACGCCCCAACTTCCTGGAATAACACAGACGGGAATGGTGGGCACATCGTTTTTTACGACGAACTGCAAAACAACCAATACACAAATCCTGACATAGCAAATGTTGATGTAGAAGTAAATTGCAATGGTTCATGGATTAATGCAACGCAGTATGCTGCAATTACCTATCCTCAAAATTCTGGTGATCCATTAAAGATAGATCTCGGTGGGTTGCAAAATCATGTGTGCCCTCCAAGTAGCGGTGCGCGATTAAAAATTTCTTACACGGTAAGGGCTACACAGACAGATAATAGCAATAACGATGCTGTAAGCCACGGTTATGTAGATTGGTCGAGATTGGAAGTGCCCGGGTTCCCTCGTGGTTGCAGCAGTGATCCTGATTACGACCAGGGCATTCGTGTTACTGATGAACGGGCAGAGCTTGGTTTATCGTTGAATCCTTTGAATATTGTGAAGAAATGCCACACTTATCCTGTTACAATAAGCCTTTCTAAGGAAAACGGCAACCTTAATGTGGATGCAGCAGATCTGACAGTAAATCTCGAGGGCTTTGAGTATATTCCAAACAGTACTACCTACAGCAACAACGGCAATTGGTGCAGCGGTACAAAGGGCGAGCCAACGGTAAACGGAAACACGCTTACATGGAGTTCAGATCAATTGAACGAAATAACAGGTAATGGCTATATAACAATCCAGGTTAAAAAGAGATGCGATTCTGGATATGCAGCGATTCAGGCCTCTTCAAACTACAAGGATAACTGTGGAAAAACGCATTCAGCTTCTGCCACTTCTTCTGCTATTTTGGTTCAAAGTGCAAAGCTCTACGCAAAGATTACACCTCAGCTCAATTGGGGCGGCACTCATACGGTTGACTGGAAAGCATATTTTACAAACGGCGGTGACAGCGAAGCAAATGAAGTCGTCCTGCATACAAAAATAGGGAGCGGACTTGCGTTTAACAAAGACGGTGCTTATATACAGATAGGAAGCAATACTTATAATTACGGTGATGCTGCGATTACCTGGCCGAGCGACGGGGCAAATGGCGATCTGGAATGGAAACTTAACAATTTGACCATTGCGCCTTCCCAGAAAATCCTGCTTTACTTTAAAACTGATGTAAATGATTGTGACGAGAATAATCTTACAGTTGAAACTTACGCTCGCTGGTGTGTAAGCTGCATAGACGAAAATACCTGCGGCGGATGCGGCGAATCAAATCATGACAATGGGCAGGTTTTATTACCTACGCCTTATGCGCTTGTTACAATTGGCAGCGCCTCTTTTTCTATGTGCAGCGGCGGAAGTGCGCAAATAACTATTTCTGATCCGGGCCAGACTGACCTTTACAATGCAGCTGTTATTGTAGATTTACCTAAGTACATAAAATACGAATCAAATTCGGCGCAGTACACATTTAACAACGGAAGTGCACAGAGTGCAGGAGATCCTGATATTACCAGTATAACGAGTGGTAATTACAGCGGCGGTTACGAGCTAAAGTGGGATTATAATAAAATTAGCGAATTAAGTGATTTAGCACCTGGTGATGAAATAGTGCTTACATTTAACATATTGCCTGACGACTCTCAGACAAATCCTTCCTGCGAATTTTTCAAAAACGGCTATCAAAAGATAAAGTCTCACCTTGAATTTGCAAAACCGTGCGATGTGGATGATGTAAATGAAAATTCTGTTGAAAACGAAACAAATATCGACTTAAAACATGCAAATCTCTTAGTCGTAAAGAAAGTCGTTTCTATAAATGGCAGTAGCTCTTATAACTCTAACTGGCATTACTTCCCAAAAGAACTTGGTGCAAATGTTACTTTTGAAGTTGACATAACGAACAACGGAGACTTAGATACTGTAAAAACAGATGTTGCGGATGTATTAAAGGGAGCAAACCAGCATCCACTTGACTATGTGTCTGCTCAGTATTCTTACGATGGAGGAAGCTGGACAAGCGTCCCCTGGGATAGTGCGGATAGCACAAATGGTATATTTGTATGGAACGATGTAGAAGCAGACCTTGGAAGTGGAATAGCGCCGGGTAAAACTCTGAAAATACAGATTACTGCAACCGTAGATTCTACCTGCACAGATTATAAAGCATACAACTATTCTGAAGTATGGACTGGATGCGACGCACTTCCTGACATTGCATCTAATGGCAGCAATCTTAAGGGCAGTGCGACGACTGTTTCTTACTGGAACGGCACGCTTAATGCGGATTGCCCAATTTGCCAGGCATTATACGCTCGCAACAGGTCACATTACAGTTCCTGGGATATGCACTACTCCCAAACTGTACCAGCCAATGTAGATACCTGTGATACAAGTGTGCAGTATGAAATTGTGTTTTCCAATGGAGAGCTTAAAAAAGGTGCTGCTACGATATACGGTCCGCTTGAGATATACGACCTTATTCCTGTTGGAACGACTTATGTTGCAAACTCTGCTGTTGTGACGCTACCTGATAACAGTACTCAGCAAATAGAACCTACCAGTGGAACGGAAACGGTAAACGGGACTGATTATACAAAACTTACCTGGACTCTTAATAGCAGCGTAAATCTTGCACCCGGAGATACTGTAAAAGTGGACTTCAAGTTGGATTTTGGAAATTGCAGTGAGGTGGATGCAAACGCCGTAAACAGGCAAAGATTACTTGGCTATGACTGTTCTGGAAACTCCCAGCACGCGTATCCTTCAAATTCCCATTGGCCGGGTACTGTTTCTAACAGCTGGGTTGCACAGACACATGTAAGAAAATCAAATGTTTCAATAAACATTACGGCAGACAAACAAAATGTTTCTCCTGGCGATAGCATTCTTTATATGATTCATGTTAAAAATACTGGCGATGGAGCGGCAAAGCACTTTACAATTACTGATGTGCTTCCCTCAGGCCTTATCGTGGATAGTTCTTCTATAACCGATGGCCCGCCACCAGGATGGGGGACGGCTTATCCCTGGATGAGCCATAATTTTGATTCAAATACCAATACGATTACCTGGCAGAGTACGGACAGCTCAAACGATAATGCATTCCCTGCAGGTGCAGAAACAACAGTTTCCTTCAGAGTTTTTGTAGGAAGCGGTGCAACGAGCCCAATAGAAAACCACGCGACATTTACGGATAACTGCTGTAATGCTCCCGGTACGGAGTCAAATACTGTTTCAACAAAAATTACGGCAACTCCGATAAAGGTTACAAAAGAAATTGTCGAAGTAAACGGAAATTCTGCAGTAAACCCTGTTAAACTGCAGCCAGGTGACATTGTTACTTATAGAATAAAGGTTGAAAATAAAGGCAGCCTCGACATATACAATACAGATGTGTTTGACACGCTGCCAGCAGGTTTTGAAATTGTAAACAATACTTCTGAATATGCACTTACAAATGGCTCTGTGCCTTCCCAATGGACGAGCACATCTGACCCGTCTGCATCCTCCACGCCCTCTGGTAGTTCTGGCGTAAAGTGGGATTTAAATGCCACAATCCAGGCAACTGACGATGACGGTGGAGCAAGCGGAGCAAATCAGGACACGCTATTTGTGCAGTTTAACGCAAAGGTTACGACGAGCGCGCCAGGCTCTGCATCTGGCGTACTTGCTCCAAACAAAGCGGAAATTAGTGCAACGACAGATTCCGCAGGTAACGATCTTGTGGAAAGCGACGCAATCGACACAAGCGATGCAGAAGCAGATGCACTTGTGTACAAACCAGAGCTTATAATTAACAAGAGTGTTGTTTCTATAAATGGTAATACGAGCAATACTACTCAGGTTCAGCCTGGTGACACGGTGCGCTACAAAATTACTGTTAAGAATACATCCGAAGTTGCTGATGCGTTGAGCGTAAATGTAGCTGATACATTGCCCAGCGGGTTTACATATGTTTCAGGAAGCACCAGTGCAAACTGGAGCGGCGGAAGCTCTACTGCGGATCCGTCTGTGAGCGGGCAGAACCTCTCGTTTAACTACGATGCAGAAATAGACGCAGGGGATATGCTCGTTATAGAATTCACCGCAAAAGTTTCTTCAAGTGGTGCACTTGGCAAGAATACGAACACGGCATCCGCAAGCGGTACTGACAGAGACAGCGGTTCTGTATCTGCAACAGGCCCTGACGGCTCAGGTTCTGCTCAGGCGTCAGTTGATGTGTATAAACCTGTTTTAAGCATAGAGAAAATTTCCGATGTGGATACTGTTCCTGTTGGGACTGCCGTAACATTTACGATAAAGGTTGAAAACCACGATTCTTATGCTGAAGCGCACAACATCAATATTACAGATGCGCTTCCATCCGGCTGGAACTATGTTTCAGGGAGTTCATTCCTCGTTAAAAACAACGGTGCAATGCCTTCCAATTGGGGCAGCGCGATTTCAGACCCGAGCGGTACCACTACACTTAACTGGAACCTTTCAGAAACACTGCTTCCAACAGACGACCAGGCAACTGCATCAGGCAGCGCAAACGATACGCTATGGCTGAAGTTCCAGGCAACGCCGTCTGACTCTGCCCTGGGGTGTGCAAATAAGGACACTGCAACAGTTTCATATACGGACAAAAATGGAACAGCCCTCGACGATGTTTCTGAGAGCGCAAATGTTTGCGTGTGCTCCCCGAAGTTAGAGATGACGAAGAGCGCAGATAAAACTCAGGTCGAAACAAACGAAGAGGTCACCTTTACACTGAAAGTAGACAATAAAAATCCCGTTGATGCACACAGCGTAAATGTCCACGACTTTATGCCTCAGGGATGGATATATATTGCAGGAAGCGGAGAATATGCATTAACAAACGGTTCTACGCCAACGAGCTGGACTTCAAAAGAACCTGTTGTAGAAGACACGACGCTTCTATGGGATACGCTGAATGCAACGGTCCAGGGAACGGACGATAACGGCGGGGCAACAGGCAGTGCAAATGATACACTGTGGGTCCGCTTCAAAGCGAAGGGAGGACCTGACGCACTTTACGGGATTAATGTAAACAGGGCAATTGCAGAAGGCAGAGATGCGGCAAATAACTACATTGGAACAAATGAAGGCAAAGCATTTGTTACAGTTAACAAGCCAGTTATCTATATTACAAAAACGGTTGATTTGCAAACTGCAAATGTGGGCGATACGCTGACATACACGATTACCGTAACAAATTCAGGTAACGAAGACCTTGTAAGTGGAACGATTACGGATACATTACCCGACGGCGTTATCTGGCAGTCAGGCGGCTTGTTCAGTGCGCCTAACACGGTAACATTTGCAAACATTACCGTTCCTGCAAACGGAAATATCCAGGAAACAGTCACCGTAAAGATAAACAAGAATGTAAGCAATGGGGCTGTTCTTGAAAACAGCGCGAAGGTGAGCGGAGAAGACTTAAGCGGCAATACCTTCAATGCAGGGCTTGCAACTGCACAGACGACTGTTCATGCACCGATACTTACAATAGTGAAGTCTTCCACTCCGAACCCGGTGCGTGCAGGTGAAAACATCACATACACAATTACAGTGACAAACAGCGGAGAGCAGGATGCAACAAATGTCGTAATTACGGACGACATCCCTCAGTACACAATCTTCGTTTCAGCGGATAACGGTGGGACGGTTAATAGTAACACGGTAAGCTGGAATGTGGGCACGGTATCTGCAGGTAGTTCTGTAACCGTTCACTTTACAGTGAAGGTGGATTCGCCTATTAACGACAATACGATTATCCAGAATAGTGCGACTGTTGACTCAGACCAGATGGGGTCTGTAAATTCTGATGTCGTTCAGAATGTCGTAAGTTCTGTTCCTCAGCTAAATATTTGCAAAACGGATTCCCAGGATCCTGTTAAAGCGGGCAACGAATTTACCTATACGATAAGGTACGCAAACAACTCCACCATGGACATTACTAATGTAATCATTACGGAAACATATCCTTCTGATGTTACATTTGTTTCTGCAACCCCTGCGCCAGACTCAGGCACAAACAATGTGTGGAGTATAGGCAATTTGCCAGCAGGAAGTTCAGGGAACATTACAATTACGGTAAAAGTAAACGATAATACTGCAGCAGGTACTATTCTGCACAATACTGTTATTGGGACGAGCAACGAAACGCCTCAGGCAAGTGCAAGCGAAGATACGACTGTTGGAACGCTTCCTGCACTAACCATTTCTAAGTCTGATAATACGGACCCTGTTGAAGCAGGAACAGATGTTATATACACAATTAAGTTTGCAAATACGGGCTCTGAAGATGCTACAAATGTCGTAATAACTGATGATTACACGAATTTGCTGAACCTGCCTTTGAACCCTTCTGGAACAGCCGATGCAACCCTTGTCAGCCACAGCGAAAGTGGGCCAGTTTCGTTTGCATTCACAAACGATACTACAAACCATAAGTGGGTATGGACTGCAAGCGGACTTCCGGGGAATTCAAGCGGCACTATTACTGTAAAAGTACATGTTCCGAATAATGTCGTAAACGGTACTGTTTTGCACGACATTGCAACGATTGCTTCTGACCAGACAAATCCTGCAACGGACAGCGAGAATACAACCGTCCATTCTGCTCCGGTTCTTAACCTCACCAAAGATGCTTCTGCAAATCCGGATCCTGCAGAGGCAGGTGGCTCAATTACATACACGCTCAACTACTCAAATACGGGCAACGAAAATGCAACGAGCACTGTTCTTACAGACAAGATTCCTCAAAATACAGCATTCGTCGTTGGCAGTGTAAGTGCAGAATCAGGCGTAAGTATTTCCTATTCAAACGATAACGGAAGCACCTGGAACTATACGCCTGTTGCAGATAGTAACGGTACCGATCCAAATGTTACCGACATACGCTTTGATATCGGAACGCTCCAGACTGGCGGGACTAACCACGCAGCTTCCTTTGAAGTAAAGATTGCAAATCCTCTGGATAACGGTACGGTCATTAGAAACACGGCACACATTACCTGTGCGGAAGGCGTATCTAACGATGCAGAAAAGGATGTTACAATAGGCTCTGCACCGTCTCTCCACATTACAAAGACTGCACCTTCCTCTGCGCAAGCAGGAAACAATATTACCTATACAATAGAATACTGGAACGACGGAAATATGAATGCAACAGGTGTCGTGATAACAGAGAGTTACGACGAGAATACGACATTTGTTTCTGCAACCCCTGCACCTGACTCAGGCACAAACAATGTGTGGAGCATAGGCACAGTAGCAAATGACGGGCAACGCCATACAATTACGATTACAGTTCAAATCAAGTCGCCTACTCCAAATGGCACGGTAATTACAAATGCAGTAACGATAGACTCTGACCAGACGAATACCCAGCAGGCAACAGCACAAACGACAGTAGGCTCTGCCCCAACGCTTACACTTACAAAAGCATCCTCGCAGTCCACTGTAGATGCGGGCGATAATATTGTGTACACAATTACCGCAGGAAACATTGGCAATGCAGATGCAACGACAGTCGTAATTACCGATGTGGTGCCTGCTCATACGACATTTGTTTCAGCACGCTTCATATCAAAGAGCGGTACGATAGATGCGTCCAGCCAGGGTGGAACAGGCACAGTGAAGTGGACATTGAGCGGTGCGCTTGCACCCAGTGAAGAGTTTGCAGTGGAACTTATCGTAAAAGTAGATGTTCCGACTGACAACAACACTGTGGTGCACAACGAAGCAAAAGTCGTTTGTGCTGAAGACCAGCAGGGCGTAACTGCAACAAAAGATGTCACCGTCCATTCCGCACCGGTGCTTACGATAGACAAAAAAGATTTGACCGACCCTGTGCAGGCAGGAGACAATATTACATATCAGATTACAGTTTCAAACACGGGCAATATGAATGCACATAATGTCGTTATAACCGACACAGTTCCTGCGAACACGACATTTGTTTCTGCGAGCTTTGTGAGCGGTGCAACGGGCATGATTACGGACCCGGGTGCAGGAAACACGGGCGATGTCCAGTGGACGCTAAGTGGAACGCTTGATGTAGGAAACAGTGCTGTCGTGCAGCTTGTGGTAAAAACGAATTCTCCTCTTCCGAATGGAACTACAATTGACAATACAGCGAGTGTCCGCTCTGACGAAGTTTCTCCTGTTTCTGACTCTGAAACAACGACTGTAGGCTCAGGCCCGAAACTTGAAATTACGAAAACGGACAGTCCTGACCCTGTGCAGGCAGGAGACAACATCACATATACTATTACCGTAACAAATACAGGTAATATGAACGCAACGGAGTTTGTTATAACCGACACAGTTCCTGCAAACACGACATTTGTTTCTGCGAGCTTCGTGAGCGGTGCAACGGGCACGATCAATGCTCCGCCAGTTGGAGGAAGCGGCACGGTGACATACACGCCAAATCCGGATGTTCTTGAAGAAGGCCATACAGTCGTGGTACAGCTCGTAGTGAAGACTGCTGGCTCGCTTCCTGACGGAACGGTAATTACCAATACGGCGTATGCGGATTCTGCAGAGGTGCAGCGCGTTCCGGCAATTCAGGAAACAACTGTCGGTGGAAAACCGATACTCCAGATAGACAAAGCAGTTTATCCACAGTACGGTGCGCCTGGAAAACTGATGATATATGCAATTAATTACAGAAATGTCGGCAATGCACCTGCAACAAATGTGGCAATTACTGAGTCCTACCAGAGTGATGTTTCTTTCTACTTTGCAAACCCGCAGCCTTCATCAGGCAACAACACCTGGACAATCCCTGTGCTTAATGCAGGCGAGAGCGGTAGTATTACGGTGATTGTAAAGATAAACGACGACACGCCGCTTGGAACAATTGTCCACAATACGGTAACGATTAACTCAATTGAAACGGATCCTGTTTCTGCAAGTGCAGAGTTTGAAGTAAAAGCGCCTAAATTCTGGGATCCAGAGCATGTATACCAGAGAAAGGTCGTTTCTCCTGAAGGCACAGTTGCTCCGGGCACCTGGCTTACCTATGTAAACTACTACGGCAATGCAGGCAACCTCGACGCAACGAATGTGAAGATAACAGATACTCTGGATACGAACCTTGACGAAAACTCCTTAATTATCTATAACGGCGGGACTTACGACCCTGCAAGCAGAACAATTACCTGGATTATCCCGGTAGTCCATCCAGGAGAAACAGGGCATGTATCGTTTAAGGTGAGAGTAAGGACGACAGTTGGAGGCTCAACTCCTATTGCAAATACCACTTACATAAGTTCAGACCAGACACCTGAACCAGTTGCGACAAATACAGTTTATAACACGATATTTGCACCGTGCCCGCCGCCCCAACCCAAACCAAAGCCAGAAAAACCAAATCCAATTAATATCACGATTAACCCGCCTGAAAAGATCTGCATTGGCTCACAGTCTAAATTCGTATTTACATTTACAGGCGGCGTTCCTCCGTATAACTATACCGTGAACTTTGGTGACGGGACGAATGTAGTAGCGGGCAAAGAAAGCGGTAAGTTCACCACGCTTATGCACACATATACAAAAGAAGGTGTTTATACCGTTGAGATTTCGGTGAAAGACAAAAAAGGCACTACTTCAAACCTTTCGCGGCAGGTCAAAGCGATGAACTGTAAAGTCGTGCTGGATGTGTACCACCAGAACTTCATAATAGGCTACCCGGACGGTATGTTTAATCCCGGGAGAACTGTAACGCGCGCAGAGGTTGCAACGATGCTGATCAGGGCACTTGGCTTTGATGCTGCAAAAGTATCTGGCAGTCTGCTGCCGTTCAAGGATGTTTCAAAGTCCAGTTGGTATTTTAACTTTATCGAAAAGGCGTACGAAGAAAAGCTTATGTTTGGAAGCGGCAAACAGTTTAACCCGAACAAACCTGCAACCCGTGCCGAGATAGCAACCATTCTTGTGAGAATGCGCGGGCTAAAACCGGAAACACCCCAGGAAGAACTCTTTACGGATGTAAAACCTTCTGACTGGTTCAACGGTTTCGTTTACACGGCAGTAAAGGCAGGGCTATTGCAGGGATATAAAGACCACACATTCCGCCCGAACAACAAGGTAAGCAGAGCCGAGTTTGTCACGATGCTGGACAGGGCACTCTACCGAGAAGATGTGCCTCAGGTTGGTGCACTATCGCTTGTAAGGTCTCCTTTCCCGGATGTAAAAAAAGATTATTGGGCATACAGATACATTATCGAGGCGGCAGTCCCCCACATCGTAACAAATGCAATCAGAGCGCCAATCAACATCACGACGACGAGCAAGGCAATTCCTGTTTATCTTGCGTCTACGAAGTCGAAGATTATATTCCCGACTGTTAGCAGCACAGTCGCGGCAATCGTCCCTGTTGACGGAATGATAAACGGCAAAGACCCGTCCAAGCGTAAACTCAATGTAAGAATCATAAATAAGGGTACTCCGTAGCCCAAACGCTTGGTTGGTTTCTCAAGAGGTACTCTCAAAAGGGGTGCCTCTTTTTATTTTTGCAGGGTATTTTTGCATTAAGGCCCTCTACTTGACAAAATTTTCGGCATTCATATAATCCATATACCCTGGCCCTGTCCTCTATACAGGCCTTTGAGTCTTTATCTCCGTCAGGAGTAAGACAGACGAGGCACGAGGAAGGGCTGGGGCATAATTTTAAAAGGGAGACAATAGATGCTTGAGAAAACACTGATATTCTTAAATAAATTTTTCAAAACGCCCATACATCCGTTTAATCTTGAAGATAAAGGTATAAAAACATTTGCTCAGTGGGAATTCGAACAATCTGCAAAAATTCCCTGGTACTATGCCCCTGAGTTTAACCTGCTTAAAGAAATTAGCGGCAAAAAAGTCCTTGATGTCGGCGCGGGCGGCGGCGGGAAAAGCGTTTTTTATGCGCTGAACGGTGCAAAGACCGTCGTCGGAATAGACATAGAAGAAGGATTTATTGAGCAGGCAAACGAGTTTGCAAAGGAAAAAGGCGCTCAGAATGTCCAATTTATTGTGCAAAATGCGGAGAAAACTGACTTCCCTGATAATTCTTTCGATGTGTGCGTAATGAACGATGTGTTTGAGCATCTTGCCCGTCCCGAAGCAGTGCTTAAAGAAGTTTACAGAGTATTGAGAAAAGGCGGTAAAGTGTTTATAAATTCCCCGCCGTATTACCACCCTTACGGCGCACACCTTTCCGACTTAATCGGCATTCCTTATGTACACATACTTTTTCCGGAGAAAACTCTCATTGCAGCGTATAAAACGCTTGCTAAAAGTACGCCTTCGTACGAAAAACGGGTGAACCTGCGCTTTGGCATGGTAAATGGAGAAGAGCACATTACTTACATAAACCGAATGACCGTAAAGCGTTTTGAGGACATTATGAAAAATAGAAATCCGTTTGAAACTCGCCTTTATAAACTTATACCTTTAAAAAACAGTTTAAAGTTTTTGCTGCGCACGCCCGTCAGGGAAATGTTCGTCCGCATGATCGTTTATGTAGGAGAGAAAACTTAACGGGCTGTATCGGAAAAGTTAGTGCTTTGTACTTATTTACTGTTTACTCTGAAAGGTTTTTGCGAGAAACATATTTAAGGTTAGCTCGACGATTGGCTTGCAGAAAGTTTGCGAATATCTTTGCACTTTGGCAAAATCTACACTTTAATAAAAACTCGGCGAAGTTTTTTCTATCTTAAATTTCAGGTATTCTTTTAAATTGCTTGCTGAAGCTACTTTTATGTGAGATTATCTGAGTAAATATAAAGTTTCCATAAAACACAAATATTAGTGTAATTTATCTCGACAGACAAAATTCATAAATTACATTATTTTGCGAAATTTATCATATCTGTTTATCGGGCGTTGAGCGTTTGTATCCGTAAAGAATTGGCTTTTCTCGTTATGTGCAGCAAAGTGTGCAGCCACTGCTTTACGAGGATTGGATCTTTCTGTTTCATAATTCTTATGTTTTTTTTGCAAAAATACTTGACATTTTTTACAGAGGTTCTTATCATAAAATTGTGAAAGTGATTTTATGCTATATATCAGACAAAAGGAAAGGTGCAATGCGTGAAAAATTATTACCAAATGTTGTTATTGTGATTTTTAGATTAATAATCCTCGCTTTGCTGAATCCAGCGTCGGCATACACCAGAACCTGTTATCCTGCGGGAAGTGTGTGTTCGTATTGCGTCCCCTGCGTAATTTCTCCGGGAGTGCCTGGTGCTGAACCGTATGCAGGTATGTGCATAGGGGCTCCTGGACTCTCAGGTGCGGGAAGCTGTGACGGTTATCAAGTAGGCCCCTGTATTGCAGGCTGCTAATCTAACTAATTTGAGTACGATGAGTTAGGAGGCGGAGCGTGAAAAATAAATATAAAGGCATTATCATTTTCTTGGTTCTTGTATTATCCTCTGTTACAATACTTTTCACTTTAGTTCAATACCTTAGTCTTAAAAGTGAATTACAATCTTATACATATAAAGCTCCGATGTCGAATTTTATAACAATTGGTTTGTTTACGGAAGGAAATAGTTCCCCTCTATCTTCTGATTTAGATAAACTTGCCAGAGATATTAACAGAATTGACCATACTATTTTAGCAGTGGCAGAAGAGATGTATAACCCGCCTCCTGACTATAAGAAAAGCAAAAAGGAATTGGAACTATCACTTACAAACAATGAAATAAAAGAAATTGAAAAATTGAAAGGCATAAAAGCCGCTTACCTTTTTAATGTTGTAAAAGATGAGCAGTTTTTCTGGTATACAAAAGTATGCAGCAAAGAGATAAAGGCTTCGCCCATTCCTGCGGACTTCCTTAACGCCCTGCATCCTTTGCTTGCATACGGGAGGTACTTTAACAAATCAGACGGGCAAAATGTTTGCATTCTTTCAAGTGAGATGAGCAGGGCGTTGTTTGGCACGATAAATTCCATAGGAAAGTCGATTATTGTTAACGAGTCAGGTAAGCAGGTGCAATACAAAATAGTAGGTGTTTTAAGTGATAAACTAAATAATCCAAAGTACAATCTTTCACTGCCGTTTATGGGCGATTTATCTGGTGGATTTTTTATACCGTACGACCCTTATGTAAAGTCGAAATACGCTAATAATAATTTTAACCTGGATAAATTTAACAACTTATTCATTATTCCGCAGAAAGGCAAGTATAACTATTTAATGAGAAAAATCAAGGAAATCCTTGGCAAAGACTATCCATACCTTCTATCTTCTCTTTCTGATTACATGAAGTATAGCTTTGGTGCACAAATACGATACAGTAGGATAAAAACACTTGCTTTTGTGTCTATACTTACAATTATTGTTGCCTTGTTTACTATGATCGAATTTCTATTATTAGAACTTATGCTGAGGAGAAGGGAGATAGGTATTAAAAGGGCACTCGGAGAAACCGTCAAAGGTATTGCTTTAAGTAAAACAGTAAATGCAACTAAGTATTACATCATTGCTTTTGTAGCTGCTACAGTAATTGTTAAAATTTCTATTCCATACATAGAAAAGTATACTAAACTTGGATATATCGTCATTAATCTTACAGAGACTACGCTTTCCTGGACATTACCTCTTAAACTTTCGGCTTTTACAATTGTTGTCGCATTTGCAATAATTTTTGTTTCTATCGCATTTGCAATATTTATAGCTGTCTCAAGAATGCTTAAAAACCCTCCTTCTATTTTGATAAAAGGCAGTGAAGAGATGTACAAACACAATTCCCGTTTTGCCCTCGTGATAATACTCAGTTTGTGTGCTGCAGTATTGTTTACCTCC
>JALVXB010000010.1 GCA_027023025.1 Caldisericaceae bacterium | reverse complement strand
TGATTCTTATTTTATCTATATTTTTTAATCCTTTTATTTCATTATTTGTTCTTTTTAATCACAATACCTTTCAATTATAAATACTTGTAAATAGTAGAATTAACAACACTTTCTTTTATTTTTGTCTTTTAAAAAACCCTATGCCGGGGGTGAATCGACTTCAGGCGAGAGGGGGGCGGCTAACCCCCCTGTCAACTCGGAGGGTAGAGGCAACCGGTGTTGGTAAAATGTGGATTTGTTGAACCTCAAAATTTTGCCGAGTTTAAACATGAGTTTAAACATCAAGAGAACAAGATTTAATCATTGTCTAATCAAGTTTTTAGGAAAAATTTTTTAAATTCCGAAATAAGAAGCTCAAAAATGAGAAAAAATTTGAGTGAAAAATGTAGATTTTAAGCCTCGGCAACGATAAAAATTTTGCTGAGTTTAAACAGGAGTTTAAACAGGAGTTTTAACAAGAGTTTAAACACCTCTGTTTTCTGCATAAATATATATGCAACCTATATTTTTTAAACTTTTTATTACTTTTGGAGTAATAGAAAACGGCAAAATTATTTTTTGGAAAAAATTTTTCCTAAAGAAAATCAGATGAAATCTGTTATTTTTGGATGTCGAAAGAAGTGGAAAATTACAGGCGATTTTATGTTGCAAAAAAGGGCAAAAACGGAAAAATTACCCAATCTGCACGACAACAAAAAAAATAGACGGGATAAGGCTTACTTGCCATTATCAATTTGAATTTTAGTAAAAAATTGTGCAAAAATAACGGTATGTTTTGCAGCTTGACTGCTTACAAATATAGATTTTAATTAGCCTGTATTGTCGTACAGTAGACAAACAACTTGGCGTTCAATAAGGTGTACATTGGATGAGTGCGCATTATAACTTACTTAGGACGACTTTAGCACAAAAATTTGTGTCAAAAAATAGTCCATTTTTGGGGTGATCATTTGTAAAAAAAGTGCAAGGAAGTTAGATGTGCAGATATTTTTTGTTGTTGTACACATAGGGCTAATCATCCCTATTTCTAAATTTACTAAAGTCTGCGGTTTTTCTTTTTTGTGGATATAACTGCTATCATTCTCCGTTCACGGCAGGATAAGCATGGAAAAATTCCAATAGAAAATAGGAAAAATGTACCACACTCAAGAATTAGAGGAATAGCGGATTATAGTGAATGTGTCCATAACGATGGGCACAATTGCCTGTTTGTTTTAAAATGCCCGTTGTTTAAGAAGTATGCAATGGTTATATATAGATATTTTTAGGTTAAAGGCAAATTCACCCTCTACCTTTTTGCTTATTACATTCAAGTTTTTTGGAAAAATATCGTACACACTCACTATTTGCGTTTCCGTTATTTTTCTTATCTTTACGCCAAGTTTTTTGAAAAATGCCGTATTTTTACGACAGCAAAATAGATATTTCTGCAGCATCTTGTGCTGCAAAAACTGGGCCTTAACAAGTGCTTTTTCCGCTTTGTAAAGAATTAAAACCGTAGTATATTGGTATCAAGAGGAAATGAAACTAATGTTCGTTTTGTTTTAAATAAAATTGAGTTAAGGAGGGTGTATGAATTATTTGCTCTATGTTTTATTAGCTTTAGTTGTCGTGTTCGGCGCAATCCTCCTCGTAATCCTGAGTAGAATGGCAAAACTGCAGGAAGAGGTAAAGTCCTCAGTGACACAGTCCATTACACAGTCTATGAGCGAGGGCATAACGAGGCTTATGACGTCTCTCAGCAATATCAGCGAGAAGTACGGCGAAATATCGAGTAAACTCCTCACGCTGAAAGATATAAGCAATGATACAAAAGCTTTGAAAAACTACCTTGAAAATCCCAGGATAAGGGGAAGGTGGGGAGAGAGGATGGTTGAGGACATCATAAACCTCGTAGGGCTTCAAGAAAATATAAACTATATAAAACAGAAGAGCGTCGACGGAGGAGACGGAAAGACTGTCAGGCCCGATTTTACGTTCTTCCTCCCGAACGGCAAGAAAATCAACTTAGACTCAAAGTTCTCCCTCGAAAACTACATGAAGTTCGTGGAAGCACAGAGCCCAGCGGATAAAGAAAACTATAAAAAGGCCTTTATATCTGATGTTAAAAAGACTATAAAGGACGTTGCAAACAGAAACTACATTAACGAGGATACTGTGGACTTTGCCATCGTCTTTATAGCAAGCGAAGCGGTGTATTCCTTTGTGCTCTCTGAAAATCCTACGATTATTGACGAAGCGCTGAAAGAAAAGATCGTGCTTAGCTCTCCAAACAACCTATATGCAATCCTTTCCTCGGTAAGGCAGGCGTACAGGTACTATACGCTTGAAAAGGCCTCAAAAGAGATACTCGACCTGCTTTACAGGTTCAACATAGAATGGAGCAAGATTACAAATGAGCTGGATAAATTAGGCAAACAGATTGATACCGTGAGGAATACATTTGACAAGGTTTCTACGACCCGGAGGACGAAACTTGAGTCAGTGCTCAGCGATATAGAGGAAAAGAGAAAAAGTGTACTTCTCTCTAAAGAAGAGACTGAAATCTATAAGCAGTAAGGCAGGCCAATATGGGGAGAGCAAAAGAGCAAATATCATTTGACGAACTCTTTTATAACACCATCAATAGTTTGTCGCTTGCAGAGTGCACCATATACAGGCGCATATTTGATGCACATGTAATGTCTCTTAACCTGCATATGCGCTCTCAGAATGTACACGACTTCCTGTACGAAGCAGAGAAGAGAGGATACCTTACCCTTCTGCCGGACAAAGTCGTATCGCCTGTACGGAAAAAGCTCGTATGGATACAGAGAGGAAGACTGCTTTCTACTAATAAAACATCCTTTGTGCTAAACAACCTCTACGTATTAACCAAGAAAGGTGGAGAGAAGTTTGCTGAATTATATGCAAAAAGAGTAGAGGATACCGAACCGAGAGAGGAAGCATACAAGAAAGCAATCGGCAAAATGGATAAAGTTATGCTTAGCATAGATGCGCTGCGCTCTGATCCTGCATTGCTTGTTAGAGAGTATGCAATTTCAAACCTCATTACGAACTGCAGCTATGAAAACTCCCGGAATGTCAAAGTATCTCAAAGTTCTATTAGAGAGTATATAGAAAATCTTCAGGTTAAAGACCCCATTAGCAAACTGCCTGACTTTCTCGTTAAAGTTTCTGAGCACAATACCTTAATGGGGTACATTCTAACAGGCTTTGAGGACGAAAGCATAGTGAAACAGTCTGTGCGCATACTAAACCACTACGGTGATATAACTGTGTGGTACCTATCTGAGAGGCCATTGTCAGAGTTAGGTTTCGAGTTTAAGTACCTGTTTGAGTTAGACAAAGATGCAAGCGTAAAGACTGTTTCTATGGCTGATTACATA
>JALVXB010000009.1 GCA_027023025.1 Caldisericaceae bacterium | reverse complement strand
CATTGTTCTTGCCGACATTACCCTAAAAGACGGCCACAAATTTACCGCAGCTGTGGACCTATACGAAAAAAGAGTGCTGGACATTTCTGATGTGCCTGATATACATGCAGAATACTTTATAAACAAGAATGTTTTCTCATATAAAGAAGACATTCACTTTCTGCTCTACAAACTAAAAGACCCAAACAACTGGCCGTAAACTCAAATTTCGCATTAGGATAGTTATTTTTAAGAGTAATATAGCAATATAATTATGCATTTCTCATTATAAAATTTCAAACATACACCAAACCAAAAACCCACAAACACCTTAACCTTTATTATCGAGTGAATCCAGTATTAAATATGCAGCAGAGGCGGGAAAGGAAGCGGGAGTGCAGGAGTGTGAATGTGGAAATAAATGTAATGAGAAATGCGTGGTTTCTATTTGATATTTGTTTGAATTGTGATATGATTAAGGTATGAGAAGAGTTGATGGCGTAGTTATAGGGAGAGTAAATGAGTTAATTAAGTTTTACCACAAGACGAGGGGAGTATGGCTTCTACCGACGCGGATTAGATTCTGGAGAGAAAAGGGGTTACTTGAGGGGTGCATCGTAGGAGAAAGTAAAGGGCACCACTTCTACTTCGACATATACAAGACTGCTATAAGGTTAGACAGGATATTCGCATACAAAAAGTTCAACAGGCTTTCACTTGCAGAAATTAGGCTTGCGCTTATAGGTAAGATGAACGACGAGGAATTTATGATCTCGCGAAAGGGAGAGGTATAGCATGGAGGGGAGGAGAAGTGCTGTGTTTAAGTGGCTTACAGAACACGGTGAAACAGAAACCCCTGTAAGTACAATCACATTTTTTGCAGTAAATGGGCTTTTAGACGACTGCATCATAAAAGGACCTACGGGAAGTAGCAGAAAAACGCACATTATCTATGATGTAGAAAAGGCCGGGAAGAGGATACTCTGGATCCGTGAAAAGCAGAGGGTACACAGGCTGTACATAGACGAAATTAAAGAGCTTATTAAGAAAGACCCGGAAAAGGCGTTTGCAAAGTAAGGGAGAATCTTAGATTACATTTTATTTATACTTTTCTTTAAGAAACACTCGAAAGAATGGGGTTGCTATGAAGTACTGCTTGCCCTCTTTTATTAGTATCTCTTCTTCCTCAAAGGCTTTTAGGGCATAGTTTATCGTGTTGTTTGCAAATGGGAGACTTGCACCGAATATTCCTTTAGAGCTATTATGTGCTGCTACATAGCAGAGAATAGGCTTTATTGTTTTAGACTTTCTTGAGAGGATCGTTTCAAAGAGGTAGGAGTCGCCTTCAACAATTGCATTAAGTGCTGCATCTACGTCCCTTACGGTAACTTTATTTTCCTGTGCTGCGCCCTGCACGATTTGATAAGCAAAATACTGGGTAAAGTACGGGTATCCGTCTGTTATTTCAATAATTTTATCAATTACGCCTTTTGAAACGGACACATTGGACAGCGCAAAACCTTTTGAGAGAAGCTTTCTTATTTCTACTTCTGGGATCCTGTTTAAAGTAACGACAGCGCCCAAGTTAAGCATGATGCTGTCTTTGTTTAAAAATATCTTTCTCATCATCGTCTGCTTACTCCCCATAAACACATAGGAAACATTGTCTGAGTGCTGGGCTGCATACCGTATAGGGCCTGTAAAGTCTGGCTCGTAGTTCATAATGTCCTGGAACTCGTCAAACACGATAAAGGATTTCTTATTTAGAGTGTTTAAGAACATTAAGGCTTCAGAAACAATGTTGCCGTACTCTTCCTTGTTTTTCACTTCCAGGCCTACGGAAAAGCTCCCTACTTTCATCTGCACGTTTATTCGGGATGCAATAATCTTTGGCAATGCTTTTAAGATAGTTTGAACGGACTCTGTGCCCAAAGAAATCTTCTGGAAGTTAAATACTTCTTTTACGATTGTGCTTGCAAATGATCCTGCGTCTATCGTTTTTGAAACGTCTATCCAGACATTTTCTATAGACTCTTTGTTTTTTATCTCCTCAGTAACTTTCGTAAGTAGCCAGGTTTTTCCCATTTTTCTTGGGGCGATGACGATTACATTTTGTTTGTTAAAGATGTAGTCTTCTACTATCTTTTTCTCTCTTTCCCTGTCAACGAACAGGGCTCCTTCTGAAATTTTAGAAAAACTAAATGCGTTTCTTCTCATAATTTTCGTCTTCTTTGTAATATAATTTAGGTAAAAATTTATACCAATTTATATTAGTAATATATCGTATGTAATAAATTAGCCAATGTTTGTGGAAGGAATTTGGTAGTGTTACTTCAACGCAGGTGAGTTCATAGCCATTACGTCGTCCGGCACCTGCCCGCAATTTAATCGGATAAAGTATACAAACCTCGTCTTGGATGGACTGGAACTGTCATTTAGAATTTTTCAGCAAACTCCTTGAGTACTGTATTAGTTTTTCGTTTCCTTCCTCTTTTAAACCTTTTAGTTCTTCCTCTGTCAGCTCTCTGCTACCGAATTTCCTTACGAGGCGTTCTTTCAGCACCTGTTTCTTTTTTGCAAAGTCAGAGCTAATTTTTATTTCCTCGCCGTGCTTCGTTTGCTTAAAATTGCTATCGCTATATACAACTTCCAGCACCTCGTTAAGAGTATGCTGTTGTATAAATTCTACTTGCTTTTTTATGAGTTCGCGAGCAAACGGATCTATTTTTCCCTATATCTGGTGCTTTTTGTAGTCTATACAGTTCATATCTTTTTCCCGAGAAACTTATCTCGTCACTACGCATTAAGTTAGGGTCAGTTTCTAAGGAGCTAACGACTTCGGCGCTGTAAGGCCCGTAATAGTAGTGGACAAATTGTGCGTTTGTAAGCCTTTTCCCAGTTTCTTTGTAATACTCTGCTTCAAGGAGGTAAAATGCTTTCATTATCTTTGTTTTGATGGTCTTTGTTGTGATGGACTGCCTGTCTGTTGTAAAGTAAAGGATAGCTTCAATAATTTCTTCAATCTTATACATTATCACCTCCTATGCAATTATAATACAACGAAGTGAATAAAAAAGTACAAAATGCTACAAAGAATATTACTTAATATAAAAAAGTGATAAATATTTTTTTAAAAAAGTGATAAATAATACTCAGAGGCATACAACTACAAAATCCTTGCAAAAAGTGGTTTTTGTAGTACTATACTGTTAAATAATAAATATAGGTGGTGATAAATAACAAATGAATGACGTTAAAATAAAAATACCTGATCCAGAATGGGGCAGTAGTCTTGCCAGCACTATTTTAGCACTTGAGAAACTACGCTCAAAAAACCTCATTTCAACAGTACCTCCCTGGATCTTTTTGCAGTTAAAGTACATCTTCCAATACCTTGAAACACTCGGCTCGGCGAGAATAGAAGGCAACAACACCACTCTCACAGAGTACGTTGAAAATAAAATTGT
>JALVXB010000008.1 GCA_027023025.1 Caldisericaceae bacterium | reverse complement strand
GCCCAAAAACGCTTGGATTACTTATCCAGGTAAGTGGCAAAGTTGTTTCTAAAAAAACATATTACTTCTATGTGGATGACGGAAGTGGGAGATGTGAAGTTTATATAAACAAATATGTAAAAATAGACCTGTCTTCTGTTAATCTTGGGGATGTCCTTACAATTACTGGGCTTTCATCTAAATACAAGACTTACTACGAAATTCTCCCGCGAGGGCCTGAAGATATGAAAAAAGGTTCTGGAAATACTGGCTCTTCAAATCCTCCAAAGAATAATCCACCGTCATCAAAAAATGCTCCGTCTGCTCCTCAAGGACTTAAAGCAAAGGTTACGAAAGACATGACAGTGCTATTAGAGTGGAAAGCACCTAGTAACACTGGCGGAAGTGACATTACGAAATACAATGTTTATAGAGGTACTGAATCTGGTAAAGAGACTTTACTTGCGTCTGTTACAAGTACTCAATACGAAGACAAGAGTGTAGAAGAAGGTAAAACTTACTACTATTATGTTACAGCCGTTAATGCAAATGGAGAAAGTGCAAAGTCAAATGAAGTTTCTGTGACTATAGAAGTTTTGCTTTACCCGCCCAAGGCACTTAAAGCAAAACTAAAGGACGGAGAGGTAGTACTTAGTTGGGCTCCTGCTAAGAATGGCAAAAATAATGTTGCGGGCTATGCAATTTTCAGAAGCACTAAAAAAGGTGCAGAACCAGATGTTCCGCTGGATATTGTTGATGCAAATACTACTACATATGTTGATTCTTCAGTTCAGCCGGGAAACACTTATTACTATATAGTAAAAGCATTTGACGACCAGAACCCTCCTGACTATTCTGCACCTTCAAACGAAGTAAGCATAAAAGTAGAGCAAAGTGACAAGACTCCGCCTAATGTTATGATTACTTCTCCTATAGACTTTGAGACAGTAGATAAAGATACAGTTACTGTTTCTGGCAAAGTAACAGATAATAAGTCTGGCATTGGTAAGGTTACTGTAAACGGAAAACCAGTTGAAGTCGGTAACGATGGATCCTTCTCTGTTACTATCTCTCTTAAAAAAGGTGACAATTTAATTACGATTGTTGCTATGGATAAAGCAGGTAATGAGGTTAAGAAAACTATAATGATAACTTACAAGCCAAAAACTGTTATTAAACTTAAACCTAATGATCCAATGATGACTGTGAACGGCGTATCTGAAAAGATAGATCCAGTCACGGGTGTTAAACCCGTTATCATTCCAAAGTGGGGAAGGACGGTCGTTCCAATCCGTGCAATCGTAGAAGCACTCGGCGGAACGATTGAGTGGGACGGTAAAGAGAGAAAAGTTACGATAAACTTCAACGGTACGACGATTGAACTCTGGATAGGTAAGCCTCAGGCAATGGTAAACGGAGTTATGAAGTGGATAGACCCAAATAACCACGATGTAAGGCCAATTATTATAAACGGTAGGACCATGTTACCAATACGATTTGTTGCAGAAAATCTTGGTTGCACGATAGATTGGGATCCAGTAACGCGAACTATAACGATTACATACACGCCGTAATTATAGAAGCCTTATTACTTTCTGTATAGGCGGGGTTAACCCCGCCTATACACTTTTTGTAAAAGCGTCTTACACAGTTTACAGAGTACTTTAAATCTTTTTGTGTATTACTAAGCATTATCATCCTATAACTTAACATCCTATAATTTAATTGTATAATTCAATTGGCGGGCTTTTATATTTCGTCTGTATAGATATGTATATACGATGTATCCAAATTATAAATTCCCCATAGCGTAAGATACAGGCTTTTATAACTATCACAGGGTTTAACTTTATTTAAAAAGTTTCTTCAAAAAGTTTGAAATTTTTTTTAAAAGTCTTACAATAAGTTTGAGTTTAGATTTTGCAAAATGAATAAGGAGGATTTTATGCGAAAAAGCAAAATTTTATCGGTGGCAGTCGTCTTCTTCATGCTGTTTGCACTGTTTTTCCCTTTGAGCAATGCCAGCGTGAAAGCAGCAAGCGACGACGGATTAATTATTTCAGAGTATGTCGAAGGAAGCGGTAACAACAAGGCTATTGAACTCTACAACGGCACAGGGCATCAGATAGATCTGGGTGATTACATCCTCAGGTTGTATTCAAATGGACATACTTCTGCTAACTCTACGCTTTATCTGGCAGGTACGCTGGATCCGGGCAAGACATTTGTAATCGTAAATAGCGGCGCTGATCAGTCTCTCAAAGATAAAGCAGATTCAATAAATTCTGGAGTTATCTCTTTTAACGGGGACGACGCAATTTCTCTGGACAGGCGCATGGACGATTCACATGTAGATGTATTCGGGACGATAGGGCAGGACCCAGGGAGCTATTGGGGGAGTGGGAGTTGTACGACGAAGGATCACACACTCGTTAGAAAGGCGTGTGTGTCTAAAGGTAACCCAGACGGTTTTACCAACCCTTCTATTGAGTGGGACTGCTATCCTAAGGACGACTTTTCTCACATTGGCTGGCACATAATGGTAACTTCTACTGTTCCTGAAAAGGATGCTACAAATGTAGATGTAACGACAGTCGTTTCAGCAACCTTCGGCGAAAGTATGGACGCTTCTACGATTACGGCCTCGACCTTTACATTAAAGGATAGTTCTGGTAATGCCGTAAGCGGTACTGTGAGTTACGACGATACGACGAAAACTGCTACACTTACTCCTTCTTCTAATCTTTCAGATAATACTACTTATACCGCGACGATTTCTGGAGATGTGAAGGATGCAAATGGCCATGCAATGGGTAAGGATTGCTCCTGGAGTTTTACCACAGGAGAGCAGCAGGAAGTTGCTCCTTCTGTCCAGACGGATAGTGCAACCAATGTAACGAAAACAACAGCAACGCTTAACGGCGAACTGACAGATATGGGCACTGCTTCGCAGGTAACGGTTTACTTTGAATACGGAACAGATACGACCTATGGGAACGAAACTTCACATCAGACGCTCAGCGCAACGGGCAGTTTTTCTGCAAACCTGACAGGGCTTACACCTGGAACTACATACCACTTCAGGGCAGTTGCGGTGAGTTCGGCGGGTACTTCTTATGGGGCAGACAAAACATTTGGCACATACGAAGCAACTACTCCTGTTGTATTGTTTGACGATACAAAAGACGAAACTGCAGGAAATGCTGACTGGGTAATCGACGGTGCATATTCCGATTGGGCAGATGCTCTGAGAAACGAAGGATACATCGTTGAGTCTCTGGATTCAGGCTCAATTACTTCAGATGTATTAAGTGGCGTTAATGTATTTGTCATACCCGAACCTCAGGACGAATTTACCACATCTGAGATTACGGCTATAAAAACATTCGTAAATAACGGCGGGGGACTCGTCCTTATAGCAGACCACTCTGGTTCTGATAGAAATAATAACGGACACGACTCTCCGCACATATACGACAACAACTTTGGAGTAAGCGACTTTGGTTTTACTTTCAACCTGGACCAATTCTCAGAAGATCCGATCAGTAATGTAAACCACACGATTTATCCCGAACTTACGGACGGAGTAAATCAGATCGGGATATGGGCAGGGAGTTCGATATCCATTACTGATTCTCAGAAAGCAAAAGGCGTAATCTTCACGAACGACGGCAGCAAAGTAGTAGTCGTTGGCGCGGAAGTTGGAAGCGGCCGCGTTGCGGCAATTGGAGATTCTTCTCCGTTTGACGACGGAACAGGACATCCGGGCAACCACCTGTACGACGGATGGAACGAATACGACGATGCAAAACTCGGTGTCGATATGGTGAAGTGGTGTGCTGATGCACTGCTTACTCCGCCAACTGTGCAGAGTGTTTCTCCTGCAAATGGTGCAACCAATGTAAATGTAAATACGACGATTACTGCAGTGTTTTCAAAACCAATGGACGCTTCTACGATTACGACAGCAACATTTACCGTGAAAGACAGTGCAGGCAATGCGGTGAGCGGCACAGTGAGTTACGACGATGCTACGAGGACGGCAACATTTACTCCATCAAGTCCGCTTGATTTTGGAAAAACATACACGGCAACGATTGCTGGAACTGTAAAAGACGCAGTGGGTAATGCAATGGGCAACGACTATTCCTGGAGCTTTACTACTATGTCTTTAAATCCGCCTTCTGCTCCTCAAAACCTTACTGCATCTGCTGACAATGCAAACAAATCTATCGTGCTTTCCTGGAGTGCATCAACCCCGGGCACATATCCTATTGCAGGCTATGCGATATACAGAGGCACTTCTGCTGGTGGAGAAAACAACACTCCGATTGCAACGGTTGGAGCAACCACTACTTCGTATACGGATGCTAACCTTACGCCCGGAACTTACTATTACTATGTAAAAGCATTTGACGACCAGGATCCTCCAAATTATTCGCTTGCATCCAACGAAGCCTCTGCAACGATCGAAATGGAAATTACTCCAATCGGAGCTGCCCGCACAATGCAGGGACAAACCGTTTTAATAAAAGGAACTGCAACGGTGCCATCAGGCACATTCTCAAGCAAGTACTTCTATTTGCAGGATTCAACTGGCGGAATCGAAGTTTACTGCAGTTCTGGCGTTGGGACGATAAACCTGAATGATGTATGTGAGGTGAAAGGTAGGATTTTGGTGTACCACGATACGGTAGAGATTAAAGTTTTAAATCCAAACGACATTACGAGAGTTGGAAGCGGTACTCCTGTTGCACCTAAAGAAATAGAAATAGCAGACATTTCTGGATATTACGGCGAACTCGTTAAAGTTCAGGGAACGGTGTCTTCTAAGTTGGGCAGTTCCTTCTATGTAGAAGACTCTGAAGGAAACGGCGTAAAGATATACATAAAGAGTTCAACGGGCATTGATACGAGCAATGTTGAAGAAGGCGATACGGTGAGCGTAACGGGTATTGCAGAGATCTATCGAGGAAACTCTGAAGTGATACCTCGTTTCCAATCTGATATTACGAAATTTGTAGCGCCTGCAGTTATCACTCTTCCCTCCTCTCACATCACCCAGACCACCGCAACGCTTAACGGTAGCCTTACAGACCTTGGCACTTCAACCTCAGTTACCGTATACTTTGAATACGGAACGACTGCAAATTACGGGCATACTACTCCTCACCAGGCACTTACTTCAACTGGCACTTTCTCTGCAAACCTTTCCTTCCTTAAACCCAACACGACCTACCACTTCAGGGCAGTTGCAGTAAGTTCGGCAGGCACATCTTACGGACAGGACAAATCGTTTAAGACGCCAAAAGTAAAACAGGTAGACACGACTCCTCCTTCCGTTTCAATTCCCGAGATAAACACAAACTCCCTAACGGTTACAAACTCTCCTACATTCTCCTTTACCCTTATCGCAACGGATAACTCAGGTATGATATCCCGCACAATCGTAAAAGACAACGGAATAAAGATAAAAGATGTTTATGGCCTTCCAAAAGGAAACGACCCGAAGATTACTCTGTTTGAAGGAGAAAATGACATAGAAGTTATAGTATACGACTTCTACGGGAACTACACGACCAAAAAGTTTACCGTTATATCAGATACAAAAGCACCCACAGTGGAACTTACTACTCCTATCCCCAGATCGGTTTCCTCAAACACCCTTACCATAAAAGGCAGTGCATACGATAAGACGACAGGCATAGCATCCTTTACGATAAACGGAAAACCTGTTTCAGTTTCAGCAGATAACACCTTCAAAGTATCCATTTCCCTTAAACCAGGCGTAAACAACATCACAATAGAGATAGCAGACAAAGCAGGCAATACATTCAAAAAGACCTACACAGTTTCCTTCGTTAACTCAAATAGAAACAGATCAAATATCATTACCCTCCAGATAGGAAACCCCTTCATTACGATAAACGGAACAAAACAAAAGATAGATGCACAGAACAGCAAGCCCATAATAAAGAATAACAGAACTCTCATCCCCGTCCGCTCCCTTATAGAAGCACTGGGAGGAACGATAAGCTGGAACGGGAAAACGAGAGAAGTAACGATACAGCTCAACGGCAACACAATCGTCCTTACTATAGATAAACCCACAGCACTCGTTAACGGTATAAAGACACCAATAGACCCTAAAAACAGCAAAGTTACCCCCATCATTATAAATAACAGAACATATCTTCCTCTTCGTTTCATCGTTGAGCACCTCGGTTGCACGGTGGACTGGGACCCATCAACTAAAACAATCACTATATACTACTTCGGATAGTTTTTAACTTGTAAGTTATACGCTGCCCTGCATGCAAAACTCACTGCAAAAAGCAGGGCAGTTTTTTGTTAATTTCTCGTGTATAAGATAAAAAATTTTTGCAGCCGCTTGAGAATCTTTTAAAAGTTTCTCTCGAAAATTTTTAAAAATCTATTGACTGGCAATGAAAATAAATGTATATTTATAAAGCACACAGATCAGGAGGTAATATGGATGGATCTCTATAAGCACAAGGCTGAAGTTAAAAAGCGTAATGTCCACAAGCGTGGCGGTTTTTCCGTGGTAATTGTCCCACATTATCAGGGAAAAACTAAAAGGATCGAAGTAACGCCTACTAAAATATATCTTTCAGTCGTTTCTCTTGTCGTTGCAGGTGCTTTGCTGGGTGGCTTTATTTTTTCTTACACCGGCTTGAAAAGTCAGGTTGCTCAATTTAAGGGTGCTAAGTTTGACAGCATCGTTGCTGCTCAGTCAAAAGAATTACAGATTACGCAGAATGAACTTGCGAAAACTCAGTCTCAGCTTGCTGCTTTAAAGGAATATGTCGTTTCTCTTTCGTCACTGGAAAAAGAAGTAAGAAACTCTTTAAAGTTAGGTGAGTCAAAAGTAAGCCTCGAGTATGTGCTCGAGCGTACTCCAAAGGCAAAACTCCAATCCACGACGAAACTTCCCGAAAATGTGGCAAAACTCCTCTCGGAAGAGAACAATGTAACACAAATTGCAGAAGACAGAGCAAAAATGCTGAACATGCTAAAAGGCGCATCCGACGAATATCATGTATTGCTTGCGGAAACACCAAATATCTGGCCGCTTCACGGGTATGTATCGTCTCCGTTTGGATGGCGTCCCAGCCCGTTCGGTAGCGGATGGGAATTCCACAAAGGCATAGACATCTGTGCTTACTACGGCGCGCCGATCAGAGCAGCTGCAGACGGAACTGTCGAATACGCAGGCTGGTTTGAAGGTTACGGAAGGTTCGTAAAGATATATCACCGCGACGGAATAGAGACCTGCTACGGACATCTCTCGAAGATTATCGTAAAAGTGGGAGAGCATGTTAAAAAAGGACAGGTTATAGGCTATGAAGGTGACAGTGGTTTGTCAACAGGTCCACACCTACACTACGAAGTGAGGATAAACGGCGTTGCAGTTAATCCGGCAAAATTTTTACCATAGGAGGTAAAAGACAATGGCATTTGGTTCAAAAAGAGAAGTTTCTCAAACGGGCATTAACACATCGGATCAATCGGTACTTGCAAAAGACATCGTGGTAAAAGGAGACTTGATCTGCCAGGGATTATTGAGAATTGAAGGGAAAGTGGAAGGTGCGATAAAAGGCAACGGAGAAATTACTATTGCCGAAGGTGCCGAACTTAAAGCAGACATTGAAGGAAGAAAAATTATCGTGCTTGGTAAAGTCGAAGGAAACATAAAGGCAAAAGAGAGCGTTGAGATAATCTCTACTGCAAAAGTTTTTGGCGACATCACGACGGATAAAATTTCTATTGAGGAAGGAGCCGTGTTTACCGGTAAGTGCGTAACAAAGGTGCCTCAAAAGGTGGAAGAAAAACCCCAGAAAAAGGAAGAGCCAAAGAAAGGTGTATCAAAATAGGATTCAAGCAGGACGCGTTTTATTAAAAGAAGTATCTGATAGAGGCATTGACAGTGATGCCTCTTTTTTGTTTGCCGTGCCGCGTGGTGGCGTGGAAGTCGCGTATCCGATTGCGCTTGCTTTAAAAATGAGGATTATTCCTTTAATAGTGCATAAAATTCCTGCATCTTACGATAAGGAACTTGCAATAGGCGCCGTCTCCATTCTCGGAGATACACACCTTAACGAAATTGCAAAAAACGAGAGTATAGACTACCTTGACAGGGTAGTAAAGGAAACACTGGAAGAGGTAAAGAAACGGCAGAGAGAATTTGGTGTGCACTTTAACTTTGAGAGAATTAAAGGAAAGACCGTTTTGCTCGTGGACGACGGAATTGCAACGGGCGAAACGCTTTACCTTGCAGCAAGCGGGCTGAAAAAGTTTGAACCCAAGAAAATTTATGTGCTCGTGCCCGTTTCGTCTCTGGAGGGCTTTAACCTACTTTCTGCGATCTCAGAGGTAATCAGTCCGATAGTAGATCCCGGGTTTGTTGCCGTGTCCGCATACTTTGAAGAATTTCCCCAACTTAGCGAAGAACAAACAAAGCGTTACATTCAAAACAGTTTAATGTTTGCAGAAAGAGGTGCGTGATCAGAAGGCTTTTTCAATGCTCTGAAAGACTTGTGTATCGTGCACTCTTCTGATAATTCTCGTACGGGTTTGCTCACCAGTATGTAATCAATCCGCATTCCCATATTCCTTTTAAATGCGCCCATTCTGTAGTCCCACCAGGAAAAAGCTTTCTCTGCGTGGAATTCTCTAAATAAATCAATAAGCCCGAAGCCAAGCAAATTTTCAAGTGCGGCTCGCTCCTCTTTCATAAATCCCACTGCGTTTTGTAAGAGTTCTGGATCCCATACGTCTTTTTCCGTGCGTGCTACATTAAAGTCTCCGCACAGAATAATCTTTTCTGAGGGCAAAAAGTGTTTTTCAAGATAATCTTTCATCTTCTGATAGAATTCCAGCTTAAAAAAGTACGATTCTTCGCCTTTCTCTCCTCCGCGCGGGAAGTATGCATTTATAAATGTCGTATCGTTTATCGTAATTTCCATCGTCCTTTTCTGTCCGTTTGTGTCAAACAGGTCTGCTTTGTAGTTTTTGAAAGAGTGCCTGGATAAAATTGCAACTCCGTTGTAAGATTTTTGCCCGGAAAATACGCTGTAGTATCCCACATCTTTGAAAGTCTTTTCCGGGAAGTCTTTGTCCTGCACTTTCGTTTCCTGCAGGCACATAACATCTGGCGAAAGTGTGTCTACAAGTTTCTTAATGTGTTCGGTACGCGTGCGAACTGAATTTACATTCCAGGTTACGATTTTCATTTTGCTCTCCTTTCCTTATTATATATTAAGAGAATTTATGCAAATAAAAAGTGGTGGTGAGAAATGAAAGTAAGTGTGCGTATGCGTTGGTTTGTATGGTTTTTGTTTATTGCAGGCGGGATTAGCCTTTCGCTCTGGACGGATAAAATTTTAGAGCTTCACGGCTTTTCCGTTCACTTTGGAGCTGCTGCAAGGCTTATCGGTTTGCTGTTTATAGTATTTTCGTTTATCGTTGCGCGAAATACGGGTAAAACACTTGCAAAGTACGGGAAGAAAGGCCATATAGGAAAGTTTGACACGAACAAATTTGTGGATAAAGGGGCATATTCCTGTATGCGCCACCCGATGCACTTTGGATTGATGTTTTTCCCGTTTGGGATAGCGCTTCTTATGGGCTCGTTTTCTTACACAGCTGTGTATGCTCCGCTTACCGCTCTTCTTATCGTTATAATGGTGTTTACTATTGAAGAGAAGGAAGCAATTGAAAAGTTTGGAAGCGTTTACCTTGAGTATAAAAAGCGCGTGCCTGCGTTTAACCTGTCTCCGGGATGTATAAAAAAATTGTTCCAATGCTGCTGATTATTCTACTCGTGGCGTCAAGTACATTTCTGATGTACGCATTTTTCGTGGAGCCTAACTTACTTTCGGTCACAAAAATAGAACTTTCTTTTGAGGGCCTTCCAGGCAACGCAGACGGCCTTCGTATTTTACAGATCTCAGACCTGCACTACAACGGCGATGCGCCTATTTACGAAAAAGTGCTTACGGCAATTAAAAAGTTAAACCCGGATGTTATCGTAATAACCGGGGACTTTATTGGGGATAAGCAAAACTACAAGTCCGTTGAATATTGCAAACGAATCGTTTCTATGGGGAAGCCCGTTTTTGCCGTGATGGGTAACTGGGACCATCACTCTTTCACGAGTGAGCTTGCAAGCAGGCTGGAGAAAGCAGGCGTAAGTGTGCTCGTAAATACGAGCGTGGAGTTTAAGCCCGACTTCTACATAGCAGGGACTGACGATTCTTACACGGGTTTTGCAGACCTTGATAAAACTTTTGCACGCATTCCAGAAGGCGCATTTGTCTTGCTCCTTACGCACTGTCCGGACATTATTTACGATGCAGTGAAGTACCACCCGAATCTCGTTCTCTGCGGGCACACGCACGGCGGACAGGTAAAAATCCCTTTTACGAAAAAAGCACTGTATGTCCCTTCAAAGTACGGTTCGCGTTTTATTGAAGGGCTTTTTAAGATAGACGGCGTTTATATGTATGTGAACCGCGGTATAGGAAACAGCCATCTGAGAGTAAGGTTTCTGTCAAAACCGGAAGTTACGCTGATTACTCTTCATAAAAAATAAGTGGTGGAGCAGAGGGGATTTGAACCCCTGACCTCATCCGTGCGAGGGATGCGCTCTTCCAACTGAGCCACTGCCCCACTCGTCGATATTATATACACTTGTGCGTGAAAAACAAAATCGAAAAGTAAAATTTCATCTGGATGTAAATTCGTAAAAGTTTTTCCGGCGTAAAAGTCTCTTTATACTCTTTTGTTTTGTGGCAAAAAGTGGTAAATTGTGATAAAATACAGTGGAGGTGAATGTGAAGGCAATAGGTGTCATAGGTGGAACGGGTGTCTACACGCCTGATTTTGTGAAAGATGCATCACCTGTAAAAGTTGAAACTGACTTTGGAAATGTCGAACTCATAAAAGGAACTGTAAACGATCGCAAGGTGTACTTTCTTACCCGTCACGGAAAAGGCCATACGGTGCCGCCGCACAGGGTAAACTACAGAGGCAACATCCAGGCACTTTACGAGTTGGGTGTGGAGCGCATCGTTGCAACTGCTGCCGTAGGTTCTATAAACGAGGGCTTTCCTCCAGGCACTTTCGTCATACTCGACCAGTTTCTCGACTTTACGAAGAGCAGGGTGGAAACTTTTTTCTCTGAAGGAAAAGTCGTCCACACGGATTGCACGGATCCGTACTGCCCTGAGATTTCAGGTATTTTAAAAGAAGCTATGGAACACTTCGGCTATCCGTACCATATGGGTGGAACTTATGTTGCAACTGAGGGGCCTCGCTTTGAAACGCGGGCGGAGATAAAGGCATACGGCATTCTTGGGGGCGATGTCGTTGGTATGACGGGTGTTCCAGAGATAGTGCTTGCAAAGGAACTCGGGATGTGCTATGCGTCGGTTGCCGTCGTGACGAACTTTGCTGCAGGTATTTCCGACCACATGCTTTCCCACATGGAAGTAGTGAATAAAATGGCGGAATTGAACGAAAAACTGAGAAACATTCTCTCGTTCGTAATTCCTGAGATACCGGACGAGCGGCACTGCAATTGTGCAAAGGCGCCGACGAGCGGTGAGTAAATAGATAAGTGATAGGTGGTGAAAAGAATAAGAAAGGAGATGGGTTAAATGAAGGCGGTGGTAAAGACAGAGCGAAAACGCGGGGCGGTTTTCACAGAAGTGCCCGTCCCGAAGATTGAACGCGACGACGAAATTCTCGTAAAGGTAAAGGCGGCTGCAGTATGCGGAACTGACCTGCACATTTACCAGTGGAACAGGTGGGCTTCAGAACACATTAACCCTCCGCAAATAATGGGGCACGAGTTTGCAGGGGAGGTTGTGGAAGTAGGAAAAGAGGTAAAACGCGTAAAAGTGGGCGACTACATTTCAGCAGAAACACACATTTCCTGCGGGCACTGCTACCAGTGTCTTACGGGGCACCCGGAGGTGTGTGAAAACTTAAAAATCTTAGGTGTTTCGCGTGACGGTGCATTTGCAGAATACATCGTAATTCCTGAGAAAATTGCGTGGAAAAATCCAGATGACCTGCCCGTTGAATTTGCTGCAATACAGGAGCCTATGGGGAATGCAGTGGACACCGTGCTTGCAGAAGATGTCGCAGGAAAAACGGTTGCAATTACCGGCGTTGGACCGATAGGGCTGCTTGCAGTAGGAGTTGCTCGTGCAAGTGGTGCAACGAAAATTATCGTGTCCGACCTCAGCGACTACCACCTTGAAATCGCAAAAAAAATGGGTGCAGATGTTGCGGTAAATGCGGGAAGTGCAAACTTTAAAGAAGTCGTAATGGACGAAACTGAAGGGCGCGGTGTGGATGTGGGGCTTGAAATGTCCGGGAATGCACACGCTTTGAACGACTTGCTTGATGTGATGACGCCTGCAGGTAGAATCTCTTTGCTGGGGCTCTTTTCTGACGACTTCGTTCCCGTAAAGCTTAACGACGATGTAATTTTTAAGAAACTTCGCATATACGGAATAACGGGCAGAAGGATTTTCCAGACCTGGGTCATCGTTTCGCGGCTCCTCTCTTCAGGGCGCGTGGATGTAAGCCCCGTTATTACGCATAAGTTCCCGTTGAAAGAGTTCGAGAAAGGCATGCTTTTGATGGAGCAGAAGCAGTCAGGAAAAGTAATTTTATATCCATAGGAGGTGGTTTAAATGAGCCTTGAAAAAGTAAAAGGCAGTTTAAGTGCGCACCTTAAAAAGTTAGAAGAAGCGGGCACACTCAAAGGGAACGAAGCGGTAATTACAGGCATAAAGCCTGCCGAGGGGAATAAAGGTCCCCGTTACTTTATAGAGGGATTTGGAGATAAAGAATTTCTCCGTATGAATGCGAACAACTACCTTGGGATGTCTTTAAACAAAGAGGTGATAAAGGCAGAAGAAGAAGCGGCTGAAAAGTTCGGCGCAGGACCCGGTGCAGTGCGTTTTATCAGCGGGACTTACTCTGTCCACAAAGCGCTTGAGAGAAAACTTGCAGAATTTCACAATCGTGAAGACTGTATGATTTTCAGTGCTGCGTACGCAACCATGATGGGCATACTTCCTCCTCTTATCACAAAAGATACGATCGTAATCAGCGACGAACTGAACCACAACTGCATTATAAATGCGATCAGGCTTGCAAAACCGAAAGACAAAAAGATCTATAAGCACAACGACGCAAACGACCTTGAGCGCGCGCTAAAGGAATCCGTTGGAAACGCAAAACGCGTAATCGTCGTAACGGACGGCATTTTTAGTATGCGGGGCGAATGGGCGCCGCTAAACGAGATTGCTGACCTTGCGGAAAAGTACGACGATAAATTTGAAGAAGGCGTAATTACCGTAGTGGACGATTCGCACGGAGTAGGTGCAATTGGAGAAACAGGTAGAGGCACGACGGAATTTCTCCACGAAAACCGCATAGACATTTTAGTTGCAACGCTTGGGAAGGCGCTTGGGGTAAACGGCGGTTATGTGGTAAGCGATAAAACTGTGATTGACTACCTCAGGGAAACAGCGCCGTTCTACATCTATTCGAACCCCATTACTCCCGGGGAGGCTGCGGCGTCCTTGAAGGCGCTTGAGATACTCGACAGCGAAAAGGGGCGTAAACTGATGAACCACTTGCACGATATGACGAAGCGTTTTGAAGACGGACTGATAAAAATGGGATACGAAATAATACCTGGGGCGCATCCCGTCGTCCCGCTTATGATTCGCGATACGAAGAAAGCGAAGGAACTCGTGCAATTTCTGGTGGATAACGGCATTCTTGCAACCGGGCTTGCGTACCCTGTCGTTCCGAAAGGAGACGAAGAGATCAGGTTCCAGATCTGTGCGGACCACACGGAGTTTGACATAGACTACGCACTCAGCGTTTTGAAAAAGTATAAGGATACACACTAAACTTTTTAAGGAGGATTGTTACGGGGAGATGACGAATAAGGAAAAAGTAGCAATTGTTCTTGCAGCAGGCATTGGAAAGAGGATGCACTCAAAGGTCCCTAAAGTCTTGCACAAAATTTGCGGAAGGGAAATGGTGCTTTATCCGATCGATGCTGCAAAAGATGCAGGATTTTCAAAGGTCGTCGTCGTAATAAGCGACGACATACCGAAAGAAGTTTTTAACGGTGTAGAAGTTGCCTATCAGAAGGTGCCGCTCGGGACGGGGGATGCGGCGCGCGCAGGGCTAAGTGCAGTAAAGTTTTTTCCTGACGGCGCTTCACTGCTCGTTCTTACGGGCGACAACCCCTTGATTAAAAAAGAGGACATAGAGTCTTTAAACGCATTTTTCGAAAAGGGTAAATTCGACGCAGTGGTGCTTTCTGCAGAGGCCGAAAACCCATCAGGTCTGGGCAGGGTCGTGCGGGACGGCGACGCGTTCGTAAAAATCGTCGAAGAGAAAGACGCAACTGAGAGTGAAAAACAGATAAAAGAAGTTAACACGGGCATTTACATTTTCAAAAAGTCTGTGCTTGAAGAAGCGCTTTTACACCTTTCAAACGACAATGCGCAGGGAGAATACTACCTTACGGATACGCTTTACTACTTAAAAGCGCACGGAAAAAGCGTTGGTGTAAAAAAGATGGAGCGCGTTTTGCCGATTTACGGAGTAAACACGAGAAAAGAACTTGCAGTTGCAACGCACATTATCCAGAGCGAAATTCTCGATAATCTGATGCTGAAAGGCGTTACGATTATTAACCCTGAGACGGTTTCTATAGACTACGGCGTTGAGATAGAAAGCGACACGGTAATTTTGCCGGGCTGCCTTATCCAGGGTAATACGAAGATAGGCTCTGGTTGCGAAATTGGGCCGAACGCACGCATTGTAGATGCAGAAGTGGGCAGCGGCACGCACATCCAATTCAGTGTGGTGCTTGACTCGCGCATCGGGGAAAACTGCGAAATCGGCCCGTTCTCCTATGTGAGGCCTGGAAATGAACTTTCAAATAGCGTAAAGATAGGTACATTTGTCGAGATTAAAAAGTCAAAAGTTGCAGAGAATTCAAAAATTCCGCATCTCAGTTACATAGGCGATGCAACCGTTGGAAAAAATGTGAACATCGGCGCAGGAACTATTACCTGCAACTACAGCGGGCTGCAGGGACATGTGAAAAACCCGACATTTATAGGGGACAATGTATTTATCGGCTCGCACAGCACGCTCGTTGCGCCAGTGCACATCCACAATAATGCCTACACTGCGGCAGGTTCCGTAATAACGAGAGATGTGCCTGAGTGGACGCTTGCCATAGGGCGCTCCAAACAGGTCAATAAAGAAAATTGGGTGAAAAGGAGGAAAGGCAATGGTTGACTTAAGAGAAAAGGAAGTAAAAATTTTTACGGGGAATGCAAACCCAAAACTTGCGCAGGACATAGCGGACTACCTCTCCATACCGCTCAGTAAAATGCTCGTCGGGCGTTTTCCTGACGG
>JALVXB010000007.1 GCA_027023025.1 Caldisericaceae bacterium | reverse complement strand
GCACACATTCCGCTCGGACACGGATACGGAAGTTATCGCTTATCTTATAGAAGACTTTTACGAAGGCGATCTGCTGCAGGCTGTGAAAAAAGCAGTCAACATGTTAGAAGGTTCGTTTGCGCTTGGAATAATGAGTAGGGACGATAAGACGCGTTTTATTGCAGTAAGGAAGGACAGCCCGCTCATCGTAGGGCTTGGAAAAGGCGAAAACTTTATTGCATCAGACATTCCTGCAATTTTGAACCACACGAAGGATGTAATAATTCTTGAAAATGGAGACATTGCAGAGGTAAAACGCGATACGGTAAACCTGTACAATTTAAAACTTGAACCGATAAAGCGGAACATACAGAGAATTAACTGGAATGTGGAAGATGCTAAAAAAGGTGGGTTCAAACACTTCATGCTGAAAGAGATTTTCGAAGAACCCCGCGTAATAAAGGACGCAATGAGAGGGCGCATAAGAGACGGAAAGATTGAAATTCCTGACCTTAAAGTTCCAGCAAACTTTCTGAAGAATGTAAACCGCGTTTACTTCGTTGCGTGTGGGACGGCATACCACGCGGGGGTCGTAGGCAGATACGCTACCGAAAAGTTCCTTCGTTTGCCTGCAGAAGCAGAAGTTGCGTCTGAATTCAGGTATCGCGATCCTGTTATTGACAAAAATACGCTGGTTTTCGTCGTGAGTCAATCAGGGGAAACGGCAGATACGCTTGCTGCTTTAAGGCTTGCTAAAAAGAAAGGCGCTTATACGATAGGCATCGTAAATGTCGTGGGCAGTTCTGTTTCAAGGGAAACACACGACACCGTGTATGTAAATGCAGGGCCTGAGATTGCCGTTGCCTCTACGAAGGCGTATGTCGCACAGGTAGAGACGATACTGCTCGTTATTCTTTACCTCGCAAAACTATTAGGAAAGTTGGACAGAGAAACAGAAAAGAAGTATGCAGACGCATTTTTGAAACTGCCGGAACTTGCAGAAAAGATTTTAGACCAGAGCGATAAAATTGCGCAGTTTGCAGCAAATATGAAGACAATTGAAGAAACATTTTTTATAGGAAGGAATTTAGATTATGCACTTTCTCTTGAAGGTGCACTGAAGTTAAAGGAAATTTCGTATGTGCACGCAGAAGGTTATCCTGCAGGTGAATTAAAGCACGGCCCTCTGGCGCTAGTTACATCCAAGTCACTTATTATTGCTGTGGATACATACGCGCCGCTCAGGGAGAAAACGCTAAGCAACATAAAAGAAGTGAAGGCGCGAAACGGAAAAGTGTTTTCCATAGCAAGCGAAGGATACGAGAAGATAAAAGAGGTAGCAGATGCAGTTTTCTATGTGCCAAAAACGATTGACGAACTTAGTCCCATTATCTCAGTAATTCCACTTCAACTGTTTGCATACTACATGGCTGAAGCGCGAGGGCTTGACATTGACAAACCAAGAAATCTTGCAAAGTCAGTAACTGTTGAATAAAATATTATTTGGTGAGGTAGGTATGAGAGAAGTACAGCTGAACGGCAGAAACATTTCTGCTTACGAAGAATTCGTCAGTGAGCAAACGAAGAAAAGTTTAATTGAGCTCTCTGGTGTATTGAAAGGCAAAAAAATTGCGTTTGTGAACTCCACTTCTTACGGTGGAGGAGTGGCAGAACTCTTTTATTCGATTCTCCCAATAACCCGCTCTCTTGGTGTAGATCTGCACTGGCTCGTTATGGACGGAGATGCAGAGTTCTTTGCGACGACCAAGAAGATTCACAACATGCTACAGGGTAAAGAAGGTTCTCTTACTGAAAAAGAAGTGGAACACTACATCGAGGTTAACCGTAAAAATGCGGAGGAAGTGGGCAAAGGCTTTGACGCCATCGTAATTCACGATCCTCAGCCTATGGCAATGCCGCTATTTTTGGGTAATAAGGCGAAGCACTTTATCTGGAGGTGTCACATAGACACATCCGTTCCAAACAAAGAAGCAATGGCACTTGTCCACAGGTTTTTGCCACTTTACGAACGCGCTATTTTTAGCCTTGACGCATTTGCAAGCGGGCTTAATGTAGAAAACCCGAGCATTATTTATCCATCCATTGATCCACTTTCCGTAAAGAACATTCCTATTTCTCGAATAGCGGCAGAAGAAATCGTCGTCCGTTACGGAGTAGATCCGCACAGGCCTATGATCGTGCAGATTTCAAGGTTTGACCCGTGGAAAGACCCGCTTGGCGTAATAGATGTCTATAGAGAAGTAAAAAAACTCTTTAAAGATGTACAACTCGTCCTCGTTGGCTCTATGGCAACGGACGACCCGGAAGGATGGAAGTTTTACCAGAAAACATTGAGGCACGCAGGCGAGGATAAGGATTTGTTTATACTCTCCAACCTCGACGGCGTGGGAAGCAGAGAGGTAAATGCCTTCCAGAGGGTTGCAACAGTCGTTTTGCAAAAGTCTCTCAAGGAAGGGTTTGGGCTTACCGTATCTGAGGCACTGTGGAAAAAGCGTGCCGTAATTGGCGGAAAGGTCGGTGGAATTACCGTACAGATTCAGCACGGAGTAAACGGATACTTGGTGCGTGAGAACAGAGAATGCATTGAGGACATTATTGACCTTATGAGCAACGGACTGCGCCGTGTAGAATTTGGCGAAAAAGGATTCGAAACGGTGGTAAATAAATTTCTTATTACCAGGCACATTGAGGATTATTTGAAGTTATTTGCGTCAATGCTCGTGAAGGCAAGCGTGTAGATTAAAAGCGTTAAGTTTAAATAGAAAAGCCGGCTTTTTATGGCCGGCCCTTTTAGATTTTAATGTTTTCAATTCAGGGTTTACAGTGATTTTTATCCTTTTTCTAATTCTGTAAGTTCTCCTTCCGTAAAGAGGAATTCTTTTAGCTCTTTTTCAAATTCAAGGTCGTTTCTTCTGAGGTATTCTATAAGTATTGCTGCGTGTTCTTTTTCTTCGTCTCTGTTGTGCTCCATAATCTTTTTTAACGCTTCGTCTTTCGTTGCCTCAGCACGCTGGTTGTAGTAGTCTACTGCTTCGAGTTCTTCGATGAGGGAAGAAATTGCTCTGTGAAGATCCATCGCCTTTTCGCTAAGTTCTTTTTCGTAAAGATTTCCTGCCACTTTAATCACCTCCTTTGTTTCTTTATTATATTTTTATTATATTACTATTATATCACTTTGTTTGCTAATTCTCCAATTTTTTCTATTTTACAAGCGATAGTATCACCTTTTTTAACGGGTGCAATGCCGGACACTGTACCTGTGGAGATAATGTCCCCAGGATAAAGCGTTAAGTACTGCGTGATGTATTCTATAAGGAAATCAATCTTAAAAATCATGTCTTTCGTATTTCCTCTTTGCCTCACTTTTCCGTTTACGCTGAGTTCTATTTTTAGATTGTGTGGGTTTCTAATTTCGTCTTTCGTTACGATTAGTGGCCCTATCGGCATTGCATCGTCAAAGTTTTTCGACCTGAACCACGGATGTCCTGCTTTCATATCTGCGTATTCGAGGTTTCTTTCAGTTATGTCATTTGCAATCGTGTAACCAAAAACGCACTGCATCGCGTCTTTTTTGCGCACATTTTTACAGGCTTTCCCTATAACGACTGCAAGCTCTACTTCCGGGTCGATGCGCGTTGCGTACTTGGGGTAGTGGATTTTTTCTCCGTCTGCGATTGCACAGTCAGAAAACTTTCCAAACAGAATTGGCTCTTTTGGAATGTCTGCCCCTGTTTCTTTTGCGTGCTCTGCGTAGTTTTTTCCAAGGCAGATGATTTTGCTTTCCCTTGAAATTGGTGCGCCAAATTTTGCTTTTTCTACGGAGAACAGCGTTTCGTACCTATCTGAGAATATTTTTTTGGCTTTTCTCACCATTGCTTTTACCTCTTTAAAGTTATCTATCATCTCCACCATACTGTAAACTACGGGATATTCTTCGTGCGTAAGCTCGCTTAAAATGTCAGACATAAGTTGCACATCAAAAACTTTTCCGTTTTCAAAGATTCCGGGCTTTTCTATTCCCGCATCTCTAAACA
>JALVXB010000006.1 GCA_027023025.1 Caldisericaceae bacterium | reverse complement strand
CCGGAAGGACATTTTACATTGCAACAGATAGAGGCATTTACATGTATAATATCAGCGTTCCCGCAGCACTTATCACCCTTCCTCCCTCTCACATCACCCAGACCACCGCAACGCTTAACGGTAGCCTTACAGACCTTGGCACTTCAACCTCAGTTACCGTATACTTTGAATACGGAACGACTGCAAATTACGGGCATACCACTCCTCACCAGGCACTTACTTCAACTGGCACTTTCTCTGCAAACCTTTCCTTCCTTAAACCCAACACGACCTACCACTTCAGGGCAGTTGCAGTAAGTTCGGCAGGCACATCTTACGGACAGGACAAATCGTTTAAGACGCCAAAAGTAAAACAGGTAGACACGACTCCTCCTTCCGTTTCAATTCCCGAGATAAACACAAACTCCCTAACAGTTACAAACTCTCCTACACTTTCCTTTACCCTTATTGCAACGGATAACTCTGGTATGATATCCCGCACAGTTATAAAAGACAACGGAATAAAGATAAAAGATGTTTATGGCCTTCCAAAAGGAAACGACCCAAAGATTACCCTTTTTGAAGGAGAAAATAACATAGAAGTTACAGTATACGACTTCTACGGGAACTACACGACCAAAAAGTTTACCGTTATATCAGATACAAAAGCACCCACAGTGGAACTTACTACTCCTATTCCCAGATCAGTTTTCTCAAACACCCTTACCATAAAAGGCAGTGCATACGATAAGACAACAGGCATAGCATCCTTTACGATAAACGGAAAACCTGTTTCAGTTTCAGCAGATAACACCTTCAAGGTATCCATTTCCCTTAAACCAGGCGTAAACAACATCACAATAGAGATAGCAGACAAAGCAGGCAATACATTCAAAAAGACCTACACAGTTTCCTTCGTTAACTCAAATAGAAATAGATCAAATATCATTACCCTCCAGATAGGAAACCCCTTCATTACGATAAACGGAACAAAACAAAAGATAGATGCACAGAACAGCAAGCCCATAATAAAGAACAACAGAACTCTCATCCCCATCCGCTCCCTTATAGAAGCACTGGGAGGAACGATAAGCTGGAACGGAAAAACGAGAGAAGTAACGATACAGCTCAACGGCAACACAATCGTCCTTACTATAGACAAACCCACAGCACTCGTTAATGGCATAAAGACGCCGATAGACCCCAGAAACGGCAAAGTTACCCCCATCATCATAAATAACAGAACCTACCTTCCTCTTCGTTTTATCGTTGAACATCTCGGCTGCACGGTGGACTGGAACCCATCAACCAGAACAATCACCGTATACTACTTCGGGTAGTTTTTAACTCGTAAGTATACATGCTGCCCCGCATCAAACTCACTGCAAGAAGCGGGGCAGTTTTTGTTTTATAAGGCTTTGTATAGGATTAATGTTTGAAGTTCTTAAAAGCAATTCTTGAGAAAATGTGCGGCGAATTTATGCAGCGAAGTTTTTAAAAACTCCGTTAACGAAAATGCGCAACGAAAAACTGCGGCAACATCCGCGTTAATGCGGAGCACCGCAGCCTTTACTTCAACATAAAACCCAGTACTGAAGCCTAACTTCTTGCACAAATTTACTCTACGAACGCGTCGAGGCCGCTTCCCTCCTGCGGGTTCATCTCCTTAACTGCTTCCAGCACGAGAAGCCCTGCTCTCGTTATGGAGTTTTTGCCGAGGAAGCCTGCAACCTTTGCAACTTTTACCGCATCGTCAAATGCGTCTTTGCTGAGCCCGCTGAGTTTCAGCGCTTCCTTTATGTTCCTTGGAAGTATGCGCACTTTTTCTTCCTTCACATAGAGCGTCCCGACCTTGCGCAGTGCCTCAAGCACGCGGTAGATAATCGGGTTTATCGGGTTGCCCAGCCCTGCCGGTGCGCCTGACAGCGCTTCGTCCATCTTCACGCCTGCGTTTGTTTCAACGATGTTTCCGTCTGGCAGTGTTTCTATGAGGTGGCGTGCTTCTAACTTTTCCAGTGCCCAGCGAATCTTTTCCTCGTCGTATCCGCGTTTTTCCAGTTCTTCGTAAACGAACTGCTCGGTTACGCCTTTTGCGGGGATCGTGTGGAAAACTTCCAGCTCAAACTTCGTAAGGTGCGGTTTACGACTGAGCGTTTCTGAAAGTTTTGCGTAGAGGTATCCGCTCTTCGTGGGCTCTGCCGTTCCCACCAATTTTGCTTCCTGCGCTTCCCTGAACCACTCGATAGACGGTGCGGAGAACATCTTCCGCGTTATAGTGATTGCCTTCACTGCGGTGGAGGAAATGTCCCTCTGCGCGCCGTTTTGCTCTTCAAGCACCGCTTTTCCCGTTTCAGTAATTGCAAAGACTTCCTTTCCAGTTTTTTCGTCCTTTACGCTTTCTACCAGGTTGAACGACTCAAGGCTGTAAAGCGATTCTCTCAGCATAAAGTTGTCGTCGTACCACTTTGCAAAGTCTTTTGCTTCTGAGAACTGTTCTGCAATTTTTCTGAACTTTTCCGGAATTTCTTTAATCTTTCTTCCGTAGCGCTCCAGCAGTTTTTTGTATTCCTTTACTTTGCGGTCGATCATCTCTCTTCTGATGTTGTCAAATGTCGGCAAAACGCTTTCGTTTTTAACCGCTTCGTACTTCTTTGCAAGCGTTTCTATCGTCTGCAGCACGCCGACTTCTTCTGCCTCTACTGCAAATGTCCACACATCTTTTCTTGGGCCGTCGTGCCAGATGCGGAACGCTTCAAGTGCCCACTCGCCTGCAGGCAAAAGTTCGTTTTCTGCGTCCACGAATGCAAGTTCCTGCAAAAGGGCAAGCGCTTCTTTCGGCACTTCTTCACCGTCTGCAAGGTGAGCAATGTTCCACATAATTTCTTCTGAGAAGCAGGTCTCGCTTCCGAACCCGCCGTTTTCCAGCGCGTGTTTTACTGCCTGCCCCAGAGCCGTAAAGGCAAACACATCTGAGGAAGGCGCGCTGTAAGCGATCAGCCTCATTGCTTCTAAAAGGTGCTCTTCGTGGGAGCCAAGCGGCAATCTGCTCGTTTCAGCAGGCCCTATCGGCGCGTTCCTTATGAAGTCTGCAAGTTTTGCGTCGATGATGAGGCGAGGGTGTGCGTTTTCGTAAATGTCCAGAATGCTTTTTCCCGCCTCGCTGAGCACGGTGTACTCTTTCTTTGCCACTTTGTCGTACACGCGCACGGCAAGTCCGCGCTTTATCAGTTGCTCTACGGACTTTGGACCAACGCGGCCTGCTCTGTTTGCTGCATCAAGCATTGCGATAATCTCGCTGCCTATCCAGCGGAAGTCGTCTGCCCAATCCTCTGGTTTGTCTAATTTGAGCGATTCTTTCACTTCAATGTCCGTTTCGGGTTTTCCTTCAATGTAGGGGACTGCGCCGTTTTCGTAAGCTTTGTTTAAAACGGTTGCAACGGCTTCTCCCGCATATGTTAAAACCCACTGAAGCGGTTTTTCTTCGTTTACCAGTCCTGCGCGTTCAAGTTCCAGCAGCACAGGCGTTTCACTTTCTAAAAATTTGCTGTACGGAGCATTGTTGTTTTTCTCTGCAAGCAATTTCCTTAACGCAATGGCGTGTTCTTTTCGAATAATCATCTTTTCACCTCCTTAGGTTATTTTGGATTAAATTTTGTTTGAAATAATGCTGCTGTTATTTTGTGCAGTAAGTTATGACTATTGTGCTATTTCGCCCGCAAAACAATTTTAATAAAAAATGCAAAATAAGTCAATATATTTTTGAAATCGTGCAGTTTTTTAAGAACAGTGTTTTCAGGTGTAGTAACGGAAGTTGATTTTTATCTGCGAAAGCGTGAATCTCTGGTTGGGTTGGCTTTTCGTTGCAAATACAACTTTTACCAAAATAGCACTTGACTGTAAAAATAATCGTACTAAAATAGCAGTGTATGGATAAAATAGTTCACAGAGAGATTTTTGATAGAGTTTACGCGCACCTTGATAGGAAAGAAATAACGGTGATTACGGGTGCAAGGCAAACGGGCAAAACAACCGTTCTTTTATACTTGAAAGACAGGCTCACTAAGAACGGCGTCTCTGAAAGTAGTATAAAGATGTTTAATCTGGACCTTTTCTACGACCTTGAAAGTGTAAAAAACCAGACTGAGTTTGTAAAGTACATAAAGGAAGAGTTGAAGAAAGAAAAGTTTCTTTATGTGTTTATAGACGAAGTGCAACGCATTGAAAACCCCGGAATATTCCTCAAAGGGATTTACGACCTGAACCTTCCCGTAAAGTTCGTCGTTACGGGTTCTTCTTCTCTTGAGATAAAGTCAAAGGTGGGAGAGTATCTTACCGGAAGAAAAAGAGTTTTTTATGTCTGGCCTTTTTCGTTTAAAGAATACATTCAGGCAAAAGCACCTGCACTTTCAGGACTACTCAAAGAAAAGAATACTTCCCGCATAAACAGGGATAAAATACTCTCGCACTTTTACGATTACCTCGTGTTCGGGGGCTACCCGCGCGTTGTTCTTTCAGAAGATAGGGAAGAGAAAGTGCAGACGCTTAACGAAATATATTCGAGTTACATAGAAAAGGATGTAATAGGCTACCTTAATGTGAAGGAGCCTATCAAGTATTCAAAGCTTATTACGGTGTTAGCAGACCAGGTAGGTTCAGGCATAAACTTCAGCAGTGTTTCAAATTTGCTCGGCATCCACATAAGAACTCTGGAAAACTACATCCACGCACTTGAGCAGACATTCGTTATACGAAGAGTGCATCCGTTCTTTACGAATAAACGGAAAGAGATTACGAAAATGCCGAAGATTTACTTCATAGATACGGGATTAAGAAACTTTGCAGTAAGAAACTTTGAGAAGTTTTCACTGCGCAAAGACAGAGGAAGTCTGCTTGAAAACTATGTGTTCTCTGCCCTTATAAGGAACGAACACCTAAGCGTAAACTACTGGCGCACGAAGGATAAAAACGAAGTGGACTTTGTAGTAAAAGACTTTTACGGAAACATCATTCCTGTAGAAGTAAAAGCAACCGAAATGAAAAAACCTAAAGTGTTCAAAAACTTCAGAATCTTCCTTGAGAAGTACGAGGTTAAAAAGGGCTACATCGTAAACACTTCTACGGAAACAGAGCTGCAACTTGGAAGCAAATTGGTAGAGTTTATCCTTCCCTACAAAGCAGAATTTGCAATTGGATAGTTTTCGCTTAATACCTGCTTTTTAAGGTTCCTTTTTAGATTTATAACTTGTGGTATAATCAGGTGCTAAATATTTATAGGAGGTAGTATGAATAATTTTAAAGTGCACTTCAGGTCGAAAGGAAAGAGCATACTTTCCTTTGTACTTATTGCTCTTATTCTTTTTGGTTTTCTCTACTATATGGCAAACCCTGCGGTGTTTTTCTCTCAGGACAAGACCGTTGCGGCGTCAAAAGTCGTGCTGTTTGACGATACGAAAGACGAAACTGCGGGCAACGCCGATTGGGTGATAACTGGCGCTTACTCTCAGTGGGCAGATGCGCTGAAAAACAAAGGCTACACTGTAAAAGAACTCAGCGGCAGCAGCGTCACGGAAAGTGACTTGAGCGGTGTGTCCGTCTTCGTGATACCCGAGCCGCAGAATCCTTTTTCCGACAGCGAAGTAAGTGCAATAAAAAGCTTCGTGCACAACGGCGGCGGTTTAATCATTATCTCTGACCACGCCGGAGCTGACAGAAATTACAGCGGCTGGGACGCGGTAAAGGTGTTCGACGACAGTTTGAAAACTGCAGACTTTGGCATTACATTTGATAGCGACAAGGTTTCCGACCATCCGATAACTGACCTCAACAAAAAAGACTTTCCCAAAATGCTGAAAGGCGTTAACTCTATTGGTATATGGGGCGGTGCAACGCTTACGCTTTCAAACGGCGCAAAGTATGTGGCAAATTCCTACAAAGGCCCAGTTGCTGCTGCAGCAACTTACGGCAGCGGAAAAGTCGTTGCGATAGGTGATTCTTCCGTATTTGACGACGGAAAAGGCGACCCCGGCGACAAGCTCTACGACAATTGGGACGACTACGACGACTCCGTGTTTGGAGTAAACATCGTGGACTGGTGCGCATCCTCTGCGTCCAACGAGTATCTTCCGGGGAGCGACTCGCCTGTGCACATCCACCTCAGCTGGAATGGCGACCCGAAAACGAGCGTCGTCGTGATGTGGGAAACGAAGGAAAACCACAATGTCCCCGCGGAAGTCGTTTACGGAACGAGCGAAAATTACGGGAGCGTGGCAAAGGACCTAACCTGGACTTACGAAGGCGCAAACGGATACATTTACAGCGTGGAACTTACTGGCCTTGAGCCGGGCACGACATACCACTACAGGTGCGGGGACCCGGTCGGCGGGTGGAGCAAGGACTACACATTTACCACTGCGCCTGCTTCTGACAAAGCAACATTCAACTTCGTCGTGATGGGCGACTCGAGAAACAAGTCTCCTTACGACGACGATATGTCTAACTGGGGCAAAGTCGTCCAGGGAGTTTTAAAAGTGCACCCCAGGTTCGTCATTTTCACGGGCGACAATGTTTTTATCGGAGGGGACCAGCACTTCTGGGACATCTGGTTTAACTATGTGCAGCCGCTTTCTGCAACTGCACCGTTTATGGAGGCGGTGGGCAACCACGAATATCACTACAAAACTGCGGAGCCGTGGGTAAACTACCTCAAGCAATTCGTTTTCCCGAACAACAACCTCTGGTACTCGTTCAACTACGGAAGCATCCACTTTATCAGTTTGTCTACCGATTCTGACTACCGTAAAGGTTCTGCGCAGTACAAGTGGCTCGTTTCAGACCTTGAAAACATTAAAAAGACGCATCCTGACTATTGGGTGGTCGTTGCGTTCCACAGGCCGCCGTTTACATCGGTTGGTGCGAGCAATATGGACATACGCGACACGCTTTGCCCGCTGTTTGACAAATACCATGTAAACCTCGTTTACAACGGACACGAGCACGACTACGAGCGCACATACCCGATCAGTTACGACGGAAAGATAATGAGCAGGAATAAAAACGAATACTGTGGAGTGAACTATCCTATTTATGTCGTTGACGGTTGTGCGGGCGCGCCTCAGTACGGTGCATCGCACAGCTACTTCACCGTGTATTCTGAAAACGGTTTTGGCTTCAGCGAAATCACCGCTTCTTACGACGAGTTGAAAGTGAAGCACATAAGGATCAGCGGAAAGGTGACGGATTCGTTCGTTATAAAGAGAAACTGTGGTATACCAGCGCCAAAGACGGTAAACGCAATTGCATTTGCAAAAGGCATTTCAATCAACTGGAGCAAGGTGGACTACGACAAACTTGCAGGGTATGCAGTTTACCGCGGCACAAAACCCGGCGAGGAATCTCCAGACCCAATTGCAACTGTGTCTAAAGACGAAACGAGTTACACGGACAGGAATGTGGAAATTGCAAAGAAGTATTATTATGTCGTAAAAGCATTTGACGATGCGAACCCTCCGAACTACTCTGCACCCTCTATGGAAGTAAGTGCCGAGATAAAGGACGACACCCCGCCAGAACTTTCTATAAGCGAACCTCAAAACGGAGCGGTGGTGCACGACTCGCTCGTTACGGTGAAAGGAAAGGCAAGCGACGAAGGTGCAGGGCTTGACAGCGTTTTCGTAAAAGGAAACATCGTCGTGCTGCAAAAAGACGGTTCGTTTTCAACGAGCGTTGCGCTCCATAAAGGCGAAAACGCGATTACGATCGTTGCAACGGACAAAGCGGGCAACAAAACGACGAAAACGATAACTGTGATTTATAAACCGCAGATAATTATTACGCTTCAGCCGGACAACCCGATGATGACGGTAAACGGAGTTAAAAAAGAAATCGATCCCGGCAGAGGCACGAAACCCGTTATTATCCCGAAGTGGGGCAGGACGGTCGTTCCAATCCGCGCAATCGTTGAAGCACTGGGCGGAACGATAGAGTGGGATCCCGTGCAGAGAATGGTTACGATAAACCTCGATAGCACCACGATTAACCTCTGGATAGGAAAACCTCAGGCACGAGTAAACGGCGTAATGAAGTGGATAGACCCGAGCAACCACGATGTTAAGCCTATCATTATAAACGAGCGGACGATGCTGCCTTTGAGATTTGTTGCGGAGAATCTGGGCTGCAAAGTGGAGTGGAACGCCTCGACGCGGACGATAACGATTTCGTATACACCGTAAAGAATAGCAAATAACAAATATCTATTTTAATTTAAGGGCGGCATTGTACCGCCCTTTTTATTTACTGCTAAAACCTGAAATTGTGTTTTGCAACTTAAAAGCAGATTTATGTGATTTCTACACTGTGTAAGAAAAAATACTTATTGTTAGCTCTATGGGATTTTCGGCTAAAAATTCAAATAAAAAGCAGTTTTGGGTAGGCTCTACGCTCTTTGTGAAATTTAAAAAGGGAGGAAAGTAAGCACTAATGCAGAACTTTTTTGACTTCGTCACTCTGAGCGCAGCGAAGAGTCTCTACATTAAAACAAATCTTTTTGGCGCTATTCTGAACAAAGTAAATAATCTCTGTTTTAACAAAAAGTCATTTTGTTTGCACTAAAAACATCAAAGTGCACGCCAATTTCTTATGAGGTCCTTCGCTCGCTGACGCTCGCTCAAGGACGACGGAGAGCATGGTCACTCTGAGCGCAGCGAAGAGTCTCTGCCCTAATAACTTTCCCTATAAACACAAACTCCCACAGGTTTCCTTCCCTTTTCCAAAACTTTTTTCAAAAATCCTGCAAAATTTTTCCAAAATCGTGGAACTTTTTCTCCTAAAATTCGTCTAATGTATAGAGGTGTAAAATTTATAGGAGATGAAAATGAAAAAATTATTGGTGTGTGTAGTTTTAATTGCCGTGCTTTCCTTAGTGCTTGCAGGTTGCAGCACACCTTCTGGCAAAGCAACCATTACAGTTAATGTTACTCCGAAAAGCGCCACAGTGCTAATAGACGAAAAAGAGTTGACTGCGCCAGTGGAAAACTTACTACTATCAAAAGGAACTCACAAAATATATATCTGGAAAGAGGGCTATTCTCCTATGGAAAAAGAAATTACGATAAGTTCCTCAAAGCACATCACTTTGAACATTGCGCTTGAGAAAGCACGCAGGCAGCCTACCGTGCTGATAAACACGAAAGAAAAATTCTTTATCGTGCTGGATAAAAAATGCCTATGGGAATTTACAGGACTGCCCATTATCGTAAGTAGAGGAAGGCACGAAATCCATCTGATAAACAACTGGGAAACGCTGCACAGGCCATATTCCCTTATCGGGACATTCGACATAGAAAAGGATACTCTACTTACTGAGGATAATTTCAAAAAAGAAGGCCCGCAATTTCCAGAGAGTCAGCTTTTTTCCCCCGAGCAATTTGCAAGTTCCGTTCCGCGTATTGCCTGCTGCTCGGCAGCCGCCACGACATATTCTGGCATTTATGTAAATGAAACGGTTACTTTGAAAGGATATACTGAGCGCGCAATAAAAGTGTTTTATCTTGTTTTCCCCTCCGGCAAGAAGATAGAGGTAAACACAACTCAGGGAAACTGCGACGAGTGCGCAAACTACTTCGAAAAAACAGTCACTTTCGACGAACCTGGCTACTACAAGATAGAAGACAAATCCAATATTCCGCACGAGAGTTTTGCCGTATACTACAAAGCAATTCCTTCTTCAGATGTGATCAAGGTAAAAGACATATTTGATACGACTCTCAGCCACCTACCAGGGGACGCGATCGCCGTATTTGAGGGAGAAACCGAAAAAGTAAAGTTCCTCATCAAAGATGCAAACGGAAAGATTATGCGCAACACTCCAATAGGCGCATACGGATTAAAGACGAACGAAAACGGAACAGTCACTTTGTAATAACAGGCAAATCTCCTTCCGAAAGCTCCACTGATTGCTGCGGAGAATTATTTGTGAATGGAAAACATGCACCGCCATTCCTCATATACGGGGATGTTTCTGCAAGTCTCGTGCGCAGGATAACGATAAACAAAAAGTATGCAGTTAAAAAAGACGGCGATCTGTATCTCCCGCTTGAAAGCGTTGTGCCCTGTACACGAAGAATGCCAAAGTGGACTACAATAAACGACAAACAATACGCAGACATCACGGAGATAATGAAAAATAAAAAGGAATACCCTGACACTGCAATAAAGGAAACTTCAGACGCTTATGTGATATACGGACTCATAGAAATGGTGCCGTAAATGGGAATATACATCTATAGCAACATCTGTAGCAAAGTTTCTATTCGAAATAAAAAATTCGCGGGCAAAAAACAGAAAGAAGCATCGTTCCCTATACGGCATTCGGACTTCTTTTATTATGGGTAAACTACGAAATAAGTTAAGAAGTGCTATTCCGTATGGGCGTAAACTTCTATCGAAAACTCAAAAAAGGAGTTATGTTTGTTTATCTCCCTGGACAGGGTAAAAAATCTCTCTATTAAGATCAGATTTTTGTTTTGTCACTCTGAGCGGAGCGAAGAATTCCTGCCCTAACGACAAACATTGCTAAACTCCTTGCGTTTTTCAAGTTATATTGGATGTAACAAAACACTTTTGAATTAATAATTTTTCTCAGGCGCCTCATTTTGAAGGAGCGAAGCGAGTGAAGAATCTCTGCCCTAACCATTTTACCTTTGAAAAAGTGCAGCAGAAATTTTACCCTTTAGTGTGCAGAAAGGTATTTTGTAACTTGCCTACCAATTCATTTTCCACCTCCACAGGAAGAAAAGCTAGAAAGGAAACTCCGTGTCCGCTCTAAAAGGGATAAGGTCCTTCGCAAAAACGGCTCAGGACGACGGAAAGGAAAAATGCTCGCTCGAGGACGACGGAGAGCATGGTCACTCTGAGCGCAGCGAAGAGTCTCTGCCCTAATAACTTTCCCTATAAGCACAAACTCCCACAGGTTTCCTTCCCTTTTTCCCAAAACTTTTTAAAAATTTTCCTTTCAGCCAAGTTTTTTTCTGCCTTTCAAGCCTTTTTCAAAAAACCTGCAAAATTCTTCCAGAATCGTGAAACTTTTTGGTGAGTTTTCCGTCTATTGTATAGAGGTGCAAAAATTTAGCGAAAAATTTGAGCAAAAGAGGTGAAACACTTCTGCGGAAGTCGCACCTGTGGAAGTAAAAAATTTCAGCGCACTTGTGCTGGACTTAATTTGAAAATATGTTACGATGTAAAAAAGTGGAGGCAAAGTTATGAACAAACTATTGAAAAACAAAACAATTTTAGCGCTGATCGTAGTATCTGCCGTAGTATGCGCAGCGATTTTTGCACTCAAAGCGCTTGCGCTGTTCCAGCGGGAAGAAAAGTCTGCACGGATGCTTAACGAGAAAACGGGGATAGTTTACCTTGTACCTCGCTCGGGCGGAATAATAAGTAAAAGGATACTCAGCAAACACCCGGAAGTTACGGTGGTAAACGACTACGAAACCCTCGAAAACAAAATAAGCAAACGGATAGTTACTATCTGGATTGACAAAAGCGCAATAGAACTTTTGCCCAAAAGGTGGATATTTGGAACGCCCCAAAATTACTGCCCAATAATTCTGCTAGGGGTGGGAAACGAAGCGGAAATGGCAGACAAACTCAGAATTCCTATATTTGGTATCCCGTTCTTTGCGTTCAGAAACAGAAACGAAAACGGGTTCAGCGTGTGGCTGCTCACCAGTAAAGACGACAACGGCTCAATTGCGTCGGTGTGGAAGGGTTACCCGGGGAGGATAAACATAAACCACCTGCTCAACATAAGCGCAAACCTGATGAAAAAGTGCCTGAGCACGGTAAAGTACGAAAACGACAGGTACGGATTCTCGTTTTACCTGCCGCTCGACTGGAAGGGATACGAGGTTATCCAGTCAGAGTGGAAAGGCAAAGCAACAAAAGGCAGCGCAGAAGTTCCTCTGAGCGGCCCGTTGATTATCGTAAGAAACCCACACTGGAGCGTGCAGAATAGGACGCAGGACATCCCCATAATGGTTTTTACCAGAAAGCAGTGGACGGCACTGCAAAGCGGACGACTTCACATTGGCACGGCACCGGTTAATCCAACGGAACTCGGCCAAAACGAAAAGTTCGTGTTTGCACTCTCTCCGCAATACGATTCCGTGCGCCTTGCAGGATACGAAGAAGTAAGCGAGATTATTGCAAATAATCCGCTGAAAACGAAGGAAAGCTCCAAAAAGTGAAAAACTTCAAAACTTCCATAGAGCGGTGCACTATAAAAAACTTTAAAAAAGGAGAGTGGCTTGTGAAAAAATTGAAAAAATTTCTTGCGGTATTGCTCGTGATTGCTCTGGTAACAACTTTTGCAGGGTGCGGGAAACCGACTGCAAAAAACGGCGGCGCTTCAGGCGGCTCTCAGGAAAGTTCGCAAAATACCTCGCAAAACGCTTCACAAAGTGCCCAGCAGGAAACTATAAAAACGGTAAAGGTCAACTCCACGCCTCAGGGTGCAGCAGTTTACATTAACGAAAAACTCGCAGGCAAAACGCCGTGCACGCTCAAACTCAAAAGCGGTACATACACCGTCACGATTTACTTACCGGGATACCGTATTTACAGAGGGGCGCTTCGCATAAAAGACAAAGAAAACGAGGTAAACTTTTCCGTAAAACTTACGAAAGAACCTGAAGTAATAATAGGAGTAGTCACTTTTTACGGCGTACCGAGAGTTTCGCTGAGCAGCAAGTACGATTTTTCTGGCATATTCGTGGATACGCGCGCAGAGATAACCGGCGAAACGCTGCTAAAGTCCTTCGACATCGTGTTTCCATCAGGAAAGAAAGTACACATCGAAACGGAGCAAACGCCAATAAAAACGGAAGGCGGCGCTTATCTTAGAGTGTTTGCAAAGAGCGTATCGTTCGACGAAGCAGGCACCTATAAAGTTTACGCAAACGGAAAAGTGCTTCTTACGAGCGGCAAAACACCTTATAAGTTCACCGTGCTTTACAAAGCACTCGTTACGAACCTGCCGTACCTTTCTGCATTTTCTGGAAGTGCCCAGGGCGAAGAGGCCGTTTTTGTGCCCATAACGCCCATAGGAAAAACGGTGAGTGTAAAAATGCTTCTTATGGATGCGCGGGGCGTCGTTGCAAAAAGTGTGCCCGCAGGTGAGGGAAACTACATCACGGACGAAAACGGATACCTCACAATCCCCGTAAGTGCAAGTTTGCAAAGCGCTTCTCCGTTCCACATATACGGAAATGTCTACGGAATGAGCAGCTGCTTTATTGAATACGACATAAACGGACGCTTTAAGGAAGCATGCCTTGCACGCGCAGGCAAAGACGGAAAACTGCAGGTTTACTCCCCCGAGAACCTTCCCAGAGCAGGTGTGAAAGTGATAGACGCGCACGCATTTGTGCCGTTTCAGTGCACGGGGCTTTCGCTTTGCGATGTAGGGCTCGGAAACAAAAACAGCGGAATTTTAGTGAACGAAAAGAACCCCTCCGTGATTTATACGGACTGCGCAGTATCGAAAGACGGAGGAAAGTCGTTCAGAGAGTTTTCACAGGGGATCACTTTTGCAAAAATAGCAACTGCAACGGACTTCTCCAATGTAATCTACGGCTGGGACGAAGAAAACAGCGCACTGCTTAAGTCCACAGACTACGGCGCACACTTTGAAAAGATAGGGAGTTTCAGCGCGGTGAGCCACATTGCAGTGGATCCGAAGGACTATAAGAAACTGTTCGTAACGGATAACACCGGTCTGTTCGTTTCAACTGACGGCGGGGAAAGCTGGAAAAGTGTGCTTTCCTGCACGGGTTTTGCGTGGATAAACCCTCTTAATTCGAATACTGTTTTCGTAACGAAGTGCAGGTTTAGAAAGTCTACAGACGGCGGAAAGAGCTGGAGCGACATTCCCGTTTTCGAAAAGTATCCTACCGCGTGGAGCAAAATCGTGCAGGTTGCATTCAGCCCGGGCGATGCAGACACCGTTTACGCCGTTACGGACAGATACATCTTTAAGTCGGAAAACGGCGGGGAAAGCTGGACGCTCGTTAACGAGCAGGGGCTAAGCGGAATACGGAGCATCGCGATAAACCCGATAAACACTAAAGAGGTGTTCGCACTAACGGAAAACGGCATTTTCAGGTCGGAGAACGGAGGAAAGACACTTGAAAACATTAGCGGCACCGTGCAAACTTTGAGCACATTTAGAAACGCAAGCATTACGGTAGATAGAAACGGAAAACTGTACGCAGACCTGTGTGGCGTGCCCTTTGTTTACGAAGGTGGCAAGTGGGTTCTTTTGAGCAACTACTTTTTCCTGAGAAACGGAAGCGTGATGACCAAACCGCCGCAATGGAGGGTGATTAACGGCACGCCCTACATAGACGCAAACCAGATCAGGACGAATGTTGCAGCAGCCCGCGTGGAGAAAGGATCAACGGGCGGCACGATTACTTTTTACAGGCTGTGCAACCTGCAGCCTCAAAAACACTGATAAAGGAAAGGAGAGTGTACTATGAAAGAAAGTGGATTAAAAGAAGTTTCGGGGAAAGTGTATGCAGGGTTTATCATTGCTATTTCCTGTTTGCTATTTTCTGAAAACCCAGTTACGCTCGTCGTGGTCACTGCAATAAGCGTGCTCGTTATAGCGCTGGAGATTCTTTCAATTGAAACAGATTCCAGAACGCTGCCAAAAAATTTGCAGAACTTTGAAAAATTCGCGATTGCCGTCGCATCTCTCTTCGTCCTTGCGTCCATTTTACTTATAGGAAAGCGCAACATCTCTCTGTTTCCGGTTCACCTTATATCCCCAGGAGGCGTCCGTCCGTTTAAAGTGCCTGCAGGTGTTCCTGTGCTGCACTCTTTCTGGCCGGTCTTTGCTTACCTTATTTTGCCTCTCGTAAGCCTCTGTGGATTGTTCGTTGCGTACCTCGGATTGAAAAAGTGACTCAGCCGAAGTAGATATCGCAGAGAAAAGGCCTGATACCTGCATTACATCTACAAAGCAAATGCAGCTTTACGAGTGGGAGTGCACGATGTGCAAAAATATGTACCCAATTGCAAGGAGAGCGAGTATTACGGCAAATGCACGGGCAATACTTCTGCGCCGCACATCTGAAAACGAGAATTCGTGCCTGGGAGGCGCAATGCCCTTTTGCTTTAGCGTTTTTTCCCAGTTTCGCTCCATAACATCCGTGTAGATAACGAGTGCAATAAAGTATGCAATAACTGAAAGTGCAATAAGCACCGTTACGACAAACGCATAAATGCCAGTTTTATCCGTAGCCCAGAATAAAGTGTTCAGTGCAAGTAGGGGAATAAAGATAGTAAAAATCATTCGCGAGCGCATTTTGTAAAGCGCTTCGTGTTTTTCTTCGTCGTACAGAATCATAGGCGTTTCGACGATTTCCGGTATTTTACGCTTTTTTGCAAACTGCCCTACGAGGTGCAGGGCAAGCACAAAAACCAGCAAAACAGTGTTCGCGATGTACCAATTTGTATTTGCTTCGCCTAAAATTGCTTGCATTTCGTATTATCCTCCGCTTCGCTTTCCATTATTTTATCACATTTCCCAAAAATTTCAATTTAATTTAGAATGCAGTTCAAGCAATGCAAGACATTATTCACCAAATTAAGGCGTATGCACTAAAGAGCGGCGTAAATTGTAAACTTTTACCCGAACTTTTAAGCGAGAATTTTTTGGCATATTTGCACTTAAATAACGATTTTGGAAGTGATTTGCATTATCAAAACGCTGTCAAAAAGTTGTCCCTGAAAAGGCACTTGCATTGCAAAAATTTTACGACTACTGAACTTTATGAGGCAAGATTTTCGTTTCAGCAAAAATGCTTTCTGGTGCGCCGCACTGATATGCCGTATTGGTGTGCTGCACAATTCTCCGAGTTAGTTGCTTTCAGAACGATAACGGCCAAAGCCTGCCACCTTACCGCTGCCTTGCTGCTAATTTCTACTGCTGATGCACGCTTCTCTAAAAAACTTTCAGTAGCACAGGGGTGCAAACTACTCTTTTGCACAAATAAAGGCATCTGCACGGAAAAATCCAGGCACGAATTTCAGAAACGGTAAAGGTTTTTTCCAATCAATCTGCACAATCAGAATGGTTTACTCTTCGTGCGCGCCAATCAGAAACTCTTTTTTAATTAACTCTGCCGTGTCCTGTGGAGTTAGCGGGAATACGGAAAATATTATCGGAGAGTAGGTCTTCGCGTAAAACACCTTTCCGTTTACAGAATACTTTACGAAAGTGTCCAGCCAGATAAACCTGGGAACCTTGCTTCCATTTTGTGAGTAGAACACAAAGTGAAACCAACCGGCGTGCCCTGGCAAAAGAATGGGGTTCACAGGCGAAGAATTCCGTGCAGCAGGTTTCGGCTTATTCCCGTTTGCTTCGGGTAAAGGTTCTTTTCCGCTTATGTTGCCTGAGCCAGTAATCTTTGTGCTTATCCCCACATCAGGAAACGACACATCCATTCCCTCCACTTTCAACGGACTTTTGCAGGTATTCTTTATGCGGGCGTCAAATCCTATAGCAGGGTCACCAGTAAGCGTGGACTGCCCCGTTACCGCTGCGCACTGTGCTTTTTGTTTCTCCTTTATGTCTACGATCCAGTTAAGGGGATATGCGTAAGTTCCGTCTTTCGTGTGTATTAACAGTGTTTCAACTTTGTGTTTTCCCGTTGAAAGCAGCGGCGTTTGAATGTGCAAAGTGTAAAAAACAAATCTTTCTCTACCGTAAGTCGTTTCGTTACCCTTTTGCCAGGTGGGAAGTGCTTGAAGGTGTTTGCGCAATCCGTCAATTACGAGCAAGTAGTCCGAAGACGGGCGGTTTTCCGTTTGAAAAACTTCGCCAGGGGAATTCTTGCTACCTGCAAAAGGTACTTTTTCCACCAGAACAAACGGAATTTCTGCTTTTACGGCTTGCTTCCCGTCTTTACCAGAAACTACTCCTGAATAGGCATACCACTTTGCAATGTATGCCCCGGGCTTAATGTAGTCTAAACTTCTGGAGTTAGCCCTGTTTTTAAAAACTAAGATCCCAGAAAACACGAGCAGTGCAACGACGATAACCGCTATTACGGGCGTTAAACTTTTTGAAAAACGCTTTTTAAAACCGCTTACAATTTCCATCTTACACCTCCTTTAAAGTTAAAACTTTAAGCCTTTGTACGGCGCAGGCTTACTTACTTCTAAACTAACTCTTAACGAGACTGCTTTTTCAATAAATTCTTTAGCGAACATGCGCAGAGCGCGTAAAAAGGTGTGCTCGTTGAAACCTGTCTCACTGCCCGTCAAGGCTAACCTCCGGGAAACTCTTCGACACGGAGAAACAATAGTAATCCACTCTTTTGTGTGCCGTTGAAACGACCTTTATACCGTAGTAAACTTTTGAGGAGTAAAGTGCGTAGAGGTGTTTACCAGACTCGTAGAGAGTCGTCTGGTACCTGCAGTAAAAACCTCCGTAGTCACTGCGGCTGTTATCGTTTGGGGCATCGTTTAAGGAAAACCTCCAGAACAGGTCCGGGCCGCACAGGGAAAAAGCATTGAAAGGAATCGCCGTGAGTTTTCCGTAGTTAAACGGCTCTGAATCCTTGCACTCACCTGAATGCGTATTTTTAAGCGTCCACGCCGTTCTTAATTTGCTTTCAGAAGTCAACGGATAACTTACGCTTTCTACGCCAAACAGGTTGAAAGATACTTCTGCGTGGGTAAAGTGGTCGCGCGATTCTTTCGGATAGAGGCTCGACTCGTTGATCTCTGAAGGAAACTTCGTTTCAATGGTACCCTCAATGCCGTTTATGTAGGCGTGTGCACCCACGCTTCCCCAGCCTGCAGACTGGTAAAAGTCTTTATAGGCACTTTCGACTTGCTTACTGAATGCCCACGCTCTCAAAGAAAGCGCGTTGGACGCACCTCTGTAGTTATTGAACGGATAATTAGTCATTGCATCGAGCATTATTGCAGGCACTTTCTGAGGTGGCAAATTGCACGCAGGGTCACTTATCGTGATGTACTTTACCCCGTGCTTTAGAACCTTTTCAGTTGCCCAGGAAGAAGAGCCTGCCTCTGGCGAACCTGAAGGCGCTCCGTTTTTCTGCTCTGAAGAATTGGATACAACGCTTGAAAAGAAGGTGCTATCCACTTTGCCAGGGCACGATTCTGACGAAGAAAAGTTTGCCCTCCCGTGCGTAAACATTGCAAGCACATCGTCCTCTTCGCCCTGAACGGTCATAGAGGCGTACTGCAAAACGGAGCCACTGTTTATAATAAAGATGTTTGCACGAAACGGAGTAGTGTTTGCAGTAAAGTATGCAGTGAGGAGTAGTTTAGGGGGTGGTTCGTTTTCGTTATCGCCGTTACCGAATTGTGCTTTAACTTTGCTGAAAGGTATAGTGGCACTACCTATCTTGATGTAGCCCGCGTATGTGTTTGTTGCGAAGGATCTCTTTAAAACTACGAGTGGTTTTGAAAGTAAGTTTTTACTTTTAAGTATTGGCTGCGGTATTCCAAACAGTTCAGAAAGGCGTGCTTCTGCTTTTTGTCTTACTGCTGAAGTAACGGGTTTAATGTGAGGCAGGTCAAACTGTATTCTGTATTCCTGCCGTTGGGTGATGCTTACACTAAAGAGAGTGAGCGGTGTAGAGTTAAGTGTGCCGACAAAAGGGATAGATACGAGCAGCGCGATAACTAAAGCGACGATGCCTATCCGTAATTTACCAACGCTTTTCATTTTTTGCCTTGCGTCTCCTTTTCATTCCACGACCTCCGTTCAAGTGTTTTCCTTTATTACGATGCAGGCAACCGCATCTACCAATTCCACGAGAACGAAGCTCAGTATCCAGAAAGAAAAAATTTGCGCATTCGGGCTGAATAATAGTTTTGCAGACATCAGTGCAAGAGCGGAAAAAGCAGCTGCAATAAAAAGAAGCAGCACATACTTAAACCTCTTTGAAAACATCAGGATTTGCAGGGAGAACAAGAACAAAACGGCAAACACTTCCGTGGTGAGAAGCGCTTTATTCCGGTGGAATATAGTGGACAAAATTACGAAGAATAATACTACATCGCTAAATACCCGCAGTGCAGTAAGCATTCTTTCGGGAATTTTCCAGAGCACTGAGTCGTCATACACCCGTTTCTTTGAGTATACGGGAATGCAAAAACCCAAAATCAATAAAAACAGGGCAAAAAACAGTATCACGATAGTCGTGGTTAGTGCTTTGCTGCTTAGCAGCCCGCCGTTCAACTTTGCAAACGAGTTCTTGTCGTAAAGTATAATTCCAGTTTCCGTGCCGAAGAAAAAAGCAATTAACCAATTTGCGCTTGCTGCGATTTCTTGTAGAGACTTTAATTTGGCATTTGCTTGCTTAGTTACTTCTTCCATCAGGTGACATACCTCCTTGAAGTTTTTGAATCGAGATTCCCTTTGAGGTTTTCCTTAAAATTTCTACAATTATTTATGCTTTTCACTTTGCCTCCTTTACAATTTTAGCCCGTTCCACAAACTTTGCAAATTCACATAATTTAACGCGTCTCTCGTAAAAAACAATTTTTTTCGCTTAAAGCCTTTTTCGCCTGTGCAAGCGTTTCTTTTTTCAGCCTCGCGCAGTTACTTTTTCAAAAGCGCTATGCAGTACTTTGTTTACTTTTTGCACAACCTTAAATAAATCAGGCATAAAAATTTTTTGCTTAATTTTCATTTCCTATATATTAGACGGAAAACTCACCAAAAAGTTTCACGATTTTGGAAGAATTTTTTAAAAAATAGGTTAATAAAAGTTAAGGAATCGCTTAAGTTAGCAATAAAAATAGGAAGGCAGACCTTTTAAGGATATTGCTGTATCCTCCTATGTGGTCTGCCATAAGGTGGAAAGTGCCTATGTGAAAGAATTTATTTTACAACGACTCCCATATTTTAGTACTAATAGTGCTTAGCGTAGCTAATAAGAAAAAGCAGCCCAATTATAATTACGGCAACTACAATAATAGCGAAGATAATTTTCAGTATTATCTTACTGCTCATATTCAGTTCCTGTAAACAGTGCCATTTCTCGTTACACTTACTCTTACATCTTCATATACATCTTGAAATATCCATCCAATTCCCTGGTATTCAATTCCAAAGTGAAAATTCCCTCTTGCATATGCCCTACAGTATTCGCCTCCGTTAATTACAGTAGTACCAACCTGCCAGTTAGACACCTGCCAAATACCGCCAGAAATGTATCTCGAGTAATAGCCAACTAACCCTCCTGCATACCAGGCCTTTGTTCCATTGTATCCGAAATTTGATTCTATGTGTATTCTAAACAAAGGCCATCCAAATATGTTATATGCATATCTATCGTTTGATGCAAATTTATAATGAATCTGACTTGTTGAAGATGAGTAATTATTTGTGACATTTACTGCAGATAAATTGCTCGGATATGGATATTTTAGTTGCTTTTCTTTCAGTTCATCTAAATAAAAAACTCCGTTACTTAGAAAAGTTAAGTAACAGCCATTGCCTAAATCAACACTTTTTAACACATAAATATTATTGGTTTCAGAAAGTTTTACCAAATTATTATTAAGAGTGCCAGGAAGTGGAAACTTGTTATCTTTCATAAAATTCTCTATTAAGATATGGGGTTCTCCCTTTGAGGCATTTAATTTCAGATATTCTACGAGCTTATTGCTTTGCACATTAATTAATGTTACTAAGTTTGCGGATATTCCATCTGCAGCGTCTGCATTAGTAGCAGGAAGCATTAATACTACTACTAACAACACCGATAAAATGATACTAATAATTCTTTTTTTATTCATATTTTTCCTTTTTGTATTTTATTTTGTTTTGAAAACTTTGTAAACGAGTTTATGTTTCGATGTGATTTTTTGCTTCATTTGCAAAGCACTTATTGAGGTTCGGGCTCTGGTGCTACGGTCAACAGGTTCGAAGAGCGGTTCTGGAAGTTTGCAAAGGCATTTTGTGCCGAGGTTTTTAACGAGCACACCTATTTTTATGAATAACCTCTCTGCTACTTTACCTTTGCTCAGTATTTTGCTTTTGCGCCACCTACATTCATATTACACCACCTCCTTATGCATATTTTATACTCTCTATCTCTCTCTTGTCAATAGTTTTATGGAAAAAAGTGAAGAATTTTTTTAACACAAAAAATTGTAATTTTATACAGCCTTTTGTGCCATATAAACCTGTTAAAATCTTTATTTATTGCGCACTATTCGTTTGCACAATTTACTCACAATGTTTCAATTATGGCTTAGATAAGATTTTCACTAAATGTTTTATAACTTTTACTTAAATTTTACCTTTCCTATACAATAGACGGAAAACTCGACGAAAAGTTTCACGATTTTGAAAGAATTTTGCAGAATTTTTGCAAAAAGTTTTAGGAGAGGATGTGAAACCTGATGCAAATGGGATTTATTGGTAAGGCGGTTAAGGCAGAGATCGTCACTTCGCTAAAAGTATATGAAGGTCGAGCACTCACTTAAAAGTTTTCTCGTGAACACGGCGTGTTTAACTTGCAATGGCACGAGCAGGATGCGTTAAAATTTGGTGTGTGGCACTTAATTTTCTGAACTGAATTTCGGGTTCTAAACATTTTCCGCAGTATTTTTTCAGTTAAAAATTATGCAGAAGACTTTAGCGCCATTCCAACGAGTGAGGCTGGCAAAAAGAGTCGTTCGACAAAAGCAGACGAAACTATTCTTTGAAGTTTTAAAAAAGAATTTAAAGTTTAACGCGTATTATTTGCAACATCCGCAATTAAAAATGTTTCACATGAAACACTTAAAAAATTTTGGAGTTGCACGCCTTCACGGCGCACGCTCGCGCATCGCACTTTACCGATAAGCACAATCTTACCGTGTTTTTCGCTCCTATGCAAATAGGCTGCTTGCAGTAAATTCGAAAGCATTTGAATTAAAGAAGTAAAATGTGCTTAAAAATTTTTGTGTTCTCTTTGGTGCGGGGAACGAGGCACATTCTGCGTAAAGATGTTCTAAAAATAAATTAAAGAGTTTTTATCGCAATAGTAGATGCTCTATGGATTTGCCCACCGGTCACCTGCCGTTCTGAGCGCAGCGAAAGTGCACACTTCTTAAAAGCGCTCTTTCTCGAGACGAGTTAACCAACTTTTGTTTTTCCCGGCAAACAGCATTCACTATCGTTACAGAAACGATACCGCAGAAGTGCCTAAAAAGACTACACGCATGCCGCAAAGTCACGAGTGCGAAGACGCGCAAGAGTATTTAAAAAGCACGCAAATTTTTTCGCCTTGCAATTTGCTACTTCGTCGTGAAGGCGCTCACAGCGCAGCCTACGGCGCAAGAAACCAAACCTTCATAAACCTTATTTTCTTATCCGTTACAATAACTGAAGTGCCCGTACCCGAGCGGAGGGTGTCGAGGTCTGCATACGCTTTTCCGTTTATCACTTTTGTGTCCCGAATGTCGTCGTTTGAAAAGTATCCCAGAACCTGCGTTTTTGGTATGTAAATGTCTCCGTTAATGTACTTAACATCCGTATCTTTAATGTTTATGTCCGTTTCTATGTAGTGAAAGTACAATAAGTAGCCGTAAAGCCACCACCAGTTCACTCTCTTTCCGTTTATCGTTTCCTCCCCGTTTTTATACTTCAGTTGCAGCGTGACGATGCCTCTTCCGTCCGTTTTTGCGTCGTACATCCCTATGGGTTTGTTCACGATAGGGTTGCCGTTTGCATCGGTAACAAAAAGTCTTATCGTTTCGTCTTTGCCGTAAGGAAAAGTAATTGCACTGTTTTCCTGGATGTCTTTTGTGTAATTAAACAAGTCCCTTACGGTTTTTAGCGGCGGGAGCGGCGTTGCACGGTAGAGCACTTCAAAAGCGCTTGAGTTTTTGCCGCAGCGGATGGAATAGTACCCCAGCTCGTTAAATGTCACCGTTTTTGAGAAAACTTCTTTGCCGTTTTCGTTTTTTAGCGGAATTACGACCTTCTTTTCAGAGGGGAATGTAATCTCTACTTTCTTTGCGTTCAGGCCTTTTGCGACGAATCCGTTAAGGCGTACCGTTTCTCCAACGAAAACATCGGAATACCCCCGACCTACCATCGAAAGGGAATGTGGTACACACGGCTTTCCGTCGTCAAACACGATCCACCTCGAGGGAAACTTCTTCCTGCCGGAGTAGTCCTCCACATCCACGGTGCACCTGTCCAGAGTTTTTACTTCGTCAAATGCCATAGGGCTAAAGCTTTCGTCTTTACTTAGATTAACCGTTTTAACTAACTGCTTGTTTACGCTAACGAGTTTTATCGTGTGCGTTCCCTCGCTAATTCCGCCGAGAGTGCAGGGCGTCGTAACCCCAAATCCTCTTTTTGATAACTATGGGGAGTCTAATGGTTCAATGCCGAATAGTTTGAAGATATCTTTTGCTTTCTTAGGTACCTCTGTAAGATAAGTGAGACCTGATTGCAATTTAACAATACGGATATTCTTAAGCATTTCCAATAACTCACTGATTGTATATTTGTTGTATACCTTTTTATCCCTCATTAGCTTATCCAGTGCACTGTAAAGAATCAAAGAGATAAAAAGAAGGAATAACTTCCCCGACGCTGCATCAGTGGAATGAGTTCTTAATCTTCCTCCATCCAACCTGTTTTTCAATACATTGAATATCATTTCAACATTGTTTCTTCTCCTGTATAGAGAAAGTGCCTTTTCTTTGTTTAATGCATTATCATTCGTGATGAGAATCGTCATACCACCCCTACTGAGTTTATTCAATATGAACCTCTCATTCTTTATGATCTTTAATGATATATTGCTGTTATGGTTAATTTCCTTGTCTTCTCTTCCTTTATCTTCGTTGTTTTCATTGTTGTTTGCTCCTTTATCTTCTCTTCTAACTTCTCTTTTTTCTCCTTTAATTCCTTTTACCTCTATTTGTTTTATCTGCACGTCAAAGTACTTGGATATATTAGACATACCAAACTCTTTGGACTTTCTATCCATCCATTCCTTTACTTCGTCTATACTTTTGAATGGTTTTTCTCTATGCCTGAGGTATACTTCATCTTCTACTTCCAATAAGTGCTTCATAAACCTCTGTTTTTCAGTAGATTCCCTTTCTTCATCGTAATAGATGAATGCCTTTAGCTTAATAATGCTTGTATTCTGATGTTTATTGCTATCGTCATTGTTATTACTACTGATACCTTCATTGTTAGTTACTTCTTTGCTGCTGTCATTGTTCCCTTTACCATTGTTTTTACTTACTTCTTTATCTTTCATATCTTCTTTCTCTTTGTTTCTACCATTTCCTCTGCATTCTCCTACACAGATCTCTATGCTGTCTTCCTCTCCGTATACAACCTTTCCATTAATAAGGAATGAGTTTGACGGAGAGGATATTGTGCTTTTATGTTTCTCTATGATAGACTTTGCAATGTTTGTTGAAAAGGAGATAGGCATAAGGAATGAGATATTGTTGTTGTCCAATAGCTCTATGTTACTTCTGCTGTAGAAGCCTCTATCAAGAATAAATAGGTGAATTTTAATATGAAACTTGTTTAGTCTAAGAACTATATTCTTTAGTGTCACAATATCAGGTATGCTGCCAGGATATACAGAATAGAAGAGAGGAAGAGAAGAAGGCTCTCCAAATACCACACCTATGTTAATCTGTGGTAAGTGCTCCTTATCTCTGTTGTATCCCCATTGAACAAGTTCCATAAGTTCTGAATAGGATGATATAGATGTAATGTCAAAGATTAAAGCACTGGTATCTCCTTTCTTAATACACCAATTGATAGAGAAATCTAACTGAAGTCTATCCAATCTGCCTAATTCTTTTAACAGCCTACTTATTGACTGAGAAGAGATATTCCTCAGCCCTTTGATGTATGTATGTGCCTTCCACTGTTCAAAGAGATAGAATGGAGAACTCTCACTTATGGCAAAAAATGCAAGGGATAGGATGCTGTTCCATCTGTATGGATATATCTCCTTGAGTATCTCTTTTAACCCTATCTTCTCACTTATCTTATCAAGCAGGTATATATTGCCATAGTCCTTTGATGTCTTTGGCATCATACTCATTGCTTTCTTGCCTTTTATCCCTGTTGACTTAATGAACTCCCCACTTACAGTATCTATCCTTCCAAGGTATTCCCTCTTCTGTCTGGGCTGGTTTTTCTCTTTATCCCAATAACTTGTTGCCCTATATACGTATATACTGTTTCCTCTTTTTTGCTTCACAATATAGCTCATAACGATATGATAACTATATAAATAACAAAGTCAATAGGTTTATACGAGATTTCTATGAATTAATAGTTAAGATGATAGGGATTTAGGGTCGTAACACCTGCAAAGTGCCCGTCCAGATAAACCGTATAGTGCTGGGGATCGTAAGGAGCGCGGGGGCTATCGGAAATCGTAATGTTAAACTTTTTAGCTGCAGTTTGCCCAATATTAATGTTTACGACGACACTTGGCTTGTCCACGACGACTTCAGTTTGCTTACTTCCGTATCCTTCCTTTTCTGCACTTACTTTATACCTGCCGTAAGGAAGCGTGAGCACGAGGGGAGTCGTACCCTTTTCTTTGCCGTTTACCGACACCGTTGCGCCGCTCGGGATGGAATCCACTTTAACCGTTGCCGTGTGCCGTGCACATCCAGCGAAAGTGCCGGCAAAAATCAAAAGAAGAACCGAAATTACAACTATCTTTTTCACATCGCTCACGCCACATTATCCCTTACGATGTAAACTTCCGTCCTGTCCGTGTAGTAGCGCACGGAAACGCCGCGCACATCGATTGGCAAACTGTTAACGATTGCAAGCAGCGCCTCTATGTTCGCGTATACTTTGCCGTCTTTTTCAATAACCTTTGCAGGATATGCAGCATCCGAAGGCACAAAGCGGATGTACGATTTGCCTACTTCTATGTCTTTTTTGGGAACGGTGTAGCAACGGAAAGAAGCGTAATCAATAAACGCGTAAATGTCAACGAAAAGTTGCCCGTCTTCGTAAAGTGCACTGAGCGGCTTATTCTTTATAGTGGAATAAACGACATTGCCTTTTCTGTCAAACACGACTTTGTCGTATTCTACTGCCTTTATGTTGCCGTATACGGTTATCGCCCGCGAAGAAAACGGTACTTCAGTAGTGCCGTACTTATCCGTCGTAAACTTTCGCCCCCTGAGGTTCGGTATGGGGTTTCCGTTTCTGTCCACGATAAGCAGGTGCGCAGTGCTGCTTTTCCCTTCCTCTGCAACGCACGCATTGTTCCAGTTTACGAAAGTCTTCGTGTACTCGTCGTTCGCCGCGCATTCGTAGTGCAGGATGTCCTTTGCCGTTTTCGTGGGTGGCAGGATAATCGCCCTGTAGTCCACCTCGAACGGTTCGCCGTTTATTTTGTACTGCCCCTCTTCGTTAAATGTAATCACCTTCTCAAAGTAGTGGTTTGAAACGGGAATTTTTACCTTTTTTCCTGAAGGAAACTCCACATCAACGCTTTTTTGCGGGCCTTTTACGGTGCCGGAAACTTTTACCGTATCGCCCACAAATATGCCAGAGTAGCCGTATTCTGCCGTGCTGCAGTAGTACAGGTGCGGCAGGTTGTCAACGGACAATCCGCTTATAGTAGACGGCCGGTTTTTGTGCGTGCGAAAGTCGAACACGCGGGCGTTTGCAAGCCCAATTGCAGTAAAAATCACGCAAATAAGCAAAACAGCGGCAAGTAATTTTTTCACTTTTCGCCTCCCTGAAAAGTGCGCCTCTATACATTAGACGGAAAACTCACGAAAAAGTTCCGCGATTCTGGAAGAATTTTTAAAGTTTTTTGCACTCTTTACACAAACCGCTAAAATTTGAAGAATCGTCCGGGTTGTGCAATAAAAGTAGCAGAGCAGGCCTTTAGTAACACTGCCGTATCCTGTGCAGCCCTCTCGCAAAATAGAAAGTGCTAATATAAGCAACTTATCCTGTATAAATTCTAAAATTGCGGAGCGAAACTAACACCAGAAAATAGCACGATCATAACTACGAGGACTAACAACACCGACAAAATAATAGCAATAATTACTTTTTTAGTCATTTTTCTCCTTTATCTCCTTTCAAATTTTACTTTCTTTTCAAAACTTTGCAAACGAGTTTGTGTTTCGGTGTGATTTTTCGCTTCATTTGCAAAGCACTTATTGAGGTTCAGGTTTTGGTACTGTGGTTAACAGGTTCGAGGAGCGGTTCCGTAAAATCTGCAAAGGCAATTTGCACTCGATACTCTGGTGCACATTTACCTTTGCTCAGCAGTTAATTTTTATGCCACCTACATTCATATACACCACCTCCTTGTACATATTTTATACTCTCTCTTGTCAATAGTTTTATGAAAAAAGTGAAAAATTTTTTTAATACAGAAAATTGTAATTTTATGCAGCCTTTTGTACCACATAAACCTGATAAAAGCTTTATTGATTTCGCACTATTCGTTTGCACAATTTACTCATAATGTTCCAATTATGGTTTAGATAAGATTTTCACTAAATGTTTTATAATTTTTACTTAAATTTCTCTCTATACAATAGACGGAAAACTCAACAAAAAGTTTCACGATTTTCGTAAAATCAACGAAGAATTTTGTAAGATTTTAACGAATGCCGTTTGAGCAAGTGCCGCACAGTTGAACCGTATGTTATGTGTAAGATGCGCTTCCGCATTTTGCGCAGCGTACTTTCCTAACAAAGGTTGCTCCCCACTATTGCCACGCGTTGCTTATCGTGTACGGCCCCGGATCAGTGGAATTCTTTGAGTTTAAGCACGGCCAATCCGTAGTTTGTTGCAAGGTATATGCGGTAAGGCGAGTGTGAAATTGCAAAGTCGTAAACGGACAGAGGCGGCGACTGCTGAGAGAGCGGGGAAAGCAAAAAGCGATTTTTCACAGAAAGGGGGTTTCTTGCCCAGTCCGTGTTTTCTGCAGAGTATAAATTTACATTCCCAAAAACGGGGACAGCCACCCAGTAAAGCGTTCCTTTATAGTGCAAACCTGCAAATAACCCGTTTGATTCAGTCGACATAAAAACCGTTTTGTGTTCTTTATCGTACACCAGTTTGTCAGGCTTTATTAAAATGTTCTTCGTTACTTCCAGCGACTTACTTCCTGCAAGGACTTTGTTTATACTTTCTACTTTCCCGTGTTTTGCGTCATCAGAAACATCTACAGAAAATATCCCACAGTCCGTTGCAATAATCGTCTGGCCGTTGTCTTCCACGCAGAAGTCCCCAACTTTTGAAAAAGTCTGCACGAGCGGAGAGTTAAAGCCTCCGTAAAATTTAACTCCAGAAGCATCTTCTGAAGCGCTCGTCCTGTATATTACACCTTCGTTGTTTGCAAACGAGAAGTATAAACTGCTTCCGTAAGCGTGCACCGGCGCAATGCCAGCAGTTGCCCAATAATTACCCGGGTAAAAACCCGAAACCTTCACGAAGGCGTTTTTAGCAAAGTCGAAGCCGGAGCACCCCTCTGACATACTGCTTTGCTTTTTGCTAAAGTACACGCGCTCTGGAAAAGTAAAGTAAACGGTGTCCTTTGAAGCACTCAGCGTAAAAACATCTGAAACGGCAAAGTCGAGTTTCTCGAAACGGAATGTCTTTCCGTAATCTTCGCTTAACCCAATTGTTGAAGAGTCGTCGTTTTTTGCAAACAGGTAAGCAACCCCGGAAGTGCCGCACGCAACTTTGCACCGTTGAGTTCCGCCTGCAGGTGTGAGGCTATGGTAGCCAAGGTCCGCAACCTGCGAAAAGTGCCGCCCGTAATCCAGCGAGTGAAAGAGTTTTCCGTCTGCCGTTATTACGAGCACCACACTGCTTTTATCCTCTGGAATTGCGACGGAAACGGGGCAATTCTCCGTACTGCTCGTGAAGGTGTCGTGCACCTCTTTCCATACGCCGCTATCTCCCCTTTGCAATACAAAAGATGTTTCTGCTCCGAGTTTAGACGCCTCCTCGTCCAGTGCTATCTTCGCACTGATTCTGCCGTACGAGAACGCTCCGAGCAAAAGCCCGGCCGAAAGTAAAATCAGCACGAGTATAAAGCCTTTGCCCTTCCGTGCAAATGTCTGTGCAAATTGCAGTTTAAGTAGTTTCATATTTCTCCTTTCTTAACACGAACAGAACAGTTAACACACAGTCAGTATGCAGTTTGGTATGCACACTTTAAAAATTGTATTAAGCACTTTTATTGCGCTACGCTTTTTTTCAAACTGCTATCACAATGCTTCCCGTGCGTGTAAAATTTATTCCGCTTAAAAGTTTTTTAATTCTTTAATCTGTACCTCTCTGTAGATTATATACACTTAAAACCAATTTTACACTCTTAAAACCCGTTCTTCTTTAAGTCCACAACGGCAAAAGACTTTTTATTTACAAAGAAAAGTTTGCTATCTGCGATCCACATATACCCAACTCCTAACTCGATAGTTTTCAAACAGCCCGAATTTCTGTTAAGAATGTAAAGCGTGTCGCTCTTCCTGTTTGCCCAGACGATGTAATCTTTTAGCTCTATTTGCGGGAAGGTAAGGTAATAGTACGGAGATTTAATAGGAATAGACTTCATTTGTTTTATGTTTTCAATGGGAGCGATAACTTTAAGGAAAGTGTTTTTCTGCAAGTTAACGGGGTAATCAAAAATAACGCAGTCGTCTTCAGTAAGCAAAACTTTATCCATAATGTAATTGTTATCCCCACTTGTATCCTTTCTTATCGGGACATCCAGAATGTCCTTAAGGTTGCCACTATCAAAAGAGTAAATGTATATGCTCTGCTTCCCGCCCTCTGCATAGTTAAAAATAAGGTGGGAAGAATTGACACCTACCGAGAAAATAGCCCCGCTTAAACTGAGAGGCGAGGCCTTGCTAAATATTACTTTCGTTTTGCCCGTCTTAAGGTTCAGCAGTTTTATTGAATTGTGAAAAATGCCGTCCTCTACTTCACCGTTCTTGTTTTTCTTCGTCGCATCAAACGAAACTTGAGGCATAACAAGGAAGTCTTTCCACAGGTCTAAGTTGAATGTATGCGAGGAGCTTACGCCTTTGCAGTTTGTGCAGCCTTTTTCTTCGTACACGAGCGTTTTTGCATTGCTCTCTCTACTTATTGCGTATATCCGCACAGGCCCGCCGTATTCGTCCCTTATCTCTCTGTAAACGACCCAATCGTTATCGGCATTAACCCAATCTATCTGAATGAAACCTCTGTCAATTGTTGCAACGGTTTTTAATTCTTTCGTTTTTAAGTTGTAACTGAACAGCTTTTCTATGTATGTGAGGCAGGGTGCAGTACTTTTTGAAGGCTTATCGCTGCCAGAGCAGAAAAACAGAGTATCTCCGCTAACTGCAATTCCTGCAACCGACGGGTAATCTTTTGGGATAGCAACTTCGTCGTACTTTAGGGCGTCTAAGTTAACGGATTTTTTGCACTTTACGAGAGAAGCAATCTGTGCCTCACTCTGGTTAGACGGGTTTTTATTCTGGCTTGCCGTATTTGTTTTATTGTTGCAACCAGAGAAAACGACGAGCATACTTATTACGACCATTGCAATCAAAACTTTACTTAACTTTGCCATTTTCTCCTCCATTAAATTATCGTAAAGATACAAAAACACTTTGCATTACAAAGCCCATTTGTTCCGATTTTATCAATAAATGCTGCTTCCTTACGGATAAACACTTTTCTTTGCTCAAATCTGCTTTATTCTCCTCATTTCTGTAGGTTTTACGCTATTCTTTGCTCTGGTTTTATAACCGAAGTTAAAAGTTCCAGGAAAACGGATGCCCTGGTTTACACTTCGGAAGAAACGGCGGTTTTCTTATGCGCGACATTTCCAGAGTTGCAACGCCTACGCCTTTGCCGTACTTTTCGTAATGGTACGCTACGCTCAGCAGGAAGGTTTTCTGTTTGTTAAGGTCTGGAGTGCAAAACCTGCTGTCCACTTTAACCCAGGTATCAGCGGGAACCGCAGGATAAGGGTCGTAATTTTCTACTCTGAAGTCGTACGCACCGCCGATAGACTTGTCTAACTTTATCCAGGTTTCACAGTAGTACAAAGGGTTCGAGGAATGTCTGTGTGCAAGATATTGCTTCAGCGTGCGGTAAGGTGTTTCAGTGTAGAGCACTTCGCATGCAACGCCGTTACTTTTTCCGTAATACGCAACTTCCCAGTGTCTTACCCTCAGCAAACCATACACGAGTAAAGCAGATGCTAAGATAACGACGAGCACAATTGCTAAAACGGCTAAAAATATCTTTTTAAATTTCACCTCGCCCCCCTTTCGTTACTTTTAATGCATTAAAAAACTTTTAAAAATCCTTTTCCATTTCACTTTCTTTAAAAAACTTTTCAAATGAGTTTGTGTTTCGGTACAGTTTATGTTCTACCAATAAAACTTTGCCAGGTTGTAACATCACCAATTGCGTAAGTTATAAGTCCACATCGAAAAGTCACAGGCTTTCCTGTAATAATAGGTGCTTCCTAAAGAGCAGAAAAATATAGAAGAACTTGTAGAAACTTCCGCATATCCGTTGCTCATTGCTGTGAATTGAGCAGGTGAATCCTGTCGCGTATGGTTATATGTCGGGTGCCAAGTATACCTACCGCTAATTGGTGTAGTAAACGGATCGCTTACCCAGACGAATTGCCTGGAAGATTCGTCAACATAAACTTCTGCATATACAAATTGCTGGACAACTATAGGCATGCTTCTCTCTATTCCGCAATGCTTCCAGTGGACCTGCCCAAAATACTCAGAACGAGAAAGTTGCACATACTCGTAGTGCCCTGAAGAAATGTTAGAATGGGAAGTGAAAAGCTCTGGATGCAACTTTTCAAATGCTTTTTCGTTGTTTATAATGTATTCCACAGCCTTGCGACGGTTTAATCCTTCAGCTTTTTTAAGCCCCGAAATGGCTTCAGACAAAGATATAGTTTTGGCGGTTTCCTTAATTAAAACTGGATACTGAATATTACTACTTCCTGGTAGTGTTTTTGCGTTTACCATAAAAGAAGTCGGGCAAAGTGCTAAAATGAAAATTACCAAAGTAGTAATTGCTTTCTTCATATTTTATCTGTCTCCCTAATCAAAAATTTTACCCTCTTTTCAAAACTTTGCAAACGAATTTATGTTTACGCAATTTTTGTATTTTGTTTGCAAAGTACTTATTGAGGTTCAGGCTCTGGTGCTACGGTTAACAGGTTCGAGGAGCAGTTCCGAAGAATTTGCAAAGGCAATTTGCGCTGAGGTTTTTAAATGTAATTCATTAACACTTTTCACAATAAGTGATATTTCCTCACATGCAACCTCTCTGCACATTTACCTTTGCTCGGTATTTTGTTTTTAAACCACCTACATTCATATTGCACTACCTCCTGTAAAAAGCATTCTCATTGACTGCATAACCTGCTTCCATTTTTCTTTTTTATTTTCCGTCATTTTTCTTCTCACTTATGTAGATGTTATTTCTGCAAAAATGTTTCACGATTTTCCACTTTCTTCACCCAATTTTTTCGTTAAATTTTTGCACCTCCATACAATAGACGGAAAACTCAACAAAAAGTTCCGCAATTTTGGAAGAATTTTAAAAAAGTTTTTCCGCATAGTAAGAACTATAGTATAAATGAGGTTTTTTTGTTGCATTGCCGTTAAGGCAGAGACTTTTCGCTGCGCTCAGAGTGACAGCGTGAAGTGTATTCTGCTAAATTGGAAATTTCTTTTGTTATCAGGCAAATCTCCACTTTTTGTCGTCCTCGAGCGAGCGTTAGCGAGCTAAGGACCTCATCTCTTTAGGGCGGACACGAAGTTTCCTTTCCAACTTTTCTTCCTGTGTAGGTGAAAATAAATGGGAAGCTAATTATATCAAAAAGTAGTTTCGCATAATAAAAAAGTAAAATCTGATAGATGCATTTTTACAAATGAAAGTTGTTAAGGCAGAGATGCTTCACTTTGCTCAGAGTTACGGAAAAGATGCAAATAACAGGAAAATGCAACTGCTGTTAAGGAGGCAAAAACCTTTGCTTAGAGCAACAAAAAGGATTATCAGGGTGGCGGTATATAAAATTTTTTATTATCTTAGCAATGAGAATTGGGATAGAGAAAGAAGTTTCTATTTTACCATTTATAATTATTATAAGAGATGTTTTGTTACTTTAAGTGATCATTATGTGAACGAAGCCTTGCATTTTTTTAAAGGATTAAATGTTTTATAATTAATCAGGAAATAAATTCGGCGAGGAGGAGCGTATGAAGTATAAAGTAAGTATAGTAATTGAAAAAGACAAATACGGTTATTACGCATATTGTCCGCAGTTAGAAGGTTGTCAGACTCAGGGAGATTCTTTCGAGGAAGTATTAAACAACATAAAAGAAGCAGTAGAACTTTATCTGGAAACAATACCAAAAGACGAAATAGACGCTCTACTCAGTAAAGAAATTTTGAACACTTCATTAGAGGTAAAAGTTGGCTAAGTTGCCCAGGCTAACGGCAAAAGATGCTGAAAAGTTGCTGCTTGAAGCAGGCTTTATCCTTGCAAGGAGTAAAGGAAGCCACAGGATATACATTAAAGACACTAAAAGAATAATCATTCCGTTTCACAACAATAGAATTTTACACCCTAAAATCGTGAAACAGTTGTTAAAAACGATAAGTCAAAAAGACTGAAGTAAAAGTATTTTGTTGCTCTAAATTTTATTATTTCGCATAATGTAAATAACAACTTGAGTATTATCATACAGTCGAGAACGAGACTCTTCGCTTCGCTCAGAGTGACAGGAGAGATGGTCGTCCTTGAGCGAGCGATTTTTCTCTATATTGTCCTGAACCGTTCCCTGCGCGCTGCCCCGCCCCACCATTTGCATATTTTCTACCTGTGCATATAATATGAAAATTTTACGCAAAAGAAGCACAGCGAAGTGCAAAAGAAGTACGAAAAGGAGTGCAAGAGGAGGCATAAGGAAAGCGGTATGAAAGCGGGAAGAGGAGCAATTACGATCAGCGAAAACAGCGAGAGCGCAATTCTCGATGGCGCGCGAGAACTTTTCTCTGAGTTCGTAAAGCGAAATGCGCTGAAGAAAAGCGAGATTATTTCAGTTACTTTCACTGCAACGAAAGACATCACGAAGGCGTTTCCGTCGCGTGCCGTAAGGGAAATGGGCTACACGGACACGGCGCTGCTCGACATGGAGCAAAAGTTCGTGGAAACGGACTTAAAGCTCTGCATCAGGATGCTCGTTTTCGCAGATACGAGCCGTCCTCTTGCCCCTGTTTATCTGCGCGGCGCACGGGTTTTGCGCAGAGACCTTTTTAAGGAGGACGAAACATGATTCTCGTTTTAAGAAAAAACATTTCGGAAAAAGAATTTGACGCGATTATCCGCAGAATTGAAGAATTAAAACTGAAGCCGCACATTTCGCGCGGTGAGGAACGCACGATCGTGGGTATCGTGGGCGATTCGCGCACAAAAGAGCTTGAGCGCTGGGAAGAACTCCCCGGGGTTGAGGAAGTAATCAGGATTTTAAAACCGTTCAAACTTGCAAGCAGGGAATTCCAGAAGGAAAACAGCAAAATAAAAGTAAAAGACGGCGTAACGATAGGCGGAAACGAGGTTATCGTGATGGCTGGCCCCTGCTCGGTGGAGAGCGAGGAGCAGATCGTAAAAACCGCAGAGTTCGTAAAAAGCAAAGGTGCAAAAGTGCTGCGCGGCGGTGCATTCAAACCACGCACATCGCCTTACAGTTTTCAGGGGCTGAAGGAAAAAGGACTTGAGCTTCTGAAAATTGCAAAGGAGAAAACGGGGCTCGCCGTCGTAACGGAGGTAATGTCCATTGCCCAGATCGAAAAGGTTGCGGAGGTCGCCGACATTTTGCAGATCGGCGCACGCAACATGCAGAACTTTGCCCTGCTTGAAGCGGTGGGAAAGGTGAAAAAGCCCGTGCTGTTAAAACGCGGGATGATGTCCACGATGGAAGAACTCCTTATGTCTGCAGAGTACATTCTCTCGAACGGAAACCCCAATGTGATTCTCTGCGAGCGTGGCATCCGCACCTTTGAAAAGTACACGCGCAACACGCTGGACATATCCGCAGTCCCGATGCTCAAGTCGCTTTCGCACCTGCCAGTCGTGGTTGACCCCTCGCACGGCACGGGGCGAAGAAACCTCGTTATTCCTGCGTCGCTTGCTGCGGTTGCTGCGGGAGCAGACGGGATCATAGTTGAGGTGCACCCTGAGCCCGAAAAGGCACTTTCCGACGGTGCGCAGTCGCTTACATTCGACCTGTTCTCAAACCTTATGGTGCGCGTAAGAAAGGTGGCAGAAGCAGTTGGCCGAACGGTTGATTAGCGTTTCCATCGTCGGGACGGGGCTGATAGGCGCATCCATTGGAAAAGCGCTTTGCTCAAAAAAGGACGCATTTTTCGTTAAAGGGTTTGACGCTTCAAAGGGGAATGCCGAAGCTGCGCTAAGGGAAGGGGCAATTTGCCGCATCGCAAACGGCGTAAAAGACGCGCTTAACGCAGAGCTCGTAATTATTGCAATTCCCGTGCAGTTTATACCGAAGTTTATAAAAGAAAACGGCGCACTTTTCAAAAAAGGCAGCGTCGTAATGGACACGGGCAGCACGAAAGAATTGGTCGTTAACGCAATGAAAACTTTGCCGCAGGGCGTTGAGTTCGTCGGCGGCCACCCCATTGCAGGGAAGGAAAAGAGCGGCCCAGAAAGTGCGTCAGAAACGCTTTTTGAAGGGAAAAAGTTCGTCTTAACGAAGGAAAACCGCCTTTCCGAGAAAGGGAAAAGCGTCATTTTGCAGGTTATTAGCACGCTTAACGCAGTGCCCGTTTTTATGGAAAGTGCGCGCCACGACGAACTGCTTGCTTACACGAGCCACTTTCCTTACTTTGTTTCTGCTGCGCTGTTTGCGCTCGTTTCTGAAAAGGAAAGCATCTTACCCGAACTGTTCGAGTTTGCAGGAAGCGGGCTGAGGGATACGACGCGCATTGCATCGGGCGATCCAGTGATGTCTTACGGTATGCTGGAAACGAATAAAGACAACATAATGAAGGCACTTTCGGAGTTTGAAAAAGTCCTCAAGGAGTTCCGCACTTTGCTCGAAAGCGGCACGCTCCCCGAAAAGTTAAAAGCGGTGAAGGAGAGGCGCGACGAAGTATGGAAGTAACGGTAAAACGCAAAAAAGGATTAAAAGGGGAGGTAAGCGTCCCGGGGGATAAGTCCATAACGCACAGGGCGTTTATCTTTTCCCTTATTGCACGCGGCGAAACGGAGGTCGTAAACTACAGCAGCGCCGCAGACTGCGCGTCCACCCTGCGCATCGTGGAGCAGTGCGGGAGCAGCGTCGTTTACAGGGACGAAAAAACGGTGAGGATAAAGTCAGACGGCATTTTTAGCGTAAAGGAGCCTGAAGATGTTCTCGATGCGGGCAATTCCGGAACGACGATGCGCCTTATGTCCGGGCTGTTTTCAGGAATAGAAGGGAAACTTTTCGTGTTGAGCGGGGATAACTCCTTAAGGAAAAGGCCGATGAAGCGCATTACGGAGCCTTTGAAAGAAATGGGCGCGGAAATCTTTGCGCGCGCAGGCGGAAACTTTGCGCCGATTGCAATTTACGGCAGCAAACTTCACGGAATACGCTTTGAAATGGGCGTTGCGTCGGCACAGGTGAAGAGCGCAGTGATCCTTGCAACGCTTTCAGCAGACGGAAAAAGCGAAATTATAGAAAAGGGCATTACGCGCGACCACACGGAGGTGATGCTGAAGGAATTCGGCGGAAAAATAGAAACGCACGGGCGTGCTGTAACGGTTTATCCGCTTGAAAAACCCCTAAAAGGGCGTTCCGTGTTCGTACCAAACGACTTTTCGTCTGCTGCTTACTTTATCGCTGCGGCGCTGATTACTGAAAAAAGCGACATCCTTCTTAAAGATGTCGGAGTAAACAGAACGCGCTCTTACTTAGTAGAAAAACTCAAAAAGAGTGGTGCAGACATTGCGCTTAAAAATACAAGGGTGCTGAACGGAGAAAGCGTTGCGGACATTTCGGTGAGGAGCAGCGATGTGTCTTTTATCGAGGTAAGCGCAGAGGAAGTGCCGCTCCTTATAGACGAACTACCCCTTATTGCTGTAATTGGCGCGGCAAAAAACGGGGCAAAGGTGACCGGTGCAGAGGAACTGCGCTTTAAGGAAACGGACAGGATAAAGGCGGTGTGCGAAAATATGAAACGCCTCGGAGTGGAGTGCAGGGAATTCCCAGACGGTTTTGAGGTGCTCCCGCCACGCTCAAGCGGGCTGAAAGGGGGCACTCTGAAAGGGGGCGTAGTTTCCTCTTTCTCCGACCACAGGATTGCAATGTCCTTTGCCGTGCTTGGGCTCGTAAGTGAAGAGGGAATCGTTATTAACGGCGCGGAGTGTGTGGAGATCTCGTTCCCCGAGTTTTTTGAACTGCTGGAGCGATTTTCTTATGAGTAAGGAAAATTTTACAAAGGGAAAGTTTGCAAAGGAAAAAACAGTGCGCAAAACTTCTGCGCAGACTGAAAGCGCATCTAAAGAAAGTGTAAACAGCGCGTCTTCGCAGGCGATAAAGCGGTTTTTCCTTGTAGGATACCCCATTGCGCACTCGCTTTCCCCGTCAATTTACAATGCATTTTTCAAGGAGCACAAAATCAGCGCAGAGTACGCGCTTTACGAGATAAAGGAACCAGAGTTTGAGCAAAAGGTGCGTGCGCTTCTCTCTGCTGAAGGCATTTGCGGGTTTAATGTCACTCAGCCGTACAAAAAGCGCATTATAGAGTTCCTTGACGGGCTTTCCGGGGATGTCGTGTTTCTCCAATCCGTAAACTGTGTGAGCAGGGAAAACGGAAAGTTTATCGGGTACAACACGGACAGGGCGGGTTTTGAAAAAACGCTCGGCGCATTCAAAGCGCGCATTTTTGGGAAGGACGCGCTCGTGCTGGGTGCTGGCGGGGTTGCACCTGCGGTCGTAAAGGGGCTGCTCAACGCGGGGGTAAAGCGCGTGTTCGTTTACAACAGGACTTTCCAGCGGGCGGTGCGCCTTGCAGAGTTGTTTAAAAACGAAGAAAACGGAAGCGTGCAACCCGTTTTGCAAGAAGCGCTTTTTGAAACCGCAAAGAGCAGCGCGATTATCGTAAACGCAACGACCGTCGGGCTGAAGGGCGAAAAGAGCATTATCCCTGAGCAATCAATTTTTAGCGGGCAAATTCTTTACGACCTTATATACAACCCTGAGGAAACGGACTTTCTGCGCATCGGAAAATCCCGGGGCGCAACCGTTGTAAACGGACTGCCTATGCTCAAAGCGCAGGCTGAGGAAAACCTTAAGATATGGGGACTGAAAGGAGAGGAAGATGATTAAGTACACATCTGCTGGCGACTCGCACGGCGAAGCACTCGTTGGGATTTTAGAGAATGTCCCAGCGCACATTGCAGTTGACATAAAGCGGATAAACGCAATGCTTTCGCTGAGGCAGCGCGGTTACGGCAGGGGAAAGAGAATGCAGATAGAAAAAGACAAGGTGCGCATTATAAGCGGAGTTACTGAAAAATTTTCTGATAGCGGCACGGGAGAAAGCCTGCAACCCGAAAATCTGCAACCCGAAAACCTGCTGCTTGAAACGAGCGGCGCGCCCATTGGGATGCTGATAGAAAACAGGGACTACACCCTGAACAAAACGAAGCGCTTTTTTACAGTCGTGCGTCCCGGGCACTCTGACTTTGCGGGCACGGTGAAGTTTGCTTTTGAAAATGCGGCGATACCGTCGGAGCGGACGAGTGCGCGCACTACCGCAATGGATGTTGCAGCAGGGGCACTGCTTCTTTCTTACCTTGAACTGTTCGGCATAGAGGTGTACTTTTTCGCGGAACGGATTGGAAGCGTGCGTGCAGAAGGTGCACTTGAAAAAGGCAAACTTACGAAAGAAGCGTTTGAGTATGCGCTTAAAAACGACTTGCTCGTTCCTCCCTCTGGTGACTACGCAGCGATGAAAGCGGAAGTGGACCGTGCAATTTCTCAGCGCGATTCAATCGGAGGGAGCGGAGTGGTCGTCGTAAAGGGTGTGCCGCCAGGGGTGGGGCACTACGGAAACTTTTTAGACAAACTCGACGGAATCATTGCGCACTTCGTAATGAGCGTTCCCTCTGTAAAGAGCGTTGAAGTCGGCACGCTTTCTGACGCATTTTTACAGGATGGCTTTACGGGGAGCGCGTTCCACGACGCACTGTTTATTGAAAACGGCAAACTCACGCGCAGGACGAACAACGCAGGCGGAATTGAAGGCGGACTCTCAAACGGCGAAGACATCGTAATCCGCGTGGGGTTTAAGCCTATCCCCACCGTGTTAAAAGGCGTTCCGTCTGTTGACCTTTCCGACTTTAGCGAGAAAAGGAGCGTTTATGTGCGCTCGGACACCTGCGTCGTGCCTGCGGGGACGGTCGTTTCTGCAATGCGCGTTTCGCTTGCGCTCTCCACCGTTTTGAGCGAGCAGTTTGGGGGCGACAGCGCAGCGGATGTAAAGGCAAACTTTGAAGGGTGGCTTTCAAGGAGGCGAAAGTTCTGGCAAAGATAGTGCTTGCAGGGTTTATGGGCGCAGGTAAAACGACCGTTGGAAGGGTGCTTTCCACTCTGCTCGGCGTTCCGTTTGTAGATACGGATGCGATAATCGAGCAGCGGTACGGTGCAATTCCCGACATTTTCGCGCGCAAAGGCGAGGCGTTTTTCAGAAGAGTTGAGGAAGGCGTTACTTCTGAGGTGCTAAATAAAGACGGAGACTGCGTAATTTCCGTTGGGGGCGGTGCACTTACCTCGCGAAAAACTCTTAAAAGCGTTCTTTCAAAAAGCGTCCCCGTGTACTTAAAGTGCAGCATAGAAGTGTGTTTTGACAGGGCAAAGGGCACGGATAGGCCGCTCGCAAAAGACTTTGGATCTTTCAAAAAACTTTTTTACGAGAGGAAACCCGTTTACGAGCAACTTCCCTTTTTTGTGGAAACTGACGAAACGGCTCCGGAAGTTATTGCGCAGCAAATAAAAGCACTCGTTTCCGAAGCGGAATTTAGCGGCATCCAGAAGATTCTTTTTAAGGCAGAACCTGTTTCTGATACTGCAAAAAGGATGGGGCATTTCGTTATAACGGACGGGAATGTGTTTTCAACTTACGGCGGTGTCGCGCACGGCGAGTTTTCCACAGGCGCTCTCTACGGAAACCTGTTTGCAGGCAAAAACGCAGTGGTGATTGAGCCGGGCGAGCGGAGCAAAACGCTTGAAACCGTTAAGGAACTCTACGAAAAACTCTTCTCCCTGCGCATTTCAAGAGGAGATACCCTATCCTATGTGGGCGGCGGCGTCTCGGGCGACATTGCGGGATTCGTTTCTGCAACGATTCTCCGTGGAGTGCCACTGCGGGCATTCCCCACCACGCTCCTTTCCGCTGTGGATAGTGCAATTGGCGGGAAGAACGGCGTGAACTTTAAAGGCGTAAAGAATGTGATCGGCACATTTTACATCCCCACTCTTACTGTGATAAACCCGACATTTTTAAGTACTCTGCCTGAAAAAGAAGTGCTGAATGGTATGGGCGAAGTGTTTAAGTATGCTCTGCTCTCTGAGAACGGAATTTTTGAAGACCTCGAAAAACTCTTTTCAAGTGGCTCAAGCGGTGCAAGCGGCGCAAGCTCCGCGCGGGGAAACGGTAAAGTACACTTTCACAAAAGCGTGCAGTTTTCTGGCATTTTGAAACGCTCTATCTCCGAAAAACTGCTCTGGATAGAGGGCGACCTAACAGACACGAAAGGAAAACGCGCGTTCCTCAACCTGGGGCACACGGTAGGACACCTCGTAGAAAAGCTCACGGACTTTTCCGTTCCACACGGGGAGGCAGTTGCATTCGGCATCGTCGTTTCCGCTTTTTATGCGCTGAAAAGTAATCTTCTGAAAAGTGCAGACTTTGAGCGAATATGTATGCTTTATAAAGTTACGGGCTTTGACTTTTCGTCCGTTTCGAGGTTGCTGAAAGAAAAAGGTGTAGAGGCGGAGGAACTTCGAAAGGTGCTGTATGCAGACAAAAAACGCATCGGTGAAAAAGTGTTGTGGATTTTGCCCGTGCAGTTTAACCGCTCGATTGCGCGGAAAGTAGAGATAAGCGAAGTAGAAAAAACAATTCTGGAGGTGTTGAATGAAAGTCCTTGTAATTAACGGCCCGAATATGAACCTTTTAGGAAAGAGGGAAAAAGTTTACGGAAGTTTTACTCTGGAGGAACTCGTGGGGAAAGTCCGCGCTTATGCGGAGAAGTTGGGTATTGAAGTGGAGTTTTTCCAGTCGAACTACGAGGGGGCAATCGTCGAGAAAGTGCAGCATGCAGAGGGAGTATTTGACGGAATCATTATAAACCCTGCTGCCTACACGCACACGAGTGTTGCAATAAGGGATGCGCTTTCTGCGGTGCGCGTTGACGCAGTTGAGGTGCACATAACGAACATCTTTGCGCGTGAGGAATTCCGCAGAAAAACGATTACTGGCGGCGCTGCAAAAGGAGTAATTGCAGGACTCGGCGCTGAAGGCTACCTGCTTGCACTGAGGTACTTCAAAGAACGCGGCGGAGAATAATTGCTTTGGGTATTTTAGCGTATTCGTCTCGAGCGCTCCAGTGCTTTTTAAAACTCCCTTTTTAAGGCATTTTTTATGGCGTATCCACGCCTCCTTCTACTTCCAGCGTTACAGTTGTGTTCAGTATAAAGAACCTGCGTTTTGCAAGCGTCAAGGACTCACCTGTGTAGAGCAGTGGGCTTTCGCTTTCCTTTACGGCAAATAGACTACCAGGCTCAAACGAAAGTGCGCAACTTCCCTCTGCGGCGTTTTGCGTAAAGTTTAATTCCCAGGCAGCACTTCTTTGCGAGGGGAGCGTGCAGTCCAGAATGCTTTTTGTATTGCTAACTTCTCCTTTCCACGATAGCACTCCGTTGCCTATGGGGATGTCCACGGAGTAAGGTTGCCGTTTTCCTCTGGGTATGCTCGTAGTCGTAGGGCCCCAGTCCATCAGCTCTGCATCCGGACTATTCGATGCAATGTACGCCTTTAGCTGTTTTGCGTGGAAGTGCGTGTGTGTTTTTTGCATTGCCGTGTTACACGCTTCCTGCACTGCCGTATCGAGCACCTGGACTGCGTAGTGGGTATAACTTCCTTTTTCCTTGTCCACACGGTAGGTGTAAACGACTTGCATAAGTTCACCGTAAGGACTGCACACGAGGTCCGTTACTTTTTCGGAAGTTTTAAGCGGTGCGGTGTTTAATAGTGCGCCTACACCTTTTTTCTGCGGAGAAAAGTTTTCAGACTTGCCTTCTACCCAGGCTTTTAAAGCGTCGTTAAGGAGCGGCCCTGCGCTGGATGCCTGTGCAAATCTGGAGACTACACTGCCGCGTGCCACTTTCACCCCGCAGAGCGTTTCTTTTAAAGACCACTTTTCAATTGATACTTTTTTGTTCAGGATGCTTACCGTTCTTTCGATGAGAAATGTAGTACCTTCCCGTGCTTTTAATCCTTCTGCAGGTGCCTTCGTTTGTGCAGGCGGTTTTTCGGGGGTAGAACTCACGAGTGAGTTCAAAAAGTCTTCTTTGTTCCCAAACGCGATAAAAGTGAGCCTTTCTTTTCTACTCGTTTCTGCGTAACTTTTCGCTTCCTTTTCGTTCAGGAACTTGATGTCGTATGCTTTCAGAAGTTCTTTCAAAAACAGGCGTTCTGCACTCGTTTGTGGTGGGTTTACTGACACGAAGATAACTTTGTTTTTGGTTGCCGCGCTTTTTGAAAGCGGAGTGCTGTACCCTGAAACACTTTCTGCACCTGCATTGCCAGTTTCAGGTATTGCAGTAAAACGAGCAAAGTAAGTCAGGGAAAGCGCGACTGCAATTCCCACCAATACGATAATCCACCTGTTTGCGTTTTTCATTTTTTATCTCCTTCCTATTCTACCACTTTATACAATAGACGGAAAACTTACGAAAAAGTTTCACGATTCTGGAAGAATTTTTAAAAACCTGGTTATTATCAGATCATTTATTTATAATGGCAGAGATATAAGCGCAAAGAATGCCATTTTATAATTTTGCCGTTTTTGAAACAGGTAGTTTTCGTCAATACATGCTGGCTAAAATTTCCTGTTTTGCTTTGTAAGGCTATTTACGAAGTGTTTCAGATGCAATCTGTGCACATCAATGGGTATTATGGTAGTTTTCCCAGTAGTTAACCACGGCTCTCTCATCAGACTCCGTTAGTTTTGGATGTTCGTCTATTGCAATTATTTTCCACTCGCCGTTCAACTTTGCAAACTTTACGATGTGCAGCAGAAACCCTTCTGGTGCACTGTAGAGTAGCGTTGCCCTGTTTCCGTTTACGGATATTCCTATTATGCAAACATCCAGTGTTTTTTTAACTCTTTTCATCCTTTCTTTTATCTGGGTTGCTTTCACCTGAGCTATGGGTTCTGGCCCGTTTGCTATCGTGTTTATGTACTCTGGACAGAAACCTTCAACTTCTCTAAGAAAGAGCATCTTTGAGAAAATCTCTTTCTCAACAGGGTTTTTGATAGCGTTCACTTTGTTTTTGCGATATTGAGGTGTTATTTTTTTGCTTGCAGGAATGGAGCGAAACAGTTTAAGAGCAGACTCGAATTCTTCAGAGTGTTTTCTGCGGGATTCCCATAAAAAATGCTGTGCCTTTAAACCTTCTGCAAAGTGCAAATCGCCTATTTTTGCAAGTGCCCAGATATTTATTTTCCCTTCTCCGTTCCACAGGTATTGCTTCTTGAGGTCCGCTCTTGCAATTTCCGGAATTGATTCAGGGTCTATTATGTAGGATTCAGGGAGTGTCGCAGTATACTTGTACCTATCTGGCATTACGCTAAATTTCAAGTATACATCTTTTATTGCGGCAATGTCTGCCTTGCTGCCCGAGAAAATTCCTATCGGAAGGTTAGACGCCGATGCTTCGTGTGGTTTAAAATAGTGCCAAAATCTTAAAAGAACGAATTGCAATACAAAGATGCCTATCAAAACTGCAGATATAATTATAAATTTTTTACGCATACTCTTCATCTTTGCCTCCGTTTAATTGTGCGGTGTCCAATAAAAAACCGTAACATACCTGTCCAAGTCTCCTAAACTCTCTCCGTTCGTAAATCCCACCTTACTCCATAATAGTTTGTCGTGTGCTGGGCACAATAAGGTATGCCTCCCAATAGATACACAACTATTCTCGAATGGTAAATATCGTCCGTGGATGGAGGGTATGTACTAGATACAGCAATTTGCATAATGTCACCTTCTCTTGAGTAAGGACAGCTGTATAGTGTACCTTCTTTCAATTGAGCTTCTCCGTATGGCACATTTCTTACGAAGTTAAAGTGCTTTATTAAAAGTACTGCGTCTGTAAAGCTTCTACTGCCGTGCTCGTAAAGAATATACCACCACGGCAGGTAAGTTGTTGGGTTTCCGTACCACATATAGCTAATCCCACCAGCTCTTATGCACTGCGATACGAAATTAGTACAGTCCTCCCTGTTTGTGGAAACAGGATACTGAGGATTATATGAATAAGCCCATTCTTGTGCGTAGTTTGCTGCACTGCTTCCGTTGTAGGCAGAAGCATACAAAGGAAAGACAAAAAAAGTGCTAAAAATAAAGAAAAATAACATAAATAAAGTAATAACTTTCTTCATCTTTTCCTCCTTTCAAATTTTAGTTTGTTTTAAAAACTTTGCAAACGAGTTTGCGTTTATACTTACGCAATCTTTACACTTTCTCTGCAAAGCACTTATTGAAGTTCAGGTTCTGGTGCTACGGTCAACAGGTTCGAAGAGCGGTTCTGTGAAGTCTGTAAAGGCAATTTGCGCTGAGATTTTTAACGGCAATTTATGAACACTTTTTGCAATAATGAAACGATACTTCCTCACATACAACCTCTTTGCTACTTTACCTTTGCTCAACAGTTAGTTTTTATAATCACTACATTCATATTTATTACACCACCTCCTTATAAAAAGCGCTTTTATTAACTGCAAAACCTGCTTCCATTTTTCTTTTCCACTTCTCAAATTCCTCTTTCACAATTCTCCTCTTACTTATATAGATGCAATTTCTCCAAAAATGTTTCACAATTTTCTGTTTCTTTACTCAAATTTTTACTTAAATTTTTACACCTCTATACAATAGACGGAAAACTCACGAAAAAGTTTCACGATTCTGGAAGAATTTTTAAAAAGTTTTTCCGCATAGTAAGAACCACAGCATAAATGAGGTGTTTTTTTGTTGCATTGCCGTTAAGGCAAGGACTCTTCGCTTCGCTCAGAGTGACAGGAAGGGAGTCGTCCTCGAGCAAGCGCTTCTTTTTTGTCGTCCTCGAGCAAGCGCAGGCGAGCGAAGGACCTCATCTCTTTAGAGCGGACACGAGGTTTCCTTTCTAACTTTTCTTCCTATAGAGGTGGAAGATGAATTGGTAGGCAAATTACAAAATATCTTTCTGCACACCAAAGGGTAAAATTTCTGCTGCGCTTTTTCAATGGGAAAGCAGTTAGGGCAGAGATTCTTCAGTCGTTTCGCTCCTTCAGAATGACAGGAAAAATGCAAGTGATTCATAAATGTTTGTCGTTAAGGCGGAGACTCTTCACTGCGCTCAGAGTGACACGACAGAGAGGTAAAATGGTTAGGGCAGGGATTCTTCACTTCGTTCAGAATGACTGGAAAAATGCAAATGGCTTAAAAGTTTTGCATTTAAGGCAGAGACTCTTCGCTTTGCTCAGAGTGACGCCACAAGTTCGCATAAGATATAATATTAGTATTTCACTGCGCTTTCCTTGCGTATAAGTATGCAACCACTCCAGACAGAATCAGAGGCAGCTCAAAGTAGGGAAAGGCAATTATTAGCGCATTGAGCAGCCCGTCAGGTAAAAGAAGCGGCAGCAGCAGAATTGTTCCGCCCGATACGACGAAGTAGAAAAAGGAAAGAGCGACGAGCGGCAAAAAGATTACCTGCAACTTTTTTATGTGAGGAAAAAATTTATCCGTAAGCAGCACGGAAACTGCAATTGAAAATATAAGAAGAACTACGGGAAGTATGTAAACGCTCGAGATGCCTTTTACTATAAGAAAAGATAGCAGGTAATCTGAGGGAACGGCAATCAATGCGCCGTAGAGGAACAGGTAAAATAGTTTTCTGAGTTTTCCGCTCTCCTCGCAGCTTTGCTCGTTTGTAGTGTGCTTCTCTGTAGAGGACTCTAACTTTCTTTTTACGAGCAGGAAAGGGACTACCGAAAACGCTATTACGAGAACCTCCATTATTGAAATAATGTGAAAGTGGGCAAATACTGCAGAAAGGTAGTGAAGTCTATAGTGGATTGAGTTAAGTATGTACGGCTGGGAGAAACTATGCGCAACGAAAGGGTTTTCTCTGGAATGCGGCGAGATGTAAGTAAGGAGAATCGTCGTGCCCTCGCTCCAGCGTAAGTTGCCCCCGCCGAAGAAAAGCAGGGCGACTTTTCCTATCGCGTAGTAAACGGGCGTAAGGTACAGAGTTGGGGTAAAAACGGCAATGGACAAAGTGGATGCAGCAAATAGAAACAGGTAGTTTGCGTACGGATTTACGCTTCTTATTGCAAACAAAAGGAACGCGTATAGAAGCGCCGTTGATACGCCGTACAGGATGTCGCACTGAATGTTTCTAACGATTTTCTCTGCCGCGAAACTTCTCCTCACAACGCGCCTCTTTCTTCTACTTTTCCCGTCGTAACACTTACATCGTAGTAATACTTCGTGCTGTTTGAAAAAACGCGCCAGTATAGTTTGCTACCTTTGTACACCAGGTAAGTGCCGTGAACGCCTTTTCCCGTTAGCTTTTTTACGACTTCTTCTGCAGTTTTCCTGTTTATGCCGTTTTTAGGAAAAATAAGCGGAGAGGGAGAATCTTCAAAAAATACGAGCGTTTTTTGCCCGCCCGGGTAGTTTATTGCCACAAAAGTTTGCCACTCTGCCCTTGAGTGTGCTGTGCGCATCTGCCGTACGGTAAACGGCTTTCCCGCGGTAAGGCTCAGAAAGAGCACAGACGAAATGGGGGAGCCAGGCAAAAAAGAAGCACCCCACATTCCAAAGAGAAACAGCACAAGTACGGTTAAGGTAACTTTTCGCACACTTTTACGCATCGTATTTGCTTCTTTCTGCTTTAAAGGTAAGCAGCGTTTTCACATTAAAGCCCTTTTTTGTTTCCGCCTGTAAACTTTTAACGCCTGCTTTCGGGATACACTCTGCCTTTATTCCTGCGCCTCGCCTTCGGAAACTTTTCCTTCCGATTTTAATTCGTCTGTGGGTTCGCCGCTATCCTCCTGATCTTCTTTTTCACTTTCTTTACTTTCAAAAATACGAGCAAGTTTGAATGTGGCAATTGCAAGGTAGGCCTCGCCAAGCATCGTTATCGTTAGCATAATTGCAGATGTACTTAAGAAAGGAAAAGAAGGGGCGGCGTGCGTGAGCCTGAAGCCAAGCATTACGAAATATTCAACAATGTACGAAATAGCGAAAGTAACGATCCACACCAAAAGATATGTCCACAAAATACTGCTCCGTGCCCAAAGAAGGTGCAGTCCCTTTTTCGTGCCTTTGCCAAGGTCGTCCTGTATAACCGTTTCAGCAGAAATAAACAGTGCTATCGTGGTAAATGCGAAGTAGAGCAGTGCCATGATAATTCCGATTGAAGGAGTAACTACACGCTGGTTGGCCACCATTTTGAATGTAACTGGTTGCAAAAGCAGGAATTCAAGCGTTACCGTGACGAAGTAAATTACGACGAGGTGAAGCGCACTTTTCACCGTAAACTTCTCGTAGATGTAAGAAATCACGGCAATCAAAACGAGTATGGTAGTACCAAACACACCCTTTGTAATTTGAGTGAAGTATTGGGAGATGAGCATATTAAACGAAAACAAGTGTGGTTGTTTTGAAGCAGTGGCAATTGCAAGGTAAGAGAAAAAGGCAAATGTGACATTAAGAATAAAAAGTATCAGTGCCGTCCGGAACATTACGCGATTGTGTCGTTTGTTTGCTGCCCATTTTGAAGGAATATATCCTGCAAAAAAGTAAACTATGAGTAACATTACGAGTGTGGCTATTGCATACCCAACGAACAACTTTAAGTTCGTAGGGATTTGAAGGAAAGACAAAAATGTTCTGTAATTTAACGCACCAAGGATGTCTGGATTGTTCGTCCAGCGTGACGCGGTAAACCCCGCAAGAAGATAAAGTGCGCTGCCAATTGGTATATAAAACGATGCAAGGGTAATCCACCACCAGGTTTCAGCTAACTTTTTCCAGCCGTACTTCAAGCTTTCTTTAATGTCCATCATTTTGCCTCCTTTAACTCGCTTTTCGTTTATGTTTTACCATTTATGGAAGTTTTCAAGTGTCCTTTTATGCTATAGCCTGTCTTTTTCGTAAAGCAGAAACAACACTACTGCCGAAATAATTGCAATCCACATTACTACTTTACCTGCTTTTTGCTGCGCGCTGTTTGAAACCGGGTTTTGCGTTTTTTCGTCAGGACTCTGCGCCACTTCGGAATTCTGCTCCACCTCGATAGCTACTTTATCAGGCACTTTTTCTAAAAAGTACTTATTGTTTTCTATGTATTCAAGGGGGAGACTGATAGTGGCTTTATACGTATTTTCATAATTACTACTGTCGTAATCGTCGTCGCCTTTCATCTTTTCCCAATAAGGATTTTTTGCACCCTCTTTTATTTCCGCCTCCGTTTTGCTGAGTTGTGCAACGATATTGTTTCTAATACTGCTTATGTCCCACTCTTTCGGCACACTTCCTTGCCGTAATAGCGTTATCAGTGCATTGGGATATACATAAAACGGACTGTCTTTTGTTCCCACCACTTCCGGGATTTTGTCCACAGTTTGTTTAAGTGCATCCAGTTTGCCGAAAGGCACTGCATAGGTTGCAACGATTTCCCCAGAATACAGATTGTTAAAGTCGAATTGTATGTCGCTGCCGTTTTGTAGTATTTTGTCAGCTTCATATTTTAGGTGCCTCTGGAAGTCCCTGAGCTGAGATAATCCTTTTTCCATAGAATTTTTGAAGTAAAACTTTACTGCATAGACTCTGCCGTTTTTTGTCTGGATAACGACCTTTTCTGGATATACAAATTCCTCAAATATAGCATATTTACTCGGCGGAAATGGAGTACATCCTACGACTTCGGGGTTTTGCATATTTTCGCATTCGCCGAACGGAATGTACCTGGGTGCAAGTTTTATAAAACGGACGAGTGCGTCAAAGCCTTCGTACTTATTCATATCTCCAAGGGCGTTTGCCTTCCACCAGTAGTAATACGCAACGATGCGCCCCACTTCCTTTGTCTCTGGTTTTTCGAGGCTCGTGCCAAATGCGCGCTCAATCTGAGTGAAGTCTTTCATCCCGTAAACTCCCCCGTAAAATGTATTCTGCTTATTAAAGCGTGCAGCCTCTGCTATCTGTAAAATCTTTTCGTAAGTGGTGCCTTTACACTTTTTCATTGCCTCGGTAAGTTCTTTTTGCACAAACTCTTCGTATCCGTCCGTTCTGTATTCGTTTACAAAGTATCTGTGTGGAGTTCTGCTGCCGTATGGGCCCACGATGTCAACGGGCAAAAGTGCCTTAATGTATGTGTACCAATCCTTCGGCGCACCTGTTTTCTCTGCCGTTTCTTTAAGCGAAGTAATCTTTTTGTAAAAGTAGTCTGGAAGAAAGTCCACCACGATGTTCTGGTCTGGTTCGTAATTTTTGAGGTGGTAAATAATGTCGTTTCCTTTTACCGTGTATCCAGAAGGCAAAGCCTTTAGCAGGAAAGGCGGCGTGGCTTTACCAGGCAGCGTAATAGTAATGTCCAAACTGCCTATACTCCCTTTCCAGGTTGCACCCGTCTTCAGAATGTAATTAAACGAATAACCGTATAGGTGCTCGACCACATATGTAACGCGGATTGTTTTTTCTTCACCTTTGTTAAACGGTATAGTAGAAATTTCCCACACATTACTTCCTGAAACTTTTTCTTCTACATTGCTAAGCGGGAGTTCCTTGCCGTTCACGAAAACTTTAAATGAAGACGGAATTTCCGCAGGTTGTTCGGAAGGGAAACCCATTTTTTGATTTACTTTCTCTCCTGTGTTTTTCATAATAAATACGGCATCGACATACGCAGTCCAATTGTCCGTCAGGGTGATTTTTAGGTCCTCTTTTTCGAGTTCTATCTGTGAACTATTTACGGGAATAATGTTAGACGCAGTTTCTTCAATTGCCCCTTCGTCTGCTTTTGTAGAGCCGTAATTTGTGCTGCTGAAAATTGCAAGCACGAAAAGCAAAACAATCAATACGAGTGCCAATTTTTTCACTTTTGCCTCCATTCTTTTTACATCCTAACATACTTCTAAATTATGTCAATAATAAAATCTTGCTGCAAAATTCCTCTCCTATACAATAGACGGAAAACTCACGAAAAAGTTCCGCGATTTTGAAAGAAACTTCGAGAAAAACGGGCGTGTTTTTTTGTTGCTATTTTGCAGCGAAGAACCTGCTTTATTCTGGGTAAGTGCGCTATGCTTTCCGCATCCTGAAGCTGTAAAAAGGGCGGATGCAACGACCAGGAGTACAAAGAGTTTCTTAATCACCAGACAGGTCCTTTCCAGTTATGTACCTGAAAACAGGTGTGCCGTTAACAACTCTGTCGGTTACTGCGCATCGTATTCTTGAGCGTATTTTCTTTGCCAGCACCTTCTTGTCCATACCGTCTACTTTCATACCGGATACGATTAGTTTTACGCCTTCGTCCGTTTTGAACACGAACACATCAGGGGATAATTCCTTTACGAAAACCCCATTTACGAGAATACTTATGTCTCCTACACCGTAAGGGTCTTTTAGGATTTTGTATGCGTTGGAATCTTTGATGCGTTTTACCAGTGCGTGAAACTCAATGCCGTGCTCCATAAGAAATCTGGCAGGGATCGGCTTAATGTATGATTTGTCTATGGTGAAAAGCCCTATTTTCTCGTCGTAGCACACGAGACTGTTAGAATTTACACTTTTTATCTTCGCACTTACGCTTAACGGCTCTTCGTAAAGTACGGGCGGGTTCTCATATACTTTCCTTGCGTCGCAATAACTTTCTGAACCTTTTTGGGGCTGGTTCGCTTGCTGAGGGAGATTTTTTACCGTTCTGCGGACGCTGCATCCCGACAGGATAAAAATTGTAACCAACAAAACGAGGAAGGCTTTTAACTCGTTCGCTTTACTTGCCTCTGCTGTATGGCGCTCTATAACTTTTTTATTCATCTCTTAATTTCAATTTTACCTCCTTCCAAAAAACTTTGCAAATTTATGTGAACGAGTGGCACGATTTTTATTCCATAACTTCCCCCTCGTGCAATAGACGCAGTTTCTCTAAAAATGTTTTCACAATCTTCCACTTTCTTCACCTGAATTTTCGTTAATTCCTCTCCTATACAATAGACGGAAAACTCACGAAAAAGTTCCGCAATTTTGAAAGAATTTTGCAGAATTTTTGAAAAAAGTTTTGGAAGATAGCGAAAAACCTCTGGGAACGGGGATTTTATAGGTAAGGTGGTTGTCTCAAAGATACTTTCTTTGTCTACAATGGAAAAAGTTACGAGTGTGTTTTAAATAAAAAGAAGGAATTGTTAAAAATTTTTATTCTCGTGTATGCCTGCTTTCTCAAGTAATTTGTTCTGCCACACCGGAGGCGATCTTGAATAGGGTGTTGACAGCGCCTTAAAAGGTACTATAGTCGTAAGTGGCTTGTTAAGGAGGAAAAGCAATGAATAAAAAAGTGACGATAATTGGGGCAGGTATAGCAGGCCTGTCTGCGGGCTGCTACCTTCAGATGAACGGCTACAATACGGAAATATTTGAAATGAATTCCCTCCCTGGTGGATTGTGTACATCCTGGAAGAGGAAAAATTACACTTTCAACGGTTCTATCCACTGGTTGGTTGGGACCTGTAAAGACATAAATATGCACAGGCTTTGGGAAGAACTCCACGCAATTGACGACTCAAAAGTCGTAAACCACGACGAGTTCGTCAGGATTGAGTTTGGCAGAGGAAAATTTTTTAGCGTATATTCTGATGCAGACAAACTTGAGAGTGAAATGCTGAAGGTTGCACCTGAGGACGAGAAAACGATAAGAGAATTTATAGGTGCCGTAAAAGAATTTGCAAAGTACGACTTTCCAGTGGACAAAGCGCCGGAATTATACGGAGCAATTGACGGCATTAAACTTTTATTCAAGTACGGACCTTTCCTGAGACTGCTTGGAAAGTGGAAAAGCGTAAGCATCGAAGATTACGGAAAAAAGTTTAAAAATACCGACATGAAGATAATTTTCCCTCAACTTTTGGGGCTTGACACCCGTATTTCTATGGCAATCCTCCTGATGACGCTTGCCTGGATACACAAAAAGTGTGCAGGATATCCGCTTGGAGGTTCACTGGAGTTTGCACGGGCAATTGAGAGAAGGTATATTTCCCTGGGAGGCAAGATACACTACAATTCAAAGGTTTCAAAAGTAATAATCGAAAGTAACAGGGCTACAGGAATAGAACTTGCAGACGGCAGCACTTACAGGAGTGATGCAGTAGTTTCAGCGGCCGATGGATACTTTTCGGTGTTTAACTTGCTTAACGGAAGATACGCAGGAAGTAAAGTTAAAAACAGATACGAAAACTGGGACTTGTTTCCAGCGATCTGCCAGGTTTCCATTGGCGTAAAACAAAACTTCGACGGATATCCGCACGCAGTAAACTTCTCTTTAGAAAAGCCGCTAAGGGTTGATCCGAAACACGAAGTAAGCAGAATGTATGCAGAAATTTATAATTTTGACCCGGCTTTAGCACCTCACGGAAGTACGCCAATAATTGTAACGCTTCCTGCGGATTACGATTACTGGTATACACTAAAGGAGGCCGGTGACGGCAATTACGAGAATGCGAAAAAAAGCCTGGCAAACAGTGTTGTTAAGGTGCTGGACGAAAAGATCGGAAATGTATCTGATAAAGTCGAAGTGTTGGATGTAGCGACCCCTGCTACATACTTCAGATATACGAACAACTATAAGAGCAGTTTCGAAGGATGGCTGCCGACGCCGAAAGTGTTTGGAAAAAGGATAGAGAAAACACTGCCAGGGTTGAGGAATTTTTACATGGTAGGGCAGTGGGTAGAGATAGGTGGAGGCATACCAACAGTGGCATTATCTGGACGGAACCTTGCTCAGATAATGTGTAGAAAAGATGGGAAAAAGTTCCGGGCAGTAGTTTAAGTCTTGCCGAATACTTTGCGGGGGCCGTCTTTACCTGAGTTTTTTTATCGAGAGTAATGCTTTAAAGTGGTGCATGTAACTTTTCTTAAGCAGTTTTTTGGATTCCTGATGTATTTTTTTTAGTTTAGTGTATTTTGCCGATTTAATTATCTTTGCAAAGTCTGAAAAAGCGATTTGATAAAATGAATAGGGCGCATTGCTGTTAGTGGAGTGTTTTACTTTCTACGCCTTTATAAAGCATAGAACTTTCTTAAACGGATAAAATAAGAGGTTTTTGGTTCCTGTTAAACAGGGAGGTTTTTTTTAATTGTTCTTAAAACTTCTTTTAACGAAGAACGACTTTTTTATTGACACGGTGAGCAAAAACTTTTCCGTCGTTTGTAAAAAGTAGTATTCCGTACGACCTCTTTGTCTGTGGGCAGGTGCGTTTGTCCTGAGCCACCTTTGCGGAGGACCGAAGGAAACTTTTAGATCTATTTTTGACGGTCCCGTTATGACTCTCCCGTGAAGCGTAAGTTCTCACTTCGAATTACTCGCAGGGCTAAAGTGCTCTCAACAGTGGGGAATAACTCCCCGATGCGGAAAATAGTAATGCAATAAAATTTCTCAATGTTTTAATCTCTTTGCCCAGTAATTGTGCAAATCACGATAAGTAGTTTCACTGATTTGTGGATGCTCATCTACAACATAAATTTTCCACTTCCCGTCTATTTTTACGAATTTATACAGACTTACCAGTAATCCGTCTGGCACCCCATTTACGAGCACTGCTCTATCTCCATTAACCTTAATTCCTATTATCTGATCAAGTAAAATTTTTTTCAACTCCTCTTTATTTACTTTATTTTTAACTATAGGAGGATGTGGGCTATTCAAATAATTGATAAGGACTTCTTTTGTTTGAAGTTGCTCGTTCACTTCACTGAGAAATACGAGATCGTTTAGTATCCTTTTCTCTTCAGGATCTGTTATTTTATCTAAAATAGGTTTGAAGTCTTCGTCAGTGTACTTCATCTTTGCAGGAGCTTTTTCTAACTCTTTAAATATGCTTTCGCACTCTTTGCGGTGCTTCCTCCAGTCGTTCCATAGGCTCAAAATAATCTTTTCCGCTTTTTTGCTGTGTAAGTCTCCTATTTTGCATACTGACCAATAATTTATTTTCCCTTTTCCGTTCCACAAGCCAAGTGTTTGCATATCTTTTAAGGCAACTGCAGGAAGTGTGGATGGCTCAACTGCGTAAGATTCGGATAATGTAACCGTATAATCGTAAGGATTTTCAGAGACGGCAAAATTTACATAGGCATCTTTTATTCCAGATATGTCGTCAGGGTCACCTATAAACTCTCCGATTGGTAGATCCTCTGCTCCCACAGAACGAGGCTTAACGAATTTGTAGATGTGATAAGAAGCAATCAGAGTTAAAAATATTACTGCAATTACTAATAAAGTTAAAAAAATCTTCTTTGCAATTTTGCTCATTTTTCCTCCTATAAATTTTATTCCCGTTTCAAAACTTTGCAAGCAAGGGCTTTTCGTGGATTTTATCTTTGTTCGTCTTACCTGCAAAGTAAGTATTGAGACTTGAAATAGAAGTTTTTTCTCCTTTCATTTAATTCGATTCTGTAATTTTTATTTTCGTATATTTCTCGTAATTTTCCTTCACTTTCATAGGTTCAATTTCTGCAAAAATATTTCACTTTCTTCTGCTTAATTTTTCTTCTCCATACAATAGACGGAAAACTTACGAAAAAGCTCCAGCATTAGAAAGTATTCCGCAGCTGAAAAATTTTCTGCAGTTCTGCGCACTTTTATTAAGTTCATCGCCTTAATGGCTAGTCCACTTGAAGTAGATTACACCCCAGTTCGTCTTTCCGTCAAAAGCGGTAAGTATTTCCTTCGGATTGCTTTTTATTACCTTTGTTCGTATTGCGACCCTCTGGGCGTAGCGCTTTTGCAGCATCAGCGTTACGGAAACTTTTGAAGGTATGCCTTTGCCTCCGTAAGAAGCGCTGAAGTTCAGAGTTGCAGCGGGTGTGTAGTAAACGGGCACTCCTCCGAGAAGAATTATCGTCATCTCCCCTGAAAGATGCCCAACGAATAGTTTGTTCCCTGTAATCGTTTCTGGCATAGGAGGTATGTGGTAGTGGGTGCTGTCTTTCGTTGCGTCGAGGATTTGCAAAGGGTAAACGGCTTCCCTGTAGTTCGTGAATGTGCCTGTGCTCGTGTAAATAACCGTTTTCTCTCTTTTGTAGGCGTACCTTACCGTGGCGATTATTGCACACTTTTCCCCGTTTCTTGCGTTTAATGCTTTAAGTTCTTCTTTAGACGGCGTTGCAACGGCTCCATCGTCCAGCCATCTTCCGAAGTGTGTTTCATCAGGAGATATTCTAAACTTCGACTGTATGTATGCGATTGAACCTTTTTCAAACACGAAGTGTGATTCTCCACCCGGTGCAGAGTAAACGAACCCTATATTTGTTTTTGCGTTGAATGTTTTGTACTCCTCTACAGTCGTGTATCCCGTTTCTTTTTTTAGAAAGTGAGTGCCTATTTGCTTTTTAAATGCGCTCTTGTGCATCGTGATTCGGACGCTTTTAACGACAAACGGCTTATCTGGAATTACGGATACGATTTTTGAGCCGACGAGTCCTTCGTCAGGAGAGAGCACCACTATCTCAAAGCGCTCTGGAATAAAGTTGTGGCTGTAAATCTGTGTTCCTCCCCTGCCAAACCTGTCAAATTCCATACTGACCCAGGTTGCGGGAATAGTTTTCGCTACGATGGGGTAAAAAGGCAAAACGCCTGTTTTCTGCCCTTTTGCTATCCTGCCGTCCAGATTTCTTATTATCATGTATTCAGGAATCACGGCGTACTTTCCGTCTGGAGACAGTGCCGTAATATGTATGCTTACTGCGGAGTGTGCCTGGTTCGCCGTAAGAGCCGCATCAAAAGTTAAACTCTCGATACACCTTCTTATCGGCCAGATCATTCCGATAACGATGACGAGCGATACGATAAACTTAGCTAAAATTGTTTTGTCTACTTTTTTCACGCCTTGCCTCCCAATCAATTTTATTTTGTCTAAAAAACTTTGCAAATTCACCTGTGCTCTTCTAAAAGCGCTCTAAGCCACTTTGCCTGAGCGTTTTTTGTAAGTTTTTTTCTGTGCGTTGCACTTTAATAAAAAAGTTTTTCTCGCTTTCTCGCAGTTTTTCCCTTACTTACGCAGTGCATCTTTTTCAAAAAAATATTTTTGCCTGAACTTTCTGCTTAATTTTTCTCCTCATACAATAGACGGAAAACTCAACGAAAAGTTTCACGATTTTTTTGCACATTTTCTTCTATACGATAGACGAATTTTAGAGGAAAATTTCCCGCAATTTCGGAAGAATTTTGTGAGAATTTTTCAAAAATTTTTTGATTGTTATAATCTGGATTTTAATTTGTAACGAATAAAGAAGCATCTTTGTTGTTTTTGCTTTAGTTTCCCTGTTTATTAACACGCTCCCGTAAACATTGCCCTCTACATAAGATTGAGGCATACGAAGGCTTTCGTGTGTTCCTTGAGTCCTTATGTTTTTAACGAGCAGCATGCCTGCCTGCTTTTATTCTGAGAACTCCAGCCGATTGCTTCAATTTGCTTCAAACCGTGAGAGTGTTTCAATATCTCTTCTCAATCGGAGTGTAGTTTTTTGCTTTCGGCTCAAGTTTTACGGTAAGGCAATGTTTGTTTCTATTCTATTGGGCGGACAGACGCAAATATGGGCTGCATTTAAAAGCACATCTTTGTTTTCACGATACGGGCGTACCTGAAAGTTTGCACTCCTTTTAGGTTTAGTGTAAAACTCCGGTAAAACTCCGCAAATTATAGTATTTCAAAAAGTAACTTTTACTCTGGAATTTATCCTTATCGCCTGATAAGCAGCTTAGTTTCCTCCGCTAAAGTAGTCCGCAAGTTTTTTTACTGCATTAGCATCAATTATTTTTATGTCGGCTGTTTTTATTAGACTCTTTCTTTTGTTTTCAACGATATTGCCGGCATATCTAAGTTTTAAGTCGCGAATTGCAAGTTCTCTTGGCACATTGTGCGACTTCATTTCTTTTTCTATTTCGTCTTCGGTGGGCTCTGGAGCCGTAGGCAGAACCTCTTTCACATAATAGTCGAAAGAATCCCTTAAATATTGCTCCCTTTTGAAGCAGTTAATCAGGATTTTCTTACTGTTATTGCCCAGTGCTTTCTTTAGTGCCGCATACTTTTTACTTTCTTTGCTGTCCGGGTAGTGTGATAGGTTGTATTCCCACGCATCTATCATTTTTTCAACTTCTTCAGTAACCTGCTTATCCGTAGGAGCCTTTCCTTCCTTTTTAAGATTTTGATATAAAAGCATAGAGCCTATAAGGTTATTCATTGTAGCAATCGGGTCAGGAGGGTTTGAAAGACGGTTCTTTATGTAGGTTTTTTGAGATTCAGAAACATTTGGATTGTTCAAAGCATCTTTCAGGGCGTTTTTCGTTTCCAGATAAGAATACTCTGCAGGTAAGTATGCTATTGCTACTTCGCTTAAATAGAAGGGTTCTCCGTTAACCGTTGCTACGACTTCGTCGTTTTTCAGTATTTTCCCAAGAAGTGCTCCATAAGTACTGCTATCAAAGTTGGATGCAGTTTTCTTGCTGGATGCTCTTCTCCGTGCAGCATAAATTGCGGCACCTGTTATAAGTCCCGTTACAAAGACGATCAGAATAACTGTGAGGATAATTTTCGTTTTGTTCTTCATTCTTTTACCTCCTTACAAAACATATTATATATTCTCTCTCCTGTCAATAGTTTTTACAAAAATAATTTGCTGCATAAGAATACACTTTAAACAGTATTTCTGCGGCACTATACACTTTTTAATTACTTTTTTATGTACATTTTGCACTTCTAAATCCCTGCCCGGTTTTGCCGGTAGCATACATCGTGTAATTTATCAAAAAACTTTGCGCTTCTGTCCACTTTATCCACAACGCTTTTTACAGTGCAAATAAATAGCCGAAGAATCTTTTAAAACTCTTTCACAATTTTCTGTTTTTTCACTCAAATTTTTCGTTAAATTTTTTCTCCTCATACAATAGACGGAAAAGCTAATAAAAAGTTCCACGATTCTGGAAGAATTTTTAAAAAAGTTTTAGGAAGATAGCGGAAAAGTTGGTGTAATGGAGATTTGTCAGACAGAGGTTAAGGCAGAGGTTCTTCACCTGTTCTGCTCTTTCAGAATAACAGGTTTTTTGTCGTCCTCGAGCGAGCGTTAGCGAGCGAAGGACCTCATAAGCGATTGGCGTACAGTTTGATGTTTTTAAGGTTAACAAAGCAGGTGAAACAGTTAGGGCTGAGATTCTTCACTTCGTTCAGAATGACAGAACTAAAATGCTCCGCCGTTAAGGCAGAGACTCTTCGCTTCGCTCAGAGTGACAGGGACGATGTCAGAATACCAGGGAAAACCTACAGAATGACCGGAAAAGTGCAAATACCGTCCAAGCACAATAAATTGTTTAATCACCTTAAAATTACCTCCACTGAAATTCTCCCTCTCCACTATCTTTATCTCCTTTCTCTATTTTCATTCGCATCT
>JALVXB010000005.1 GCA_027023025.1 Caldisericaceae bacterium | reverse complement strand
GGGCCCGCCCGGATTCGAACCAGGAACCAATTGGTTATGAGCCAACTGCTCTACCGTTGAGCTACAGGCCCCTCCTTATTTGCTGTAATATTTTATACAAGATTAAATTAAAGTCAAGCGGAATATTTGCATACACAAAAATAAATTTTTAGTATATAATGCAACTGGGAGGCGATATGGAAAAGACAATTTCATTTCACAGCGACGGTAAGTTAGTAAAAATAAATATTAAAGACGGTAACATAGAAATCATCCATGGAAATATAAACGAAACTTTGCCAGTCTCGAAATTAGTAAATATAAAAATTGACAGACGAAAAAGCAAGTTCAAACCAGACACATTTTTCGTAGGCTATGCAATACTCAGCACTGCAATTTCAATAGGTATCGTAAAAATACTGTTTAAAAGTATCTCCACTGCCAACATAGCAACTGCTATTTCGGTAATAGTGATTATTTCAATTATTCTACAGGTAAATACAGCAAACAAAAAACAGGCAATCTTTATTAAAACAAATGAGAAAACAATAGAAATACCAATTGACGAAACATCTAAAGTAGAATCAATAAAAAACTTTTTCAAAGCAATGAAAAATAGTTGAAGTAAAAGATGGTTACTTACTTTTTAGTTTGTAAGGTAATATTTAAATTGTCAAAATAAGAAGCTTTCACCAGAACGCGAGTAATTTCTGATGGAATTTTAAAGTTTTTGTCTTTCTCTTTCACATAAATAACACCCACGGCAAGAAATACGATAGTTGAAATCACCGTAAGTAAATTAGGTAACCTGCCAATGTGGATGTTAAAACCCTTCTCGAGAACAGCACCTACCACAAGCCCTGCAACGAAAAAGAAAAATGGCACCATATATATAGAAAATATACCTTTTACGATGTCTTTCTCTTCGTATTCAAATTCGACGAGATCACCTTTTTCGGCACCTACACGATTCCACGCAAGAATAGTATCGTTTTTAGAACCGGAAAGGTGCGTAGGACAACTCTCACTTAAAGGACAACTTGCACACTCTTCCTGAGTTGCGGCACGGATTTCCGCAATTTCTTTGTCTACTAATTTATTAACTATCCCTACTTCCTTCATACTTAATCTCCTTCCATATCGGGACGAGCAATTTTACCTGATCTACGATCCAGGCACACGCCTCAAAACATTCTTTTCTATGCAGGGCAGAAACACCCACAAAGAATGAAACCGTTTTTAAGGGCACATTGCCAAGCCTGTGGGCAATTATAATACTTTTTACTCCAAAACGCTCCCTTGCTCTCTTTTCTATTTTTAGCATCTCCTTTTCGGCCATTTCTCTGTAGGCCGTATAGTTAATAGATATTACAGGACCATCTTCTTCACTCCTGCGCGGCTCACCCAAAAAAACCACAATACCTCCTGCACTTTCCTCTTTAAGCATAGTCTCGAATTTTTCTACGGGAATTTTGTCTTTGCTAACGAAAACCATTTATCCTCCCTGCACAGGTGGTATAATTGCCAGAGTATCGCCACTTTTTAAAAGAGCATCTTTATCTACATATTCCATGTTGACTGCAACGGCAATTTTGTTAACCAGTACATCTAAATTAGGATGTTTACTAACTAAATAATCCAGAAGCTCACCAACGCTCTTCCCACTAAATTCTACTATTTCTTCGCGCACCCCAACAATCCTTTCAGCCTCGGCAAAATAAAGTACTTTTATTTTCATTTTTGAATTATATCACAATAGAGAGTTTGTAAAAATGTATTGCAGCAAATCAGTTTTTGTCTACAATATGAGTCATGAAGAAAAAGTTTACTATGCCTCCAAGGCAAAGAATAACAAGCAGATGGTATGCAATATCTTCACTGGGGAAACCTGAAGAAATAAATATTGAAAATTACACCGTTAAAATATTTGGGCTCGTAGAAAAAGAGAAAACAATTCCCTTAAAATACATTTTCTCGCTTCCTACGATGAAAAAAGAAATAGACATGCATTGTGTTGATGGCTGGAGTTATCTGAGCACAATTTTTGAAGGGATTTATCCAAAAGAGCTCTTTAAGGATGTAAAAATAAAGGACAACGGAAAATTTGTTATAGTGCACACAGTTGAAGGATACACCACAGATTTGCCGCTTGACTTTCTTTTAAGCGAAAATGTATTACTTACATATAAAGTAAACGGCGAGAAACTTTCCTTCGAACACGGTTATCCTTTAAGACTTATCGTAGACGGTAAATATGCATACAAAGACGCGAAGTGGGTAAACGGATTTGAGATTGTGGATAAAGACATTCCTGGATATTGGGAAACACGGGGTTACAGTAGATCGGCCGATATTTACAAAGAGGAAAGGTTTGAAAAACAAAAACCCTAATTAACTATTGCTTTTTCTTTTACATTCAGGACAAACCCCGTAAACGAATAGGGAAAATTCTTTAATGTCCCAGCCTTTTTCTCTTGCAACTCTTATGACATCGTTATAATCCGGAAGTTCTGCATCCTCTATCTTACCGCAATTTATACAAACGAAGTGGATGTGTGGCACTATCCTGCCGTCGAAGTGTTTGCTTTTATTTATCGAAAATTCTTTTGCTAATCCCAATTCAACGAGTTTATTTAAAACATTGTAAACTGTTGCAAAGCTAACCCCAGGCAACTTTTCTTTAATATCGTTATAGACCATTTCAGCTGTCGGGTGACTACGCGTATTCACCAGATACTTATATATTTCAATCCTCGTTTTTGTTACTTTTAAACCATTTGCCCGTAAGATTTCTTTAATTTTTTCTTCCATTTTAACCACTCCCAATTTTTGTTTAAATTATAACAATTTTAATAAGTTTTGCAATAACGGAAAGGCTCCCTCATCGCAAGTATAAGCAAAACTCGAGGGAGCCCAAGCATTTTATTCTACAACTACTTTAACTTTTCTGCTGCTTCCCTACCAGAATCCGTGATAATAAATACACCATCCTGTTCCTTAGCAGCACTCTTTCCAATTAATTCTCTTAATTTTCGTGCGACAAGCGGAGTATCAAACCCACTTTTCTCGGCAATCTCCTGCTTTGTTGCTTTACCCACTTCTGCAAGCAACTTCAAAATTATTTTTGCTTGTTCAGAAAGATTTTTGTTTGGTTCGAGACACGGCATTTTTATTCACCAGGTTTCCAAACCGTATAAACCTTACCTGCAATCTTTATGTCAGGAGCAAATGTCTTCTTACCAGGTTCCCATCCTGCTGGGGCAACCTGATCAGGATGCTCACGGACATACTGGAATGCCTGAATCTGGCGGATAAGCTCCTTCACATTTCTTCCTACATTCGGATAAAGAACTTCAAAACCTCTTAAAATTCCATCAGGGTCAATAATAAATCTGCCTCTTACTGCCGTTCCGCTCTCTTCATCGTAAACCTCATAAAGACGCGAAACTTTCCCTGTTGGGTCTGCGCCCATTGCAAATTTTACCGGTTTAATTAGCTCGGATGTTTCATGCCACACTTTGTGGGAGAACACCGTATCTGTGCTCATAGAAATGACCTCAACGCCCATCTTTTTTAACTCACCGTAAGCCCTTGCCATCGCATTAATCTCCGTAGGGCAAACAAAGGTAAAATCGGCAGGATAGAAACAGAGCACTACCCATTTGCCTCTGTAATCAGAGAGTTTAATCTTGTCGATGCTCCCATCAGTTGGGAAGAATGCATCGGTTTCAAAATCTGGTACTTCTTTCCCCACCATCAACATAATACCACCTCCTTAAAATTTATTTTAATGGATTATTTTAATGTACCCTTCCAAAGACCGTGGACGCTGCAGTATTCTCTTGCATATACCTCTTTTCCCTCAGGCACTTCAAAAACTACTTCTGGTTTATCCCCAGGATTGAGGAATTTTCTATACACTGCTCCGTCAACTATAAGTTCAATCCACTCAATGTAGTGTTTTTCTTCCATAGGATGAGCTGTATTTTCACCTACTTTTACCACATAAGCATTACCTTCCCTCTTAATAAACGGCACATGCTTTTCTGTAGAGGAATCAGCAGTTTTTTCCTCTAAGAGACTCATTGGCTGACCACAGCAAACGAGTTGCCCTGCACCTGGGTGTGTCACCTCAACGATGTTTCCACATACTTCACACTTGTAAATCTCCAATTTCTTCGTCATACTGCACCTCCTTATGAAATTTTTTCTTTTAACTTATTTGAAAATTCAGTTACAAAGCTGTCTAACTTTTCGAAATCAGCTGGTTTTGGATATCCCTTTACCATAACAGGCTCTACAAAATCAACTTTTAAATTAGAAAGCATCCCTTGAATTTGCTTTACTCCTAAACCGCCCCATCCGTAAGATACAACAATTGATGCAACTTTTACCTTTGGGCGAAGTGCATTTGCAAGATACGCAGTAGAAACAACTGAAGGATGTGCACCTGCAAGCACATACGGACTTGCAAAAATTACACCTGCCGTATCTACGAGTTCCATCGCTATTTGCCCTATATCAGCAGTAGTCAAATTTATAGGCACGACTTCAACATTCTTTTCTATAAACTTATCAGTCAAAAACTCGACGATCTTTTTCGTGCTTCCGTGCATTGAAACATACGGAATTAAAACCTTATTTTCCACATTATCGGATATCCAGTCTTCGTAAGCCTTTATAATAATTTCCGGGTTTGGGTATACTGGTCCATGGCTTGGAGCAATGTACTTTATATCGTACTGTCTTAACTTTTCTATATTCTTTTTTATTTGTGTCCTGAACGGCATCATTATTTCTGCATAGTACCTCTTTGCGTCAACTATTACCCTGTGTTCATTTTCCACAAACAGATGACTTGCTGCTCTGTGCGACCCAAAGAAGTCGCAGGAAAACAAAACTTTATCCTCCATCAGGTAAGTAGACATCGTTTCAGGCCAGTGCACCCACGGTGTAAATATAAACTTTAGCGTTTTTCCTCCAAGAGGTAGTTCTTCACCGTCGGTTATTTCAATAAAGACATCGTCTTTTAACAGTAAAAACTCTTTGAGGAATGACTTGCACTTTGCATTCGTAACTACCTTTGCATCTGGATAAAGTTTTAATACATCAGGAATACTACCCGAGTGGTCCTGTTCCGCATGGCTTGAGATAATGTAGTCGATCCTTTTCACTCCAAGCGTCTTTAAATTATCCAATAAAATTTCTTTTTTCTCGGGTTCAACTGTATCTATTAAAGCTGTCTTTTCCTTTCCAAAAATAATATACGAATTATAACTCGTTCCGTCTGGAAGTGGAATAAGATCGTCGAATATTTTTCTATCCCAATCTATTGCACCAACTTCATAAACTTTATCCACCAATTTTCTTACAGCCATTTATACCTCCTCATTTGTTAAAGGAGTATATGTGCGAGCTGCCAAATCTCTATCAAGCATAAATAAACCATTTCTATTATCACCAATAAGTTTTAATCTGTCAATTATCTCCCTATCGTTTTCCTCCTCTTCCACCTGTTCGTCAATAAACCACTGGAGGAAATTGTAAGTTGCCCTGTCTTTCACTTCCTCCGCAATATCAATCAAATAATTAATACGCTCAGTAATGTGCTGCTCGTGCTTTAGTGTTTCTTCAAATACCTGCAACGGAGAATCCCATTCACTTGGGGGTTCTTTTATCGTCTGTAATTTAACCTCTTCGCCTCTCGATAAGATGTAGTTAAACATTTTCATACCGTGATCCACTTCTTCCTTGTATTGGACCGTCATCCAATTCGCAAAACCCTTCAATCCAATTTTGCTAAAATAAGCAGACATCGATAAGTAGAGATAAGCAGAATAAAATTCTTCGTTTACCTGGTCAATTAAAGCCTTCTTCATCTTTTCGTCAAGCATTGCCTACACCCCTTTCTTTTTTAAAATCATTTTAGTTTTATTATAAATCTTTTTTGAAATCTGTCAACCACATCTTTTCAGAAGCCTATCAGAAATATTCGGAAATTCAAGCCACAATACTCCAAGAAGTTATTATATTATAAAACTAAAAAGTAATTATTTCAACATTTTTTCATTCTTAAAAATCCTAAAAACTCGTCATTAAATAATTAAAATTATTAAATTTCTGCACCAAAATATGTAGAGAGAAACTTTATATAAAGATACAGAAAAGTCTTTCTCAAAAAGCAAATGCTTGACTTTTGCCCACTATTCAATATACTAACTTAGTCATAACTAACTTTGAAAAAGAAATGAGGTGAATAATGTTTAACGAGATAATGCCCCTGGTAGATGTTCCGGAGAACACAAAAGTACAAATTGTAAGTTTCTCTGGAGGTTATAACTTCGTAAGAAGATTACAGGAAATGGGACTCGTGCCTGGACAAATTGCCAAAATAATAAGAAACTCTAAGGTTGGCCCGGTAGAAGTATCTGTCATGGGCTCTAATCTTGCAATAGGTAGAGGAATTGCATCAAAAATCCTCGTAAAAGTACTATATGAATAAAAAAGAATTTACCGTTGCCCTTGCAGGTAATGCAAATGTAGGTAAAAGTGTAATATTCAATCAATTAACTGGTGGAAACCAAATTATAGGGAACTGGCCGGGAAAAACCGTAGAAAAAGCAGAAGGTTTTCTTGAGCAGGAAGGAATTAGGCTCCACATCGTAGACCTACCAGGAATATACTCACTTTCTACCTATTCTGAAGAAGAAATTGTTTCAAGGGAATTCATCGCAAAAGAGCACCCAGACCTTGTCGTAAATGTCGTGGACGCATCCAACTTAGAAAGAAACTTATTCTTTACTTTACAGTTAATCGATCTTGAAGTACCTCTCGTAGTCGCACTAAATCAATACGACATATTGGAGAATAAAGGACTACACATAGATGAGAATAAACTTTCCAAGTTACTTGATGCACCAGTAGTAAAAACAATTGCAGTCCAGAACAAAGGACTAAAAGACTTATTTAAAGTAATAAAAGACACACTGCTCTCAGAAGAGAAAAAAGTGCCACACATAAAGTACGGTAAAGAAGTAGAATCAAGAATTGAGATCCTCGTTGAAAAACTTAAAAGCAAAAGTATTGTGCTTTCGTATCCATACAGATTCACTGCAATAAAATTACTGGAAAACGATCCTTTGATAAAAAAAGAAGTGAACGATCCTGAAATACTTTCTATAGTTAAAAAACTCCAGGAAGAGCTAAAGGAAATACACGGAGAAGACGCCGAAACAGTAATAATTTCAGAGAGGTACGCCATTGCATCACGCATAGCAGAGTCCGTAATCACGAGAAGGTACACGGTAAAGGCCAGCATTGGAGACTGGTTCGACAAAATCGCTTTAGACAAGTTCTGGGGATATGTATTCTTTATACTTATAACAATAGGTATATTCTACACAGTATTCAAATTCGGAAGTTACTTTTCGGATCTTCTAAGTAATTGGCTTGAAGCATTTAAACCTACATTTATGCGGATACCTCTCTCTCCATTCTGGGATAGAATCCTGTGGGACGGTGTAATGGAAGGAGTAATAGCAGGGATAGGCATAATACTTCCGTACATTGCGCCATTTTATCTACTCCTTGCATTCTTAGAGGACAGCGGATATCTGGCAAGGATTGCATTTTTAACGGATAATTTAATGCACAAAATGGGTCTTCACGGTAAAGCGTTTATGCCGTTAATTGAGGGATTTGGATGTAATGTTCCGGCAGTCCTCGGCACAAGAATTATGGAACGCGATAGAGATAGATTCCTTGCAGCAATACTCGTAACACTCGTTCCGTGCTCAGCACGGACAGTTATTATACTCGGACTTGTCGCTGCATTCTTAGGGCCAGTATATGCATTCATTATATATGTATTAGACTTCATTCTCATTGTAATTGTTGGACGCATTCTGAATAAATTCATAAAGGGGACACCATCTGGACTTATAATGGAAATGCCCAGATACAGGAAACCAGTAATGCGCATAATTTTAAAACAAACATGGGTTAGACTAAAGGAATTTGTTTACATTGCATTTCCTATTATCATTATAGCAAATGTCGTAATAGAACTCTTTGCACTACTGAACTGGTTAAATCCTGTTGCAAATTTTTTAAAGCCCGTTGTAACTAATTTCATCGGCCTGCCACCGCTTGCAGGTGTTACGCTCATATTCGGAGCATTAAGAAAAGAACTTACACTCGTAATGCTTGCAGGGATCTATCACACGACAAACTTCGCATCTATTATGACACCAAGGCAAATTTTTGTTTATGGGTTTGTCACGATGATTTACATTCCTTGCGTTGCCACGATGGCAGCATTAAAAAGAGAGTTTGGCTGGAAACGCACCACGATAATCGTAGTTGGGGAACTTGCAGGAGCAATTATACTGGGCGGGTTATTCAACCAGGTATTAAAACTATTTATGCCGTAAGTTTCAAAAAATGAAGAATAAAACGACAAAAAGCAGTGAAGATTATCTTGAAACAATATATCTAATAAAGCAAAAAAAACGAATTGTTAGAGTAATCGATGTTGCAAGGTGCCTCTCAGTAACACTGCCATCAGTAACAGGTGCTCTAAAAAAACTTAGCGAGAAAGGATTAGTAAAGCATACTTCCTACGGCGAGATAGAATTAACGGAAAATGGAGAGAAAATAGCAAAAGAAACATGGGAAAAACACAAACTTTTATTTGCATTACTCCACGACATCATTGGAATATCGGAAAACACAGCCTACAAAGAGGCATGTTTAATAGAACATTTCATATCTAAAGAAACTGAAGAAAAAATTAAACAATTCCTGAAGAGGCACAAAAATAAATAAAAACTGCCCGTCTTTAAAAAAGACGGGCAGTTCATAATTACCCAAAACAACTTTCTTTTACAGATATTTTTTAATTAACCCTACTCTTTCGTTAAATTCTTTTATTCTTTCGTCCCATTCTTTGTAGGATTCAAACTTTTCGTCCCAGTAATTGTCGTCGTACCACTGTGCGTTAAGCTCTGCAAGTTCTTTGCCTTGTTGTTCAATCCATGTAAAGTACTTTAAGTTATGCATTCTCTTTTTATCATAGTACCTGAGTTCTAGCATCCAGTCAGTCGTTGCACCAAGTAAGTAGCGCTCAAAGTCTTTTGCAGCATCCATTTCAGTATATTCCCCGTATTGATCTCTAAGTTCCTGGAGTCTAGACTGATAGAGTTCCATAGAATCAGTTGCGACAGTAAATATCACATCTTTGTCTGTCATTTCGTAGTACTTCGCCATCTTGATTGCACCAAGAATATTTGCAGCAGAGGAAATGCCAAAGAGGTCAAGTTTATCAACAAATGCAGGGTCTACACCGGCTTCTTTAAGATACTTTCTGCCAGCAGGCTCATTAAATAATCTGATTAAGTGCATGCAAGCTTCGTCGTCAATGTCCACAACCATATCAATATTTTTCACATCAAAAATCCACGGAACATGCTTGTCTCCAATACCTTCGATTCTGTGTCCACCATAACCATTGTAAAGAAGTGTGGGGCACTGAAGTGCTTCGCCTGCGCCAATCTTAATCGTAGGGAATTTCTTTCTTAAGTAGTTACCACTACCAAGTGTACCAGCAGAACCCTGAGTGAGGAACAAAGCAGTCATTCTCTGGCCTTCCTTTTTCTCTTTGTTAAATACTTCTTCCATTGCAGGTCCTGTTACGGCATAGTGCCAGATCGGGTTTCCAAACTCCTCAAACTGGTTCAACACGACGATTTCATCCGGCCTTTGCTGTTTGAGTTCTTTTGTTTTATCAAAAACCTCTTTTACATTGCTTTCAACGCCAGGTGTAGCATACACTTCTGCACCAATACTCTTAAGCCACTCGAATCTTTCTTTGGACATCCCTTCAGGAAGTACTGCAATTGCCTGGCAAGCAAGTAGTGCAGAATCGTATGCACCACCCCTGCAGTAATTTCCGGTAGACGGCCAGAGTGCTTTCTGCCTGGTCGGATCAAATGCGCCCCTGGTAAGTTTTTCCACGAGCGGACCAAATGTTGCACCGACTTTGTGAGAACCTGTCGGGAAGTATTTACCAATTAAAACGAAAATCCTTGCCTTTACTCCACTTAATTCTGGAGGAATTTCTACATAATTTACGCCGTCAAAACCGCCACCAAACTTTACTGGCTCGTTTTTCCAGGTAATTCTGAATAAATTTCTTGGATGAAGATCCCACAAACCAATGTGTTTTAATTCTTCTTTTATTTTCTCTGGAATTTTTGTAGGATCACGCATCTGCTCGTAAGTAGGAATAATAATGTTTCTTTCTCGTGCTCTCTGGATAGTTCTCTCAAGAACCTCCTCGTTAACTATGTCATTTTTAGACATCCCATACCTCCTTGTAATAATTTATTTGCAATTTTTTAGCAACTATTTTATACGCACACTTTTTTTTGTCAAGACAATTATTAGTAGGGCGCTTTTACGAATTATTGTTAAACGAATATTCCTCAGCAAAAGAACTTATCTTTCCAAGTCGAATTTTCTTTTTTCTTATAAAAGCAACAAGTTCAAAATCGAATACCTTTAACGCGTAGTCAAGCGCTTCTTTTAAACCAAAGTTAAATTGTTTTATGGAATGTGCATCTGATCCAATAGTGATTTCAGTTCCACCAACAGATGCATAATAAGACAAAATTTCTTTCGAAGGATACGGCTCACCCGGCAACTGCCTGAAACCAGAACTATTGACCTCAAGCACCATACCGTTTTTCACGATTTCAGAAAGGATTGGTAGAATAATTTCTTTATAGCGCTCAGCATAGAAGGAGCCGTAAAATTGTACTCCATATCGTTTTATTACATCAAAGTGGCCTACAACTTGAAAGTATTTCACATCTACAAGATTTTTCATCTCCTCAAAATACATTCTGTAAGAAGTTCCTTCGTCCTTACCTTCAAAAAACGGAAGGCCGCTTGCACCTGCTATAGTAAAACCTTCAAGTCTGTGGACAGAGCCCATCAAAAAGTCGTAGTCCTTATCTAATGTAGTATTCAAAATACTATTTTCAAGCCCTTTCTGATAAGTTACTTCAACGCCAAAAAGCAAATTCAACTTATTGCCATATTTATTGCGAAGCATTGTAATATCTTTTGCAGCATCATTATACCTGTAATAACCGTAATCCTTATCCACCGGATCCAGATCCAGATGATCCGTAAATCCCAAATATTTGATGTTGCGTTTTATTGCTTCAATTGCGTATACCTCAGGATCTTGCACAGAATCTTTAGAAACACGCGTATGAAGATGTAAATCTTCTATTATTCTCATAGGGTAATTCTACTGGAAAAAACGAAAAAATCAACCCTGGAAACGCCTTTCATTTATTATGCAGTTTCGCAAGTAAATCTAATTTTACCTCGTCCTCCTTGGTATTTACATTAAAGAAAGTCGTCAGTTCCCTATCAAAACGCACAATTTCGCTCTCCTTTAGATACTGCACCTTGCTATCTCTTAAAAGCAGCCGCAGAGGGAACTTTTTTAATTCGAGATTTTGTTTGACTTTTGTAAAAAGACGCCTGTTGTAAAATGCAAAAAGCGGTTCAATATAACTTCCTATACGGGGAATGTAAATCTCCACACTTTTGTCCAAATTACTACACATGTACACAAGAAGTTGTTCATTAATAAAAGGCATGTCGCAGGCAGTCAGAAACACAAATTGTCCCTTCGTATTGAGAAATGCCGTGTATAAACCACCCAAAGGCCCTGCATCCTTCACGACATCGTTTATAGTATTAAAACCGTTTATCCGTTTATCTCCTACAAGCAAAGGCTCTATTGCGAAAACTCTTTCAAGAATGAAGAAAGTCCTTTCTAGAATACGCTTTCCGTTTATAGAAAGTTTAGTTTTATCCTTACCAAGCCTGCGGCCTTTGCCGCCCACGAGAATTACCGGTACTACACTTTTTCTATTTTGCATGCTGCGACTTTGTATTCTGGTATGTTTGCAATCGGATCAAGTGCAGGGTTCGTTAACACATTTGCAGCCGCTTCGTGGAAGTGAAACGACACAAAAACCACACCTTCTTTAGGCCTATCAGAAATACGCGTTTTAACCTTTATACTTCCCCTGCGCGTAGTAACCTTTACAATTTCTCCGTCTTTCAAATTCAATTTCTCTGCATCTTTTTTTGAGATTTCAATGTAATTCTCGGGGACAAACTCATCTAATACTTTAACCCTTCTTGACTCGTTGCCCGTGTGATAGTGGTAGAGAATCCTACCTGTCGTAAGGACAAACGGATAGTTCTCGTCGGGGAGTTCAGCAGGCGGCTTAAACTTCACAGCATGGATAACGCCCTTTCCATCGGGTTCATTAAAGTAACCATTTCTGTGCAATATTTTTGTTCCAGGGTCGTTGTCGTCCTTGCAGGGCCACTGAATTCCCTGCTTCTCCAGCCGGTAATGGTGGATGCCTGCATAAGAAGGCGTAAGGGATGCTGCTTCATCCATAATCTCTGCACTATTATTATAGTGCATTGGATACCCCATTGCAGTTGCAACTTCTGAGACAATCTCCCAATCGAATTTGGTACCTTCTGGTTTTTCTTTTGCAATCCTTAAAAGCTGTACCCTGCGCTCGGTATTTGTAAATGTACCGTCTTTTTCGTATGCAGCTGCTGCAGGCAGCACGACATCCGCAACTTGCGCAGTTTCAGAGAGAAAAATATCCTGAACAACTATGAATTCCAATTTTTCGAAACCTTCACGCACTCTATTTATATCAGGCTCACTCATAAGAGGATTCTCACCCATTATATACACTGCTTTTAATTTGCCGCTTAACGCTGCTTCGCCAAACTTTGAAACAGGCAAACCTATATCTTTAGGAAGTTTTACGCCCCATGCCTGTTCAAATTTTTCACGCACAGAATCATCTGTAACGCTCTGATACCCTGGGAAAACATTGGGAAGCGCTCCCAGATCACACGCACCCTGTACATTCGCCTGACCGCGAAGCGGATTAATCCCGGCACCTTCACGCCCTAAATTTCCGGTAATTAGTGCAAGATTTGCCATACTTAATACATTGTCCGTTCCAGTCGTATGCTGCGTAATTCCCATCGTGTAGAAAATCGTTGCATTTTTCGCACGCCCGTAAATCTCTGCAGCCTGTTTAATAAGGCTTAAATCGACGCCCGTTATTTTAGATGCCTCACTCAGGTCGAAATTTTTCAATTCTTCCTTTAAGTCCTCAAAGCCTACGGTGTGCTCTTTTATAAACTCTTTGTCTATTAAATCTTCATCAATAATTATCTTCATAATTGCATTGAGCAAGGCAACATCAGTCCCGGGATTGTGCTGTATAAATACATCGGCAACTTTTGCAATGTCAGTTCTCCGCGGATCGCACACGATAATTTTTGCTCCGTCATTCTTCTGGTGTTTTTTTACAATCTGTGCGATAACAGGATGTGTTTCAGTCATATTAGAGCCGATAATAAACATTACATCAGCATCTTTTATGTCGTCAATCGAATTTGTTGCAGCACCTGCTCCGAGTGCCATTTTTAAGCCAGTTACAGTAGAAGAATGGCAAAGCCTTGCGCAATTATCCACGTTGTTTGTGCCTATTACGGCACGAGCAAACTTCTGGATAACATAGTTATCTTCATTCGTGCAACGCGAAGAACCAAGGACACCTATAGAATTAGGTCCGTACTTATTTTTAACCTCTGTAAGTTTTTTTGCTACATACTTGATTGCTTCGTCCCAAGACGCCTTCCTGAATGCTCCGTTTTCCTTTATAAGAGGCGATGTTAATCTGTCTTTGCTATTTACATACTCAAAACCAAACCTGCCTTTAACGCATGTTCGTGTATCGTTTACAAGTTTGTTCGGCAATCCTTTGGCCATTACTACATCGTTATTTTTATCCGTATAGAGCCTTATATTGCATCCTACCCCACAGTAAGAGCATACGGTATCCGTTGCCTTAAAATCGTATATTCTGCCTTTGCCAATACGCGGTTTTTCTATTAAAGCACCCGTAGGGCATGCTTGAACGCACTCACCACAGAACTGACAGTTTGTTTGCTCAAGCGGCAAATTAAACGGGGTAGTTACTTTTCCATTCATTCCTCTCATTGCAATACCAATTGCTTCAATTATTGCCTGGTTTTCACACGCGTCAACGCATCTTCTGCACAACACACATTTTTGCGGGTCGAATTGTATAAATGGATTAGTGTCCCAGGCTGTTTGTTTTTCCTTCTCGTATACTTCATTTTCGTCTAAAAACACACTCTTTTTTACATTAAATTCGTAAGCAAGGTCCTGCAGTAAGCAATCGCCGTTTTTATCACAGGTCATACAATCAAGCGGGTGGTGTGCAAGTGCGAGCTCTACATTCAACTCCCTTGCTTCCCTTACGAGAGGTGTATCCGTATAAATTTCCATGCCTTCCTTAATCTCTGTAATACAGGAACGCTGAAGAGTTTTTACACCTTTTACTTCCACCACGCACACGCCGCAACTCCCCTCTTCAGAAATTCCTTCAAGATAGCAAAGTGTAGGAATGTGGATGCCTACTTTTTCACAGGCTTTTAATATAGTAGTGCCTGACGGAAATTCATATTCTTCGCCATTTATTTTTACTTTAACGGTTTTTTCTTCCATAACTATCCCTCCATACTGCAAACATCTGCAGGACAGCTGCCTTACCCCCATTTGTGAGACTTTTTTAATGAGAGTATGTGTTTAATCATATTATAGCAAGGCTCCTTTCAAACTCAATAGGTGTCTTGTAGTTTAAACTGCTATGAGGCCTTTCTTTGTTATAGAAGTTAATGTAGTTTTCTATTACCTCTTTAGCTTCTTCTATGCTTTTAAACATGTTTAAGTTTAAGCATTCATCTCTAAATTTATCCATAAATGATTCAGCAATGCCATTCTGATATGGTTTGCCTTTCTCTATGAACTCACGTGTGATTCTGTTTGTATTGAGGAATGAGTTTAATAGTTTAAACTCAAACTCTGGTCCATTGTCTGAATGTAGTATATGAGGTTTACCGTATACTGATATTGCTTCTTTAAGTGTATCTGTTACTTCCTCTGCAGTAATGCTTCTACCTATTCTGTATCCCACTACCTTCTTTGTATATGCATCCTGTATGATAAGAATTCTTAATACTCTGTTGTTTGTTAATGAATCATGAATAAAGCCTGTTACCCATACAGCATTAGGATAAATGAGTTTAGTTAGTTTTAGAGCAGGCATACTTTCAATTAAACTGTTTTTTACTCTTATCTTCTTTTTCCTCTTAGGCCTCTGCAAATTAAGCTCTCTGTATATCCTGTATACTTTCTTATGGTTAACCAGTATGCCTTTCCTTCTTAATAGTGCATATATCCTTCTGTAGCCATAGAAGGGATACTTAAGTGCTATCTCACTTATTCTTTGTCTAAGAAGGTTATTAAGACCATCAACATTGCTGCTTTCAGATGAATGGTTCATTAGTTTCTGTTTCCTGTATATTGTACTCTTAGATATAGATAACAGTTCTACTATTCTTTTCATCTTTATACCAAGTTCTTTCATAAATAGCACTGCCTTCATCTTCCGCCCTTCCTCCCACTTCAAAAAGAGTCTTTTACTATTTCTTTCAATGCATAGTTCTCAAGGTCTCTTTCTGCAAGTAGTTTCTTTAGTCTCTTGCTCTCTTCTATGAGCATCTTTAGATTCTTTGCTTCTGGTATAGAGAAGTCTTTGTATTCTCTCCTCCATCTGTAGTATGTAGCTTGTCCTATTCCATACTTTCTACATACAGATGCAACTGTACCATTGCCCTTCTCCCCTTCTGCAAGGATCTGAATTATCTGTTCTACTGTAAACTTTCTTTTCTTAATTGTCCAACCACTCTCCTTTCCTTGCCAATTTAATTTTAATACTTCCATAACCTGAGTACAAAACACTCTCATTGCATTTGTCTCAGATTTGGGGAGCAGGGCACCTTCACCTTGTCCAATACTCTACTTCCATTAGCAAGATGGCAGGCAAGACCTCCACACACTCTAATAATGCGTTTCCCTCTCGGCTTAAATGAGAGCATCGAGTAGAATGTACCCACTCCGTATATTTTAGATAGAGAAACTTTTTTATCCTCAGAAATCTTTGCTGCATCTTTAAAAGAAATATAGTTTCCTTCTCTGCTGTTTTTTGTACTTTAAAGGTCTTCAAGTATAGATGTCTTTTTCGTTTATGCCTCCTCGCAAATTTCTCCTCTTACAATAACACGCTCGAAAATGGGTTTACCTCCAAGAATATGTTTCCTTATAATACGAATAACAAACTCCGGAGTTACCCGCCCATAACAAAAATACTCACAATGGGACTACACGACGAGAATTGGCATCTCGCTATCCACACCCAGACAGCAACACTTTTCAATAGGAATATCCGCTGGATTGTTTTTACTCAGTTCGGTACGAATTATACTTAAAATTTCTTCCACTTCAGATGCAATTTAACTATTTCTTTCACTCACTATAATCTTTACCTTCGAGTCGTCACACCTTTTTGTTTCAAACAACTTTTTTACAGCTTCTCTGAACGCGTCAAGATCCTCAATAGAATGCAATGATTCCATATTTATGCATCTCCTTTTGCCACTAAAAAACTAATGTGTTTAAATTCTAACACATTTGCAAAAATAAAGAAAATTGTCATTGGACAAAAAATTAGTTATAATTTATACATGGATAAATTGGGCAAGATTTTAATAGAAATAGGTATTTTGTTTATTTTAATGGGAGGATTATTTTTTCTATTTGACAGGGTTGGCTTTCTTAGACTATCCGGCGATATAGTTATTAAAAAAGGAAACTTTGTATTTTACTTTCCCATAGTAACGAGTATAATTTTAAGCATTTTACTAACTATCATACTGAACTTATTTCTTAGGAAATAGTACTAAAAATAGAATCTTATCCATTATTTACTGGTTAGTTCACTTATATTCACGATCTTTATGCCCTGATAATTCGTAATCTTTGGATGGTCGTCAACAATTATTTTACTTATTCGCGTCTTTTTAGCAATTAGCAACAATTCTCCCGTACTTTTCTTTGCTCCAATTCTTCGTGCAAGATCCTCAGCAATACGCAACTCTATACCGGTAAGTGAAATAACGGAAATTCTATACTTCGTTTTAATATCCGGATCAACATTAGGTTGATCCTTTGCCGAAATTATAATCCTGCTAAGATGCTCAAGTGCACGAAGCCTATAAAGTTCAGACAAAGAACCACTATCAATGGCCGCAGAACCTGAAATTAAAATACCAGCAGGCTGTTCGACTTTACCTTTAGTGCTAACATTTTCTATTGCTTCTTTACCTACCTGGATCCCAGCAGAAGCACTGATGTTCTCCTCTGCCTGTGGTTCCCTTCTTACTTTTTCTATTAACTCAGAAAGAGATGTATGAAGTTTCTCTTCTTTGGAGATTTCTTCCTCAATTTGCTTACTATTAACTTCGAGACTTTCTTCCTTAACTTTACTGATAGAGATCTCCTCTGGTTTAACTTTCTCTTTTACAGGTTCTTCAGAAATCTTTTCTACTTTGCTAACACCAGAAACGGCAGACTCCTCTTTTTCAGTAGGCCCAGATACTTCAATCTTCTTTCTCCTAAACAACCGCCCCACACCAAAAGCTTTGTGGCCGGCAGATTTAGATTCCTCTGCTTCCGTAGGTGTTTCTTCAATAACGGGCTTCTCTTTATTTTTAATAATACCCGTTTCGTCAGCATTCGACTTAACGGTAGGCCGAACATTAGAAGACACAGTGTTTACAGGTATTACGGGTTTCTTTTCTATTCCGCCAGTCTCCTCCAGCTTTTTAGATTGCTCGGAGATTTTTGCAGTAGTTTCCTTTAACTTTTTAAGGACTTCGGCAATCCTTCCAGATTCAATAGCTGCTTCAGGCGATCTCGTTTCAGAAAGGGACCTGCCTTTTATAACTACTTCTTTTGCCGTTGTAGAGGGTTTCTCTGTTAACGGCTTTTTTACCCCCTCTTGTTGAGTAAGGTTTAAATTTTTATTTAGAATTTTTTTAAGCGCTAATTCCTTACTTATCTGCTGAGCGCCCCCTTGAGAAATTTCTGTTTTACTTTTTATCTGGCCTGAAGGCACATTTCCAATCGACTTCTCCAATGGAGCAGTTTTCCCCTTTACCTGTAATGGACCTGTCGTGGGTAATTTCTCCGAGACTTTCTTCTCGATCTTTTTCGTCTCTTTCACTTTTGTTGGATGTTTAAAGATTTGCAAAGGCTGTTTAGTAGTCTTAACGGCAGCCTTTTTCTCCTCTGATGACTTGTGTCCACCTAAAGTTATTGACTTCCGCTCAACTTTTACGGGCTTATTCTTCTTAGGAACTACACTCTCCTGTTTTTTACTATACTTCGAAACGAGCACTTTAGGCTTTCCCGTAGGCGCCGCTTTAATACCACTAATACCTTTTTCTTCAATAGTCTTTACATTAAATGCCACATTGCCTTTTTTCTTTAATTCGGCTTCTGTAACCTTTTCTACAGGTATTTGTTTTTTCCTTCTTTTAGGTATAAGCAAGATAATAATAAGCGCAATTAAAAGATAAAACAAAATAGCAGCAAGTTCACTTACGGTAAGGTTGGCAAAGTAAGGATGCACATAAGGATAAACCATCTGCGCAACGGGTATAAAAAGTGCAATAATTTGCCTGGATAAATTATTTAAAGAAGGCGATATAGTCTGCCAGAACTGCGATAATGTATTACTAACGCTTTTGTATACAGAGGTTTTTTCTATCCCGCTCCACACTGAACCAAAAAATCCTGCAATCGGCGTAATATACCGTGATAATATGCCTACATTTGGTTCCTGTGTTCCACCATTGTTATTTTGAGTTGAAGTTTTTGGAGGTATAGCTCCTACGACATAAGAAACACTATTATCTTTCAATGGTAAAAGCATAGAAAGAAATTCTATTGAAGTAGTAAGCCCAACATCAAAAACAGAAATAGGCTTGTTAGAATCAATTTTTACAGAAGTATAGCTTTTTCCAAAAAGAAAAGTCTTTGGCATAAGGGCGCCTTTTAATACATACTGCTTTCCATTTAATTTTATTGTAGTATCCGAAAACATAGGAATTACCACTACTTTCCTTCGATGAACGAGACCGTTAAAGTTAAATATTTTGCCGGTAAGAAATACATAGTGTTCATTATGACCAAAAAGCGAAGGAATTTGCTCCCCGCCAATGTTCCCATGATTGGAATCCGAATAGATAAGAATAGGTTTGCTATACTGGATAAATATGGGGATTGTCTCCGTATAACTATCTTTATACTTAGTAATTACAGTTTTATAGATGTAATCTCCTGGATTTTCAAGGTTTACATACGGATAAGTTTTAAACGGGGTTTTAATCTGGACTTTCGTATTTGAGAAAAGCGCAGAGCACACTACATTACCATACGAAACGCCTTTAAATTCATTAGGTGCTCCATAGTTTATAGAATAAATATTATCATCTTCACAGCCAAACTGGACTGTTACTGGATAATCAGCGGAAATTTCGTAAAGTCCCGGCTTTAATGAAAAGTTTTTGTACTGCCCACGCGGCGGCAAAGTACCTGAATATATAGTATATATAGTATTTCCACTTAAGGATTTTATCGTAAGCTTTGTAGAAGTATACGAAGAAACGATAATCTCTCTTGGGATAAACAGCAAAAAGTAAGTCCCATAGACAGAAGAAACATCGTCTGAACTATTCTTCAGACAATTTGCTTTAAGAGAGCTAACTTCTGCGAATATAGGCTTTTTTGATTGAATCGTAAATACTTGATCACGAGAAAGAGAAATAATTTTGAATTCCTTTTTATTTAGTACACCAGAAAATAATGCATCGCCGTTATTCGATTTTACAGAAATATTATTATCGTCTGCAAGGGATGCTATATATAACTTACCACTCCCTATTCCAGCAAAGTAAGTCCCTGAAAAATTGGGCTTATAAAGAATCTGAGTTTTACTTGGAATAACACCTTTTCCATACTTTAAAATAAGAATTTTCGTTTCATTGGGCGCAAAAGATAGAATAGTAGAAAAACGAAGTGAATTAGCACCTCTACTGAGTATCTGTATAGGAATCCTTTTCCCTTTTAAAAAAACGGCTACTTTATCGTTACTTTTAATCTTTGGAATACTAACTGAAATGTCTACCTTTTTATAAACAGGTAGAGGAAGGGAATTAGTAATGCTTATTGGCACAGAACCACTATCAGAAGCATCCGCAACGGATACTCCAGACAAAACAAAAGCAATTACTAAAATTATTACTATAATTTTTTTATTCATTCCAAGCTCCCCTTCCTCTTATTTTATACAATTTCGGAAAAGTTTCAACACTCAACTAACTTTTATCTTTTGATTTGAACTCTTCTATAACCTTTTTAATCTTTGCAGTCGTTGCAGCACCACCAACAACACAAGCATCTACTGGCGCCTCGCCCCTTGCAATGGCCTCTGCACACGCTTTACATCCAGGATACCCGCAGGCACCACAGTCACCGTGAGGAAGTACTTCGTATATTGCAATAGCAAGAGGGTCTTCTTCAACTTTATACTTTTCAGCAAAATATCCAAGCAACGCTCCAAATAATGCCCCAAATCCTCCAACGGCAACAATCGAAATAATTATCGACCTCATATCTTCACCTCGCCTACTTTATCATACCCTGGAAACCCATAAAAGCAAGTGCCGCAATTCCAGAAACGATGTAAGCAATTGCCTTTCCCTGGAAAAACTCCGGAAGTTCTGAATCACGCAACCTCTCTCTGATACCTGCTAAAATAAGCATTGCCATAAAGTATCCAAGGGCAGTTCCAATTGCTTCTACTAATGCCTGTATAAAGTCTAACTTGTGCATTGAAATAACAAATGTTACTCCCAAAATTAAACAATTGGTTGCAATAAGCGGCAAGTAGATACCCATTGCCTTGTAGAGGTTCGGGGACATCTTTTTAAGGTAAATTTCTACAAGGCTCACAAGAGACCCAATAACTAGAATAAAAGAGACTATTTCTAAAAAAGGCTGTAAGTTAAACGGAATTAAAATCCAGTGATCAATAATCCATGTAACCGCTGCTGCAAGCACAGTAACAAAAGTTACAGCATAGCCCATACCAATAGAGGCGCTCATATTATCCGTAAGCCCTATGTATGAGCAAAGGCCAAGGAATTGCATCAATATAATGTTGTTTACAACCATCGATGCAATAAATATTTTGAGAAGGTCAGTAAGGTAACTCATTTTTTAGCCTCCTTCTTTCTCTTTAAACTCCACTCAAGCCACCCAACAAGCACGCCCAATACGAGGAAACCAGCAGGAGGTAGTACCATTATCAGAGCAGGTTGATAAATGTGTGGCATTACTCTTATGTTCGCAATTGTTCCATTACCAAAAAGTTCCCTTATAATAGCAATAGTTATAATAACCCAGCTATATCCCAAACTCATTCCGATTCCGTCAAGTAGAGAATCAAAAACGCCGTTCTTGTACGCAAACGCTTCAGCGCGTCCAATAATAATACAATTCACGACCACGAGAAGTATGTAAAGTTTGATCGCATCGTAAACACTTGGAAAATATGCATGGGACAAAAGTGCCGCAATGGTCGTAAATGTTGCAATTACTACGACGAAAATAGGCACTCTGATTTCGTCCGGTATCCACTTCCGAATTGACGAAACGATCACTTCAGAAAGAATTAAAACAAAACTAAATGCAAACGACATAAGCAAAGCATTTTTTACGAAATTCGTTACGGCAACGACAGAGCAAAGTCCGATTGCAAGAATTAACACCGGGTTAGAGGGTACAATACCATTCCAGATGATTTTTAATTTATCCTTCATTACGAACCACCTGCCTTTTGCATGTATTCATAAGCCGCTATACCCGCAGCTTTTACTCCCCTTGAAACAGCAGCAGATGTAATAGTTGCTCCTGTAATTGCTATTACATCTTTCTTTGGTATAAACGGGTCTGTTACCTTCTTACCTTTAAACTGCCCAAGAAAAGTAATTTTCTTTTTCTTGTCCACATAGTAGTGGGGGTTACTTGCATTCGCACCAAGGCCCGGAGTTTCCAAACTTTTTAAGATTTTTACGCCATTAATAGTACCATTCCTGTTTACCCCAACGAGCATCTCGATAGGCGCCTGATCGCCTGGCGTAGTTACATCCAGTATCATTCCCACAAGATTCCCGCTACTATCTTCAACTTTATAAATCTTTCCAAATGTCACTGCAGGATCTGGAGATTTTAACTTGATCTTTAATTCAGAGAATTTATAATTTCCAGGAAATACTTCCAAAAGTCCTGCTTTCAGAGCGGCTTGGTTTCGTGCCTCTATTACCGGAGCAGTAAACTGGTATACACCTGCTAGTATTCCACCTGCAATTGCACTGATTACACCAAGAACCACCGCAAGTTTCACGATTTTATTCATGACTTCACCTCTTTTCCATGACCATATACATGAGGTAAAATTTTATCAAAGAACGGGACAAACAGCTGTACAATTAGAATAGAGAACATAACGCCTTCTGGATACGCTCCAAAAACTCGAATCATAACAGTAATAAATCCAAGTGAGATGCCGTACCAAAGTCTTCCCTTTGAAGTAATAGGTGAAGAGCTGTAGTCTGTAGCCATAAAGAACGCACCAAGGAATAATCCGCCTGCTAAGATAGAAAATAGCGGATCTCTTCCAAAGATTGGAGAAAGAACGAATACAGTTGTAATGTAAGCAGTAGGAATCTTCCAATCGATAATACCTTTAAGAATTAGGTAAAGACCACCAATCAACAAGAGAAGAGCAGATGTTTCTCCCAACGAACCACCTACATTACCTAAAAATAACGCTTTATAAAGTGCCGCTTTTGTTCCGTATTCCGCTATTAACTGTGAAAAACCGTGCAACTTCACCACATTCAAAGGCGTAGCCATAGTGACGGCATTAGCGCTTACTCCGTGCGGGGGGATGATATGCGGAAATACCTTCCATGTAGTCATCAAGGCAGGCCACGAAATCATCAAGACTGCCCTTCCAACGAGTGCAGGGTTAAACGGATTGGAACCTATACCTCCAAATATCCACTTACCTAGGATTATTGCCGTAAACGCACCTACGATAATCAGCCAATAAGGAGAAGATGGCGGCATCACCATTACAAACAATACACCCGTAACAACAGCCGAAAAATCTTTTAAAGATACGGGCTTTCTAAACATCCAGGCGCCAAGAATTTCTGCAAGTTCCGCACTAATTATTGAAACAATAACAATACCCAATGTATGTAACGACCAGAAAAAGTATAAACCTGCAACCAGAGCAGGGAGCAAAGCAATCACCACATCCCACATTATTGAGGAAACCTTTACTTTATCTCTGATGTGAGGAGAGGAAGTAACTACCAGATCAATCATTTTATCATCCATTTTCTTTACCTCCCTTTTCTTTAGAAGGCGAAGCACTCTTTGCCTTTTCAGCAGCTTCTTTTTCCTGCTTTTCTCTTAATGCTTTCAATTTCTCAAAAGCAGCTTGCTTTGCAGCTTCTATCTTTCTCTGTTTAATAATAGCCTGTTTCGCAAATCTTATGTTTTCCGTAAGATGCCGTTTAGAAGGGCACACATACGAACATACGCCACATTCTATACAGTCTGTAGCATTAAGAGATTCTGCAAGTTTCATATCCTTCCTTCTCCATGCATGGTCAATAAGAAGCGGCATAAGCCCGATAGGACAATGATCCACGCAACGAGAACACCTTATGCACGGAGATTCATCCTGAGGCGCCATTTCCAACGCTTCTTCCCCAAAGAACAATATTCCAGAAGTACCTTTTATTACGGGCACCTCCACAGTAGATTGAGCAAGTCCCATCATAGGGCCGCCAAAAATAAGTTTTCTTAATTTCCTTGTAAGTCCTCCCGTTTGTTCTATAATGTGCGTTATAGGAGTACCAATTCTTATAATGTAATTCCCAGGATTTTTAATTGCCGTCCCAGATACTGTAGTGCCCCGTTCTATAAGAGGTTTATCTTCAAGAACGGCTTCCGCAATAGCCTTTAAAGTCCCAACATTTTGCACGACGACACCTACATCAAGTGGCAAACCACCTGCAGGGACTTCCTTTCCCATAACAGCCTTAATTAACTGCTTTTCGCCGCCCTGAGGATATTTTGTTTTCACTAATACGACTTCAACATTTTTAACGCCACGCTCTTTCAATCTATTTTCTAACTTCTCAGCTGCATCACTCTTATTGTCTTCCACTGCAATAAAACCCTGCTTTGCTCCGCTTGCTTTCATCTCCACAAGGAAACCGTCAATTACCTTATCAGTAAACTCCAGCATCGTTCTGTAGTCTGTAGTAAGATACGGTTCACACTCCGCGCCATTTGCTATTAAAGTTTCTATTGTTTTACCTTTTGGAGGAGAAAGCTTTACAGCTGTAGGAAAAGTTGCACCCCCCATACCTACGATACCTTTTTCTCTAATAATTTTTAATATATCGTCTTTCGTTAAAGAATCGAGGTCTCTTTTCTGTGGAGGCTCAAACCATTCATCCTTAAAATCGTTTTTTATTACGACCGCTTGAACATTTTTCCCAAGTGGGTGAGGCCTTGGCTCAATTGCAACTACTTCACCAGAAACTGTTGCGTGAACAGGAGCAGAAACGAATGCAGTAGAAGAGCCGATTACCTGGCCAATCTTCACATGGTCCCCCACTTTGACAGTTGGCGTGTTTGGCGCACCAATGTGTTGAGATAGAGGCACCACAACTACGGCAGGAACTGACATTTGAACAAACGGCCTGTCTTTTGTGATCTTCATCTCGTCAGGATGCACGCCACCGGGTTTAAATGTAAACAGTTTCATCTAATCACTCCTTTCTCTTCGTCGAATATGTGTCCACAGTATGGGCAAATTTTAAAGTCTTTATCAACGAGCCTGCCGCATTCAGGACACTTCTTTTTCAACTGCGTAAAGCAATAAGGACAGTACATATAATCAGACTTTATTTCTTCACCACAGACAGGACAAACCTGAACTTCTTTTGCTATCTGCACTTCGTAATACTTCTTTTGAAGCTCCACCACCTCCTTTTCTGCTTCTTCTTCATTTATCTCGTCCAGAGTATAAGGGGAACGAACAATTAAATAAAAAAGAAACGGAAGAATTCCACCAAGTATAAAACACCAGATCGCCCAGGAAAGTGCATGCCCTCCTCGAGATTTACTGTCATTGTAAACGAATATAGACAGCGCAATGTCTATAATTAAATACAAAAATACGATAACCCAAAAGTCAGTTACCGTGAGCCACGGGAAAATTGTTTTTAACACAAGAATAATATTATTCATCTCAACAAAATTATAGTATATTAAGTGAAAAAACAAAATGATTCGTCAATTTTCTCACAGAAGAAACGAGATAAAGAGAACCGGTCACACATATGATATCTTTTTTCTTTGCAATTTTACGGGTAAATTCAAATGCTTTCAAAAAATCGTGAAAATAAAAAATACGATCTTTAGAGATAAATTGTTCAGCATACTTTTTGAGCTGTATAACATCAAGCCTTCTCCTATTAGAAAATGGGACTTCAGTAAGTACGAAAATAGCATCTTTATTACGGGAGAGTACGGAAAGAACCGAATCTATATTCTTATCTTTTAAAATGCCAAATAAAAAAATGATTCTTCTTCCTCTGAACAATTTCAGCGTATTATCAAGGGCGAGAGCAGAAGCACCGTTATGTGCACCGTCAAGAAGTACGAGGGGATCATTTCCAACAATTTCAGTTCTCCCCGGCCAAAAACTATTTTGAAGCCCGTGACGAATCATAAAAGAAGAAACTTCTATTCCACTCTTGTTAAGTAAAAGCGCTGCCTGAATACTAATACTTGCATTTTCAGCCTGGTGTATACCTAAAAGAGGAATTTCGAGATTCTCGAAAACAATGTCCCCTATACGAGAATAAAAGTTGAACAGCGTTCTACCGCTCTCCTGTCTGATGCTATCTACATAAAAATCTCTACCGTACAAAAGAACATTTGCATTGTGAGACTTAGCAACATCTAAAATTACTTTTCTTGCTTCGGCCTTCTGCTTTCCTACGACCACAATACCGTTATTTTTAATTATTCCAGCTTTCTCGTATGCAATTTCTTCAAGTGTATTGCCTAATGCCTTCTGATGGTCGTAACTAATCGGAGTAATAACTGAAACGAGTGGTCGCTTTATTATGTTTGTTGCATCAAGCCGCCCACCCATACCTACTTCAAAAAGTGCAACATCTACTTTCTGCCTTCTAAAGTATTCAAACGCAATAATTGTAAATGTTTCAAATGTAGATGGAGTTAGTTTTTCTGGCAGTTTTTTATAAATAGGCAACACTTCGTTAAAAACTTCAAGAAATTCCTTAGGGGATATAAGTGCTCCATTTATCGAAATTCTTTCACTGGTATTAATAAGAGAAGGCGAAGTAAATAATCCTGTTTTGTAAGATTGCCGTAAAATAAAAGAAAGGAAGGAGATGGTAGACCCCTTCCCTTTTGTGCCTGCAACATGCACAATTTTTAAGTCATTCTGTGGATTTTTAATCTTTTCAAGGATGGCCTTCATCCTATCAAAGCCAAACTCCCAAAAAATTTTACGATTTCTGTTTAAACCGAAAATATAGTTAAGTGCCTTTTCGTAATTTGTAAAATACTGAAGCATTATTCACTAAGATCTTGAAGATGCCCTGACACAATAAGAGCTTCTTTTTCTGCTTCTTCAAGTTTTGCCTTATCTTTTTCAATTACCTCCTTTGGAGCTCTTTCCAGATATCGTTTATTCTGCAACCTGCTTCTTAACTTTTTAATTTCGTTCACAAGCGTAGCAAGTTTTTTCTCCAGGCGTGCCTTTTCTTTATTAATGTCTACTGTACCGCCAAGATCTACATAAATTGCAGTTTCAGAAACGACGCTCTTTATCGTATTTTTCGGTTTAGATTTGGTAATATTCAGGCTTTCAAGAAAAGCTATTTTCTCTATTTTGTCCTTTTCCTGCAAAATGAGTGTCTTTTCTTTTTCGTTCTGCGTAGTTGCAAAACCTTTGAGTTTCTTAACTATCGGAATATTGAAATCCGACTTCATGCTCCTTATTGCACGAATAACATCAAACACATACTCTGCCTCTTTTTCCACCGTTTCACTTATAAATTCCTCTTTTACCTCAGGAAACTTTGCTACGATTAATGCTCTTTCTTTACGAGGGAAGTAAGAGAAAATTTCTTCCGTAACGAAAGGAATAAACGGATGTAACATTCTCAATATTTTATCCAGTGCATTCCATAAAAGATACTTCACATCGTTTTTCTTTTTCTCGTCTTCACCGTATAAACGCACTTTAGAAAGTTCTATATACCAATCACAGAACTCCTTCCACACAAAATCGTAAATCTCTCTTGATGCTTCTCCTAAATCGTATTCCTTAAGCAATTCTTTTTCTCGTTTTATCATTCTGTTTAGCTTACTTAAAAACCACCTATCCTCAAGTTCGTATTCAATACTGCTCGAATCGTAAGAGAACGGGTCAAAATCACCTAAATTCATAATAACGAATCGAGAAGCATTCCATACCTTGTTTACGAAATTTCTACTTGCAGTGAGCTTATCTTTTGAAAGATTTATATCCTGTCCGCCTACAGTACTGAGATAAGAAAGTGTAAAGCGCATTGCATCCGTGCCGTACTCGTTTATTACATCGACGGGATCGATGATATTCTTTAACGACTTACTCATCTTCCTGCCTTTTTCGTCCCGGACGAGACCGTGCAACATTACCGTGTCAAACGGTTTTTCGTGCATAAAGTGAAGGCCGCTCATAATCATTCTTGCAACCCAGAAAAATAAGATGTCGTAACCCGTGATAAGCAGCGTGGTAGGGTAGTAATATTTTAAGTCCTCAGTTTCGTCGGGCCATCCAAGTGTAGCAAACGGCCACAATGCAGAGGAGAACCAGGTATCAAGCACATCTTCATCCTGCACAATATTAGCACTTCCACACTTCGGACACTTCTTAACATCTTCACGAGAAACGATCGTTGCTCCACAGTCCTTACAGTAATAGACAGGAATTCTATGTCCCCACCAGAGTTGTCTGCTTACACACCAATCTCTTATGTTTTTTAGCCAATCGTAGTAAACCTTTTCCCACTTTTTGGGAGTAATTTTTACCTCACCCTTTTCTACCGCCTTTATCGCAGCATCTGCAAGTTCCCTCATTCGGACAAACCACTGGTCAGAGAGAAGCGGTTCAATCACGGTACCACATCGTGAGCAATGCCCAACAGAGTTTTCGTAGTCCTCTTCCTTTAATAAATAGCCTTCTGCCTTTAGGTCTTTAACAATTGTTTCTCTACACTCCATAGAACTTATGCCTTTGTACTTATCAGGCACATTCACCATCTTTGCATGGTCGTCTATAACCGTAATAAATTCAAGATTGTGTCTTTTTGCAATCTCGAAGTCGTCAGCGGAGTGTGCCGGAGTCACCTTTACGGCACCAGTACCAAATTCAGGATCCACTGCCTCGTCTACAACCACTGGAATCTCTCTGTTTACGATGGGAAGTATAAGTTTTTTACCGACGAACTCTTTATAACGCCTATCATCTGGGTGTACGGCAACTGCCGTATCTCCCAGCATCGTCTCGGGCCTCGTAGTAGCAACAACGATATAATTAGAAGGGTCGTCTTTAAAGGGATACTTAATATGATAAAGTTTACTCTTCGTGGGAATGTATTCTACTTCAATGTCAGAAAGTGCCGTATGGCAGTGTGGGCACCAGTTGATAATCCTTTTATCTTTGTATAGATAACCCTCTTCGTAATAGCGCACAAATGCTTCTTTTACGGCCTTAACATAGCCCTCGTCCAGAGTGAAACGCAGCCTCGACCAATCAGCAGAAACACCCAGTTTCTTCAACTGATTTACGATGGTATTCCCGTACTTTTCTTTCCACTTCCACACTTCTTCGAGAAATCTTTCTCTACCCAATTCTTCACGCTTTATACCCTTTTTAAGGAGTTCTCTTTCAACAACTGATTGCGTCGCAATACCTGCGTGGTCTATACCAGGAAGCCACAGCGTTTCTTTTCCAAGCATACGGTTAAAACGAACAAATACATCCTGTAAAGTGAAATTCAAAGCATGGCCTGTATGGAGTTTGCCCGTAACATTTGGAGGGGGCATCATTACGACAAACTTTTCTTTTGCAGGATTAGGCTTTGAAGAGAAAAAATTACCCTCCTCCCAGAATTTATAGATACGATTTTCTACATTTGCAGGGTTATATGCCTTTTCCATAGTAACCACCTATGCAGGATACAATCCGAGTAAACCATTCGGATCTTTACGCCTGAGTAAAGTAATATTTTCAAGTTTCTGCAAAAATATCTCTCCTGTGTTGTTTACAATACCCGACACGAAGTGACCTCCTACTACTGTATGATCTGGTTTCGCTACGGCTATGTGAATGTGAACAATTGGATCACCGTCGTTCTCTGAAGTCCCTATGTTCCCCTGCATAGAAACGAGCTCGACTGGAACTTCTATCTCATCAACTTTATATTCTTTGCCGTCCCAGTAGCCTATTTTTAAATCCCTTAGCATGCCAATACCGTTAATAACTACTCCTGACTCAACATTGTAATTTCTACAAACCGTTTTTATCGATTCAAAAAAGTCTTCTCCGTCTTCCATTCTTATAGCAATGAGACCGTTACCTTCCTTGATTATCATAGTTTAACCTCCTGTTATTTACAAAAATTTCCACCTTATTATATTAATAAAAGCAAAGCAGTCAAACACACTACACATTCTATAAAGAAAAAACCCCTGCTTTTAAAAAGCAGGGGAAAATCAAAAATCTATAAAAGATAAAATGTTATTCTATTATTACAGCCGTACCGCTAACACTTACCATTAACATACTACCGTTTGCACCTACAGTTTCGTAATCCAGATCAATTCCAACAATAGCATTCGCACCCATACGCTCAGCGCGTTCTTTCATTTCGTTTAACGCAATCTCTTTCGCTTTTATTAATTCCTGCTCGTAAGAAGATGCACGACCACCAAAGAAGTCGCTAAAGCTTGCAGCAATGTCTTTTAAGAAATTTGCACCCATAATAGTTTCACCAGTTACAATTCCAATGTATTTCTTAATAGTCTTTCCCTCCACGCTCGGAGTCGTAGTGAGTAACATATCATCCCTCCTTCTTATATGGAATTCCGTCAGATGCAGGCGGTACCGCCCTTCCCACAACACCAATTAAGGCACCTATCGTAAGTAAGTACGGTAAAGCAAGGTAAAAACCTAATGGAATCTGCTTTGCAATACCAGAAGCCATGCCCTGAAGCAGTAATTGCACAATCTGAGCAGAAGCAAATACGAGCGATGCAAGAAGCGCACCGATAGGTGTCCACTTCCCGAATATCATCGCAGCAAGTCCAATAAATCCTTTACCCATAGGCATCGCATTGGTAAAAGACGATAGAGTTCCCAATGAAAGAGATATTCCACCAAAAGCAGCAAGCACGCTTCCTAAAATTGTAGCAAACCACTTTATCTTCATAACATTTACGCCAAGCGTCTCTGCAGCATGAGGATTTTCTCCCACAGCACGAATTCTCAAACCAAGTACGGTATGATAAAGCATAAAGTGAATTAAACCTACGGCAATCAACGAAAACCACACGAGCAATGTTAAGTTAGAAAATGCGCCAAGAATAGGTATTTTTGAAATAAACGAAATGTGCACTCTGTAGTGGGCAGCACCAAAGTAAGGAACTGGAGGAGAATACCCCGTTGTTTTAAACACAAATTCAAGCAGATAAGTAATAATACCCATCGCAACGACATTGATTGCAACACCCGAAACGATCTGGTCACCTGCCCATGTAACAGATATATAACCGTGCAATGCTCCAACTGCAGCACCGATTAAAAGCCCCCAGAGCAAACCCATCCAGGGATTCTTTCCAATAAATGCACCCCACACGCCAAAGAATGCAGCAAAACGCATAATACCCTCAAGTGCAATATTTACGACTCCTGCATTTTCTGAAACTACACCACCAAGTGCCGCAAACAAAATTGGAGCAGCAAAGTCAAACATCTGAGCAATCGATAAGTTTAACAGGTTCATTTAGCAACACCTCCGCTCACTGCTTTCTCGTCACTCCCACCAGAAACAGTATTGTTTTTCTTATGTACAAGCAATTTCATAAGCAGGTATCTTATAAGTTCCTGAAGTGCGATAAAGGCAACAATTAGCCCCTCAATAATCGATGGAAATGTCTTTGGAATGTGCGCAAGCTGAACTGCCGTCGCACCAGTTCTTAACCCACCTATAAGAATTCCTGCAAGAAATACACCTAAAGGCTCATTTTGTCCAATTAACGACACAGCAATGCCGTCAAACCCATATCCACCTTCGAAGACTGGAGGGAACTGGAACAATACACCTAAAATAATAAATGCACCACCAAGTGCCGCAACAGCCCCAGACACAAACATCGTTTGAGTAATACGCGCATCAACACTGACACCTGCCGCACGAGGCGCATCCATATTGTATATAAGCGTATATCCCATAGCCCTGATTTCAAAACCAAATGTCGTTCTATAAAGCAAGAACCAGGTAAGATATGCAACGACGATTATAATAAGAATACTAATGTTAAGCCTCGTTCCTTTAAGTATGATAGGAAGTTTTGCAGTTTCACTCACATATGGAGTACCGGAAACCCCGGTTTCCACATTCGCTTTCATTGGTCCTGTAACAAGCCAGTCTTCGATTAGATATAACGCAATCCAGTTCAACATAATTGTAGTAATAACTTCGTGTATACCCATTTTTGCCTTCAGCCAGCCAGCAATTGCACCCCAGATACCTCCCGCTAACATTACCATTACAAAAATTACCGTCAGGTGGATTAAGGTTGGCATCGAAGCAAAAGGTTTTGCATAACCAAAGTATGCAGCTGTAATTGCGCCTACGAGGAATTGCCCTTCTGCACCTATACTAAACAATCCGCCTTTTGCTGCAATTGCAAAAGCAAGTCCCGTTGCAATAAACATACTGGAAGATAAAAGCATCTCTGCAAAGTGTTGCTTAAAGTAAGGACCTGGAACCAATCCTGAAGCACCAAACAGATACTTATATGCAAGCACAGGGCTCCTTCCAGTCGACCAGATAAAAATAGCACCTACAATAAGTGCTACAAAGATGGAAGTAATAGGAACGAGAATCTTCATCCACCAGTATTCTTCTTTACGACCAAAAAAAATCCTGCGGAAAATATCCATAGCCATCATTGCACCAGCCTTTCCTTGCGTTTAATACCAAGCATCATCATACCCAATTCTTCTTCATTTGTTTCTTCAGGAACTGTTTCTCCAACGATCTCACCTTCGTACATTACGAGAATTCTATCTGCAAGTCCCAGCACTTCAGAAAGTTCAAGAGATATAAGCAATATTGCTATACCTTTCTTTTTCTCCTCTATTAGATGTTTATAAACAAATTCCATAGCACCAATGTCAAGTCCTCTAGTAGGCTGAGAAGCAAGCAGGAAGTTGTGTTTCATAGCCATTTCTCTTGCAAGAATTACCTTTTGCTGGTTACCGCCCGAGAGGTTTCCAGCGTTTATATAAATATCACGCGGCCTTATGTCGAATTCCTCTACCTGTTTGGTAGCAAATTCGTTAATTACCTTATCGTTTAAAATGCCTCCTTTTGAAAATGGATAGAGTGTATGCTGTCCCATAATAATATTTTCTCTGATTTTAAAAGGTAAAACAAGGCCCCTTCGTTTCCTGTCTTCAGGAATGTAAGCCATCCCTTTTCTTCTCACATTGTAAGGCGTAATTAGCTTCATCTCTTCACCATTTAAGACGATCTTACCTTTAACGGGCCTGGTAAAACCAATTAGTGAATTGACTAACTCCATCTGGCCATTTCCTTCAACGCCTGCAATAGCAACAATCTCACCCGCATGCACATCAAAAGAAACACCTTTTAACTTCAAAATGCCCCTGTGATCTTTTGCTGCAAGGTCGCGGACTGAAAGCACAACTGGCCCTTTTTCAACCTTAACTCTAGGAATCTCAAGCACCACTTCCCTTCCCACCATCATACGCGCTAATTCCCGTTCGTTCGTTTCCTCTTTTTTAACAACACCCTGCAATTTACCGCGCCTTAACACGGCAATTCTATCTGAAATTTCCATAACTTCTTTCAACTTATGCGATATAAATAAAATCGTCTTCCCGTCTTTTTTAAGAGCCCTTAATGTCTTAAATAAGTCCTCTGTTTCCTCTGGAGTAAGGACTGCAGTAGGCTCATCGAAAATAAGAATTTCTGCACCGCGCCTTAAAATCTTCAAAATTTCTACTCTCTGTTGTATTCCTACAGGTAAATTCGCAACTTTCTCAAGTGGATCTACTTTTAAACCAAACTTCTCCGAAATTTCCCTTATTTCTTTTACTGCTCGTTTAAAGTCAAATACTATGCCCTTTCGAGGTTCGTCCCCAAGTACTATATTCTCCGTAACAGTAAACCTGGGAATAAGCATAAATTCCTGATGTACCATTCCTATTTTTAGCTTTATTGCATCGTGAGGGCTTTTCATGTTAACTTTCTTTCCGAATACATATATTTCACCTGATGTCGGTGTATAAAGCCCATAAACGATTTTCATCAGAGTAGACTTACCTGCTCCATTTTCGCCTACTATAGAAAAAATCTCTCCTTTTTCTATAGAAAGATTTATGTGATCATTTGCAAGAACCCTTGGAAACTGTTTTGTTATACCCTTTAACTCTAATGCTTTCACATCTTCACCTCTCATTTATAAATTCAGGGCGGGGAAGTCCATCCCGCCCTGTTTATGCCAATATAATCTATCTATTAAAAGTTAGATGGAGGTGTCCAGCTGCTAACTTTACTCGGATCCTCTGGAACAATAACTTTTCCTTCTTTTATAAGATCTGCAAGTTCGTTTACTTTCTTAATCTGTTCTGCACTAAGTACATCTTTTACATGGTCAGGAGCATAACCTACGCCACCGTCCTTAAGTGACATAGTAACTACTCCGCCTTTGAATGTACCGTCAACCACACTCTTAATTGCAAGATAGGTTGCATAATCGACATGTTTAAGAGCAGATGTGAGAGTTCTGTCAGGGCAGAGGTTAGGATCTTTACCCATGTCTACATCTACGCCAATACCCCAGAGGTTTGGATCGTTCTTTTCGCAAAGTGCCTGGAACATACCGTTGCCAGTTGCACCTGCCGCATGGAAGAGAATATCTGCACCCTGTGCAATCATAGACTCTGCAGATGCTTTACCTTTTGCAGGTTCAGTAAAACTACCAGCATACTGAGAGATAATCTTTGCTTTAGGATTTGTAGTCTTTACACCTGCTTCAAATCCAGCCTGATATCTAAGCACTGGAGGAATCTTCATTCCACCGATGTAACCAATTTTGTTCGTTTTCGTAGCATAACCTGCAATTGCACCTACGAGGAATCCGCACTGATTTTCTTTAAACAAGTAACTTACGACATTGGGAAGATTTACGACCTTACCCTGTGAATCAACTGGTAAGGCATCAATAAGCATAAACTTTGTATTTGGGTGTTTTGCTGCAACTTCACCAACTGCACCAGCAAGCATAAACCCAACGCCTATTACGAGGTCGCAATGTTCTTGTTCTGCAAGTGTCGTAAGGTTAGGAACATAGTCTTCCTTTGCTTTAGATTCAAGAACGACGGGTTTTATATACAACGGGAATATCGGCTTATCTTTCAGGTCGTCCGGTATACTTGCTTCGTAATCAGCATCTGAAAGAACCTGGTATCCGCCACCTTTTACATACTTCACCTTTGCTGCCCACATTTCAAGGCCTCTAAGAGCAGAATCGTTAAACGACCTATCTCCTCTTCCACCTACATCTGTTACGAGACCGATTTTGATCACCTTGCCCTTAAGAAGAGCAGTTGGGGCAACCCAATCTTTAACCTGGGACGGATCCTCTGGAACAATAACTTTTCCTTCTTTTATAAGATCTGCAAGTTCGTTTACTTTCTTAATCTGTTCTGCACTAAGTACATCTTTTACATGGTCAGGAGCATAACCTACGCCACCGTCCTTAAGTGACATAGTAACTACTCCGCCTTTGAATGTACCGTCAACCACACTCTTAATTGCAAGATAGGTTGCATAATCGACATGTTTAAGAGCAGATGTGAGAGTTCTGTCAGGGCAGAGGTTAGGATCTTTACCCATGTCTACATCTACGCCAATACCCCAGAGGTTTGGATCGTTCTTTTCGCAAAGTGCCTGGAACATACCGTTGCCAGTTGCACCTGCCGCATGGAAGAGAATATCTGCACCCTGTGCAATCATAGACTCTGCAGATGCTTTACCTTTTGCAGGTTCAGTAAAACTACCAGCATACTGAGAGATAATCTTTGCTTTAGGATTTGTAGTCTTTACACCTGCTTCAAATCCAGCCTGATATCTAAGCACTGGAGGAATCTTCATTCCACCGATGTAACCAATTTTGTTCGTTTTCGTAGCATAACCTGCAATTGCACCTACGAGGAATCCGCACTGATTTTCTTTAAACAAGTAACTTACGACATTGGGAAGATTTACGACCTTACCCTGTGAATCAACTGGTAAGGCATCAATAAGCATAAACTTTGTATTTGGGTGTTTTGCTGCAACTTCACCAACTGCACCAGCAAGCATAAACCCAACGCCTATTACGAGGTCGCAATGTTCTTGTTCTGCAAGTGTCGTAAGGTTAGGAACATAGTCTTCCTTTGCTTTAGATTCAAGAACGACGGGTGTGATGTTTAAAGGGTGAATGTCTTTATCCTTCAGGTCGTCAGGAATACTTGCTTCGTACTCAGCATCAGTCAGCGGTTGGTATCCGCCACCTTTTACATACTTCACCTTTGCTGCCCACATTTCAAGGCCTCTAAGAGCAGAATCGTTAAACGACCTATCTCCTCTTCCACCTACATCTGTTACGAGACCGATTTTGATCTTCGTTTCAGCAGGTTTTTGTCCGCCACCTTCTGAAGGTTTCTGTTTAGGAGCACAACCTGCAAATACGGTTGCAATCATTAAGACTGCAATCAAGATTACTAGAATCTTCTTTGCTTTCATTAAAAAGCCTCCTTTCTCATATTTATTATAAAAATTATAAACTACAAAAATTTTTTGTCAAACTTTGACTTATGCACTCAATAAGTATCCCCGCGTGCAAGTATTAACCGCAACAACTCGAGTAAAACATGTTTAACGCTCTCCTTATTTCTTGCATCACAACTTATAATCGGTATTTTATTGGGCAACCCCAGTAACTTTCGCGCTTCGTCTTCGGTAAGTCCATTTTTGTTCTCAAACTGGTTTAATGCAACTACGAGAGGAGCGTCTGTCTTTACTCTAAAGAAGTTAATCATGTCCCTTGCTTCGTCGAACTTATCTTTCTCTCCAGAGTCTACCACTACGATAATACCCAGTGCATCTTTCCCGAGTATACTCCACATATAATTAAATCTAAACTGTCCTGGTGTCCCAAAAATGTGAAGTACATTCTCCCCATCAAGTGTTATTCTGCCAAAATCCATGGCAACTGTGGTGGAATCTTTAATTCCAGCTTCATTTGTATGCGTCGTTTTTGCTTCCGTATTTACCGGATCTATTTCTGTAACAGTATTAATAAAAGTAGTTTTCCCGGCAGCAAACGGACCTGAAATAACGATTTTGTATCTATTCATACTCGTTTCAACCTTTCTATTAATCTTATTATAAAATTACGAGAGGCACCTCTCCTCTTAACGAATCTCTTTCCTTCTGCATCCTTTTGACCCACTTCTCTTACGATCTTAAGCGCTACTAACCCATAAACATCTTTTGATACATCAATCACGGTCATATTAAGTTTTAATGCAATCTGCCTTATTGTAAGCCCCTTACTAAGTAAAGAAATAATTCTCCACTGGGTAGGGGTAAGGTGAATGCGTTCAGGAATTCCATCAGAGGAAAGTTTAAAAACAGAGTCCACTGAAGATATTTTATTCTTAATTCTATCCCATTCGTCTAACTTAGATGTAGCAAGGAGAACGAGGTCTGGAATGGATTTATTTATAGACTGCTTAATATGAGAAACATCTTCAGGTACAAATTTAAAATATCCCTCTTTAATACTCAATAAGTCCACTACCGCAGGTTCACCTCGATACTGCTCAGTTTCAGCATCTTTTACCTGCCCTCTTTCAAAGAATATTGCTCCTTCCTTCTTCCCAAACGGAGTTTCACCTTTAAGAATAAGGCGACCGGTCTTCTCACCCATTGAAATAATTTGAAGTACTTCGTCAAGTGTAAAATCTTTTAAGCTGCCTTCAAGCATGTTAGAAGAATATCCTCGCTAACTCGTAGAATTTTGTATCTGCCTTGTGGATTTTTCCAGCCGACTCTTCAAGAGGAGTAAATTGAATTTTGCCCCCTTTAACGCCTACCACTCCGTTAAATTTGCCTTCGTCTGCAAACTCTACTGCTGCATTTCCTAATCTCGTTGCAAGAATTCTGTCAGAAGTCGTAGGCATACCTCCTCTCTGTATGTACCCAAGTACCGTAGTTCTAGACTTTATGCCTGTAAGTTTCTCTAGCTCTTCCATAATCGTATATCCAACCCTACGCTTTCTATTAATAGGATGCCCAAAGTCATCCTTTTCCACATTTTCCTCTTTTCCTGCTGGTAGTGGCGCTCCTTCAGCAACTACAACGATACTGAAATTCTTACCTTCTCTCTTGCGCTTTTCAATGTGTGCTGCAACATCCTTTATGTCGTATGGCACTTCAGGAATGATGATGTAGTCAGCACCGCCTGCAAGTCCACCAAATAAGGCAAGCCAGCCTGTTTCCCTCCCCATTGTTTCTACAACCATAACTCTATGGTGAGAAGAAGCAGTAGAGTGCAAGTTGTCCAATGCATAACTGATAATTCCAACGGCACTGTCAAAGCCAATTGAAAAATCCGTGCCCCAAATGTCGTTGTCAATCGTCTTAGGGACGACAATTGAGGGAATTCCTTCTTTAGAAAGACTATTAGCAATATTAATTGTATCTCTATCGCCTATAAAAATAAGCATAGTTAATGCATTCTTTTTAAAATTTTCCTTTATTGCCTGAATGTACTTGGGGTCCTTAAAAGGATTAAACCGAGATATACCGAGTATAGAGCCTCCAGATGGAAGGATACCAGAAACGCTGTGCTTAGTTATGATTTTTACATCGTTATTAACGAGGCCAAAAAAACCGTCTTGAAAGCCTAACACCTCGTCCTCTTTTTCAAATGCAGTTCTTGCAATTGCTCTTATTGCTGCATTAATTCCAGGAGCATCTCCTCCATCACACAAAATCCCGTATCTTTTCATATTACAACCTCCTTCCAAAATTTATTTATTATATCAGAATTCTGTTTTTCCAGTAAAAGTAAAATTACTAATTCTCAAGTATGGGACGGTTATTGGCGTCATATCGTATATAACTTTTACTAATTCGCTAATTTCAGAGACACTATTTAAAGCAGTAATTATACTTTCAGTAAAACGCATGTTCTGAAGCGATCGCGTAATTTTTCCGTCTTCTATTAAAAATAGCCCGTCTCTCGTCATTCCCGTAATAACGAGATTTCTTGGATCCATTACATTAGTATACCAGAATCTTTGAACAAAAAGTCCGCGTTTTACATTAGATATCATACCTTCTACATTGCTTTCCCCACCCTGCATTATAAAGTTCATCGGGTATGGGCTGTAAGGGTTTGGCTGCGGCAACGAATGGCCGGTAGACTCTTTTCCTTCTTTATAAGCAGTTAAGGTATCGTATACAACTTCTTTTGCAACCCCATTCTCAAAAAATACGACCTTCTTTTTAGGAACACCTTCAAAGTCAAAAGGCATTGGTATCGTAAGTTTGGAAAATCCGTCGTCAAACATCGTAATGTTGTCACCTAAGAGTTTTTTACCAAAATTATTTATAAGAAAACTTGAACCTTCTTTTAACGCACGAGCATTTAAGGACAAATATAGCATGTGAGAGATAAACTCTGCAACAGCATAAGGAGTAAGTATTACTTCGTATTTACCCGGTTCAATTGGTTCAGGATTTCTGCCCTTATCTGCAATGCTTACGCTTTCCTCAGCAACTTTATTTACATCTATTTTATCAATATCTACATTGCTCTCCTTAGAATAACCGCTTGATGTACTCCCCATAATAACGCCTTTTACTGATGCAACAGTCCGCACGGCATAGCGTTCCACCCCAAGAGAGTTCATAACGGCAAGTTCTTGCGTTGCCGTCTCTACAGTTCCAGACGCATTAAAATCAAACTTTTTAGAGCGGTCAATAATTTTCTTTGCAAGCATCGCACGCTTTTCAGCATTACACTCTGCCGTAGATTCGGCATAGCCAAGATTGCTGTCAAACTTAGCTTCTTCTTTCTTTGCAAACGAAACAAAGTCTGGATTTTCCTTCTGGAACTTTGCAAGCATTTCTGCATCTTTTACTACTTTTTGAATTGATTCTTCATCAGAAACATTAGCACTTGCTGCACCTATCTTTTTGCCAAATGCAACTCTTACATTGAGTTGGTAATTTTCGCTTCCTACATTCCTATGAATATAGTTATTAGCAAAACCCGTAAGATACGAGCGTTCCCCAAGGAGTACAGCTTCAGTCTGGTCTGCCTGGGAATAAGACAACGCTTTTTTTAATATTTCTAATGCCTTTTCTTTACCAATCATTTCAGCACCCCCACCTTCACATTTCTGAAGCGCGCAGGGGCAACTCCATGGCTTACCTGCATCGTTTGCATCGGTTCACCTTTTCCGCAATTTGGAACACCCCATACATGCCAGAAGTTTTTGTTTGCTATCGCATCGCAGCTCCTCCAGAATTCATAAGTAATACCAGTATAAGTGGGATTTTTTACCATATCCTGGATTTTTCCATTTTTAATCTCCCAACCTATTTCAGTTCCAAACTGGAAATTTAGTCTATTCTGGTCAATGCTCCAGCTTTTATTCGTATCCATATAAATACCGCGATCAACACCCGCAATAAGTTCGTCAAGTGTCTTGTCTCCGGGTTCAAGATTTATGCTCGTCATTCTGATAATAGGCATAAAGTTCCAGCTCTGGGCACGCATAGCACCCATTGGCTCCAGTTTCAATTTTTTTGCAGTTTCACGCGAGTTTAAATACCCTACAAACAAACCATTCTTCACGAGATATATTCTCTTTGCTTTCACTCCTTCGTCGTCGTATGCAAACCCACCAAGCGCTTCTGGTATCGTTGCATCTGCAGTAATGTTTACTACATCAGAACCGTAACGAAATTTACCTAACTTATCAGGGGTAAGGAAAGAAGTCCCAGCAAATGAAGCTTCCTCTCCTAAAACTCTATCTAATTCTGTGGGATGTCCTGCGCTTTCGTGAACCTGCAAGGCAAGTTGAGCACCTCCCAAAACTATATCCATCACTCCAGAAGGGCACGGTTTTGCCTTAAGTAAAGCAACAGACTCTTTCGCAATGCGCTCTGCGTTATCAAGAAATTTATATTCTTCAACGAGTTCGTATCCTTTGCGCTGATAATCTCCACCAAAACTGCTTGGGTAACTTCGGACCTGGATTTCATTCCTGTTAGTTGCAATGGATGAAATACCAGCGCCACTCACTATTCGCTCCTGTTTTATGTAAGAGCCTTCAGAGGATGCAAATGTTTTGATTTCACGCAGAAAATACATACTGCCACTTCTAACAATTACGCCAGGAATTTTCATTAGTTTGTCTGCCTCAAGCAATAAGTTGATTTTTTTAGACAGAGAAACAGAAAAGGGGTTAATTTTTACAGGTTGTTTTACATCGTCCTGAAAGATCTCGATATTTGCAAGTGTAACATCTTCAATTTTCGTCATACTGCTTGCCTTAGCAATAGCCACGGCCTCTTCGGCAATCTTCTCAGCTTCGTCATTCGTCATCCTAAACGAGGAAGAAAAACCCCAAGCACCGTTAAAAATGACTCTTACCCCAAAACCTCTCGTATAGGACCGCTTTAGCGCGTCCACACTACCGTTCTTTGTGGAAATTTCTTCGACTTCCTGCTCCACAATGCGCACATCCGCATAGGACGCGCCGGCTCTTTTTGCTGAGAGTAAAGCACTTTCAACAATATCTTGCATAGAATGCCTCCTTATATTCAAGGTAATTATACCAATAAAGCGAACATATCAAAATAGAAGATTCTAAAAAAGATCTAAATGTAGTTCATAAAAATTTTTTATAATTGTATCATAAGATACCTCAAGATTTAATGAGGCTAAATGCTTTTTAAATATGGATATTAATAATATGGCAGAGGAAGAAATACCCTTCTTGACAGAGTAATAGTCCTTACGGCAAAGTATATTATTTTATAACCAGTATATATAGGGCAATTATTAGCAATTTCTGCTATCACCCGCCCATTTGCAATGGAATAGGAAAAGAACTGTTTTCCCATGCAGGCGATTCTTCATTCCCAAGTGACCACACAACAGTTATGCTCGCAATCTCTTTGCATTTTTTAAAAGATATAAAAACGAAATTATCTTTTCATCTTAGCAATACTCATAGGATTTGTTTGTTTTTTTTTTTTTTTTTTTTTTTTTTTTTTTTTTTTTTTTTTTTTTTTTTTTTTTTTTTTTTTTTTTTTTTTTGCGAAGTCTATCTCCCGTTAGATATATTAGCGTCATTAGCGATCGTACTCTACAAAATAGTCTAACTTCACCATTTAAGCAACAGATGGTTTTTTCGCAAAAACAATCTAAATCTACGAAAATTTTCTCCAGTATATATTAAGTAGGAAAGCAATCCCATAAGATTTAACAGAAGCTAATTTATTTTTTCGATTTGTGCTTTATTACCTTACTCTCTACTATGTATACGACATCTTCGAGGTTGGAATACAAGAAAATCTACCTTCTTTGAAGGAATGCTTTTCGGTATCCAAAACAGAAACAATACAAACCTTAAGATTTATACGAGCCTTCAGAATGTTTTTTTCTGTATCCAATTCCAGTGAGGATAAGGAGTTCTCTCACAAGCCCGTTCATACGGAATACGCTACTTTGCATTCTTTTGATGAATTCTATCCTTCTCTAATTCGTTAAATACTCCTTTTTCAAAACATCTAATACACCACTGATTACGGAAAGCGTGGTTTTAATCTCGTGCGAAACTGCAGATATAAATTCCCCTCCATAATTTCTTTCTCTATCTGCTTGGAAAAAGCCATTCGGGACGAAAATTACGAGTCCTTTCTCACTATTCATTTTCGATGGAAACTGTTTGCTTTATAACATCACTTCAGACACGCACTTCACAGTTAATTATACCCCTATCCAGGAACTCGGCCATTATCTCTATTAGTTCAAGTCTATAAAACATTCTGATATAATAAAAGCAATTTTTACCTTAATATTCGCCTTATCCAAAGTGTTGCACGAACCATTTGCAATAAACACACACCTTTTTATCCATTACAAAAATAGGAATGTGAAGAAGGTTTAAAATATCTTGCAGGTTGGACATAATCTCACTTTAGCTTCAAACAAAAAACCACTTTCCTCAAATAAGTTATTTAATTGGGTTTTCCACTTTGATAAAAGGGTCAGACGGGAGAAGTACAAACTTTTCATAATTCCCGTGATTCCTCAGCTGCAATAGTGCATCAGATATACGAGAGAGTTCTTTTTAAATTCATCTTTTTTCTACTAAATAAAGAAAGATAATTGCAATAAATAATACAAAAATAAAAGTGTGAAGAAAGTGTGCTACTATAACGGCTATAACCAACACAAAAAACAGAAAAGATAATCGTTTATTCATCAGAAAATTTGTAGCCAACTCCTCTGACTGTTCTTATCTTATTTTCGCACTCTCCCAATTTTTCCCTTATGTGTCTGATGTGGACATTTATCACGCGGTCGAATGACTCGTCCGTCCTTTCCGTCCATACATAGTTCAGAATTTTGTCCCTATTAAAAACATATTTTTTGACATTAAGAGGCGTAAGATTTCAAATTCCGTAGAAGTAAGAGGTACTTCTCTTTCGTTGCAAAATACCTTAAACTTTTTCAGGATTAAGGATAAGGCCGCCACTGCGCAACGGCGCTGCAGAACTTTTTTTCTTCTCAGTAATGCTTTCACTCCTGCAGCAAGAATACACCCTTAAAAGACCTTGTCACATAATCGTTAGCGCCCATTTTAAATACGGATACGATGTCTGTTTTCTCGCATTTTGCAATAAGTACTACGATAGGCACAGAGGCTGCTTTTCGTCTTTTCGAAGCATTTTCAGCAAATCTCCTCCACCAGTCTCCAGAAAAATAAGGACCAACACTATACAGTCAGATATCTCACTATTCATTGCTTTTAGAAGCAGTCCTCTTTTGAGAAGCCTTCTATCAAAAATCCCTTACGCTAAAGATAAAATGAGACGATCCTTATAATGTCTTCTTCGTTATCTACAACAGCAATTTTTCGTATCTTAACTTCTTTTTATTATACGAAAAATGCAACAAAAAATGCAACAGTTATTGACAGAAAGGATATTCTTACTACAATTGAATTGAAATGAAAAGAACGATCGTCATTTTAATAATACTTTCTATAATAGGTACGATAGGTGTGTACGCATATATACACCTCGGAGTCAAAACCGATATCGTATTAAAGCAGAAAATAATTTACAAAACTTCCAGTCCTATTACATCTTCCTTCGTACTTGGTGACGATATTGCATTGGGCACTGCAAGTGGAAGGCTCCTTATAATAAATAAGGACGGAACAGTAAAGTGGTCAAAAGACATAGGTACGAACATTTCCCAGATAAAATCGGATAAAAACGGCAATCTCCTCGTGTGTAGTGTGTACTTTTACCTGTTTAGTCCTCAAGGGAAGAAGTTGTTCTATAAAGGTTACAAGAACTACATAGGTTTGAGCGGAAAGTTTCTTTCAGACGGAAGTATAGAACTTATATACCAATCCCTGACTGACCTTTCTTATATTGCCGTGAAGACAGATATAAACGGAAAAACGATAGCATCGCGCAAAATTCCAGATCTCGGAGAAACTTCGTTCATAAAAATTACAGATAAAGGCAACATCCTGTTTGTAGGTGCACGAGGCGAATTATACCTACTGGATAACACCGGTATAGTGAATAATGTCGTATTGAATAACAAAAATGCAGACTATCACGAAATATACGCAAGAATCCTCCCTAACGGAAACATCGTTTGTGGGTATAAAGTTAACTTTTCAGAAAATCAAAAAGTGCCAGTTTACCTTTATAGTGATACCTTACAGAGTATTAAAAAATTTTACATAAATGGACCTATAAACAATGTAATAGTAGGTCTGCATTATCTCGTATTCGCCACGAAAGACAACTTCCTGCTATACGACTTTAAAGGCAATTTAATTAATAAAAAAATAAAATTGGGTTTTACTCCTATGGAATATTCAGAGAACGAGAGTGAACAGGTTTTTGCATTTTCTAAAAATATAGGAAGTGAGCAGGGAAAACCTATTTACAGTATAGTAATTACTAAAAACAACAAAGAAACAGGGCGATACCTATTTTCCTCCTCTTCTATACCTCAGATTATACTCGATAGTAAAAACGAATATATTTTCGTCATTAACCAAAATACAGTAAGTATACTCTACAATTAAACAAGGAGGGGGTTACAATGAAAATAGACGTGTCAAATGTAACTCATGAGGAAGCAAAAAAGAGGTTAGAAGAACTAAGAAAAAAATTGCGTTATCACAGCTATCTTTACTATGTGCTGAACAAACCTAAAATTTCAGACTACGAGTACGACAGAATGTTCCAGGAACTGCTTGCGCTGGAGCGAAAATTCCCGGACCTCGTTACTCCCGATTCTCCGTCACAGCGCGTAGGCGCAGAACCCGCAAAGGAATTTAAAACAGTTTATCACAAAATCCCGATGCTTTCCTTAGGTAATGCATTCGACGAAGAGGATCTCCGCGCATTCGATAAAAGGGTTAAGAGAGAAGCAGGCGTAGAGCAAGTAGAATATGTAACGGAATTAAAAATGGACGGCCTCGCCGTTTCGATCAGATACGAAAATGGCATCCTTGTGCAGGGTGCAACCCGCGGCGACGGGATAAGAGGTGAAGATGTTACTGCAAATGTCCGCACAATAAGAGACATTCCTCTAAAACTGTTTGGAGACGAGATACCAGAAGTAATAGAGGTGCGCGGAGAAGTCATTATGTACAAAAAAGACTTTGAAGAACTCAACAAAGAGCGCAAGGCAAAAGGCGAACCTCTGTTTGCAAATCCAAGAAACGCTGCGGCAGGCTCTTTAAGACAGCTTGACCCAAAGATCACTGCGCAAAGAAAACTCCACATGATCGCATACGGTATTGGAGAAGTCGTAGGAAAAGAGTTCAAAAAGCACTTTGAAATACTGCAATTTCTTCAGAAAATCGGCTTCAGGATAAGCCCTGAAGCTGCCGTGTGTCCCGACATAGAAGAAGCAATTAGGCGTTGTAAGTACTACACCGCACACAGAAACGAATACCCATTTGGCGCAGACGGAGTTGTAATAAAAGTAAACGACCTTGAGTTACAAAAAAAATTAGGGACAACATCTCACGAGCCGAGGTGGGCAATTGCGTATAAATTCCCACCAGAGGAAGCAGAGACCGTCGTGCGCGACATTATCGTACAGGTAGGAAGGACGGGAAAACTTACGCCAGTTGCGATCTTTGACCCCGTAGAGCTCGAAGGCAGTATCGTTTCGAGAGCAACTTTACACAACGAGGATCAGATAAAGAGGCTTGACATAAGGATAGGTGACCATGTTATCGTAAGAAAAGCAGGTTCAGTAATACCAGAAGTAGTACGAGTAGTAAAAGAAAAACGCACGGGCAAAGAAATCCCGTTCAAGATGCCCGACAGGTGTCCTGTATGTAGTGGACCCGTAGTAAGGCTGCCAGGAGAAGCAGCAACGCGCTGTATAAACGCATCGTGCCCTGCACAGGTAAAAGAAAGGATCGTCCACTTCGTTTCCAGAGAAGCAATGGACATCGACTCACTCGGCGAAAAGTTAATAAACCAGATGGTAGACAAAGGATTGATCAAAGATTACGCAGACCTCTACTATCTCAAAAAAGACGACCTATTAAAACTTGAAAGAATGGGGCCCGTGCTTGCAGACAAAATCATAAGGAACATCCAGAACAGCAAAAACAGGCCACTTGCAAACCTTATCTACGCACTTGGAATCTTCCAGGTTGGAAAGCATACGGCAGAACTCCTTGCAAAAAAGTACCACAGCCTTGACGAGATAATGAACGCAAGCGAAGAAGAACTTGCACAAATAGAAGGCATAGGGCCAATAACTGCAAAGAGCATAAAGAACTTTTTCTCGTCTGAATTAAATAAAAAAGTAATCGAAAAACTAAAGAAAGCAGGCGTAAAAATGGAAGAGGAAGTAAAAACTGAAAGTGAAAACCTGCCACTTGCAAACGAAAAGATCGTATTTACTGGAGCACTAAAGTCAATGCCGAGAAGCAAAGCAAAAGAACTCGTGCGAGAATTAGGAGCTGAAACGCCTGATACAGTTAGTAAAAAAACGACGCTCGTCGTGGTAGGAGAAGACCCAGGCTCAAAGTTAGAGAAAGCACGAAAACTCGGCATAAAAACGATCGGGGAAGAGGAATTCTTAGAACTTTTGAGGAGGTACGGAAAATGGACCTAAAGAAGTACGAAAAGCTTGCAGCACTTAATCTCAGTGAAGAGGAAGAAAAACGAATTTCAAAAGACTTAACGGACATTATAAACTACTTTGAAGTTTTAAAAGAAGTGAATACGGATAATATAGAACCTCTCGTATACACAAAAGGCGCAAAACTATTTATGCGTAAAGACGAAAAACAGAAATCACTTGACAAAGAATTATTGAAAAAGAATAGAGAGTTGTTTAACAGCAACTTCTACAGAGTAAAGAAAATCATAGGAGACTAAAATGGACATACTGAACAAAACTGCCGAAGAAGTTGCATCAATCGCAAGAAGTGGAGAAGTTTCTGTAAAGGAAATCGCAGAGCAAATGATTAATGCAATAAAGCAAAAAGATTCAAAAATAAAAGCCTTCATTCACATAGACTTCGATGCCGTCATAAAGCGCGCCGAAGAACTTGATACAAAAAAAGATAAGTCAGGCGTTTTATTCGGAGTGCCCATTGCGATAAAAGACAATATGAATATGAAGAACACGGAAACGACTGCTGGCTCAAAAATTCTTTCAGGCTACACCTCTCCGTACGATGCGACCGTAGTGGAAAAACTCAAAAATGCAGGTGCGTTAATCGTTGGAAAAACAAATATGGACGAATTTGCAATGGGCTCGTCTACAGAAAATTCTGCATTTTTTAACACACACAATCCCGTTAACCCAGAATATGTACCTGGAGGTTCCTCTGGAGGTTCAGCCGCTGCAGTGAAAGCAAACGAAGTTATTGCATCACTCGGTTCGGATACGGGCGGCTCCATACGAGAGCCTGCTGCATTTTGCGGAGTAACCGGGTTAAAGCCCACATACGGCAGGGTGTCCCGTTACGGACTTATCGCATTTGCTTCGTCACTTGACCAGATCGGACCGTTCGGAAAAACGGTGAAAGATACGGCAATTATGCTCAACGCAATTGCAGGTTTTGACCCACGCGACGAAACGAGCGTCCAAACAGAAAAAGAAGATTTCACCGCACTAATCGGAAAAAACATAAAGGGAAAGAAAATAGGAGTAATAAAGGAAGTTCAGGATTTCAAATTACAGGAAGAAGTAAAGAACAGCTTTAACGATACCGTAAAGGCGTTGCAAAATGCAGGAGCAGTTGTGGAAGAAGTTTCAATTCCACACTTAAAGTACGCACTACCCGTGTACTACATCATTGCACCAGCCGAAGCTTCAGCAAATCTTGCCAGATTTGACGGAGTCCGCTACGGACTAAGAGTAGAAGGAAAAGACCTCAAAGAAACATACGAGAAAACTCGCACGGAAGGTTTCGGAACGGAAGTAAAGCGGAGAATCTTAATAGGCACATTTACGCTTTCTGCAGGCTACTACGATGCATACTACCTCAAGGCATCAAAAGTAAGAAGGCTTATATCAAACGACTTCGAGAAAGCATTCAGTAAAGTGGATGCGCTTGTTCTTCCTACAACCTCTACCACGGCATTCAAACTTGGCTCCATAACAAACCCACTGCAAATGTATATGAACGACATCTTTACGATACCTATAAGCCTTGCAGGGTTGCCTGCAATCTCCATCCCGACAGGTACAGATAAAAAAGGACTGCCGATAGGTATGCAGCTTGTAGGGAAGTGGTTTGCAGAAAAAGAGCTTTTGCAGATTGCCTATACAGTAGAGCAGGAATTGGGAGGAAAAAATGGAATATAAACCGACAATTGGGCTTGAAATACATGTGCAGCTTGCAACGAAAACGAAAATATTCTGTGGTTGTTCTACAGAATTTGGCGCAGAGCCAAACACGAATGTGTGCCCTGTCTGTCTGGGACTTCCAGGCGCACTTCCCGTACTTAACGAAAAAGTCGTAGAATACGGAACAAAATTAGGGCTTGCGCTAAACATGCGCATTAACAAAACCTCCACATTTTACAGGAAAAATTACTTCTACCCGGACCTTCCAAAGGGATACCAGATCACTCAGTATTCTATCCCTATTGCGTCTGAAGGCTTTTTAGAAGTAAAAACTTCGAAAGGCAAAAAGAAAATCCGCATTCTAAGGGGGCACATAGAAGAAGACTCTGGAAAGTCTATACACACAGGAGACATAACAGAATCAGAATACTCCTACATAGACTTTAACCGTTCTGGTGTCCCGTTAATGGAAATCGTTACATACCCGGACATTGAAACAGCAGAAGAAGCATACGAATTTCTCGTGCTATTACGAAAAACGGTGCGTTACTTAGGCGTTTCAAGTGGGGATATGGAAAAAGGCGCCTTGCGCTGCGATGTAAACATTTCCGTTTCAAAAGGCGAAACGCTGGGGACAAAAGTAGAAATAAAAAATTTAAACTCGTTCAGAAGCGTGCGCAGAGCACTGGAATTTGAAATAAACAGACAGATAGAAACGCTGAAAAAAGGCGGAAAAATCGTACAGGAAACGCGCCACCTCGACGAGCGCACAGGAGAAACAAAACCGATGCGTACAAAAGAAGAACTTAACGACTACAGATACTTCCCAGAGCCAGACCTGCCGCCGCTTACTCTAACAGACGAATACATAGAAAAAATCAAAGAAACGATACCAGAACTCCCCAATGAAAAAGAGGAGAGGTTCATAAAAGAATATGGGATAAGCGAAGACTATGCACACGAAATTGCTGCATCTATAGAAGTTGCAGAATACTTTGAAGAAGCAGCAAAACTTACAGGTAAACCAAAAGAAGTTTCAAACTACCTTATGGTAAACATTATGAAGTTTATCAACGAAAACGGAAAAAGCATCAAAGAAATTACTTTTGGGGCAAAAGAATTCAAGGAACTTCTCGACCTTATAGACAGTAAAACCATTTCTAAAAATATTGCAAAGAGCGTGCTTGAAGAATCGCTGAGCAGTGGAAAGACGCCTTCACAAATCGTTGAGGAAAAAGGGCTTAAGCAGATTACGGATACAGGAGAAATAGAGAAAGTCATTGACGAAGTAATAAAAGAAAATCCGAAACCCGTTTCTCAATACCTTGAGGGCAAAAAGCAGGTAATGGGTTTCCTTATCGGACAGATAATGAAAAAAACGAGAGGAAAGGCAAACCCGAAAATCGCATCTAAAATATTAATCGAAAAACTCAACGCATTGAAGTAAATTACTAAATGAATTGCGCACAATGAAAAAGTTTCTGCTTTCGGTCCTGCTGATAATTACTCTATTAGCAGGGCTTTACAATTTAAATACGCTATCGGGATATACAGGTTCCTCTGCAAAAATGAGGGGTATCTGCGTCCACGGAGAAGACATTGCAAAATACGGGGCAAAGAAAGTTCTTACGGAAATCAAAAGTTACGGATACAACACCGTATTCTTGCTAATTAAAAACCCGCAAGGAGAGGTGTACTACAATAGTAGTTTTATGCCGGTGGAAGTACCTGTTTTAAAAGAAACTCTCGAGGAGGCACATTCACTTGGCTTAAAACTCTATGTATACTTCCCACTGTTTATGGACAGGCACTACGGAGAACTACACAAAAGTGAACGGATGGTAAGTTCTGACGGCAAAACGAACCCATACTATATTTCTCTGCTCAGCGATAAATACTTCCAATATATAAAGTTGTTCCTTGGAGAACTGCTCAGGTATAACATTGACGGTGTAGTATTTGACTACATCAGGTTTCCAAACGGGAACTACGACTTCTCGCCGTACTTCGAAAGTTACGCAAAGTCCGAAGGCATTTCTTTTACCTATGTAAAGGAAGTTGCATACAAAACATTCGTTTATCCTGCGGATTGGAAAACGATGTTTCTCTCTTACGGAACAGACCCACAGGTAACTAAGTGGGTAAACCTCAGAGAGCAAATCATAAGAAACGAAGCTGAAATCCTTAAAGAATACATTAAAAACATTAACCCTAATGTAAGAGTAGGCGCTTTTATGGTCGCGCGCGGATTTGAAGAAAGCACCGACATTAAAAAAACGCACGCTTACCAGATGGTAAACTTTTCTCAGGGTTACGGCACATTTTCAAATCTCGACTTTGAAGTCCCTATGGTGTACTTAAAGTCAATAGACGAGAACGCAGAATATGCAGTTTCAGCAGCCAAAAAATTAAAAGAGAACGGCGCAAAAGAGGTTTACATAGGAGTAAATCCATATAATATTTCTACAGACGAAACAAATAAAGAAGTCTTCTACTCTTATGCTTTTGGGAACGGCGCTGTGCTGTTTAGATATCCTTTATTTAACATAGGAAAAACAGAATTTAAAGAAGCTCCAAAGCCAAATTCAGAAGTTAATTGCACAGTTGAAACTTCAACCGGAGTAAAGAAAGAAGTTAAAGTGAACACAGATGAACATTCCTTTATACCAGACTACTCAGATGCTGTTTTCGTTCAGGAATATTACGCATTCAAAAAAATACTACTCTACATAGGGAAGCTCACATTATACAAATACAACTTATTAAGTAAAGATTTCGTTACATCCAGAATGGATACTGCACCTTTCATAAAAGACAATAGGACATTTGTGCCAATTCGTTTCGTTGCAGAAAATTTAGGATTTAGTGTGCAGTGGGATGCAACTGAAAGAAAAGTTACAATAGAGGAAAACGGCTTAACGCTTGAGATGAAAATAGGAAGCAGGACGATTTACAAAAACGGTATTAAAAAATCAATGGATACTGCACCTTTCATAAAAGACAATAGGACATTTGTGCCAATTCGTTTCGTTGCAGAAAATTTAGGATTTAGTGTGCAGTGGGATGCAACTGAAAGAAAAGTTACAATAGAGGGCCTTTCAAGAATAGACAAATAAAATTCTAATTTACTAAAAAACTAACTTGCAATGTATATTTCATTTTTACCACTATTTTTTGCCGCGTAAAGTGCTCTATCCGCTCTATTAATAAATTCTTCGGGAGTTTCACCTGGCTTATATTCTGCAATTCCTGCAGATGCAGATAGTTTCACATTACCTACATTAAAACGCCTGGAAATGTTCTCAAGAATCTTTCGCGCCGTAATAAATGCCCCGTCAAGGGAAGTTTCAGGGAAAAGAACGACAAACTCGTCACCGCCAAAGCGAAATGCAAGATCTGTACTTCTTATAGAGCCCTTGACAATTTCTCCAATTTCTCTCAGTAGCCTGTCACCTGCAAGATGCCCAAATGTATCGTTCCACTCCTTAAAGTTGTCCAGGTCAAAAATAAGAATAGAAAGTTTTCTCCCGTAGCGCTGAGCTATATCTACTTCTTCCTTAATACGCTGCATAAACTCCCTTTTATTAAAGAGTTTCGTCATTTCGTCAATAGACGAATAAATACCAAGCCGCTCAAGGTATAGAACACGCTCCAGTATAGCACTTCCCATATCCATTATTGCTTTTGCAAGGTTTACATCATATACGCCAAACTTGTTAGGTTTGTCGCCATGAATACTTAACACAGCTACCACTTTATTCTCTACTATAAAAGGAATACCTATGTAAGAGCGAGGCATATTTTTAGTATACACCCATGTTTTATACTCTGCTGTATCATTTATGTATAAAACTTTTTTATTTTTCACGATGTCAATTACAGGACCATTATAATCCCCTTGGTTCATCATTTGTTCTATGATCTCAACATCTCTTCCGGAAATATTTTTTACTGCAATGTGCGTCCAATTGCCTTTGCCCTTACTCACATCCAGAACGGCTCCAGAATCTGCATTAAACACTCTTACAGCCATGTCCAACATTTTCCAATAGGCACTGTATACGGTACCCACCTTTTGAAGCTCCACCATAAAGTCAATCATCAGGTTGAGGAGTAACGAATGTGTGAATATTGGACGCATTGCCCGTGCATACTTTTTTAAGAAGTTAAGTTCCTTTTTAGAAAGAGGCGTGTTTCTTTCAAGAAAAATGTACATTAGAATGCCGTAAATTTGAAAGTGAAAAGCCAATGTATATCTTTCCCGCAGAACTTTAATGTTTTTTGTTTCGAGCATAATCATACTTCGAAGTAGATTTGTTTCCTTCTGGCTAAGGTTATAATTATAAAGAATTTCAAGACTATCTCTGCTTTTTCCAATAAACATTATCGCTTTGTTAAACTTGAGAGATCTTACAATCCCGTTCAATGCTACATTGACTTTCGACTTTAGTTCTTCTTTGGAAGCAACTTCTATTAATATTTTTTCGATAAAGTATTCTTCTTTAAATCGTTCTTCTCTGCGCATTCTTCTAATCCGCATAAATGTGGAAATAATACCACCAAGTACAACAAAAACAGAAAAAGAAATTACGATGATAGCACGATATAAAAAATATTTTTGGTACGATCCGCTCGAAGCATACGCAGCACTATCGTATGTAAAATAAAGAATAACAAACAACATAGTAACAGTAACAACTATAATTGCAATGTAGCAGCAATTAAAAAATTTCTTAAAACCTCTCACAAAGTTGCCCAACACACAATACTCCTTTTAAAAAATTTCGTTTATTCTAACACTATTTAAAACAATTACAAAATACTTTACCTGACGGCAAGAGTTTATTATAAGAAGTTATTAAAAATTAACAAATCGATAAAACTGAGGAATTAACGGATAAATTCTAAATAGTATTTTGAAAAAATCTCTTGATAATTCAGAAGTTTAAACTGGAGAGTCCAGTTTATTAGAACAGGGGGACATTGCATTGCTCAATAGATCGAGATGCGCAAATCCCTATAAAAATTCGTTTACGATGTAAAATTTACCAGGAAAGTTTGCTTAGAACGAGTAAGTTTACGGAGAAACTTGCAGTTTCGTATAGCAAAAGTAAAATTCCACCGCACAAGTAAAAACAGCAAAAGTTACACATTAAAACGGAAGTGCACGATGTCTCTGTCCTGAACGATGTAACTTTCACCCTCAATCCTTAGAAGTCCTTTTGCCTTTGCTTCTTTGAAAGAGAAGTTTACCGATTCAAAGTCTTTAAAAGAAATGACTTCTGCTGCAATAAAACCCCTTTCAATGTCACTGTGGATGCGTCCTGCTGCCTTCCTGGCATTTGTGCCCTTTTTAATCGTCCACGCTTTCACTTCGTCTTCACCCACAGTATAAAATGTTTCGTAGCCAAGCAAGCGGTATGCCGCTTCAATAAATTCAGGAAGGATTGGTTTTTCCAATCCGTAAGATGCAAGGAATTCTGCTTTTTCCTCGTCGCTAAGTTCAGAAAGCTCATACTCAAGATTAACTGGCACAATAATTACTTCTGAAGTCGGATCAATTATGCCTTTGACTTTCGCCTTTAATTCTTCTTTTCTATCTAAATCCTTATCCGATGTGTTTATCACATAAAGAATAGGTTTTAATGTAAAGAATTCAAACGACTTTATTGCAGTTACTTCGTTTTCGTCAAGGCCAACAGAAATTAGGGGTTTTTCGTTCTCCAGCGCTTCTCTGCACTTTAATAGGATTCCCTCTTCGTGTTTTGTTTTCTGGTCTTTCTTTTCTTTTTTAATACGCTCAAGGCGTTTCTCGATGACTTCGAGGTCCATTAAGTACAACTCGTTATCAAACGACTTTATTGCGTCTTCCACATCCACAGTGTCCGAAAATGCATCGACCACTTCCACTAGTGCATCTACTTTCCTGATTGCAGAGAAAAGCTCGTTTCTCCTCTTTTTATTTTCAAATCCGGAAGGAAGTCCAGGAATATCCACAAAAGTTACTTCGGCGGGCGTCGTTTTTTTAGGATGAAATGCTTCCGAAAGTTCATCTAAATTTGGATCTATAACTTTTACGCTTCCTATGTTTGGCTTATCAAAAGAAACGCTTCCCTCATTTCCCGTAAGTGCTTTGAATAATGTTGTTTTTCCAGATGACTGTAAACCTGTTATTCCTACCTTCACGCTTTCCTCCTAAAATAAATAATGGTAGCGTAGCAGGGAATCGAACCCTGGTCTGGGGATTGAGAGCCCCCTGAACTAACCACTGTTCTACTACGCCACCTATGGCTGGGAAGGATGGATTCGAACCATCATTAGAGGATCCAGAGTCCCCTGTCCTACCATTAGACGACTTCCCAAGCGGTGATATTATACAGAATTAGAAAAAAATTTCAACACACAAAGTATGGCTGGGAAGGATGGATTCGAACCATCATTAGAGGATCCAGAGTCCCCTGTCCTACCATTAGACGACTTCCCAAGCGCTTTTACATTTTACTCTTCTTCTTCCTGAATTTCAATACCTTTCCCGGTAAGTAAGTCACGCCCGTGTGACTTAATGTCTTCCAGTTTGTCTTTCGTAATCGTGCCTAACTCTTTCGTTTTTTCTTTAAGAATTTCTCTCGTTTCAACACCAGAACGCGGCGCATAAAGAACACCTAAAACAAAACCTACCACTGCACCCCAAAGAAAACCACTAAAAAAGCTACTGCTTCTTTCTTCGCTCATTTCTCTCGCCTCCTCTACTTCTGAAGTATTTTTTATAAATCGAGTATCCCTGCGTTATACCTAATGCAAGTTTGCCAATACTATTCAGCGTATTCATCACTCCGCCTTCTTTTTTGCCTGAATTGCTACTCCCCACAGAAACTTTTGAAGGCAAAGGAATGGAAATACCTCTCCACAAAAGTACGAGCGATATAATCGGTAAAGCGGTATTCAAAAATCGCGTTGCCTTCTCAGTATTTTCGAGAGTTTTTTTTAAATGCACCGTTGCCCCGGTCGCGTTTTTTACCGTATCCTCAAGTTCTTTGCCAATACTGTCAACTTTTTCTTCAAGGTTTTTTACGAGGTTCTGGGTCTCAGAGAGAGTAGCATCCGTCCTTTTGAAAAACTTCAAAAGGAAAAATATTCCGCCAATCACGACCACTGCAATCTCAACTGCAATAACCCACAATGCTACCTCAATAGAACTCATAAGCACCTCCATTTTTACAGGCCCCGCGCGAGCCGTGACTTTAGGCGTTTTCTTGGGTCCCGAAGGACAAGGCGGAGACTTTGTTACATCTACGGGAAGCACCAAGTGCTTCAACTTACGATGTACATCCATCCCCAATAAATATGTGTTGGCCCAAAACCGCTAAAGGCTGCACGCACTCCGCAGGGCTCAATACTATTTTAGCATTTTGCGAATAAATTTCAACCGAAGCATTTTGATTGAGGAAAAAAGCATATTTTTCGACTTTTACAAAATGCTTCTACAGCACAATTAAATACTCATACGATAAAACAAACAGAAGGAGATAAATTATAAATTCACTTTTAGAGCACATTAGTTATAGCATTTCAATATAAATTGATTAATGTTTTTCTTTTTGAAATTTCTTCGTTCGGTATATAATTTTTTAAATGAAATGTAAATACAAGTATAAAAGTAAGCTTTACGAAGATAAAAGTTGCCCGCATGATGCCATGCCTGGTTCTAATTATTGCATCTGGCATCAGAAAAAAGACGGAAAAGATTTTTCCGGACAGAAAATTGAAGAAACAAATTTAATTGAAGCATATCTAGTAGAAGCAAACCTTGAAGGAACGAAATTTAAGGAAGGCACTTACCTTCAAGGAGCAAATTTGGTAGGTGCTAATCTTCGGGAGACAGGCTTGAGATCAGCCAAACTTCAAGGAGCAAATTTTGGATTTGCGAGTCTTCAAGGAGCAAATTTGTGGAAAGCCGAGCTCCAAGTGGCAATTCTGGAACGTGCTAACCTTCATGGGGCAATTCTGGAACGTGCTAACCTTCATGGGGCAATTCTGGTAGGTGCTAATCTTAAAGAAGCATATTTGTGGTTTACAAAACTACAAAAGGCGTATTTGCAGAATGCTAATCTTCAAGGGGCATATTTGATGTATACCAATCTTCAAGAGGCAAACTTAAGATCTAGTAATCTCAAAGAAGCATACTTAGAACATGCAAATCTTCAAAAAGCAAATCTTAGAGAAACCAATCTTCAAGGAGCAAATTTCTCTTATGGAAATTTAGAAAAAGCAGATCTGGCTTACACCGATTTAAGAACTGCTTTTTTATATGGCACAAATCTCAGAGAGTCAAAAGATCTACAACACGCAGAAATAGGCGATAAGTACATAGAAGAAATTATAGGAGACAACCTACACAAAATTTTAAAAGCAAACAGTAAATATGAAACAGCGGTAAAAGAATTTTTATATGTATCTCTTAAAAGATTAAATCTAAAAGAAAACGAGATTGGACAACTCACATCTAAAGCAAAGATTTATCTAAAAACATCAGATTCTGAAATATCCAAAACGCTAAAAGAACTTTACGATGAAAGAAATAATGTACCAAAACTTGATATTCTCCAGTATCGGTTTAATTTATACAGCCACTCCCGTTATGTTTACATAAGTCTGAAAAATTATTTTAAAAATATTGGGTGGTACGACAAATCAGGTACATATTTTATCGGAGAATACAGAGTGAAGGGAAAAATCAATAAGCTCTCAGGTGATATAGCTTTTTATGAATTACTTAATAGAGTAAGGAAATTCAAAGTAAAACAATTTTTTAACAAACTTGTTTTCTGGAAAAATTATAAAGAACCAGAACCATTTCAACCAAAAAATGATCTACAGAAAAGCAAAAAATTTTGGGTATTAATAGGCGATGTATTAACAAATTACTTTTTATTTTCAATGAATCGGATATTATCCATTATTTCACTATATGGTGAAAGTGCATGGAGAGTCTTTTTCACCGCAGATTCGATAATTCTTATTTACGCAGGCATTTATTCGTTAAGAGGCAGTATCATTGGAACGGACACAGCAGTGCCTGTTCATAACTTCTGGACTAATCTTTATTTCAGTATAGTAACATTTACAACACTTGGATATGGTGACCTACATCCTATTTCGAGTATAGGTATAAGACTCCTTGCAGGCAGCGAAGCATTCTTGGGTGCTTTTATCCTTGCATACTTCGTCGTTGTCGTAAGCCGTAAGATAATGAGGTAAAATGAGCAAGCAGAATAATATCGAGAATAAAAACGCTTTTTCAAGAAAGTTGAGCTTTACCGATATTCTATACGGAGTCGTAATATCGATAGCAATTACAAGAATTTCCCTGAAGCTTAACACACAAAATTATATGCTGCTTATCGCTTTGCTTATCCTAATAGACGACTGGCTTGACTATCACATTAGCCTTTCCTTTGAAATAAAGTCAATGAATGCAAAAATGTTTTTGCTTACTTTTGCAATCGATGTATCTATGCTACTTGTATGGAATCTTTCTGCAATCACAAAACCAGGACAATTAACAACATACTTCTTTCTATTATCAATTTTCTACACTTTAGCACTCGCATGGAATTTTGTAACAAAAATCACCACTATGCTTTTTAAAGACTCGTACTTTTACCTTATTATCGTATTTCTTGTAGAGGCACTAATTCATACAAAGTATTATTTTCAGAATGCAAACATCATTTTGTTATCTTACTCCATGATAGCGTTATTAATTCTTCGATTTAGCCGGTGGAACAAGCTATACAAGGACATCTCAGAACATTTTTAGTAAGATTGGTTAAAGACTCCTTCGAAAATTCTCCAAAATTGTGCTACAATTATAAAAACTTTTTACGGAGGTGAAAAGTGGAAAAAGTATGCCCGATGTTTGAAAAGTGCCCTTTGCTGCCAAAACTTTCAGATGAGCAAAAAGAAGTCGTTATTAAAAATTACTGCAAAGGCAACTTTGAAAACTGCGCAAGGAAAAAGATAAAAGATAGCGGAAAAATGCCGCCTGCAGACCTTATGCCTGACGGCTCCACACTGAAGTAGAAATCTTGCATTTACGCAAAAAGTAAAAACACAACAAAACCACTTAAAATTTACACGCCAGAAAAATACAGTTTTTACTGAAAGGTATTTTACCGCGGAGTTTTATGCTTCGTGCTTTTTGCAGGTTCATAGGATAATCCGTAAAGCAAAAGCATATTTATACTTACAATCAACCGGAAGTTTTTAAATCGACTCAACATTTTGATAACTCCTTATTTCCCGTATAATAGTGCGTAAAAGTGAAAATAGTAAAATACCCAATTCAAAAGTGGAGAGTAAAAATGGACAGGGAAAAACTTTTTGAAGAATTAAAAAAGAATGTAAAAGAAGAAAACTTGATAAAGCACATGCTTGCGGTAGAAGCAATTATGAGGAAACTCGCAGAGCACTTTGGGGAAGATGTAGAAAAGTGGGGTATTGCAGGTTTAATGCACGACATAGATCTCGATAAAACGCGCAATATGCCTAAAAAACACAGTATAATAGGCGCTGAAATGCTTGAGAAGTTAGGACTTCCTGAAGATGTAGTTTATGCAGTTAAGGTACACAACCCCATCCACAACCTGCCAAGAAAAACGCTTCTTGATAAAGCGCTTTATGCAGCGGACCCTATGAGCGGTTTGATCACCGCCTGCGCACTCGTAAAAGGTAAAAAACTTGCAAATGTGGATGCAAAGTTTGTACTGAAACGCTTTAAGGAAAAACGCTTTGCAAAAGGTGCAAACAGAGAACAGATCGCTTCCTGCAGAGAAATGGGATTAACACTTGAAGAATTCACAGATATTTCACTAAATGCAATGAAAAATATTTCTAAGGAGCTTGGACTATGAACGCAGTGGAAAAAGCAAGAGTATTAAAAAACGAAGGTAAAATAGACGAAGTAATTGCACTGCTTGAGAACTTCGTAAAGGAAAACAAAAAAGAGCGCATCGGCGCGCATAAACTTCTTTCGGATTTATACCTGAAAAAAGGAGAGAACGAAAAGGCAATAGAAACTCTGCAAAACGCCTTAAAACACAACCCGGACAACAAGTGGCTCTACCTTATGCTGGGGGACCTGTTCTACTTCGACTTAAAAGATAGTGAAAACGCAAAAAAGGTATACAAGGAAGGGCTTTCAACATTCGCACACCCTGTAAAAACTACGATGTCGCCGTACAGATACTTCCTGAAAAGGCTCACGACGATTTTTTACGACGAAGATAATTTACAGGAAGCAGAGAAGTATTACGAACTTTTCATTGCACTTGAGCCGTCCGACTTTTACGCATCAGACTTTCTGAAGTACGCAGATGTCCTGCTGAAGTTGGGGGAAAAGGATAAAGCAAAAGAAATCCTTACGCTGGGAATAAAAACACACCCAGGATATAAGAAACTATACGACTTTGCAAAAGCAAACTTCCCCGAAGAAGAATTTCCGTACAGAGAGAAAAAAGCCCGTGCAAATAAGTACCCTGATGTCAAAAAAATCCCTATTAAAACGCCACTTATCCGCGAGGGAGACGACCTCTACGCAATCGTAGATAAGTATACAAAAGATATAAGAAAACCCGGAGACATCATAACGGTTTCCTCCTGCGTGGCTGCAATGTGCGAGGAGCGGAGCGTAACAGTGGACACGATTTTTCCATCCAAACTTGCAAAATTCCTGTCGCGCTTTGTATCGCACAAAGATGTCCCATTCGGAGGCGCTGCTCCGCTGGTGAATCCTGCAGCAATGGAAATTGCAATTAGAGAGTCTGGTGTTTTTCGAATAATGCTTGCTGCAATCGCAGGCGCAGTTGGAAAAATTCTGCACAAAAGCG
>JALVXB010000004.1 GCA_027023025.1 Caldisericaceae bacterium | reverse complement strand
CATAACGAGTATCGTAACAAAAATTGCAAGAAAATCCGCCCCACTAAGGCGCATTTCCCTATACTTTGTTCGCTTTTGCCCAATGACAAAACCTCTTGCTTCCATAGCAGTAGCAAGTTTGTCTGCACGGTTTAACGCATTCAATAACAGCGGCAAAAGAAGTGGCAAGAAACTTTTTGCGCGTTCAATAAGGCTGCCTTTATTAAACTCGGCGCCTCTTGACATCTGTGCTTTCATTATACGGTCTGCTTCTTCAAACAATACAGGAACAAACCTTAACGAAATAGAAATCATTAAAGATACCTCCTGCGCGGGAAAACCAAAGATTTTTAAAGGAGAAATGATCGATTCAAATCCGTCGGTAAGTTCTATATTTGATGTAGTAGAAGTAAGTATAAAGGTAAAAAATGACAGTAGGATTAATCTTATAGATATGTATGTAGCGAGTTTAACCCCCTGAGCGGTAATCTTTACAAATTTATACTGAAAAATCACAGTACCCGGGGTAAAAAAGATTTGAAATGCTGCTGTGAAAATAAGCAGTACCAGAATTGGTTTGATAGAACGCATCACGGACGAAAAATTAGACTTTGAGAGTACTATTAGAAAAACGGAGAAAAGAAAGAGAATTAGATATCCGGAAATAGTTTTTACAAAGAAAAGAAGTATTACGATAAAAAAGACGAGGAGTATTTTAACGCGGGGATCAAGTTTATGCAAAAAAGAATCTGCGTAATTATATTGGCCTAATGCAAATTTTGCCCTCAAGAGTATCTCTCCTTAAGCAATTTTAAAAACTCGTCCACCGTTCTGCAAAAAGGAAAGTTAGAGTACCGTTTCCTCAGCCGTCTTTGCGCTTTTACCAGAAACGGGGCATCCAGCCCGGCAAGTTCAACAAAATTTCCATTAAAAAAGAAGTTCTCAGTAGAACCGTCAAAAATTTTTTCTCCTTTTTTCATTGCTATCACCCTGTCTGCGATTTCCAGAACTTCTTCCATATTGTGCGTAACAAAAACAAGAGTTTCACCTTTGGCGTTTTCTCTTTTCAAATAAGAAATTAACATCTTTTTATTGAGGTAATCAAGCCCTGAGGTGGGTTCGTCCAGAACAATCGTGTCTGGGTTCATTGCAATAATGCTTGCAATGGCTACTCTTCTCTTTTCACCGCCACTTAAGTTAAAAGGTGACAAATTCGAGACAGTCTCCGGATTAAATCCCATATCAGAAAGCGCATAGTGCACACGCTGGACCAATTCATTGCCAGAAACGCCCATATTCCGAGGACCAAATGCAACTTCATCAAATACGGTTTCTGCAAAAAATTGCTCTTCTGGATATTGGAAGACTAATCCCACTTTTCTCCTAATAATTTTTAGGTCGGTATTTTTTGCGTTAACATCAATTCCGTCTACGATCACTTCACCAGAATCAGGAGGTATAAGACCGTTAAATAATTGAATAAGGGTAGACTTTCCAGAACCAATTCTACCTACAATTGATACAATTTCTCCGTTCCTAATTTCTAGCGAGACACTTTTAAGTGCCGTAGATTGAAAAATAGTACCAATATCGTATGTAACACTTACTTCTTGAAGTCTGATCATAATTTGTTTAATAGTATACTTTCCGATAATTCGTGAGAGGTTACATCCAACCCATTTTTTAGAAAGGAATAAACTTTAAAAATCGCGGGCACAGAGACACCGACAGATTCGAGCAATTTGTAATCGGAAAATATCTCTTCGCTTCCACCTTCTTTTATCTTTTTTCCATTAGAAACGAGAATTATCCTTTCAACGGGTAAAACTTCCTCGCTTATGTGGGTGATGTAAAGCACTCCAATATTACTTTCCTTTACGATTGTATAAACGAGATTAAATATTTCTTTTCGGGAAACTGGATCGAGCAATGCCGTAATCTCATCCAATACGAGGTAATCTGGTTGCATAGCTAATACACCAGCAATCGCAACTTTCTGTTTTTCTCCTCCGGAAAGCATTGAGGGAGAAGATTTTAAGTACCTGAATATACCCAAGCGCTTCGTTATCTCATAAACCCTTCTATGTGCCTCTTTTCTTTCAATATTGAGATTCTCCAACCCAAAGGCAATATCCTCTTCAACTGTAGTGCCAACAAATTGGTCATCAGGGTTTTGGAATACTATGCCAACTTTGCTTTTAAGAATATTAGGAGAATCCTTTGAATTAATACCGTCAACGAAAACATTGCCCTTATTAGGTAACAAAAGCCCGTCTGTTAAACGGGCTATCGTTGACTTTCCAGAACCATTGCTCCCAAGCAGAGCAACGAATTCACCTTTTTTAATTTTAAAGTTTAGATTTTCGACTGCCCACTTTTCCTTCTCATAAGCAAAGTATACACTTTCAAATCGAATCATTCCTTAACGAGTTCTAATATTACAATTTGTGCGCCGTCTCCTCTGCGCTGGCCGAGTTTCAAAATTCTCGTATAGCCACCGTTTCTTTCAGCAAAATCATTTTTAGCCATTTCAAAAAGTTTCTGGACGGCTTCTTTAGTAAATAGATAACTGTAAGCTTTCTTTCTCGTATTCAGGTTGTCATTTTTAGCCATCGTAATAAGTTTTTCCACTACTTTTCGTGCTTCTTTAGCTTTGGCCTCAGTCGTTTTAATTCTGCCATTCATTATAAGCGATGTAGACAAATTCCTGAGCACGCTTCTTCTATAACCACTATACATACCTAATTTTCTTTGCTTTATCTGATGGTACATAATTAATACCTCCCCTACTCTTTCAATTTAAGATTAAGTTTATCAAGAGCTTCCTTAACCTTCTTTAGAGATGTAGCTCCAAAACCTTTAAAGCGCATTAATTCGTCCTCACGCTTTGCAATAAGTTCACCTACAGTGTTAATATTATTATCTTTTAATGCATTTAGTGCTCGTTTATCCAGCCCAATATCCTCTATTGCTTTATAATTAATCGTGTCGTCCTCCTCAGAAACTGCATCCACATCTGAAGCAAGTAGTTCCTTAAAGCGAGTCGTATACCGGATTAAAATGTCAATAGCTTCAGAAAGCGCATCTTTAGGTGTTTTATTCAGCTTCGTTGAAATACCTATAATTAATTTGTCAAAATTAACAGATTCCTCGTGGCGCATAGGTTCAACCCGGAAATTTACCTTAAGGACAGGTGAGAAATAAGCATCTATAGGAATTACGAGCTGGGAAAATTGTTCCATCTCAGCAACTTCTTCCTCAAGTTTATATCCTTTTCCCTTACGCACATAAATCTCGCCACTTAAGTGTGCTTTTGAGGAAGAAATAGTTGCAATGTGTAAATCGGGGTTTAATATTTTAACCTCGCTCGTAGTTTTCAAATCTGATGCTTTGAATTCCTTTTCCCCTTTAATGTCAAAACTAAGCCTTGCGCTATCTGTATTTTCCAGAGAAACGACGAGTTTTTTAACATTAAGAATAATATCCTCTACATCCTCCACTACTCCATCTATAGTAGAGAATTCGTGAATAACTCCGTCAATAAGAATACCTGTCGGAGCAACGCCTTCAACAGAAGAAAGTAGCACTCTTCTTAATGCTGTACCTAATGTTAAGCCAAACCCACTTTCAAGTGGGCCAAAACTATATTCTCCAAAATTTGACTTTTCCTTTTCTACCGTAAAATTAAGAGCCTTAAGATCCCACATTTATCATCACTTCCTATTTAGAGTAAAGCTCTACTATTAATGTAGAATTTATACCAAGAGAGAGCTCTGGAATGTTAGGAATCTGTTTTACAACACCTCTAAAAGCCTGTGGGTTTACTTCAAGCCACGAAGGAATAGAAGAAGCATTTTCAATAGATTCTTTTATTACAGGAATCTGCCTACTGTCTTCCCTAACCTCAATTACATCTCCTTCTTTTACGAGAAAAGAGGGAATAGTAACCTTCTTTCCGTTAACGGCAATGTGGCCATGGTTTACGAGCTGACGCGCTGTTCTCCGATTTGGTGCAAAACCCATTCTGAATACCACATTGTCAAGTCTTCTCTCAAGAATCTCAAGCAGTTTGTCACCAGTGGGTATCTTCTTCTGGCTGGAAGCCATTTCAAAGTATCTCCTAAACTGCCTCTCTAAAATCCCATACATACTTTTTACCCTCTGTTTTTCCTGAAGATGTATTTTATAGTCAGAAGGTTTACTAAAGTGTAATGTAACCTGCTTTTGTCCTGGAATACCTCTTCCTCTCTCAAGGGGGCATTTCTTCGTGTAGCATTTGTCACCCTTTAGAAATAATTTTTTACCGTGTGCACGGCAAATTCTGCATAACGGATCAGTATATCTTGCCACATTAACCTCCTTACACTCTTCTCAATTTTCTCGGCCTGCAACCATTATGTGGGATGGGCGTTATGTCTTTAATGTCTTCAATTTCGAGTCCTGCAGATTGAAGAGCTCTAATAGCCACTTCTCTTCCAGAACCGCCACCTTTAACTAAAACTGAGACTCTTTTAGCACCCAGATTAAGCGCTTGCTCAGCTGCTTTTTGTGCAGCAAGTTGCGCCGCGAATGGCGTTCCCTTTTTGGTACCCTTAAAACCTACAGTCCCAGCTGAAGCCCAGGTAGCCACATTTCCATTTTCGTCAGTTACGGTGACTATTGTATTGTTAAAAGTGGAATGAATGTAAACCTTGGCTTTGCCAGTTATTTTATGAGCTTTTCTTTTTGTACTTCTTCTTTTCTTTGCCATCTAAAGCCTCCTTCAAGCCTACGATTTCCTCTTGGAACCCACTGTTTTCTTTGGTCCCTTACGAGTTCTCGCATTTGTCCTCGTTCTTTGACCTCTAACAGGTAAACCTCTTTTGTGTCTGATTCCTCTATAACAATTAATTTCCATTAACTTCTTAATGTTCTGGGCAATTTGTTTTCTTAAGTCACCTTCTACAATATAATCTCTGCGTATTACATCCTCTATTGCTTTTATTTCTTCTGGAGTTAAATCTTTAACCAGTTTTAGAGGAACTTGAGCCTTTTCAAGTACTTCCTTTGAATTGTGCTTTCCTATTCCGTATATGTAGGTAAGCGCGATATCAATCCTTTTATTTTTTGGTAAATCAACACCACTAATCCTTGCCACTTTCAACCTCCTACTTTTGTCTCTGCTTATGCTTAGGATTTTCACAAATTACCATTAATTTTCCCCTTCTTTTCACGATCTTGCACTTAGGGCACATTTTCTTAACAGAAGCTCTAACTTTCATTTTATTTACACTCCTTTCGTTTATTTTAATCTATAAACTATTCGTGCGGTGGATAGATCGTACGGCGTAAATTCTAACCTTACTCTATCACCCGGCAGTATTTTAATAAAGTGAAGTCTCATTTTACCACTTATGTGAGCAAGCACTACTTTGCCATTTACTAATCTAACTCTAAACATAGTGCCGGGTAAAGTTTCAACTACCACACCTTCAGTTTCTATAACTTGTTTTTTCGCCATAACATCACCTCTTTACTTAGTAAGGATATCCGGCCCATTTCGCGTAATGGCAATAGTGTGCTCAAAATGGGCAGCATTAGAATGGTCAAGCGTTTTCGCCGTCCATCCATCACTCGCCGTATACAATCTATAATCTCCAGCACACACCATAGGCTCTATCGCTATCGTCATTCCTTCTTTCAATAAAACACCGCTGCCCTCCTTACCGTAATTAGGCACGGAGGGGTCTTCATGTAAATGTTTTCCAATACCGTGTCCGGTATACTCCCGAACCACTGAAAAACCATTACCTTCTACAAATTTCTGCACTGCTGCAGAAATGTCACCTAGTCTATTGCCAACAACAGCCTTTTCAATACCTTTGTAAAGCGCTTTCTCGGTTACTTCAACAAGTTTTCTATCAATTTCACTCTTTTCTTTTTCTACGATCACAGTAATAGCAGAATCAGAATACCAACCATCTAAAAGTATACAAGAATCAAACGAAACTACATCGCCTTCTTCTAATTTTCGCTTACCCGGTATTCCATGCACAACCTCATCATTTATTGAAATGCACATAGTAGCCGGAAAGCCTTCATAACCTTTACAGGCAGGTATTCCACCTTTAGAACGAATGAATTCTTCGGCCATTCTGTCCAGTTCAAGCGTAGTAATACCTGGTCTGGCATTTTCACGCAAAAGTGATAGTACCAGCGATAGAATTTTACCAGATTTTCGCATTTTTTCAATCTCTTCTGGTGTTTTTAATTCAATCATTTAACGCACCCTCCAACCTGGTAAAAACTTCCTGGACAGAACCGTTTGCATTAACAGTAACGAGTAATCCTTTGTTCTTGTAATATTCAATAAGCGGGTTAGTTTGTTTTTTGTATACCTCTATGCGTTTTTTAACTACATCTGGCATATCATCTTCTCTCTGCACGAGTGGAGTACCACAAACATCACAAATCTCATCGTGTTTAGGAGGATTATAATAAATGTTGTATACAGCACCACACTTTGGACACACTCTCCTCCCACTTATTCTTTTAATAATAACTTCGTCTGGCACAGAAAGATACACGGCAGCATCAAGAGGTACATTAATTTTGCGTAAATATCGCTCAATAAATTCAGCTTGATGAATAGTCCTCGGAAATCCATCAAATATAAAACCTTTTCTGAGGTCGTATCTTTTTAACATTTTCTCCAGAAATTCTTCTACGAGATCGTCAGGAACGAGTAAACCTGCATTCATATACTCTTCAAGTTCCTTTGCAATATCTGTTCCTTTTTTAAGTTCACTTCTTAAGGCATCTCCCGAGGAAATAAATGGTATACCTACTTTTTTACTCAGCATTTGCCCCTGAGTTCCCTTGCCTGCACCAGGTAATCCAAGAAGCACTAAGTGAGTTTTCATTTTAAGAATCCTTTATAATGCCTCATTAATAAGTATGCTTCTATCTCCTGCATCGTTTCAAGTGCAACACCTATAATAATCAATATGGAAGTACCACCAAAAACAAATGCAGTAACTGCCATCTTCCTGAATATTAAATTAGGAATTACGGCAACAAGCCCTAAAAAGATAGATGTAGGTAAAACAATCTTATTTAGTACACTTGCAATGTATTCAGCCGTAGGCTTGCCCGGCCTTATCCCAGGAATAAATCCCCCGTACTTTCTTAAATCTTCGCTTAATTGAATCGGATCGTAAGTAAGCTCCGTATAGAAGTATGTAAAGAACACAATTAAACCAAAGTATATGATATTGTACCACAGCCCGGTCGGACTACCGAAGTATGGCTTAGCAATGTGTAGATTGAACCACGAATTCGGCCAAAATTGTCCGATCGTAACGGGGAACATCATTACAGATACAGCAAAGATGATCGGGAGTACTCCAGCCTGCACGAGCCTTAAAGGTATGTAAGTAGATTGGCCACCATAAACTTTTCTTCCAACGATCCTCTTTGCATATTGTACAGGAATCCTTCTCTCAGCCTGATACGCATAAATAACCGCAACAAATAGTACGAGCATACCAAGCGCCTCTCCTATCATAGAGGCAATACTTAAAGAGTTTGCAGTATAAAGCTGTCTCATTTCGACAAATCCCACTGGTATTCTACTCACAATACCGGCAAAGATTATAAGCGAAACACCGTTGCCTATGCCCTTATCAGTCATAATTTCTCCGAGCCATAGGACGATGTAGGAGCCAGCAATCAAACTCATTAAAATCACGATTTTTAAAAGAATACTATTACTCACTAGATAATTTTTAAACATTATAATGACGGAGAAAGCCTGTAAAGCAGCAAGTAAAATCGTAAGTTGTCTCGTGTATGCTGCCATTTTTTTCTGACCTTCTTCTCCACCTTCTTTTGCAAGCGCTTCAAGAGAAGGAATAACAGCAGTAAGGAGTTGCAAAATAATGGAAGCGTTAATGTAGGGAATAACACTTAATGCAAATATTGAGAAGTTTCCAAAACCGCCTCCTGAGAATAAGTCGAGCAAAGCTAAAAAACCGCCCTTCTGAATAAGCCCTTGTACGGCTGTTCTATCGATACCTGGAACAGGGATGTAAGTACCAAGTCTAAAAAGAACAAAAAGTATTAGCGTAATCCAGATTCTTTTTCTTAGTTCTTTAAGTTTAAATGCTCTCTTTAGTGTTTCCCACATTTTAGATTACCTCTGCTTTTCCCTTCGCGCTTTCTATTTTTTCTTTAGCGGTTTTGGAAAACTTGGATGCTTTTACAGTAATAGGTTTATTAATTTCTCCTCTCCCCAAAACCTTTACCTTGCCGCCCATTACTTCGTTTAAATCTACTTCGTCCTTGCCTGAAGCAATCTTTTCTATAACCTCTACATTTACTTCTATGTATTCCGCCCTATTGATTGGCTTAAATCCTCTAAGCTTAGGAAGTCTTCTAAACAAAGGTGTTTGACCACCTTCAAAACCTTTTTGTTTTGTACCTCCTGAACGAGCTTTAGCACCTTTTAATCCGTAGCCTGCATAAGTACCTAATCCAGAGCCATTACCTCTACCAACAATTCTTTTTCTCTTTTTAGAATGTGCTTTAGGCTTAAGTTCATTTAGTCTCATTGCTACCTCCAACTCTTTCTTTCTTTTTCAATTCGTTTCTTTTCAATACCGTATTCATATCCTGAAAGGCTTTAAGAGTAGCGCGTGCTATGTTTAACGGATTTGGAGTGCCAAGAGATTTAGATAGTAAATCTTGGATTCCGGCTTTAGTAGCAATAGCTCTAATTACCCTACCTGCAACAATACCAGTTCCTGGAACTGCAGGAGCAAGAAACACATAAGCAGCATCATACTTTGCCGTAATCCTCGTAGGTATCGTATTATTTTTAATAGGCACATTAATTAAATTTCTTTTAGCATCCGCAATTCCCTTAGCAATAGCAGAAGGAATTTCTCGTGCCTTGCCAACACCTATGCCAACTCTTCCTTTACCATCTCCTATAACCATTATTACTCTAAATTTAAGAATTTTTCCACCTTTAACTACTTTTGTAACTCTATCGATCTGAAGGATTTCCTCCTCAAATTCTTTCTTTTCGACAGGCCTGCGTCCTCTTGAATTCCTAGTATTCACATTCACCTCCTAAAACTTGAGACCTTTTTCTCGTGCTGCATCTGCAAGCGCTTTTACTCTACCGTGATAAAGATACCCGCCTCTATCAAAAGCAACCTGCTTTATTCCCTTTGCAAGAGCTTTTTCAGCAATGGTTTCTCCAACAAGCCTTGCAGCCTCTATAGTTTTCATACTCTTTAACTTACCTTTAAGGTCTTTATCCAATGTTGAAGCAGAAACAAGGGTAACACCTTTCGAATCGTCTATAATTTGAGCATAAATGTTTTTAAGACTAATGAAGACTGAAAGCCTGGGACGCTCAGAAGTCCCCGAAAGGTGTTTTCTTATTCTTATATGTCTCATTTGCCTGAGTTCTTTACGATTTCTATTCTTTACCATAACGCACACTCCTTATTTTGCACCAGCAGAAAGGCTCTTTCCTGCCTTTCTCCTAATCTTTTCACCCTCGTAGATAATACCTTTAGCCTTATATGGATCTACTTTTCTCAAGTGCCTGATTTTTTGAGCAAATTGCCCAACAAGCTCCTTGTCGATGCCAGAAACAACAACTAATTGCTTTTCAATAGTCACCTCTATTCCTTTTGGAATATTAACAACCACAGGGTGGCTGAATCCTAAAGAAAAAGTAACTGTATTTCCTTTTACTTCGCCTTTATATGTTTTTTCGTTAATTATAAGTCTTTTTGAAAAACCCTGAGTTACTCCGGTGACCATGTTGTTAATTAGTGCTCTCGTAGTCCCGTGAAGAGCTCTATAAAACGGTTCGTCTGATGGCCTTTCTACTTTTACCTGACCATCACTTACAGTAATTTTAAGATTTGGATTAAATGTTCTTTTTAACTCACCTTTTGGCCCCTTAACGATTACAGTATTATCAGGTTCCACTTTTACAGTAACACCTTTGGGAATATCTACAGGTTTTCTTCCTATTCTCGACATTTGCGCACCTCCTACCAGATAAAGCAGATAACTTCTCCACCCTGGCCAGCTTTACGCGCTTCTTTATCAGTCATAATGCCTTTTGGAGTGGAAATTAACGCCGTTCCTAGCCCATCTAACACTCTGGGCAACCTATCTTTACCTACATATATCCTGCGGCCGGGCTTACTAATTCTTCTTACGCCGATAATAAACTTCTCTTTGTTGGGCCCATAACGCAAATATATTCTTAACATCTTCTTATTATCTATCACTTGCTCTTCAAAGTTATTAATATAACCTTCTTGTTTTAATATTCTAAGTATCTCACTCCCTACTTTTGTATAAGGAAGTGTTACAGACTTATGATGCATATTACTTGCATTTTTAATTCTTATCAGCATATCAGAAATAGGATCGTTTACCATAATCACTCCTCCTCACCAACTTGCTTTTTTAACGCCTGGCAATTTACCCTCAAGTGCTAATTTTCGTAAGCAGTGTCTGCAAAGACCAAATTTACTATAAACAGCTCTTGGCCTTCCACAAATTTTACATCTATTATGCTGCCTAACTTTAAATTTAGGGGTTTTCTTTGCCTTTTCTATCATTGCTTTTCTTGCCATAAAAGCACCTACCTTTCTCTAAAAGGGAACCCAAGGAACTCAAGAAGCGCCCTGGCTTCCTCATCTGTTTTTGCCGTTGTCGTAATCGTAATGTTAAAACCACGCACTTTGTCAATCATATCGTAGTCTATTTCAGGGAAAATTAATTGTTCACGGATACCAAAAGTATAATTCCCTCTTCCATCAAAAGAATTTGGAGATAATCCTTTAAAGTCTCTAATTCTTGGAAGAGCAGTATTTATAAGTTTTTCAACAAATGCATACATGCGATTCCCTCTTAAAGTCACTCTGCAGCCGATAGGGGCACCCTCTCTAATCTTAAAAGAAGCAATCGACCTCTTGGCACGCGTTACAACGGGACGCTGATGTGTTATAAGTACAAATTCTTGAATAGTTTTTTCCATTGCTTTAGGATCTTCGTTTGCATCACCGACACCTCTGTTCACTGAAATCTTTACCAACTTCGGTACTTGCATTACATTGTCGTACTTAAACTTCTCCATCATGCGTTTTTTTACCTCATTTTCATACTTATCCTTCAACGAAGATGGAGGAAGTTTTTCTTTAAGTATATTTTCAAATTTTTTATCTAATTTAAATACGCCTTTCTTGCTTTTAGTAGACTTTGTCTTAGCCATACTCACCTCACCTAAATTTTGTCAATTACTTCGTGGCAATTCATGCATACACGCACACTCTTGCCATTTTCTAATATTTTATGGGCAATTCTCGTCCTCTCGTGACAATGAGGACAAATTAACTGCACTTTACTCGCATAAATAGGGCCTTCCCTTCTCGTGATCTTACCCTGCGGCATATCTTGTGTTGGACGCAGGAAATGGGTTTGCATGTTTACACCCTCTACTACTACCATTCCTTTTTCCGGAACAGTACGAATTATTTTTCCCTTTACTCCTTTATCTTTACCAGAAATCACCACGACAAGGTCGCCCTTTTTAAGTTCTAATGGTTTTACTTTCGTTTTTACGGTCTTCATATATACCTCCTCCTACAATACTTCTGGAGCAAGGGAAACAATTTTAAGGTATCCCTTTTTTCTTAACTCTCTTGATACCGGGCCAAAAACCCTTGTGCCTTTAGGATTACCTTCGTCATCGATAATAACAGCTGCATTATCACTAAAACGAATTATACTACCATCTTCTCTCTTCAAGGGATACTTTGTTCTTACTACAACTGCTTTAACAACGGTTCCTTTAGGTATAGCACTATTTGGAGCTGCTTTTTTCACAGATGCAACTATCACATCGCCTACAGTTCCCGTATCCCTTTTACCTACTCTTAACACTGTAATACACGAAATCTCTTTTGCACCAGTATTATCTGCCACAACAAGTCTGGAATACTGCCTAATCATTGTTCTCACCTCCGCTCAAGACTTCAACAACTCTCCACCTCTTAAGCTTACTTAAAGGCCTCGTCTGGCGAATCCTTACGACATCGCCTTCTTTAACTTTGCCCTCTTCATCATGAGCATAGTACTTAGTCGATCTTTTTATTCTCTTTAAATACAATGGGTGAGACTTATCTCTTGATACCTTTACAACAACTGTTTTTTCGTAAACACTAACAGCACGCCCAACAATTTCTTTTTTTGCCATTATACACCTCGCTCTCTCTCTAACTCACGCTCTCTTTTAACGGTAAGAAGCCTTGCAATATCTTTTCTAACAAGTTTCACACGAGCACTATTGTGAAGCTGGTGCGTTGCAAGTTGAAATCTTAGATTAAATAATTCCTTTCTAAGATTCTGGATTTGTTGCTCAATTTCTTGATCAGTCATATCTCTAATCTTCTCGGCTTTCATACTATATAACCTCCTCACGCTCCACTAATCTTACTTTTACAGGGAGTTTGAAGCCTACTTGTTTTGCAAGTTCTTCTGCCTTTTCTTTTGAAACTCCTGTTATTTCAAAGATAATCCTGCCTGGTTTAACAACGGCAACCCAATGGTCTACATCACCTTTACCGCTACCCATTCTCGTTTCGGCCGGCTTCTTGGTAACTGGTTTATCGGGAAAAATTCTAATCCACAGTTTACCAACTTTTCTTACGGACTGTATTAATATAAGCCTGGATGCTTCAATTTGCCTAGCCGTAATCCATGCAGGTTCCAAAACTTGTATTCCGTAATCACCAAAAGCAACATAAGTACCACCTTTGGCTTTCCCTTTCATTCTTCCTCTGTGTTGCTTTCTATGCTTAACTCTTTCTGGCATTAACATACCCATTCACCTCCATTACTTTCCTTTACCTGAAACAGTAAAGAAAGTATGCTTTTTTGCATCGCCTTTATAAACCCATACTTTCACACCGATTCTACCAAATTTAATCAAAGCAGGCTCAGAAGCATAATCTATATCGGCGTTAATTGTCTGAAGTGGCACTCTACCGTCTCTATACCATTCAGTACGAGCAATTTCAGCACCATCAAGTCGACCTGAGACCTGTATTTTAATGCCTTTGGCACCCGCTCTCATAGCTCTGCCTATCGCCTGTTTAATTGCTCTTTTATATGAGATCTTCTGTTCAATTTTCCCTATAATATTCTGTGCAATCAGCTCTGCATCCAGTTCAGGTCTCTTTACTTCGATAACTTCTATTTTAATGTTCTCTTCCGGATTAAATAGTACCCGCTTCAACCTCTCCTGGAGTTTTGAAATTTCAGATCCCTTCTTACCAATAATCATTCCAGGACGAGCCGTGTAAACATATATCCTTATTTCGGCATTGCTTCCGCTGCCTTTTCTTACAATTTCAACGCGAGAAACTGCAGCCTGAGGCCCAAGTTTCTTAATTTCTTCCCTTATTGCAAAATCTTCAAGTGCAAATTTCGAATAATCTTTTTTATTTGCATACCACTTACTCAGCCAATCTTTCGTGATGCCAAGCCTAAACCCATAAGGATGTACTTTTTGTCCCACTCTATACCTCCTCTTTCTCTTTTACCACTACCGTAATTTGACTTACGGGCTTCCGTTGTATATCTGCTCTACCCATACCTCTAATATACAACCTCTTCAAAGGACCTTCCGCATCTATTACTACTCTATAAACATAAAGAGAGTCTCTATCCATATCAAAGTTATTTTCAGCATTTGCAATAGCTGAATTTAAAGTCTTCTCAATCAAACGCGCAGCTTTTTGAGGTAACACTTTTAATATAGAAAGTGCTTCGTCAACACTTTTCCCTTTAATGAGTTCCGCAACAAGACGCGCTTTGGTAGCAGACAATCTCAAATGTTTTGCTTTCGCGTATGTCTCCATAAACTAACGCCTCCTATGTCTTTGTTATAATTCGCGCAGTAGGCACTTTGTGACCATGGAATGTTCTCGTAATAGCAAATTCACCAAGTCTATGCCCTACCATATCTTTTGTAATGTAAACAGGAATGTGAGTCTTACCATTATGAATGGCAATTGTATGCCCTACCATCTCTTCTGTGATTACAGATCTTCTGCTCCAGGTTTTAATTACTTTTTTCTCGCCTTTTTCATTCATTGCCTTTATTTTTGCGAGTAACTTAGGATCCGTATACGCTCTTTTTTTACTCATTTACTATTCCTCCTACGAATAATGTACTTATCGGAAGGCTTATGTTTCTTCCTCGTTTTATATCCAAGTGCAGGTTTTCCCCACGGAGTCATAGGACCAGGATGTCCTACAGGCGCTTTACCTTCACCGCCGCCATGAGGATGGTCAACTGGGTTCATAGCAGCACCACGAACTGAAGGTCTGAAACCCTTATGTCGTGTAATACCTGCTTTTCCCCAATTTACATTTTCGTGGTCCAGGTTTCCAATTTGACCAATAGTTGCACGGCAATTTAAGTGCACCATTCTAACTTCTCCCGACGGCATTCTTACGTGTGCATAATTACCTTCTTTAGCAAGCACCTGTGCAGCTGCGCCTGCCGCACGCACGAGTACACCACCTTTTCCTGGTATAAGTTCAATGTTGTGAACCATAGTACCAAGAGGAATATTCTTTAAAGGCATTGCATTCCCCGGTTTTACCTCAGTTACATCTGCTGATACGACAGTATCACCTACTTTAAGTCCTAATGGTGAGAGGATGTATCTTTTTTCTCCATCTGCATAAGTAAGTAATGCTATATATGCAGACCTATTAGGATCATATTCAATTGCCTTAACTTTTGCAGGAACATTTAACTTTTCCCTTTTGAAGTCAATAATCCTGTAAAGCCTTTTATTCCCTCCGCCACGGTGCCTTACGGTAATTTTTCCTGTATTGTTTCTACCACCCTTTTTCTTCAACCCTATCGTTAAGGATTTTTCAGGTTCTTTCTTTGTAATTACTTCTGAGTGTTTAACAACGCTTCTACCTCTTAAACCAGGAGTAATTGGTTTATACGATTTGATAGCCATAATTCAACCTCCATTATACATGGTGCAACAGGTCAATTTTATAACCCGGATAAAGTGTAACGATAGCCTTTTTATAAGTTGGCGTTTTTACAAAGTTGTAACGCACTCTCTTTTTCTTTCCAAACACTTTACCGATATTGACCTTTTTCACCTTTACAGAAAAAAATTCTTCAACTGCTTCTTTTATCTCGTAGGCATTCGCCCTTTTATCTACGAGAAATACATACTTGCCCTGTTCGGCAAGAGTAGTATTCTTTTCAGTAATAATTGGCCGGATCAATATTTCTAATTTACTCATTCTTCCACCATCCCTCCATATCATTTACGGCTTCTTCAGTAAATAAGATATTATCGTAAGTTACGAGATCATAAGCGTTAAGGAATCTATAATCAAGAGGCTTACAATAAGGAATATTACGCGACGCTAACTCCACAGCACCGTTTTTCTCCGAATAAACAAATAATACCGTTCCAGTATTTTCTTTTAAAGCATTCTTCAATATACTTGCTACTTCTTTCGTTTTTCCCTCTACCTTAACACCTTTCAAAATTTTAACACTTCCTTCTTTAAACCTGGAAGAAAGAGCGGAGAATATTGCACTTCTTTTTTCTTTCTTGTTCATTTTGAAACTGTAGTCACGCGGATGAGGGCCAAATACTACAGCACCACCTTTCCATATATTAGAAGTTCTTGCGCCCTGTCTTGAACGGCCCGAACCTTTCTGGGGACGCATCTTCCTCGTGCTATAACTCACATCTTCTCTTTCTTGAGTATCAGCAGTTCCTCTTCTCCGATTATTTAAATAGCGCCTAACTGCCATGTATACGAGATGCTTTTTCTCAGGCACGGAAAAGAAGCGATCCGGAAGTTCAATTTCACCAACATTATTATTTTTAACATCAATTACATTACTTTTCATAAACAACCTCCTAAGCCTTTATTATAACGAGGCTATTTTCAGAACCAGGTACATTACCCTTAACGAGTATTATATTCTTTTCAGGAATAACTTTTATAACTTCAAGATTTTTTACAGTTGTCCAATCAACTCCAAGATGGCCAGCCATGTGGTGTCCTTTATAAACTTTACCAGGCGTAGAACCTGCACCAATTGAACCAGGCCTCCTTAATGCTTCGGAGCCATGAGTTTTTGGCCAACCATGGAATCCCCACCTTTTTACCACACCAGAGAATCCCTTTCCTTTAGAAAATGAAGAAACGGAAACTTTCTTACTATCTTTAAACAGTTCGACAGTTACTTTATCTCCAACCTCACCTTCCATATCCTTTATTTCACGAACAACTCTAAAAGCAGGAACATTTCTTTTTGCAAAAACACCTCTCAATGGTTTGTTAAGCTTATCAGGCTTTACTTCTTTAAAACCCAACTGTACTGCAGAATAGCCATCTTTTTCTGGTGTTTTCTTTCCAACAACAGTACAGGGACCTGCTTTTATTACAGTTACAGGAACGAGTTTATCACCTACATAAACAGAAGTCATACCCAGCTTAATCCCTAAAATTCCCTTTGCCATATCGTCCTCCATTAAATCTTAATCTCTACTTCGACTCCTTGAGGAATATCCATATTCGCAAGTTTCTGCGTAACTTCCGGAGTTGCGTTTTTTATCTCAATTAATCTTTTATGAACGCAAATTTCAAATTCCTCCTGAGAGTCTTTATCAACATGAGGAGAACGGAGTACATTAAATACCGTTCTCTTGGTTGGTAAAGGAATCGGACCAACAACATTTGCTCCGCTATTCTTTGCCATCTGTACAATTTTAGCAGCCCATATATCCAATATTTCGTGATCAAAGGCTTTTAATTTAATTCTCAATCTTTCCTTCTCCATATTTAGCTCTCCTTAATGGATTTTACTCAATCACCTCAGTGATGACACCTGCACCTACCGTTCTACCGCCTTCACGGATAGCAAACCTTTGGGTTTCTTCGAGTGCAACGGGGTAGATCAATTCAACTTCCATGTCTACATTGTCGCC
>JALVXB010000003.1 GCA_027023025.1 Caldisericaceae bacterium | reverse complement strand
TCCCTGTAAGTTTTTCCGTTTATCTCCACATACAGCGGCACGACGGATATGTTAAATTTCTTTATGATGTCTTCGTGTAAATAGGCGGTGGAATCTGTTACGATGCGGATCATAGCACCCCAAAAAGCGCAAACGAAAGATATGTAATTGCGGCACTCACCAGCGCACCCGTTGCAAACTGCCCTACCGTGTGGTCGCCGAGCTTCACCTTCGCGTATCCTACAGGCACGAGCAAAAAGAACGAAAGCGCGCCCCACCCGCCAAACTCAAACGCAAGTGCAGTTGCAGGGCCGCCTATCCCCGCGCCGTGCCCCGACGCCTTGTACCCGAGTTTGTTTATTACGATAAGCACCAATACATTCAGAACATAGGAAAGCGAAAGTGCCGTGTAGATGTTTCTCTTTTTAAGGATAAGAAGCAAAATAAGTGCAAGCGGATAACTCACCGCGTCGATAATAAACGAGACTTTTCTTTCCCCTTTGTAGTCTCCGGGGTGCTTCAGTAAGTACGCCCACGCAAAAAGCGGAATGATCCCGATAAAAACGAGCGTGATAAGAAAAGACAAAAGGTCTTTTGACCTGAACAGGTAAAACATCGTAAAGGAAAACATTGCAACTATTGGAACATCAAACACAAATGTTAAAACGCGTGCAACAGTGAGCTTGCGTGCCATAGGGCACCTCCTTACTTTTTAACCTTTGGCAGCCAGATACCCGTCTGGTTCTGGTACTTCCCCTTTTTGTCTGCATAGGAAGTTTCGCACTCTTCGTCCGATTCGAGGAACAGAACCTGCGCAATCCCTTCGTTTGCGTAGACTTTTACGGGCAGAGGCGTCGTGTTGGAAATTTCGATAGTAACGAAGCCGGTCCACATTGGCTCTAGAGGAGTCACATTTACGATGATACCTGCCCGGGCGTATGTGCTTTTCCCGAGGACGATGCAGAGCACATTGCGAGGAATCCTGAAGTACTCCACGCTCTTTCCAAGCGCAAAAGAATTCGGCGGGATGATGCACTCCTTTCCTTTGAAGCGGACGAAACTGTCCTTTGAAAAGTTTTTTGGGTCCACGACGACGGAGTGTACATTCGTGAAAATTTCAAACTCGTCTGCTATGCGCATGTCGTAACCGTAAGACGAAACGCCGAAAGAGATCACGCCTTTCGAAACCTGATGCTCTGCAAAGGGTTCAATCATCCCCTTATTCGCCATTTCTTTAATCCACCTGTCGGACTTTATGCTCATAAGTCAATTATATAGAATTTTACAGTAATTAAAAAATGCGAGTTTGTGTTGCGCGGTGAAAGTTTGCGTTAAGGATGTGGGTATCTGGAGCGTAAAGGTGCTTGGAGGGCAAGGGCAGCTGCGAGAGGGAGAGGGTACAGAAGCGTTCAGGGATTATGACTGCTGTAAGGGAATCGCGCAGAGGTGATTTTAGTGAGAGTTTAAATTAAGGTAGATTTTCAAATTTTTTAAGCGTTTGCAAGGTTTTTGTAAAATCTGAAAGTAAACTTGAGCAATTATAGTAATTAGCTTTATTTATAGTTCTAAGCAAAGCATTTGCCTCTTTAATCCACTTCTTTGCGCTTTCTGTTTTTAATGCACTTTCGAGCTTATCGCACTTTAAGTTCATAATCTCTTTAATAAAATCGTTAAACTTCTCGCAAAGTATTTTGCGACTCTCATCGTGCTTCTCAAAATATTTATCATTTCTCAATTTTTCAATCGACTTTCTAAGAGTAACGAGTATCTGATAAATCAACTCGTCTAGGTATTTGTATTTATACTTACTCATGTATTCGTCTGCTTTGTCCCCAAAGGATTGCTTATACAGGAATGTCGAAGAATCCAGATCTTCACATACTAATTTATCGTTGCATACAATATCTTTGTAAGCATTTAACGCATCTACGAGGTATTCAGGCAACCTTTTTGGTTGAGTATACCGCCTTGGAACAATATTTAACACTTCTCTTGCAAGCGCTTCCGAATACCTCTTATCGATATTCTCAGAAAAACCACGCAGAGCATCCGCTGCTACAGAAACCTTCTCCTTTATCTGAAACAATCTTTTATGATAAACAATTTTTGGTACGAAGCTACTTAAAAATGCACCTTCACTTAAAGCATCGCCAAATTTCTCATCCCTCCAGAAAGCGTTCCATAGTCTTAACATATTTTTATTTAAAGGAGAATGCGATAAAACCTTTATTTTCATCTGCAGTCTATGCGCATGCATTGCAAAATTTATAACTTTAAGAAGCTTTTCTGGAAAGTAAAATAACGCAAAGATAAATAGAGTATAAAACGCCGAGATTAATAACAGTTGTGTTAAACTTATCTTATTATTAATGTGTGTTAAAATAAAAGCATGTGTTAAAGCATATGCAATGAACAATGCTATGGATAATATAATAATCAGCTTTGTACTCGAAAGATAGAAAAGAAACTCTGAATCTTTTTCACTAGTAATTTTGCTTGAATTATTAGCCTTAAAAAATGATTGACTAAATACAGAAATAATAAAAGTAAAGAATACAACCAGGAGCAGATTAAATATTAAATTAAATAAATCTCCATTAAAACTATTTAAAATGTTTCCTATGTTTTCTAAAGTTATTTTTAATTTAACAAAGTAAAAAATTAAAGACACTACTGTATATACAATAAAAACAAACAAAATTAAGGATAAGGCAAACCCTGGTAAAAGTTTATTGAAAAAACTATCCAAGTTCGAAAGCCACTCTTCTATGTTGGCCCACATCCGTTTCAACCAGCACTCTGGTTCTGTATAGAAGAATTTAGTTAACGCAAGAAAAACAATTGCTGACAATCCAATTGACATAATTGCAATTTGAGATTTTGGGGTTACATTTTGTCTGGTTATTATCGGACCGATAGCAAGAATCTCGATAATAAGAAGTACTGCAAACTGGAATTTTATTTTACTAAAAAATTCCGAAATATTTGTCGAACATAACAATGTTGTAATATAATGACTCACGATCATCGAAATAAATAATGAAGAAAAATATAAAATAATGTATATCCGTGTATTTTTATTTAATAAATAATGACTATACGAATAATGATTATAAAACATCCATAAAGCGGTGAATATAACTACCAAGATTACAAGACACCATATCCACTTTTTTCCGCTATTTTCTTCCTTGCTCATCCTCCACCTTCACTCATCCCTCAAAATTATTATTTGTTTAAATATATGACAAAAATTAAAAATTTACAATAATTTGAACTGCCGAACTTTCGCCCTGCCCTGCGCCGAATTTTCGCCAATACGCGCCGTGCCTAAATAGAGCCCTCTCTCTGTACACACCCCTACGGCAGCATTAAGTTTTCCCGCTAACCATTCCCGCAAAAACAGCGAGAACCTTTGCCGCGTAGGATTCTATGCTAAACAAAATAAGTACAAATAGAGAGTAAATCAGTAAAACGCAGGTTAAACGCCGCGTTAACGAAAAGTAAAGAACAGAAAAATACAACTACCAATAAAGATACAAAGAAGCATGACCTTTACGCCGAAAAACCCCTTTTGTAGTAAGATTCCCACAATAAAGATAACTTGCTTTTATCAAGGAAAGGTATATACTAAATCTATATTGGGGGATGATAAAAATGAAAAAACATTACTACTCGGTGCATACAAAGTTTGCACTTGCACAGATTACTTCTCTTGCGTGGGTTGCATTATCTGTAATTCTGTCAATACCGTGGCTAAGAGAGCTCGGCAGTAAAATAGGCTTTATCCCTGCACTGATTATTATTGCATTCGTAGCATATATTCCAGGATACCTCATTTCGTTTGCAGTAGTAAGTCTGCTAATGGATAGACAGCCAAAGTTAAAGACGAAAGATGTAAGTGTTCCTATTACCATTTTGATTGCTGCGTTTAACGAAGAGAAAAACATAGAAAATACGCTAAAGCGTATAGCACAGCAGGATTATTCAGGGCACATAAGAACACTTCTGGTGGACAATAATTCCACAGACAGAACAAAAGAAGTTACTCGCAAAACCGCTGAAAGAGAAAATTTAGATCTAACCGTAATAGAAGAAAAAACACCCGGCAAGGCAGCAGCGTTAAACACCGGGCTTAAACTAATTAATACAAAGTACTTTATCACTGTTGACGCAGATACGATACTTCATCCTAAAGCAGTAAAAAATATCGTAAGCCGCATTCTACAGTCACCAGAAGAAGTGTGTGCAGTTGCAGGCAGAGTGCTCGTAAGAAACAGCAGGACGAACCTGCTTACAAGATTACAGGAGTGGGATTACTTTTTAGGCATAGGTGCAATCAAGTCCATACAGGGGCTTTACCAGGGAACGCTCGTTGCACAGGGTGCATTCAGCTTATACAAAACGGACGCCGTAAAAGAAGTGGGCGGCTGGCCAAATGCAATAGGCGAAGACATTGTACTGACCTGGAAGTTTTTTGAAAACGGATACAAAGTTTACCACGAACCACGAGCAATTGCATTTACTGAAGTACCTGAAAAAATGAAACGCTTTTCAAAACAAAGGAGTAGGTGGGCAAGAGGCATGATAGAAGGGCTCAAAAGCTCGGGACCTTGGCAACATTCACGCTTTTTATCTCAATACCTTACAGCAATAGACATCCTTATTCCCGTAATAGACATCGTCTACACATTCGTGTGGATTCCCGGTCTCGTCCTTGCACTTTTCGGGCATTACCACATCGTAGGTCCGTACACACTGCTCGTTTTGCCGCTGAGTTTTCTTGCCGCATTCGTAATGTACCGCTCCCAGAGGGAGAGTTTTAACGAGTTAAACCTAACGGTAAGGAAAAACGCAGCAGGGTTTATTCTTTATGTATTGTTCTTTCAGATGATCGTTTCGCCTGTTTCCGTGTTTGGATACTTTGGGGAATTTTTCAAAACGGAAAAGATCTGGTAAAGCTTCTGGCACAGCATTATACGCGCACCGAAAATTTTAGTTCCGATACATCAGAAGGCGCAAAAAGGCATTAAATACACTATTATAAAGCACTCGCCAAACGCGCCAAAGGTTTATACATGAAAATGCCTCGAATTACGACTATTTTGATAAATATTTTTCCTTCCATTGCGTAGGTTATTATCTTCGTAAGTATGCAGGTCAAAGTTACGATCATAACTATATAGGGACGATGCAATCTTCCTGTCGTCCTCGAGCGAGCGTCAGCGAGCGAAGGACCTTATTTCTTTGGAAAGGACACGAAGTTTCCTTTCCAACTTTTCTTCCTGTGGAGGGAAAAGTGAATTGAGAGGCAAGTTACAAAAAATATCTTTCCGCACAATAAAGGGTAAAATTCTGCTGCGCTTTTTAAAGGTAAGGTTGTTAGGGCAGAGATCCTTCGCTGCGCTCAGAGTGACAGCAGGATAGTCGTCCTCGACATAGAATTCTCTTTCTGATTCCTGGTTATAAAAGCGTGGGATTTTGGGTTACACACTGGAATTCTGCCTCTGCTTGCTGCGTGCCTCGTAAAAAGCACCGTTAAACGCTTCATAGATTCTCTCCGTAATCAACTTGCGCTCGATGAACTTAAAGTCGTAAAGGTTTGCAACCTCCGCACGGTTGCTCCGCACGCACCTTTTGCGAGGAGGCGGCACGGCGTCTTCGGGGACGCGCAGCGCGTTTTTCATCTTTTCTAAGTCTGCGTCAAGCAGCAGCGTTGCGTGGAACAAAAACCCGCCGAACTTTTTGCAGGATGCAGAGCCAGAAACCTTTTTGCCGTTTACGAGCACTTCGTTGTGCGTGCCCACTTCCGCATTCAGCCCAAAACTTGAAAGCACCTCTTTTATAATGCCTGCAAAAAAGCGCACATTTTCTGCAAGGTACTTCTCAGGCAAAAAACGGGCGTTTACGGCAAATGCGACATTCAGATTTCCTTCGTCGTGGTACACCGCGCCGCCGCCGCTTATCCTGCGCACGACTTTTATCCCGTTCCGCGCGCAGTAAGCACGGTTCACCTCGAGCACTTCACACTGGTAAGCGCCCAGCACGACGGACGGGCCGTTCGTATAAAAGCGTACGAAAAGTAAGTCGGATGCCCCTGCAAGGCGCAAAGTAAACTCGTCCAGACGGACATTCAGCGCAGGCTCCGTTATACCCGAAAAAATGCATTTTGTTTTTCTCATTTCTTGACTATTATAGTATTTGTTTTTATAAGTCAAAATTTAAATTTTCAACTTGCGAAAGTGGAGGCGGTTATGAAAAGGACGATTAAAGAAGAAATAGTTGCAACCTGTAAAAGGCTGTACGAACACCACCTGAACGGGGGATACGGGGGAAATGTGTCGGTAAAGGACGAAGGGCTTATATACATCACTCCGTCTGGTATGCCAAAGGACACGCTGGAGTATTCTGACATCATCGTAATGGACTTTAAGGGGAACATGTTAGAAGGAAAAGGCAAGCCGTCGTCTGAGATGCGCTTTCACCTGCTGATCTACAAAGAGCGCCCGGATGTAAATGCCATTATTCACGCGCACCCACCCATTGCAACGGGGTTTTCCATTGCACGCAGAGAAATCCCGATAGGCATCCACGAGGAAGCAACGATCGTGCTCGGAGATGTGCCGGTGCTTCCCTACGCTGTTACCTCTTCAAACGAACTTGCAGAGGAAGTTGCAGGTGCAATCAGAAAGGCAAACGCAGCGCTTTTGTCCAATCACGGTGCAATCACAGTGGGTGAATCGCTTGAGCAGGCGTTCAGGCGAATGGAAGAACTGGAAAATCTCTGTGAAATGATAATGGTTGCAAACAGCGTAGGCGAAGTGCACAAAATACCGGAAGAAAAACTGAACGAACTCGTCACGCTGATAAAAAACAGAAGAAAAGGATAAGCAGAAAAGTTACCTGGAAAATTTATACGAAACGAGCGTGTAAGTAAGGCCGTTTTCCTCCCTGCGCACGAGGAGGTGTGGGGAGGAAGTAAGGAAGTAAAGGAAGCGCTGTTTTTTCCCAAAGTCAAGCAGCAGTTCGTACACTTCAGTGTCTTTTCCGTCGTACTTTATCGTCGTCTTTCCGATGTTCTCCACTCTGCAGGGATACACTACGGATGTATACGGGAAAAAGTCCATTAGATAGCCCTTCTTTCTGGAGAAGTCAAACCCCTGCATAACGAAGTCCAGTGCGTCATCCACGAAGAGCGCATCGGGCTTTTTGAAGGTAAACTTCTTTTCTTTGCCGTTTCGCTGAATCGTCTCCTCGATTTTATCGTCAGGGAATGTAATTTTCACATAGGAAGGTGCGTTTGCCACTTTGTAAGTTGCTTCGGCAGAAAGCGGTTTAAAGGTGTTTTTGTCCACGCACACTTCTGCGAGCATTACGGAAGACTTTATACACATCACGCCGTTTTTCGTGTTGAACGAAACCGTTTCTTTGCCTTTTGACTTTCCCTCAGCCGTCTTTGCACTGTAAACGAGGGTGCCGTTTGCAGGATAATTTGCACCGCTTAAAGAAACGGGCGTCAGGTTTTTAGGAACGCTGCTTCCGCACCCGCTTAAAAAGAATGTGGAAACTAAAATTAACGCAATAAGTATGCGGAAAAGCGTTTCGTTCCGTGCCTTCAACTTGCCTTTTCCCCTGCAAAGTGCCTTTCTACATCCAGAGTATTGGATAAAAGCGTTCATCGCGCCTTTTAAAAAATTCATAAGTTAGTTGTAAGGGCCTTCCTGCTGAATCCTGTACGCCTTTACGGAAACGAACATCAAAGGGACTGCAATAACCGCAAGGATAATGTCTGCCTGGACGATAAATGTCGGCCGCATTGCCGCATAGATAATTACGCCTTCGCAAAGAGCGTGCGTAATGGAAATAACGATGTAGGAAAGAATTCCTTTTCCCTCGTACAAACCGAAGGCAAGCATCGCAGTAAGTGCTATCTGCAAAACTACCACTGCAAGCCACTCCGCCATAGAGGGGATCGTGTACTTCTGCGTTAAAACGGTAAGCATGAGCATCGCCTGCACGAACCCAAAGCCTGCGCCGGACGCTGCAGCGCTGTAAACATTCCACCGGTCGAAAAACACTGGGAGCAGTTTGAGGAATTCCTGGAAGAAACCCGCGATCAGTGCAAGCACCACGATACCAACTACGAAGTGCTCTTTTGAGAAAAAGCCTGAGTTCGAGATAAACGACTGAATCGGATTTTGCACGGCAAGCACGAATATAAAGGTAATGGCACCGCCAAAGAACATCAGCGCCGCTTTTCCTCTAAAGAGGTCTTTGCTGTTATAAAGCGAAAGCAAAAACAGCGCGTAAACAAACAAAAAGAAAATTATGCTCAACTTTACGATTAAATAGTGCATACTTTAGTTTAACAGATAGCAAAATTTTTTCAAATAAACTTTTAGGGCACGGGCAGAGCGTAAGTAACGCCGGAGAAATGTAACAGTCGTTTTCAGTGCAAATATTATGCGAAGATTACTTCCGCTTTTTATTATGCCTTCACGAGCAAAAAAGTTTGAAAGGAAACTCCGCGTCCTCTGGAGAGGGATAAGGTCCTTCGCAAAGACGGCTCAGGACGACGGAGGAGTAAGTGCTCGTCAGATCAACAGGGCGGGGAAGTACACTTATAAAGTAAAGATAAAAAAGTAATTGAAAAACTGCGGCCGCCTCCTGTCACTCTGAGCGTAGCGAAGAGTCTCTGCCCTAACAACTTTGCAATAACGCTACTTATAGGTTATTTTGCGAAAAACGGCTCAGAACGACAAAATCACTACAAACAAACCCTGTATTTATCAGCCTTCGTTTCAAAATCGCTAATTTAAGGCCCATAGACGCAAATCTTGAGAAAAATCGGGTAAATATACCTGCAAAACGCGTTAAACGGCCTTATTTTAGGGCATACGAAAATCGCAATAAAGCCTGTATTTATCAGCGTTTCTTGAAAACCGCCATAAAATTATCAATTTGAATAAAATTCCCTAAAATAGAAACCCGCATAAATAGAGGCTTTCTTAATGGTCAAAAGTGGGCAAAATCCAGCCGAAAAGCGAAAAATTGTTCGTATCAGATAAAATAGTAATAAATCCTGTATTTATAAGGCTTTATAGCAGATTTATGCTTTGCACTCTAAAAAATACTTATCAGCCTGAAATCAATGGCAAACGAAAACCTTTCGATATTAAACCATTCATCAGATACTTTTCCTTTCGCAGGACCACACCTCTTGCTGAGATCTGCATAAGGGCAGAGGATAAAGTGATAGTGCTATCATAGGTTCAACTCATTCTGTAAAAAGTTTTCTTTAATTTTTAATTATAGAAGTGTGAAATTTCGGGAGCGGTGGGTACTAAATTTATTTACGAATTATTTTGCTGCAAGAAAAATGATTAAACCCGCTCGTGTTGTTCCGTGCAGTTATAATAAAAACATAAGAGAAGTTAAATTGCTGCTAAAACTGTAAGAAACAGCTTTGCCCTGTTTCCGCACTTCAAAGTGTAATTTTCAGATAGCGGTCCAGAGTAACGCAGTAAAAATTATTTTTGTGTTTATGGAAACGCGGACTTTCACTACGCATTACAATCTTGAAAAAATCTATAAATCGGAGGTTGCAAAGTAAACCCGATACGCTGAATTTTGTATTGATCCAGGCGAAAACTTTCTACGAACCTGCTGCGCTTCTGCGTGACGCGATGTAGTAATATCCGAATGCAACGAGCGTGATAAGGAACGCAAAGTACATACTTGCTTTGTATGTGCCCGTCAGCGAAACGATTATGCTTGAAACGAGCGGCCCAAATATGTTTCCCAGACTGATAGACGACTGCACCAGACCCGACGCGGTTGCGCGCTCTTTGTTGTGCTCCGTTGCTTCGCGCAAAGAGCCTGCGTACAGGAACGACCAGGCAAACCCCGTTGCAATCATTCCGGGGATAATCCATAGGTACGAGGGGCACACGGCAAAGTAGAAGAAAACGCCCGCAGAGAGCAGCAGCCCCCACCCGATCGACTTTTTCGTGTTAATTCTGTCGATTACGAAGTACATCACTAAAAACTGCGTGCCGAAGTTAAATACATTCAGCATTCCCTTCCAGTAGTTGTTTGCGCCAAGCTGCCCCAGGTACAGCACCCAGTACGCCCATATCCCCGTTGCGCCGAGATGCCTCAAAAACAGAGGCACATAAATTTTGTGGTTCCGCCTCACCACTTCTTTTGGAAACAGTGATATGTGCATCGGCACATACGCTTCCTTTTTTATTCCGAGCAGCGCGATAAAGAACGCCGTGAGAAATGTAATTGCGCTCACGACGAACAAAAACCGCACGCCAAGTGCAGTTGCAATGACGCCTGCAACATACTGGGAAAGTGCCATGCCGATTGCGCCGACGCCTGCGTACTTGCCCATCTTTCCGCCGCTCTCGTACACATACGCTGCAAGCGCGCCCGGGTATATTCCTGCGGCGAACCCTGCAAGAATTCTGAAAGTAAACAGTGCGGTGAATGTACTTGCAAAGAAGCCTAAAAGAAAAGTAAGCGACGAAAAGAAAAATCCAATAAGGATAATTTTCCTTCTGCCGATTTTGTCAGCGAACCTGCCGAACAGCCAGGAAGAAGTAAAAAGCGCAAGAGAAAAAAATGTTGCAATAATTCCGATCTGGAACTTACTTGCGTGTAGCATCTCTGCATACTGGGGAATAAAAATCTGCACGACGAAAAAGGAAAAACTCGCAAAGAACTGCATCGAAAGCGCAAGTTTCGTTTTTCTACTCATTTACCTTACCTCTCAACGAGAAGTATAAAAGCGAGATCCCGCAGATGTAGAACGCAAACATTATAAGGAAAAGCGGAGTAAACCCTTTTCTTTGCATCACAAAACCTGCAAACGGCGCTGCAATCGTCCAGGATAAGTTCCACGCAATTTCCATAAAAGAACTCATCGAGGCGCGCGCTTCCTCTGGCACACTTTCCATATAAAGCTGCGTTTCTATCGGGACTGCCATATTCATCAAAGTGGAGCGGGTAAGGAAAGAAACGATTGCAACCCACGCCTTTCGCGTAAACGCAAGCAGCAGGACGAACGGCAAAGAGAGCGACTGAATGATAATGAATCCCTTCAACTTGCCGAATTTATTTCTGAAGATTGGAGCAAGCAGCGAGCCGAGCATTATGACGATACTGCCAACGGAAAAAACAATGCCGATTTCTTTTACTGGCATACGGAAGCGCTCCTTAAAGTACAGGTTAAAAAACGGAACGACGCACCCTGCGCCAAGCCCTATGAGGACTTGCGCACCGACGAATGTCAGCACGATGTTTATTTTATTTTTGTACTTTACGAGCACCTTGAACGGAAAAACGAGTTTTTCGAGTGCGCTTTTCGTTTCGCGCTTTACCCATGCTTCGCTTATAAAAAAAATCGGGATAATGCCGCTTGCAATAAGTATCGACGAGGTGATAAGCGAAAGTTTCATTGCGTATGTGCTGCCGCCGAAAAGCCCCGGCAGGAAGCCGCCCACGATGTCTCCGATAAACTCCCCGAAGAAAAGCGACGCCATTATAAAACTGTACGCGTATGTGCGCTCTGTATCTTCCGTATTTTCCAGAATAAACGGATGGTTTGAAACGAGAAACAGTGCGTTTCCCATACCTATTCCAAATGCGGAAACGATAAACACGGGCACGGTTTTTGAAACTGAGATAAGGAAAAAGAAAGACGAAACCGTCAGCGCGCTGAGCAAAAACGAGTGCTTCCGCCCTATTTCGTCCGATATAATACCTGCAAAGTACGCAAATATGCCCGTTCCAAGAGACATAGCACCGTTAATTACGCCGATCTGCGTGCCGCTTACGCCGATTGCTTTCAGGTAAATGTTGAACAGGACGAAAAATACGCCCATCCCAATCGAGACGAGCACATTGCTGATTACGAGCGCACGCACATTTTTCCCGATTTTCTTTACACCTTCAAGGTAGTTCATCCGTTTACCTCTTCCCGAAAACGGAAAGTGCGCCAGTGGTTAAAAGCGTTACGACGATGCCCGCAATGAGCACGCCAAGTGCAACTGCCCAGAATGCTTTTTTCTTTTCCATTCCGAATATTTCTGCAATAAACGCCCCCGTGTATGCGCCCGTCCCCGGGAGCGGCACTGCAACAAATAGCGTAAGCCCCCAGAAACCGTACTTTTCTATTACGCTTCTTGAACGGGCATCCAACTTTTTCAAGTAAGTATCTATAAACTTTATCTTGCGTGCGAGGAACAGTGCAAAGCCCCACAGCAAAAACACCACGGGAATTATCAGAATGTTTACAGAAGTAATTATAGCAAACGCCACGAGCGGTGGCATTTTATAAACAGTGATTGCAAGTGGAATTGCGCCTCTCAGTTCAACGCCTGGAACAAAAGTAATTACGATAAGATACAATAGATGCTGCAATGCACCACCAGAAAACGCGCTGTTAGCAAACGATGCAAACAAATTCCACCTCCGTAGTTTCTACTGCAGTTTCCCACTTCTACCCCTTCTGCTGTGCACTATCCTTAAAACTCCGTCTATGCAAAGCACTTACGCAAAGTCAGCCAGGGCTTTTCTGCTGCTTTTGCCTGCCCTTGTTCCGTAGAATGCGACAGGTTTCAGCACTTTTGCCACATCAAAGTTCTAATACGCCCTGCACACAATAAGCAGTATATTGATATGAGTGAATTTTTCAATAACGCATACCTGCACGGCGGGAGTCTTTACCCCTGTAATTAATCTTTACAGAAAAGCGCTCTGCTTTAATGGCTAATCGTGCGCTAAGGTTAAACTTCGATCGCTGTGCAGCGAAAATTGCACGACGAGCAGTTCACTCCGCAGATTTTTACTTAAAGTGCGTTAATAAAGAGCCCAAATTTTGTTTACGATGCATATCTTAGTGTACCTAAAAAATTTTACTAATCTTACGGTGAAGGGCAGACGCACTCAAAAACTCCACAGCCTTCCGTCCCTGCGTAAGTGACATTCGAGTTTTGAGGATCTATCGCAAAAGAAATAATGTCAACACTCGGCAATCCAATGCTTACTTCGCTCCAGCTTACACCCCCGTCGGTAGACCTGAACACGCTGCCGTATGCGCCTGAATAGAGCACACTGGTATTTTCAGGATCTATTACTAAAAAATTAGACCTGTTGCTACTTACCTTTTTCCACCTTGTGCCTCCGTCTTTAGACTTGAATAAACCTTCCTCTGTCCCTGCGTAAATAACATTTGTATTTTCAGGGTCTATGACGATGGAGTTAACATCGCCAATCGTCCAGCCGTAACTTGCTTTGCTCCAGCTTGCGCCTCCGTCGGTTGACTTGAATATGCCACTGCCCAATGTGCCGCAGTTATCTGCGCCCACATAAAGAGTATTCGTATTTTCAGGGTTTATCGCAATGGAATTAATATAAGCACCTGCCAGCCTATTATTTGCCTTACTCCAGCTTTTCCCTCCATTAGTTGACTTGAATAAACCTTCCTCTGTCCCTGCGTAAATGACATTCGAGTTTTCAGGGTCTATTGCAAGAGAAAGAACATAAACACTTTTTAATCCGTTGCCTATTTTGCTCCAGCGTGCACCGCCGTTTATGGACTTAAACACGCCATTATCCGTCCCTGCATACACGATGTCCGTGTCGTCAGGGTCTATTGTAAGAGTGGGGAAGTAAGTTGCTGATAGTCCGCTACCGGTTTTCTTCCAATTTTTCCCTCCGTCAGTTGACTTAAACACGCCCTGATAGTCTAATCCTGCATAGATAACATTTGGATTTTCAGGGTCTACCGTAAGCGTGTGGACATAAGTATTCGTTAAGCCGATGTTTGCTGCATCCCAGCGTGTGCCTCCGTTTATGGACTTAAATACGCCACTGCCCTCAGTCCCTGCATATACGAGAGATGGGTTTTGAGGGTTTATCGCAATGGAGTGAACGCGAGTATTCGTAAGCCCGCTGCTTACTTTGCTCCAGTGTGTGCCGAAATCAGTAGTTTTAAATGTGCCGTCTCCGTCAGTTCCCGCATAGACGACGCCGGGATTTTCAGGATCCACTGCAAGGGAAAAGACATCGGCACTTATTAAAGAATTGGTCACCTTTTTCCAGTTTTTCCCTCCGTCGGTTGACTTAAACACGCCGCCTTTACCTGGCGCTGCCTCTATGCTTGTCCCTGCGTAAATAACACTCGTATTTTGAGGGTCCACTGCAAGAGTATTAACATAACCGTTCGTCAGCCCGTTGCCTGTATTGCTCCATCTTGCGCCTCCGTCGGTTGACTTAAACACGCCGCCGCCGTGCGTCCCTGCGTAGACAATACTGGGGTTCTTCGGGTCTATTGCAACAGAATAAACGACGACATTTGTTAACCCCCTGGTCGATTCGCTCCAGTGTGCGCCTCCGTCGGTTGACTTGAACACGCCAAAGCTCGTTGCAGCGTATAAAGTATCTGGATTTTTAGGGTTTATCGCAAGAGAATAAACGACCCGAGCCATCAGCCCGCTGTCAGTTTCCTTCCAGGTTGTGCCGCCGTCAGTGGACTTAAGTATTCTATCTGTACCTGCGTAAATAACATTCGTATTTTTAGGGTTTATTGCAATAGAATTAACGGACGCAGTTAGCAGTTTGTTGCTTGCCTTTTTCCAGCTCTTTCCCCCGTTTATAGACTTAAATATACCTCCGCCGTGCGTCCCTGCGTAGACAATACTGGGGTTCTTTGGGTCTATTGCAAGGGAGTCAACGATTCCCCCGTACAGTCCTCTATTTGCGCTTTTCCAGGAACAGGTAATTACTGCGGAAACGCTCGTCGTTTCGTCCTTTACGAGAATTATACTTTTAGAATATTCTTCGTAACCTGCCTTCGTTATCTTTATGTGGTAGTTTCCTGCTTTAAGAGTAAGCGTAAGCGGCGTTAATCCCTCGTATTCCCCGTCGATGTACACTTTAGCGCCCTGCGGAGTGGAGTTTACGGATAGCGTACCCGTTAAAGCAGAAAGGTTTGCAGATATGTTTACGCTGCCTCCACTTTTTACTTCGACTTCCTTCGTGTAGTTTCTATATCCGTCCTTTTTCACCGCTATACTGTAACTTCCCGCCTTCACCCCGTAGTTACTAACAGGTGTCGTGCCGATCTTATCTCCGTTAATGTACACATCTGCACCAGGAGGAGACGATACAACCGATATGTATCCTACGCCCCGTTGTGCTGTCCTAAAATCACTCCTCCTTGTGACAGCGAATGCAGCAACGACGAGTACGATAATTAAGAAGAAAGCGGAAAGTTTAAGAAACGGACTTCCCAGTTTCGGACTTCCATTACTTTGTTTCTGGCTCGAAGGAAGGTCTTTCATCTGCGGAGTGCCTCCTTTGTTTTTTATCGTAAACCTATGTGCAATAAACACTTTAATATCTATCTCTCTTTAATTTTATTGTAAACGCTTCAGAGAAAAATGCAATGCAAGTTTACAAACAAAAACGACGCAAATAATGGTTCTGAAAAAAACTCTGGCACATTAAGCGGATTTCCTTGCGTTGATAAATGCTTATATGCTCTGCGAACGACTTACGAAAGCGAACCTTTCAATAAAGCGCCTGTGCAGGGTAAAAATGCTGAAAATTACTTTGCGCTTATAAGTTCGTTGTAATTTTTTCACAGAGTGTTAAAATACTTGCAGGAGGCGATCCGTATGATTAGAGAAATGCTCGAAATTAAAAACCCTGCTGAGGTGGTAAGGAGCATTGAATCGTTTATCAGGGATAATGTCAAATACTTTTACAAAGACGGTGCAATACTCGGGATAAGCGGAGGCGTGGACTCAGCCCTCACTGCATTTCTCACCGTGCGTGCTCTGGGAAGGGAACGCGTGTTTGCACTGTTTCTGCCAGATAGAGATTCCGACCCGCAAAGCAAAGACGATGCATACCTCGTCGCAAAAACACTCGGCATCGAGTTAAAAACAGTTGACATTACGAAAATCCTCTCTGCAATTGGCGTGTATAAACTTGCTCCAAGAGGTGCTGCGCTCGTCCCAAGAAAGGTAAAAGAGGAGTATGTCCGCTCCCACTACAGCGCGTTTAACGACGAAAAGGAAACTGCGTTTATAAAGGACCTGAAAGGCGGAGAAGGAAACGAAGAGCTGATGCGCGGCATTGCGTACCACAGGGTAAAACACAGAGTAAGAATGGTGATGTGGTACTTTTACGGCGAGCAGAAGAACTACCTCGTCGTGGGCTGCTGCAACAAAACTGAGAAACTTACCGGATACTTCGTAAAGTACGGAGACGGCGGCTCAGACATCGATCCCATTGCAGACCTATACAAAACGCAAGTAAGGCAACTTGCACGCTTCGTCGGAGTGCCCGAGCGCATCATTGAGAAAGCACCTTCGCCGGACCTCGTTCCTGGCATAACGGACGAATTTGCACTGGGCATAACTTACGAAAAACTGGACATCATTCTGTACGGAATTACGAACAACATAAGCAAGCAAGACATCATAAAAGAAGGCGTAAGTGAAAAAGAGATACAATATGTAAAAACACTAATGAAACTGTCCGAGCACATGAGAAAGATGCCCAAAACCCCGTTTGGCGGGTAGAGTAAAGTAAAAAAATTTAGTGTATTAACATTAAAATTAAAATCAGACAGAGCCTTCAGGGGATATATTTCTACAGGGAGATTACTTTACAGAGGCAAATCCAACGATAAACTTTGCGAAAGTTTAAGTGCGGTTCCTGCTAAATTACTCTACATATTTCAGTTGAATTTTAACAATGAATTTTAATCAAACCGTAACAAACCAGTAACAAGACCACAGTAGGCTAACATAGAATCCAACACAACCTCATAAGTTTTACGAGATAACTTGATGTATTGACGGAAAAGAACAAAGTAGATAAAATAAAAAAATAAATGTTAGATTAATTTACATTTATTTTACGAATAAAATAATTATTTTAAAAAGGGGGTTATGATGAAAAAATTCTTAGCATTATTAACAGTAGTGTTTCTTTCCCAATTACTATTGTCTAATGCAAGAAATTTTTCTTTTATTGGAGTAGAGTTTGTTCTGGCAAAACAAGTAGAAGCAAATATTGAGTTTATTCCTGCTGGTGGGGAGATTGTCACAAAAAAAGCGAATATTTTAACAGAGAATGTATATCCATTAACTCAGGAAACCCATGAAAGTATCCAATGCAATAATGTAACCAATGTACTTAAACATTCTATTGAGGAAAGCACTGCATCGCAACTTGGAAGTCCATTCTGGGCAAAGACATTTGGGGGCCGCAACCATGACGAAGCTTATTCCATCCAGCAAACTTCTGATGGTGGTTACATCGTAGCAGGGTTTACTGGATCATTTGGTGCAGGGAGTGACGACCTCCTTATCATCAAGCTTGACTCAGAGGGCAACCTTTCCTGGGCAAAGACATTTGGGGGCCGGGGTGATGATCGAGCTTATCCCATCCAGCAAACTTCTGATGGTGGTTACATCGTAGCAGGAGAAACTGATTCTTTTGGCGCAGGTACTTTTGACCTCCTTATCATCAAGCTTGACTCAGAGGGCAACCTTTCCTGGGCAAAGACATTTGGGGGCCGCAACCATGACGAAGCTTATTCCATCCAGCAAACTTCTGATGGTGGTTACATCGTAGCAGGGCGTACTGGATCATTTGGTGCAGGGAGTGACGACCTCCTTATCATCAAGCTTGACTCAGAGGGCAACCTTTCCTGGGCAAAGACATTTGGGGGCCGGGGTGATGATCGAGCTTATCCCATCCAGCAAACTTCTGATGGTGGTTACATCGTAGCAGGAGAAACTGATTCTTTTGGCGCAGGTACTTTTGACCTCCTCGTATAATATATTTGTAGAATAGATAGTAAAGTATTTATCTGTTCTATGCATTGAAGTTTGTTATTCTCTCTTCGGGGAAAGGTTGAAGAAAGCTGTTGCCTCCTTGGGAAAGGTCGACA
>JALVXB010000002.1 GCA_027023025.1 Caldisericaceae bacterium | reverse complement strand
GATGGTCGTTATGGCCAAAATTTAGGGAGGTGAACCTTTAAGGGATAGTTATGGACGATGTGGCACCATTACCGGATGTAGAAATCGGAGAAATTATCGGAATGTTAGAGTACTTAAAAGAAGAAGGGGGCAGAACTGATATCTACGAAATTGCTGACGATCTGAATCTTGAAATTGACGATTTAGTTCCAATTATTAAAGCTGCAGAGCTTTTAGGCTTTGCGAATGTAGAAAACGGAGATCTTATACTAACAAAGTTAGGCGAAGAGCTAGTAAACGGTGACGAGAATAAGAGAAAAATTCTTTTTAAAGAATCACTAAAAAAATTACCCGTATTTAAAAAAGTCCTCGATATTCTTCTTTCTTCACAGGAACATTCTATAGATAAGCACGAGCTACTTTCCATGCTAAAGCAGGAAATGCCAGAAGACGAGGCAAACACCACGCTAAGAAGCTTAATAAATTTTGGCCGTTATGCCGAACTTATAGGCTACAATCCAGAAGATAAGGAAATTTATTTAGACAAAATTATGGAGGAATAATAATGACAAAAGAAACCTTCGTGATGATAAAACCAGATGGAGTAAAGAGAAAACTCATAGGAGAAGTTATAAAAAGGTTTGAACAAAAAGAAATGGAAATCGTTAACATCAAAATGGCTAAGTTAACGAGGGAACAGGCAGAATCTCTATATGAGATGCATAAAGGAAAAGATTTTTTTGAAACCCTAATAAATTATACTACTTCAGGTCCAGTTGTATTAATGAAAATAAGAGGCGAAGAAGCGATAATGAATTGTAGAATAGTAGTCGGTGCGACTCGTCCTGAAGAAAGACACGCAGGCTCGATCAGGGGAGACTTTGCCGCATCACTTACAGAAAATGTAGTGCATGCTTCTTCTTCAGACGAAGATGCTAAAAGAGAGATCTCATTGTTTTTTAAATAATATTTATTAAAAGAAAACTTTTGATTTTTTTAAAAACCAACTAAAATAAAAGAGGGTGATAAAGGTGAAGAAGTCTATTGTGTGGTTATTGGTTACTGTAATTATTGTTTCTATTACTACAGTAGCATTTGCATCGCTTACAGATACAAAGATAGAGGTTTCGTTCAGAAACATAAAGATTATTCACAACGGACAAGAAGTCCAGACCTCGCTTGAACCATTTATATATAACGGCCATGTTTATGTTTCCATAAGGGACATTGCAAAAATATTTTCAATACCTGTTTCATGGAACGAAGCAGACAACTCTGTAATATTAGGAACAAAAAACAAATTATTTTATACTTTGTCTGACATCAAATTTCTCAAAGAGGAGCTACAAGAACAAAATAATGGTTCTTTTAAAAATGTAGGGTCTTCCTATAATGAAGTCCTTTCTGGCTTTCGCTTTGCTACGATAAAAGGAAAAGTATTTAAAAATGCGCTATACTTTGGAGGTATGGGAAAGGAGTACTTTATATTTCCGTTAAATAATAAATTTAGCTCATTTTCTTTTATTGCTGGTGCTACTGACAACTCTCAGACAATAGACAACAAAAACGATTACGCTATTATTAAAATATACGGAGACTCCCAGTTATTATACGAGTCTCCTCCGTTAAATTCATTCAGCCCTGCCATACTAATGACAATACCTGTAAAAAATATACAGGTTTTAAAAATCGAGAAAGAATTACACGGTGAATCAATTATTAATGTTGCAATAGCAAATAGTACACTAAAATTAATAAAAGAAAAATGAGCATTGATATTTTCAAGTACAAAATAAGCGAATACAATGACGGATTTATAGTAGATAAAATAGAAGATCGCAGTACATACGAAGTTTTAAAACTAACTTACAAAAGCCCAATCGTAACGAGATACGAAGAAAATAATAATGTCATTTCATACGTGTATAAACCCAAAACACAATGTAATAAAGTAATCGTTTTATTACATTATATGTTTGAGAAAGTACGCCTCACACAAAGAATACTCGCGCTCTACTTCGTAGCTCATAATTACTGTGGAATCGAATTTACACTTCCTTATCATCTGGAGCGTACCCCAAGAGGACACAGTTCCGGAGATCTATTTTTAACAGCCGACCCACGCCAGAACTTTGAATCGTACCGACAAGCAGTAATTGACCTACGAGTACTTGCAGACTTTCTTAACTTCCGAAACATTAATAAAATAGGAATTACAGGAATAAGCATCGGTGCTTTAGTGTTAAATACTTTAATGGGTGTAGATGCGCGGTTTCAAGCAGGTGTGCCAATTGCAGGTGGCGGTGGCTTGCACTACATCGTAGAAAAAGGATTGAAGAAAAGGTATGTTAAAGAAGCATACTTTAATGTAAAAAATCAAAACGAAAAAGAGGTATTCGAAAAAATAAACAAAACTTTCCACGACTACTTAAGAGAGGTCTGGTCAAGCAGGGAAGTAAAAAATCCACCAGACGGCCTGGAGTGGTTCTTAATAGATCCTCTAACTTATGCAAAGTTTAATTATCCAAGAAATATCTTAATGATAAATGGCGCAGTAGATTTCGTAATTCCGAAAGAAGCAGTTTTAGAATTTAGAGAAGCAGTTGGAAACCCTCCAATTGAGTGGATACCCTCTTTACATACGACAACTGGACTACTTTTACCATTTGTACTTGGTAAAATGCACGAATTCTTTGAAAAAAATCTTTAAGGGGGCGGTATGGACGAAGAATTGTTAAAACAACTAACAGCAGTAAAAGCAGTAACAGGCAACGAACACAAACTTCACTCCTTAATAAAAAACTCACTTCAAGAATACGCAGACGAAATAAACACCTTAAAAAACGGTTCTATCTATGCTTTAAAAAAAGGATATCCAGGTAAGTGTTCCCTAATGCTGGATGCTCACTTAGACGAAGTAGGACTTTTTGTTACAGGCATTACTGAAGAGGGCTTTTTACGAGTTTACTCTCGCTCAATTGACTCGAAAGTGTTACCAGGAGCTGTCGTAATTGTAAATGGAAAAAGGCAATTAACTGGAGTAATAGGTTTAAAACCACAACACTTACAGGACGAAGATAATAAGAAAGCAGTACCAATAGAAAAATTATTCGTAGACTGCGGTTTAAGCAAAAAAGAAATCGAGAAAGTAATTTCTGTAGGAGATACCGTTTCCTTTTCCTCAGATTATATTAACCTCAAAAATGGTTTTATTAGTGATAAGTCATTAGATGATAGAATTGGCGTATACATTATTATAGAGGTAATAAGGAATTTGAAAAAAAGGCCTCCTTTTCTGAATGTCATCGGCCACTTTGCCTCTCAAGAAGAAGTTACAGGACTTGGTGCAATTACATCCACCTATTACCTTAATCCTGATCTTGCAATTGCAATAGATGTTACACACGGGACTTCCCCCGATGCATCAAAGCGGGAAGCATTTGAAATGGGAGAAGGGCCTGTAATATTCGTTGGACCAGGCATAGACCAGACCATACTAGATCAAATCCTTAAAACAGCAAATAAATACGATATAAAAGTCCAGAAGGAAGTTGGTATCCTTTCTGGAACTGATCAAACAGACATACAAATAGTGAGAAAGGGTGTCCCCTCTGCAGTGATAAGCGTACCTCAAAGATATATGCATACTCCAATAGAAGTTATAAATACTGAAGATGTGAGAAAAACCATAAACCTTATCACTTTATTTATAGAGGAATTAGACGAATCTTTCCTGGAGGCACTATATGGGAGATTTTAAACTTATAGAGAAACTTAGTAATGCTTTTGGCGTATCAGGATACGAATACGAAGTAAGAGAAATTATAAAAAACGAGATAAAAGGATATGTTGATAAAGTAGAAACTGATCCACTGGGAAACCTTATTGCAATTAAAAATTTCCAGGCAAAAGGACCTAAAGTAATGCTCAATGCTCATATGGATGAAGTAGGGCTAATAGTAGACTATATCAACGATAATGGATTTTTGAGATTTAAAAAAGTAGGCGGAATAGACGACAGAGTGCTTGCAGGAAAACGAGTGTTACTTAGAGTTAGTAAAGAAAAACTTGTACCCGGGGTTATTGGAATAAAAGCAATACATCTACAACATTCCAAAGAAGAGGAAGAACGCGTAATTGAAGCAAAAAATCTCTACATAGACATAGGAGCTAAAAACAAAAGCGAAGCCGAAAAAACAGTTCCTCTAGGCACGCCAGTAATGTTTAAGACTGCCTTTCAAAAGATTAATAAAGATACCTTTATTGGAAAGGCCTTTGACGACAGGCTTGGCTGTGCATTAACAATAGAACTCCTCAAGAATAACTACAAGAAGCCTATTATAGCATTATTTACTGTGCAGGAAGAAATAGGATTAAGGGGTGCTGCTGTAGGAACTTATAAATACAAGCCAGACATTTCAATCACAATTGAAGGCACTATATCTGCTGACCTTCCAGAAGTTTCTGAACATTTAAAGTGCACGCATATTGAAAGGGGGCCAGTAATAACTATCAAAGATAGTGGAACAATAACCGATCACACACTGAGAAAAAAAATAGTTCAAACAGCAAAAAAGAACAAAATTCCATATCAGTTCAAACAGGTAATTGCGGGTGGAACAGACGCATACAGAATTCAAACTTCGGATAGCAGCGTAAAAGTGCTGACAGTAGCAGTGCCAGTAAGATACATCCATTCTCCAGTTTCGCTATTTAAAGAAAAAGATTACGACGACACATTAAAATTGCTGGATAGATTCATTAAAACCTTATAAGGAGGATGCTATGAATATAAATACTTTAAAGTCACTAATACATGCATTTGGCCCTTCGTCAAAAGAAGATTCAGTTAAAAAAATCATAAGACAAGAAATTAAAAAAGTAAATAATGTGGAAATTTTTGAGGACAAATACGGAAACCTCGTTGCACACATTAAAGGAAACGGACCCAAACTTATGATTGCAGCACATACCGACCAAATAGGAGTAATGGTAACCGACATTGATAAAAATGGATTTATAAGGATAGGAGAAGTAGGAGGTTTAAGAAAGTCGTTCCTCGTAGGGCAGAAATTACTATTTGAGAAAGGAATTGAAGGCTTCGTATATTATGAAGACAAAGAATCACCGTGGGAGTTCAAAGATCGCAAAATAGAAAAGCTATATGTAGATGTAGGAGCCAAAAATAAAAAAGAAGCTGAAAAGATGTTATCTATAGGAACACAGGGAATATATAAACCATCATTTTATACAGTAAACGACAGAATAATAGCGCCAGCGCTAGACGACAGGATAGGCTGCTTCATAGGTATCGAGATTTTAAATTCAGTAAACCCTAAAAAACTTAACTACGATTTATACATCGTATTTACAGTCCAGGAAGAAATAGGAGTAAAAGGGGCAAAAGTTTCCAGCTACGAAATTACCCCAGACTACGGAATTGCAATTGATGTAACTGACTCGGGTGATATGCCTGAAACGGCACCTGTAGCACTAAAGCTTGGTGCCGGTGCTGCCATAAAAGTTATGGATAGAGGGATGATAGCATCAAAATCAGTGAAAGAGAAGTTAATAAGCACTGCTGAGAAAAATAAAATTAACTATCAATTAGAAGTAATCACGGCAGGCACTACAGATGCATATGCAATACAAATCACAAAATCTGGTGTGGAAACAGGAGCAATTTCAATACCAACAAGGTACATACATACGCCAGGAGAAACAATCGACATAAACGATGTTAAAAGCGCAATTAAATTACTAAAGAAATTTATAGAAAAATAAAGGAGGCAATATGAAGGGCATTTGGAAAAGGATCTTGGAAGTTAATCTTACGACAGGTAATGCAATCGCAAAGGAACTACCAGAAAGTTTTTATTTAACCTATTTGGGCGGGCTTGGTATTGCATCAAGGCTCTTATTGGATTACACAGAGAAAAATATAGACCCATTATCAGAAAAAAATGCAATTATAATTGCACCAGGATTGTTAGTAGGGAGCGGACTTCCTACTGCATCAAAAACAACACTTACTTTTAAGTCTCCTGAAACTAATGCATTCGGAAGAAGCGTAAGTGGTGCATACCTTGGTGTTGCTCTAAAAAAAGCAGGGTATGACGCTCTCGTAATTACCGGAGCAAGTAAAAAACCTGTGTATCTTTTAATTGAAGACGAAAAATTTACTATAAGAGACGCGTATAACCTATGGGGTAAAGACGCAATAGAAACTCAGGAGATCCTCAGAGACCAATTAGGGAAAGAATTCAGGACAGGTGCAATTGGACCAGCCGGAGAAAAATTACTAAAGATAGCCGACATAGACTTTGAGGAAAGACAGTCTGCAAGGGCAGGCGGCGGAGCTGTAATGGGTAGTAAAAAACTAAAGGCTATCGCAATAAAAGGTAGCAAAAATATTGAATACGCAGATACTGACGCACTTAAAGAAGCAATACTTAACTGGAATAAAAAAATTAATGCTTCAGATGCCAAGAAATTAGATATGGGATATGGTTCTGGCGAATTTTACGAATGGATTAATAAAGAAAGAGGGGTATTTCCTGTAAAAAACTGGCAGGAAAGTTATTTTGAGGAAAGCTTTGAAAAGCACAAAGACGGAAAATCTCCGCTTGATCCGTATTATTGGTCACCAAAATACACAAAAACGCTGCATCCCTGTCCAAACTGTACAAAACCGTGTGGCAGATACATAGAAATCAAGGAAGGAAAGTATGCAGGGACCCAGGTTGAAGGAGTAGAATACGAATTGCTCTATTCTCTTGGGGGCGATCTTGGCATAGATAATATAGAGGCAACTGCTAAACTTAATGAGATTTGTGACAGAGCAGGAGTTGACGGAATATCAGCAGGTGTTACTCTGGCATGGGCTATGGAAGCATACGAAAAAGGTCTTTTAACTAAAGACGATACGGACGGGATTGAACTAAAATTTGGAAATGAAGATGCAGCTATAGAAGCACTCAATAAACTCGTAAACAGAGAAGGAAAATTAGGCCAACTACTTGCAGACGGAGTTAAAAGAGCTGCAGAAAAATTAGGCAAAGGATCAGAGAAATTTGCTTTGGAGATAAAAGGTCTTGAACCACCAGCATACGACGTAAGAGGCCTTAAAGGAATGGCACTTGCAGAAGCAGTATCCGTAAGAGGTGCATGTCACTTAACGGGCGGTATTTATGCTCCAGAACTAACCGGAAGTTTCTGGAAACTTTCCAACATAGATAGACTTTCCTCTGAATGGAAAGGTTACGAGGTGAAAGTAGGAGAAGACTTTATGAGCGTTTACGATACGCTTGGCATGTGTAAGTTCTCAAGAAGTATATTCTGGCTTGAAGGTTTGCTCGACGGTATTTATGCAGTAACTGGAATAAAGTTCGGTGTAGATTGGTTAATGGAAATAGGGGAAAGAGTATACAATCTTGATAAAATATTTAATGTTAGAGAAGGACTATCGAGAAAAGATGACTATTTGCCCTATCGCGTGACTCACGAACCTATTAAGAATGGAATAAGCAAAGGGCACTTTGTAAAAGAGGAGGAACTGCAGGAAATGCTCAATCAATATTACACTGCAAGAGGATGGTCGAAAGATGGCACGCCCACAAAAATGAAACTTTTCGAATTGGGTCTGGAGAAAGAAGCAGAAGAGTTTGGAAAACCAATATAAGTTCTTTTATATTTAATCTCTGAATTAACCTTATAAAACGGGATTTAAAAGCGGGAAGAAACTTTAATCTACCCGCTTTTAAATTAATAAAAAACAAATATAATAAAAAACCAATGGAATACGACAAAAAATTTAAAGCATTAAAAGACTTCTTTCTGATTAGTATTTATTCTGCAATTGTAGGTATGGTCGCGGGTATAGGTGCAGTACTTTTTAGATACTTAATTGGGTTCTTTCACAATCTATTTCTCTTTGGCAAACTATCATTTATATACGATTCTAATAAACACTTTACTTCTCCATTTGGACCATGGGTTATTTTAATAGTAACTCTTGGTATGTTTATTATGGGCTTTATCATAGAGAAGTACGCACCAGAAACAAAAGGGCACGGAGTGCCCGAAGTCATAGATGCAGTACTAACGAATGGTGGCAAAATAAGGCAAGTAGTAGCTATTGTAAAGACTATAGCAACAGCAATTGGAATAGGAGCAGGGGAGTCAGCGGGAAGAGAAGGTCCAATTGTTCAAATTGGAGCAAGTTTTGGCTCTACCCTTGGACAATTACTAAACTTAAATTCCAGAGATACTATACTTCTACTTGCAGCAGGATCTGCAGGAGGTATTGCTGCAACATTTAATGCACCTATTGCTGGTGTTTTGTTTGCCGTTGAACTAATACTACCAGAATTCAGTTCTAAGAATTTTATTCCATTGATTATTTCTTCAACAATTGCAACAAGTATAGCACGCATATTTCTTGGGGTAGAACCCACATTTATAGTTTCAGGCTACAACCTCGTTTCACCTTTTGAATATTCTCTGTATTTTTTATTAGGTATAATAGCAGGTCTTATTGCAATACTCTTTATCTACACGCTTGCGTATATGGAAAAAACATTTAACAAAATTAATCTTCCAAAGTACACAGGTACTGTAATAGGAGGTCTATCGGTAGGTATACTTGGTTATCTTATGCTTAAATTCACAGGGCATTATTATATATTCGGAGTTGGATACTCGTTTATAACTGATATACTCACGGGTAAACACATTCTTTTCACCGTTTTATTAGTGTTAATCTTTGCTAAGATATTCGCAACTTCTATATCCCTTGGCTCAGGTGGATCGGGCGGGATTTTGGCACCTTCGTTGTTTATAGGTGCAGCAACTGGCGGCGCATTTGGCCTAATTGTACACCACTTATTTCCTGCAATAACAGCTCCATCAGCAGCATATGCATTAATCGGAATGGCATCAGTTACAGCAGGCACAACCGGTGCCACCCTTACTACAATTGTACTTACATATGAACTTACTCGTGCATACACTGTTATTTTACCAGTAATGCTTGGAGCAGTTACGAGTAACTTTATAGTAACATTTTTGTACGGTTATACTATGTACACAGAACCTTTATGGAGAAAAAGAAAAATTATTTTTCACGGGCGTCGTTATCTTGACTTACTTTCAATGATTTTCGTTAAAGATGCAATGATTTCTGACGGAATAGGAGCAATCTCAATAAATATGCCTGCAAAGATCGTAAAAGACCTTCTCAAAAAGTATAAAATTTCAAAGCTAATCGTGCTAAACGAAAATAGAGAACCCGTAGGACTCATAAGGGGTGTAGACATAACCGGCGGTGAAAATAAATTAGTAAAAGATTTCTACATTCCAATGGACAACAAAGTAAGCGAATACAACACACTACTTTATGCAATGTATAAGATGAGAGATACAAAAACGGATGTTTTAGCAGTCGTAGACGAAAAAGGCAGAATTGTAGGAGTGCTGCCTGCAAGATTATTGCGAGAAACCTATTTAAGCAAGAGAGGAGACTTAATATGACAAAAGTTTTAGTGGTATCAGACATCCATTATCCAGATCGAAGAGATAGTTTGCCTATCGAAATAGAAGAAACAGTTAGCCGGGTAGATTTAATCATGGCATTAGGAGATTTTACAGTGATAAATGTTTTAAATTATTTAAACACTTTTGGTAAAAAAGTTATAGCAATTCAAGGAAACATGGACGAAAAACTAATTAAAAACATCCTTCCTAAAACCAGGATTATCGAGATAAATGATATTCATCTCGGCTTATATCATGGAAATGGCGGCCCTAAAGGCATAGAACAACGGGTAAAAAGTATTTTTGGGAAAAAACGCCTTAACGCATACATATTTGGGCACTCACACATAGCTGTAAATAAATATATTGGTGACGAATTTTATTTTAACCCAGGAGCTTTATCTGGCACTCACAAAAGCTTCGGAATTCTCTACATTGATTTTGGTAATATATGGGGTAAAATTATAAATATAAAATAATTATCTATTAATTATATTGCCTTTTACTTAATATATGATAAAATAGGTAAAATAAAAGATAAAAGAATCGAGGAGGTGTGTTTATGGTACCAGGGAAACCTGAACAAATTTTAAACGCGTTAAGACAAATGAAACAAGAGAATCCCGACCTTGAAGCTTTAGCAGTAGTAAGCTTGGATGGTTTACCAATTTCCAGTTTACTACCTGAAGGTGCCGAGGAAGACAGAATTGCAGCATTATCAGCAACTATTCTTGCTTTAGGAGAAAGAGCATCTGAAGAGCTCAAAAAGGGAAAATTAGAACAAGCCTATGTAAAAGGTTCGGAAGGTTACGCAATTGTAACAGGTATTAAAAATCTTGCTGCATTACTCGTAGTAACCGACAAGAATGCAAAATTAGGCATGGTAATGCTCAGCATTAGAAAAGGGGTAGAAAAAATAGCCGAGACTTTATAATACCTTTTTTTCTTTAATAATATCAGCGTTTAAAGTCGTGTGGGTATAGGAAATCTATACCCACAGTTCTTGGAGAAAATTTTGCTATTGGAGGGAAAGTTCTCTTATATTGTGTTTTGTATATTCTCTGAAAAACTATATTTACAATGCTTCTTTTGTATCCAAGTGAAACGATTTCATCAAAACTTTTTCTTTGATCGACATATAAATTCAGTACTTCGTCTAATTCTTTATATGAAGCACCAAGCTCTTTTTCGTCATTCTGCCCTGGCCACAAATCAGCTGAGGGTTTTTTCTTAACGATTTTTTCTGGCACGCCTACTTCTTTTGCAAGCCCCCAGACCTGTGTTTTATAAAGATCCCCAATCGGATACAAACTTGCTGCCATATCACCGTACCAGGTACTATACCCCAAAAGTAGTTCACTTTTATTGCTCGTTCCAACCACAACAGATTGAAATTCAAGTGCTTTATCAAACAGGACGGCCATCCGGATTCTTGCAAGAAAATTCCCTCTTCTAAGATTATGAATGCCTTTAATATTCTCAAAATACGCATCTGCAACATTAGAAATGTTAACAATTTCGTAAGGAACTTTTAACTCATCTACAACCAACATAGCGTCTTTAAGAGAGTCAGGAGAGTTTGTTTTATAAGGCATCATAATTGCCCTAACATTCTTATTGCCAAGCGCATCTACAGTAAGGTATAACACAAGGGAAGAATCTACTCCACCAGAAAGACCCACAACAGCCCTACTAAAACCATTACTCAATATTTCTTCTCTAATAAAGTTTTTTATAAACTTCCTGACTAATTTATAATTTAAAGAAAGGTTAATCATTTCTGTTCCTCCAAAATTCTCTCAAGATTCTGTTTTATTAAAGAAAAATCCTCCTCCCTTAACAAAGGAAAATTCTGCCTCTTTTTATATATATCACCAGTCTCCACTTCAGCAAAAGTCAGTTTTTCATTTAAAATGCCTGCAAATCCGTGTCTAACAAGCAAAGGTGACTCCACAAAAGAACCGCCATAAAACCCAAGTCCATCCTCGAAGCCTACCCTATTCACAAATACTATAAATGCGCTTAAGAAATTTGCATAAGTATCAGCCGCCTTTTCGACCGTTTCTTCAATGTACGGCTTATCTCCAGACAATCCTCTTAAAGGCATATTACTTAAAGCAAAAATAAAATCAGCACCTCCTGCATAAGAAAGAAATAAAAGTGATGGATGAAAAAAATCCCTACATATAAGCATAGAAACCCTGCCAAAGTCCGTATCAAATACGAACACATTTTTTCCTTTACCAAAAAACCTCAGCTCCTGAAACATTCCATGAGTAGGCAAATAGATCTTTCTATAGATTTGTTTTATTGCACCTTGAGAAAGATACATTGCAGAATTATAAATAATTTTGTCTACACCTTTTTCTACAAAACCAAACGCAATGTCTATGTATCTGCTAAGATTAAAAATTTCGTTAAAGAATGAATCATTGGGAGAAAGTGCAACTTCCATAGAAAGGTCAAGCAGAGAATATCCCGTAAGACTTAATTCCGGAAAAACTATAACCTTTGCCTTTTCTTTAATTGCTCTTTCTATAAATTCGAGATGTTTCTCACGATTTTTAAAAATATCTCCCAATATAGGATTTATCTGTGCTAAAGCAATTTTTATTCTCATTTGTCAACCTTTCTTTTTAAAAAGAAATACAGAATTGGAAGCCCTAAAACAATTGTGGCAATCGCTTCACCAATTCCTATCCATACTACACCTATAAGATACGGTTTAAGTGCAAAATGCGTAAAAACATATTCAAATGCTCTACTCTTAGGTATTGTTAAAGTTCCATTTTTATTTAATAAACCAAGCAATGTAGTGACATAAAAAGATACGCCAAAAGCATTGACTAAAATAGGGGGTAAAGCTGCAAGATACGGGGGTTTTCTGCGTCTTCCAAGCCAATAAGTAATAATTGCTGCAATTAAAGTAAATGTAGTACCAAAAACCATATCAATTGGTCCAAACGGAGAACCAATATTTGCAATAAAACAGCCTAATGTTACACCCCATACAGCCTCAGGAAACGCATACGGAAGGACTGTAAGTGCTTCAGAAACTCTTACCTGAATTTCTCCATAAGCAAAACTATAAGTAAGATATGTAAGTACTATGTACAAACCAGCAATTGCACCTACTCGTGCAATAAATCTTACACTTTTGCTTCGGTTCATCTCCTGCCAAATAGACCTCTCCTTTTGCTTTTCTGGTTCTTTTCTTCTTTTACTTTATCTGAAGTATTAGGTGTAGAGGTCTTTGTTTCTACATTATTATTCCTACCTCCTAAATCAACCTGTTCGTTACTTTTACTCTGCTCAGTACTTTCCACAGTCCCTGTTTGCACTTTATTAAGTTGCTCTTTTAAAGCATCTATTTCCTTTTCTTTATTTTTCAACTCTTTTTCTAATGCGTCCTTCTCCTTTTGAAGTTGTTTAATTACTTTATCTTTAGACTTTAATTCTCTTCTATACCTTGCAGCTGACCCAATGTAAAACATTAATGCTATAAGCCACATCACAACAAAGCCTGCAAAGAACATTATCACAGTAAGTAAGCCAACCGAAACTGTAGGAAATGTCCACCCGAAAAACTTCAAACTTACAATTGTTGCACTGTTCTGAAGTACAAAAATCAAACTAACGATTAGTATAATAAGAAGCACAGTAATAAAAATACTAAATTTTTTCATGTTCCCTCCTTTGTACCTTTTAGTTTAATATATTATAGTGTATTACAAAAAGGTTTGCAATAAATCAAACTTCTATATAATTTTATCTGGAGGTGTTTATGAAGAGAAAAAATTTTAGCATTCTTAGTTACACAGGATTTGCCTTGATCACAGCTCTTATAGGTTTCAACTGGTTTATGTGGGGTCCAATCTTAGGTTCTGTAATAGAGCCTAAATATCATGTATCAGGCTTTCTGCTCGCACTATTTATTTCGTCAGTCCCTATAATGTTGGTTTTCCTTTCGTACTTTGTAGGTGATTTAGCAGATAGAGATCCCAGAAAAACGACGATTATTTCCTCCACAATACTTTTGATCGCCGTATTAATAAGACCTCTAACTTTATCAAACTTTTATCTGCTCCTTAGCGATCAAATAATTCTCTCTATAAGCGCAGCATTTTGCTTTCCTTCATGGGCATCTTTCACCTATAGGCTATTTGAAAAAGAAAAAGCTGCATCACTTATAGCAGGATTCACAGCTGCGCTAACCGGTGGCCAAATACTTGCATTTTTAATAACCTATCCTATAGTTAGAAAGATAGGACTTGCAAGAACAATGTGGATTTATGGCATTATAACAGCAATTGTTGCTCTGTTCTTTATACTTATAGTTAAATCCGGAGAGTTTCCATTTTCTATATCTACGAGTAAGCGCCCATCTCTGATAGAAGGATTTAAAATTGTTCTTTCAGAAAAGTCAATGATCCCGCTTATGATTATTTCTTTCTTAGACATCGGTGTATTTGCATGGCTTGCAGGATGGTATCCTTCCATCCTCGTAGCACACAAAGGAATTACTCCAACACAGGCAGGCATTGTAAATAGCTTTATATTAATAGGATGTCTGATAGGTGCTGAAACCATTCCAAATATCGCCCACCACATTAAAAAAGTTAAAATATTCCTTTTGCTTTTGCCCATTATATGCATCGCAACACTTTCTATCATTCCTGTATTGGATTCATTTACAGCATTTCTTACAGATGGATTAATACTCGGATTTGCCCTTTTCCCAATGTATCCACTCGGAGTACACTTACCCAGCGCATACAGCAAAATCGGTATTGCTTTTGCAGGAGTTGGAAGCGGTATAATGCTTATCGCAGGAAATCTTGGTGGATTTTTATTGCCAGAATTAGGTGCAACAGTATCGGAAATCCACAATGCGATTGTACTGTTTGGAATATTACCCATGCTGCTTATGTTCTTATCTGCAATATTTTTTAAAGATCCCGATACTTACAGAAAATCATGAAGAAGTTTATTGTCTTTCTTCTTATTATTATCATTTGCGTTTCGTATACGCGTGCACCACAATCGATAAAAGCCTTTTCGTTTAATAAAAATCTCTTAATCAGCAATTCAGTTTTCACAGACTACAACTCAATGAGCGTGAACGAGATTCAAAAGTTCCTGGAAAAGCACAATAGCACTTTATCTTCCTACAAACAAAACGGAATAAGCGCATCAGAAATAATTTTTAACGCTGCAAAAAAGTATAAAATTAATCCTGCAGTAATACTTACCACTTTACAAAAAGAAGAAGGACTTATTACAGAACACAGTTACGACTCATACGCTATAAACTACGCAATGGGTTACCACAGACCCTCTTCCTTTACAGACCAAGTATATGGAGGAACAAAACTTTTAAGAGACGGATACGATTACCTTGCCGCAAAATATGGCTGGAAGGTAGGCAAATCCCACAAAACAGAAGACGACCCGAAGTACATAGACAATGTAGTTATTCCAGAAAATAAAGCCACAGCATCACTGTATTTATATACCCCATATATTGGAGGATACTATACAGATAAAGGAATTTTTATAGGTGGAAACTATAATTTTGTAAAAATATTTTCCCGATGGTTCAAAAAAACAACACTCGATTCAGCGTATCCTGAATTTAAATCGCAAAAATTAACCTTCTACATACCGCAAAATATCACATCAGAAATCCCCATAACATTAATAAACACAACAAACAAACTGTCCAGTAATCCATTCTTAGTAGTTGCTAAAGAGACGATACCGTCACTAACCATTAAGAGTGTTAAAGTGGACTTAAACATGTCAAAAGGGCAGAGCATAAATATTAATGTAAACATCCCTCCCATAAATGAAGAGGAGCAAATAATATTTGGAATAATGGACAAAGACGGAAAATTTGTCAGTAACACCTGTATAGTAAATTTAGTACCCGTCCACATAGATTTGTACTTTACAAACTCTGATAGCGTTACGACATTTAACATCGTAAGCACTGATGCATATATAAAGTACGCATACATCGACCTGCTCAAAGATTTAACGGAAACTCCTGCCAAGATTACGCTTTTGAATGGATGTAATTTAAACGAACGAGAAGTAAAACAGATTAAAGTTAGAAATATTTCTCAACTAAATAATTTTTCAATATCCTTTATAGGCTCTGATACCAAAATCCCCAAACCTCCGACTTCTATATTTTTGTCGAAACTTTCAATAGACAACCCTATCGTTTCCATAAATACAAAAAACAAAAGGCCTACGATAATCAAAGTGGATGACACATACTTCGTAGATACGCCAGCAAAAATAAACTTGTCTAAAGGAATACACAGCATTCAATTTCTTTATAACGAAAAAACGCTTAATTATACTTTTAACCTATTAACAGAAGAATCTCTTATATTTAATTTAGATAGTAGTGATAGCACGCCACCCACCATCTACTTATACAACAATACTATAGTTTCAGCAGATACAAAACAAATCAAAATAAAAGGAAAAGTAAACGATCAAAGTACGATAGACTCACTGTCAATAAACAACACGATAGTTAGTCTAAAAAATGATGGTGAGTTTGAAAAAGAAGTAAAGTTAAAAAACATCGTAAACCCTATTGTAGTTGATGCAGTAGATAAGTTCGGAAACACAAGCACTGTTTTTTACAGTATTATAAAAGAAGTAGATGTGCCGCAAATATTTACGAGTACCGTACCAAATATAACAACCAAACAATTCCTGAAATTAGATATTACAACAAAAAATGTCTATGTGCTCTATATTAACGGTATCCCATGCACAACTTCTTTAAAATCAACTTCTTTAAAATGCACGAAATTTATAAAGTTAAAACCTGGAAAAAATCTCATAACATTATCAGGAAAAAACAAATTTGGTTTAAGCGCCGAAAGGAGATTTACAGTGGTATACTCGCCTTTGCCAAAGACTCGTTTACTGTTGAAGATAGGAAGCAAGAATCTATATGTAAACGGCACTAAAAAATTAATGGATGTCCCACCCATTATAATGTGGGATAGAACGCTTCTTCCTATAAGACATGTCATAGAGGCTTTACACGGTAGTGTAGAATGGAATCCTGAATATAGAACTGTTAACATTCAAATTAGCGGTGCAGAAATATCTTTAAAAATAGGAAGTAATATTGCAACTGTAAACGGCAAAGAAGTGCAAATTGATAAAAATCCTTCAGTAGTAGCGATAATTAAAAACAACAGAACCTACATTCCTTTAAGATTTGTTATAGAACAAATAGGAGGAAAAGTGACCTGGTTCCCTAAAACGAGAGAAATCGAAATAATTTTTCCAAATTATTGACTTAATAACTCCTCCTCAGAAAATGCCTCCACTCTATAGGTATATACTTCAAGGTGTGGATCCTTAAAACAATCCGGTTCCATACCAGCTTTTAAGCAAAGCGTTCTAAAAAATTCTTCTTTATCTGGAATGTCTTTCCATACTTGAGGCAAATAAGTAGCTTGATAAAAACCTCGTTTTATAATAACTCCGTCTTCGTACTTTTTAATCTTGGAGAATAAATCATCTGCGCCATAAAACTCTAGTCTTTTAGGATAGGTTAAAACAGAAACTTCTATGTTAACTAATTCGAATTCCTCACGGGATAATGGATAAAAACGCGGATCACGAAAAGCAGCATTTACAGCATTCTTAGCTACATCAACAGCAAGCGGCTGGTGTGGAATAATAGAACCTATACAGCCACGAAGATTTCCGTGAATAGTTAAAGTAACAAAACTTCCTCGTTTCTCCCAAAGCCTCTCGTATGGGAAACTCTTCTTATCCGGAACAAATTCTATTCCTTCACTTAAATAAGTAGCAATTGCAGCTCTTGCTATGTATAAAAGTGCTTTCTTTTCCTGTGAATTCATTTAGACACCTCCTTCGTAAAAAATGTAGGAGCCGTACCCAACAACCTGGTTTTTAGGACCCGCGGTATCCCCACTCGTAGCATATGCAAGAACTTTCGAACGCCACTTATTTTTCTGAGCAAGGTATATAGATGCAGCAATACCTATTTTTCCGCAAGCCTCACATCTCTCTAATTCTGATATGTCAAGTTTATCAACAGCGACATTGCAATGTTTATCAATACTTCGTGCAATATCGTATGGATGGTAATGACTTAAGTCAGAACTAACCAGTAAAATAGAGTTCTCGTTTAAATATTTATCCAAAACCAAAGCAAGATATTTATAAGAGATTTCAGAAAAAACAATTGGTACTATCTCAAATTTAGGAAATACTATCTGTAAGAAAGGAAGTTGAACTTCAAGGCAATGCTCTTCCACATGTGCATCTACAACAAAACTAAAACCCTCTTCCTTAATAATAGTTCTAGAAATAGGTGAAACCTTTACCAAACCAAGTGGAGTTTCGTAAAAGTCAAACATTCCTACAGAGGCACCACTAAAATAGGCATAATGAGAAGGACCTAATAAGAATATCGTCCAGTTTTTATCTAGATCTAAATTTAAGAATTGCTTATATGTATATGCAGCAATAGGTCCAGAAAAAATATATCCTGCATGAGGAGAAACAGCAGCACGAATACTATCTAATTTATACAATGGAGCAGCACTTAAAAAATTCTTTACCATCTCTTTAATCTCAAATTTATCTTGAGGATAAAACGCTCCAGCAACAACCGATCTTCTAATCTTCATGCTCCACCTCCTTTAGTAAATTATAATACCTTTTACGATTAAATCAAAAATCCAAATAAACTTCAAAATATACTTGACAAAAATTAAATTTTTGCTAAATTATTAGCAGTCAGAGTATGAGAGTGCTAATGGAGGGAAAGATATGGAAGAAAAGAAAAAAGCAATTAAAGATAAGAAAGAAACAAAACTCGACGAACTCGTAAAGGCACTAAAGGAGAAAAACGAGATAATAGAAAAAAAAGAAAATGAAATCGAAAACCTTAAAATTGAATTTATTAAGCTAAAGGAGCAGTTTCGTAAAGAACAGCAAACAATAGAAAAACAGGCAGAACAAAAAATAACGCAGGCAAAGAAAGCATTAATTAAAGAATTTCTTGAGATTTTTGATAATTTTGAAAGAGCGCTCTCGGCAATGAACGAAAAAGATTCAGCAAGTACCAAAACAGGTATACAGCTGATACACAAGCAAATCGCAAAATTTTTAGAACAACAAGGGGTAAAAGAAATTGATCTCTCCGGCAGGCAGTTTGACCCCTCGATATGTGAGATAGGAGAGATCGTGCAAACAAACGATGTAAAACCAAACACCATCATCAAGGTTCTGCGAAAAGGCTACTATCTGGGGAATGAGCTACTGAGACCCGCAGTAGTTTCAGTAGCTGCTCCAAAACAGGAAAAAGAAAATAACAAAGAAAGCAAAGGAGGCGATAATAATGAGTAGAATTATTGGAATTGACTTAGGTACAAGCAACTCTGCAGCAGCAGTAATGATAGGTGGTAAACCTACAATCATACCAGCTGCAGAAGGACCAACAGTAGCAGGCAAAACAGTACCTTCTGTCGTTGCGTTTACAAAGGACGGACAGATCCTCGTTGGTGAACCTGCAAGAAGACAGGCAGCAATCAACCCTGAAGGTACTGTTACTGGAGTTAAAAGATTAATGGGTACAAAAACAAAAATAAAAGTTTTTGATAAAGAGTACACACCAGAGCAGATTTCAGCATTTATTTTGCAGAAAATTAAAAAAGACGCAGAAGCATTTTTAGGTGAGAAAGTAGAGAAAGCAGTTATTACCGTACCTGCATACTTTAACGACGACCAGAGGCAAGCAACAAAAAACGCTGGAGAAATTGCAGGACTTGAAGTCGTGCGTCTCGTAAATGAACCTACTGCAGCTGCTTTTGCATACGGAATTGATAGATCAGACAAAGAGCTGAAAATCCTCGTATTCGACTTTGGTGGAGGGACACTCGATGTTACAATTATGGACTTTGGCGGTGGAGTATTCCAGGTAAAATCAACTGCAGGTGACACTCACCTTGGCGGAAGAGACATGGACGAAGCATTAGTCAAATACATCGTGGAAGAGTTCAAAAAAGAAAATGGTATCGACCTAACCAAAGACAAAATGGCAATGCAAAGAATTAGAGAAGCAGCTGAAAAAGCAAAAATAGAGCTCTCCTCAGTATTAGAAACACAAATCAATCTGCCATTCATAACTGCAGATGCAAGCGGACCAAAACACCTCGTAATGAACATTACACGGGCAAAATTAGAAGCACTTGTTGAGCCAATCGTCAAGAGGTGCGCAGGACCGATGGAAAGAGCAATAAAAGATGCAGGACTCACTCCTCAACAAATTGATAAAATTATACTCGTTGGTGGCCCAACGCGTATGCCTATTGTGCAGAAATTTGTAGCGGACTACATAGGAAAGGAGCCTGAAAGAGGTATAGATCCAATGGAATGCGTCGCAATGGGCGCAGCAATCCAGGCAGGAATTATAGAAGGCAATGTTAAAAATGTTGTCCTCGTTGATGTGGTTCCTCTTTCGTTAGGTATAGAAACAATGGGTGGAGTATTTACAAAAATGATAGAAAGAAACTCTCCCATCCCTACATCTAAAACACAGATCTTCACTACAGCAGCAGACAACCAAACACAGGTGGAAATACATGTATTGCAAGGAGAAAGACCACTTGCAAAAGACAATTTATCGTTAGGTAGATTTATCCTGGATGGGATTCCACCTGCGCCAAGGGGTGTACCGCAAATTGAGGTTACATACGCAGTAGACGAAAACGGAATACTCCATGTAACGGCAAAAGACAAAGCAACCGGAAAAGAACAGCACATTACTATTACGAATAGCAATAAGCTCTCTAAAGAAGAAATCGAAAGAATGAAAAAAGAAGCAGAAATGTATGCAGAAGCAGATAGAAAGAGAGCAGAAGAAATAGAAACTAAGAATAAAGGCGACCAACTTGTATATAGCGGAAGAAAATTCTTAAAGGATTACGGAGACAAGATTCCGGAAAATGATAAAAAAGAATTAGAAAATGCGTTAAATGAACTTGAAAAATCTGTAAAAGAAAGTAATATAGAAATGATTAAGGCAAATATGGACAAAGTAAATAACATAATGGAAAGAATAGGGACCAATATGTACAAACAGAGTGGAGGAACAACCCAAACACCACCTCCAGGAGGCAATACAACGAATAATCCTGGAGATAACAATGAAGGTCCCACCGTGGAAGGAGAAGGTAATACGAAACAGTAAAAACATATGGCAAATAAAGATTACTACGAAATTTTAGGCGTCCCCCGGGACGCCTCTCCTGATGATATTAAAAAAAGATACAGAGAACTCGTAATGAAGTACCATCCCGACCTCCACAAAAATGATCCAGAGGCAGCAAAAAGGATGGCTGAAATAAATGAAGCATACGAGGTTTTGAGTAACCCCGAAAAGAGAGCTCAATACGACCGGTTTGGTGCAGTTGGAGGTCAGGGAGCAAACTCAAGTGGAGGATATGACTTTAACTTCGGCGGTGGGATGGGTGACTTTTTTGATCTTGATGAAATCTTAAGGAACTTTGGATTTGGAGGTTTTGGATTTACAGAGAACAGAAGAGCATACTACGATACAAGCAATAGAAACGCCAATAAGCCAGCGCGGGGAGAAGACATAGAGGTACCACTTACGATAACATTAAAAGAAGCCATCCTAGGCACTACAAAAGAAATTTCAGTTACTCGGAAAGAAGTTTGTCCACACTGCAAAGGAACTGGAGTAGAACCCGGAAGTGGCTACATTACCTGTCCTACCTGCGGAGGAACTGGCGTAGTAAGGCGAGTGCAACGCTCAGTATTTGGAGAATTTGTAGTCCAAACGACCTGTCCAACATGCCATGGTACAGGCAAGATCCCCAAAGAAAAGTGTCATGTATGTGGTGGAACTGGTGTCGTAACTGAAACAAAAGTAGTAGAGGTCAAAATTCCGCCTGGAGTTGACACTGGCGTAAGAGTGCGAATTAAAGGGCAGGGAAATGCAGGATTGCACGGTGGACCGAGAGGCGATCTCTATGTTAGGATTACTGTAATTCCAGATCCATCTTATAAGAGAGAGGGAGATAAATTATACTATACTGCACACATTACTTTTCCAGAAGCCGTATTAGGAACAACGATAAAAGTGCCGCTAATCGAAGGGGGATTTGAAACCATTCGGATACCGCCTGGGACTCAGAATGACACAGAGTTCGTTATAAAAGGAAAGGGTGCAAGAGTCGTAGGTAGTAGAAGAAGAGGAGATTTAATAGTAAAAGTAAAGGTAGATATACCAACAAACCCAACACCAGAAGAGGTATTACTCATAGAAAAATTAAAGGAGATTTATGATTCAAAAAAGAAAGGAATGTAAAACAAAAATTGTAGCAACAATCGGACCCTCTACAAATACAGAAGAAAAAATAAAAAGGTTAATAGTAGAGGGTGTAGATGTATTCAGAATAAATTTTTCGCATGGAGATAAAGAACAGCACAGAGAAACAATTAAAAAAATAAAAGCCATTAGCAACGATCTATCGTATCCAGTTTCTATCTTGCAAGATTTACAGGGACCGAAAATAAGATTAGGAAAGTTAAAAAATGGAAAAGCATTTTTAAAAAATGGTTCAGAATTCATCCTGACGACTAAAGAGATTTTAGGAGATGAGCACATATGCTCTATAACATTCCCCAGCGTAATAAAGGACATTACCGTAGATCAACTAATTTACATTAATGATGGACTTATTAAACTAAAAGTAAAGAAAGTTACGGGTGACAAAGTTTATACTACAGTAATAGAAGGAGGGGAAATTAGCGATCATAAAGGGGTTAATTTTCCAAATACGAGACTTTCAATTCCTGCAATAACCGAAAAGGACAAAGAGGATTTAAAATTCGGACTTTCTAATGGCGTAGATCTCGTTGCACTTTCGTTTGTAAAAACACCAGAAGATGTCATTGAGCTCAGAAGTTTAATGCAAGAATACGGAAGAATTATTCCAATAATCTCAAAAATTGAAAAGTGGGAAGCCGTAGAGAACATAGAGAAAATCGTTGAAGTTTCTGATGGTATAATGGTGGCTCGTGGTGACCTTGGCGTAGAAGTTCCGGTAGAAAAAGTTCCTATTATACAAAAAAAGATTATTTCGATATCAAATAAAAAGGGTAAGCCAGTGATAACGGCAACACAAATGCTTAATTCTATGGTGGAAAGTCCCGTTCCAACACGCGCAGAAGTAACGGATGTATCAAATGCCATATTCGATGGAACGGATGCAGTAATGTTATCAAATGAAACAGCCGTTGGAAAATTTCCAATCGAAAGCGTAAAAGTAATGAGAAACATCATAAAAAATACTGAAAAGAGCACGATTTTTAGAAAATTCCTCAAAACAAAGGCAGAAGAGCCCGTAGAAAAAAATATTTCTGATGCTATAGCTATATCTGCAAACAATATAGCAAATGTGGTAAATGCAAAAATTATTATATCAGCAACAGAGTCTGGAAGAACTGCGATTTTAGTATCCAAGCATAAGCCAAATGTTCCGGTTATTGCGTTAACTCCTAAAGAAGAAACTTTAAAATTCCTTATCTTAAAATGGGGAGTTATTCCGTTTAAAGTAGATGCTTTCAAAACGGTAGATGAAATTCTACAAAAAGCCGTAGAAATTGCAAAAGAAACAAAACTTGCCAAAAAGGGTGACATCATAGTAATCACTGCAGGTTCACATACAGGCATAAGCGGAAGTACAGACTTATTAAAAGTTGCAACAATAAAATAAAAACGGGCAGTTTAAACTGCCCGTAATTTTAATAAGAAGTCACCATTAATTAATAAAGTATCAATGTGCGAGCATAGAAATCATAATACCAGCTACCACAGCAGTTCCAATAACACCAGCAACATTAGGCCCCATAGCGTGCATCAACAAAAAGTTACCAGGGTTCTCTTCTTGTCCCACTTTTTGTGAAACACGAGCTGCCATTGGTACAGCAGAAACACCCGCAGAGCCTATCAAAGGATTTATTTTGCCACCACTTAAATAGTAATAAAGTTTTCCTAACAGAACGCCACCCAGAGTACTTCCGCCAAATGCAATAATTCCTAATCCTATAATTTCCAATGTCTGAAGAGTAAGAAAAGATTCTGCTCTCATCGTTCCGCCAACGGTAGTTGCAAGTAAAATTGTCGTAATGTTAATAAGTTCGTTTGCAGCAGTATGAGATAATCTTTCTACAACACCAGATTCCCTAAATAAGTTTCCTAACATAAGCATTCCAATAAGTGGGGCCACCGCAGGAAATAAAAGACTGATAATAATCGTAACTACAATAGGAAATAGTATCTTCTCGAGTTTTGAAACAGGCCGTAACTGTTCCATCACCACACTGCGCTCTTTCTTAGTAGTAATCCACTTCATTATGGGAGGTTGTATAATTGGCACTAAAGACATATAAGTATAAGCAGCAACGGCGATAGCGCCTAAGAGTTGCGGTGCAAGTTTTACGGCAGTATAAATCGAGGTAGGACCATCAGCACCTCCGATAATAGCAATTGACGCTGATTGCTTCAAGCTAAATCCCAAAAGTAACGAAACGATCAATGCAAGGAACACTCCAAATTGCGCAGCAGCTCCAAGCAAAATAGTCCAAGGGTTTGCAATTAAAGGACCAAAATCCGTCATTGCACCTACTCCCATAAATATCAACAAAGGAAAGATTTCTGTAGAAACCCCATACTTATAAAGAAAATAAAATAAACCTACCGGATGAGAACTCATTAAACCAGACAAAGGAAGATTCGTTAAAATACATCCAAAACCAATAGGCAAAAGAAGTAATGGCTCAGATTGCTTGTATATAGCAAGGTATATAAGCAATAGTCCTATACAGATCATTACGATCTCTTTCCATGTAATAAGGTAAAAACCACTTTGCTTTGCAAGTTGGATAATTATATCAGACATAAAACTACTCCATTACGATCATTTTATCGCCAGTAGAAACATAATCACCCGGTGAAACTAATATATCGACGATCTTTCCGTCAGTAGAAGCAAAAATTTCGTTTTCCATTTTCATTGCTTCCAATATGAGCAATAAATCGCCTTTTTTAACGAAGTCGCCTTTTTTAACATTTACTGAGATAATTTTCCCGGGCAACGGGGCTGAAACTACCTTCTTTCCAGATATATCCCCCCCTCTTCTATCTGAAGTACTACTTTGTGCCGTCTTTCCTTCACCTGACTTCGGCACTTCTGCTACTTCCCTTACAGTAGTAGAAGGTTCAGCAACTTTACCACTCGGGTTAGACATAGCAGAGCCCTCTACTACTTCTTCTACTTCGACATTAAATTCTTCCCCATTCACCTTTACTTTAAACTTTTTAACCATTGTTTTTCCACCTCTTCTCCTTTATTTTCTTATAAACTGAATTCTTTTTTTTATGTCTAATAGTTATTCTGGTCGATATACTTACTGGTATATACTGCTTTGCATATATCGCAGATACTATTGCTGCAACTACTTTCTTAGGTATCCCTTCTTCTACTTCAACTTTTGGGCGGCCGGTATCTATCCCTTTTTCCTCTTTCTTATAAAGCAAAAGTTCAAATGCATATAGAATCAGACCTATCAAGGCAAGCACTATGAAAACGCCCACCATTGCCATTAGACCTAAAAGTATACCTTGATTGAGCTCGTGTATGTTCATTTATCTAATCACCTATTATAGTGGAATATTGCCGTGTTTCTTTTCTGGCATTGACTCACTCTTACTTCTTAAGTAATTAAGAGTCTTTGCAACAATTTTTCTAGTATCTTTGGGATTTATTACATCGTCAATGTAACCCCTTTCGGCTGCTCTATACGGATTTGCAAATTCTTTACGATATTCTTCAATTTTTTCCGCTCTTAATTTATCCGGGTCCTCTGCAGCTTTAATTTCCTTTCTAAATATAATATTCGCAGCACCTTCTGCTCCCATAACAGCAATCTCTGCTTGTGGAAACGCAAAGACGGCATCTGCACCCAAATGACGAGAACACATTGCAATGTATGCTCCACCGTAAGATTTCCTTAAAATCACAGTAATTTTTGGAACTGTGGCCTCAGAATAAGCGTAAAGGACTTTAGCACCATGCCTTATAACACCGCCGTGCTCCTGTGCGACGCCAGGAAGATATCCAGGAGTGTCAACAAAAGTGATTAATGGAATATTGAACGCGTCACAGAATCTCACAAACCGCGCAATTTTATCAGAAGAGTTTATATCCAATACCCCAGCGAGATACCTTGCCTGGTTCGCAACTACACCAACTACATTACCACCAATCCTTCCAAAACCAACCACGGCATTTTGTGCGTATAGTTCCTGGACCTCAAAAAAATCACCATTGTCTAAAACTGCTTTGATTACTTCTTTTACATCGTAACCTTTATTTGGGTCTGTAGGTACGAGATCTATCAATTCAGGAATTTCACGCTCTACAGAATCGCCAGTTTCTACAAAAGGAGGAGTCTGCAAGTAATTATCCGGCAAATAAGACAGTAGGATTTTAAGCTTCTCAATTGCTTCCTTGTCGTCTTCAGCAAGGAAATGAGCTACTCCACTTTTTTGGTTATGCACGAGGCCACCACCTAAGTCCTCGTGAGAAACGACTTCTCCAGTGACAGCCTTGACCACTTCGGGTCCAGTTATATACATCATTGCGTGCTTCGTCATAATTATAAAGTCCATCATGGCAGGAGAGTAAACTGCACCTCCAGCCGTAGGCCCCATAGCAAGAGAGATTTGTGGAATTACACCAGATGCCCGAACATTTCTTATGAAAATTTCCCCATATCCCCTGAGAGAGTCAACACCTTCCTGGATACGAGCTCCCCCGGAATCATTCATCCCAATAAACGGAATGCCGAGTTTCATCGCCATATCTTGCATTTTAGCAATCTTTAGGGCATGCATTTCCCCCAGCGAACCACCTACCACAGTAAAGTCCTGAGCATAAAGAGCAATTCTTCTGCCATTTACCGTAGCAAGACCTGTTACAACTCCATCTGCAGGAATGTTCTTTTTATCAAGCCCAAAGTAGGTAGACCGAGTTTTTACAAACATATCAAACTCTTCAAAAGAACCAGGATCAACGAGTAAGTCAATGCGTTCTCTCGCCGTAAGTCTTCCTTTTGCGTGCTGTTTTGATATTGCTTTCTCCCCCCCCTGAGCATAGATCTGTTTCTTTTTTTCTTCCAATTGTTCAACTAATTTATGTGCATCCATTTATTCCTCCCGTAGATTTTGTGATAAAAATATATTAAAGTTTAAGAAAATCAACCCTCATGTCAATAGTTTATTGCTATATATTTCATTCTCTTCTGTATGGTTTAAGCAAGGCAGACGGATAAGATGCATTCCTTGCAATAAGTATAAGTACAATAATAGTAAAAATATACGGAAGCATTAAATATACTTGAAACGGCACTTTAATAGCAGTACCCTGTAATCTCAAACCGATGGCGTCTATACTGCCAAAGAACAAAGCACCCCATAAAACTTTAGACGGTATCCAATTTGCAAAAATAACGAGCGCTATCGCTACCCATCCTCTACCTGCAACGATGTCGTACAAGAACATGTTAAATTCTGCAAGAGTAAAAAATGCACCTGACAAGCCTGCAAGACCCCCAGCTATAATAAGCGCTGTGTAACGAATTCTGTAAACATTTATACCCATCGCATCTGCTGCCTCAGGATTTTCACCAACTGCACGGAGTGATAATCCAAATGTCGTTTTGTAAATTAAATAACCTGCAAGCGGAACGAGAAGAATTCCAATGTAAGTAATTGCATATTGATCAAACAATATAGGCCCTATAATGGGAATTTTCCAGAGTAGGGGGATCTTAAGAGTTGAAAAAGCTTTTATCGTGGGAGGCACAGTAGGAGAACCAATTGCAGCCCTATATGTATAATAAGCCAATCCACTAGCGAATATAGTAATTCCCAACCCAGAAACATGCTGGCTAAGTGTTAGAGTAACCGTTAAAAAAGCCATCAGCCAGCCAAATGCTATCCCAGATAAAGTAGCAACTAATACGCCGAGCCACAAACTTTTCGTAAAGTATGTCGTCAGAAACCCCGCTAACGCTCCAAATATCATCATTCCTTCTATACCCAAATTAAGAACGCCGGAACGCTCAGCAAAAGTTTCTCCAAGGGTAGCAATAATTAAAGGGGTAGCCATCCTGACCGTGGCGGCAAGAAATCCAACCCAGAATGTTAGAGTCCAAAATCCGGTATTCATTTCGACCTCCCTATCTTTATTCGATACTCAAATAATAGAAGCATAGCAAGCATAACGATAAGTGTAATTCCCTGGATTACGGTAGCTATATAAGAAGGTATATTTAAAGTAATACTCATAAATTGAGCTCCATTTATAATAATTGCAAAGTAAATTGCAGCAAGTAACACACCTATTGAATTCAATCTTCCAAGCATTGCTATTATTATTCCGCTGTAACCATATCCGGGTGATAAACCACTTATCAGGTGATAATGAACACCTGCAACTTCCCCTACACCAGCAAGTCCTGCTATTCCTCCACTTATTATTGATATAACTATGATAGACTTAATCGTATCAATTCCAAGAAATCTAGCAGCAGAAGGGTTTGCTCCCGTTGCTCTTATTTCAAAACCAAGTTTTGTTTTCCTGACGAGGAAGTACATAAACAAAACCGCAAGTAAAGATATAATTAAACCGAAATGCACACGGGAGCGCGGAATTATAATAGGAAATCTCGCATTTTGTGCAATAGGTGTAGAAGAAGGATACATAGTTACAGGATTTCTCCACGGCCCATTCAGTAAAGCACTTACTGTATAAATCATAATGTAATTCATAAGCAATGTAGTTACTACATCGTCTACTTTGAGCTTTGCTTTTAAATAACCGGGTATGCCTGACCATATTGCACCAGCAATAAAGCCCACAGTAATAACTAAAAGTATGTAGACCGGCTTTGGAAGTGGTAAATTGAGCATACCTATCCATGTAGCTGCAAGTGCACCTGCATATAACTGACCTTCTGCACCTATATTCCAATACTTCGCTATAAATGCAATTGCAACAGCGACACCTGTAAGAATTAAAGGCGCTGCTTTAACGAGCATTTCCTTAAACGCAAACCATGTTCCTATAGAACCTTTAAGTATGTAATAAAAAGCTATTAAAGGGTTCTTGCCAAGAATCAAAATAAATACCGCCGAAATAAGAAGTGAAATAAAGACCGCAATTACAGGTGTAAGGACTTGAAACCACACGGGGGGTGGCATACGCTTTTCTAATTTTATTGTAGGCCAACTCATGACACTTTCCTCCTTTTCGCCCCTGCCATCATAAGACCAAGCTCTTCAATGTCAACTTTTTCTTTCGACCTATCTATAATACCCATAATTTCACCTTCGTACATAACCATAATTCTGTCACTGAGATTCAATACTTCGTGTAAATCCTCAGAAATTAGCAAAACCCCTGCACCATTATTACGAGCCTCTAATAGTTTTTCATGAATATATTCCATAGCACCCACATCTAATCCTCTTGTAGGCTGAGAGGCTATTATAAACTTAGGAGATTGAGAAAGCACACGCGCTAAAATGACTTTTTGCAAATTCCCTCCAGATAAAGTTCTCGTTTTAACATCTATACTTGCCGTCTTGATTCGATACTCCTTTATAAGCTTTTGAGCAAATCTTTTAATATTTTTATAATCAATTAACATTCCTTTAGAAAAAGGTGGCTTATCGTAGAATTCAATAACGAGGTTCTCATATAATGGCAAATCCAATATAAGGCCTGACTCCATCCTGTCTTCAGGAATTCTTCCTACACCAAGCCTAATTATTTCCTTTGGAGATTTGCCAGATATCTCGTCATTATCAAGGAAAATGTGGCCACTAATCGGTTTTCGCACACCGCAAATTACATCTTCAAGTTCTCTTTGTCCGTTTCCTGCCACTCCAGCAACCCCCAAAATCTCACCCTTGTTAACAGAGAAAGAAATACCTTTTAGCGCAACGAGGTTTTTATCATTTAAAGCCTTCAATTCTTTGACTTTTAATAAGGGAGACCTTTTCGTAACTGAAGTTTTTTCTCTTAAAACTTCTATTACTTCCCTACCTACCATTAGACGAGCAAGTTCTCTGGCATTCGTTTCTTCTTTTCTCCGCTCTCCCGTAACGACTCCGTTCCTTAAAATTACGATACGGTCACTAATCTCCATTACTTCTTCTAATTTATGAGAAATAAAAACTATACTTTTTCCTTCCTTCTTAAAAATTCTTAATGTTTTGAACAATTCCTCTACTTCTTGTGGGGTTAATACAGCTGTAGGTTCGTCAAGTATTAAAACATTAATATTTCTATATAATGCTTTAATAATTTCAACCCTTTGCCTTTCCCCCACAGATAATTGCCAGATTTTAGCATCAGGATTCACGACGAGTCCGTATCGCTGAATAATCTCTTCTAATCTTTTCCTTGCGTAATCGAAGTCAAGATTTATTCCTTTTGGAGAAGGCAGCCCAAGTATAACATTTTCCAAAACTGTAAGTGTCCTCACGAGAGTAAAGTGCTGGTGAACCATACCAATTCCAAGCGCAATAGCATCCTTTGGGGAATTTATTTCCACTTTTCTTCCATTAACAAATATCTCTCCACTATCTTTAGTATACATTCCATAGAGGATTTTCATTAAGGTTGTTTTACCAGCACCATTTTCTCCAAGAAGTGAAACGATCTCTCCTTTATAAACTACAAAGTTAATGTTATTATTCGCTACATTGTTTAAGAAAGTTTTGCGGATATTACGCATCTCAATAATTTTTTCTTTTTCCATATCCACCCCTTATAAAAATTTGGCACAGAGCATTCTGCTCTGTGCCGTAGAATTATACAGCCTCAAAGTTAACCACTTTTCGGAGGAGCTTCGTTAATAGGAACTCTAAACTTACCTTCTTTTATTTCCTCCTCTTTTTTCTGAACAAGCTCTAACACATCTTTAGGTAATTTATCCTTAAATTGATAGAAAGGTGCAAGTTTTGCACCACCTTTTGCCATCATGGACCACTCTCTCAAATCTTGCGCATGATATGTTCCATTCTTGACCGATTCTATTACATACTTTACGGTAGGCCACATATCCCAAACCGGCCCCGTAATAACATAATTAGGCGCAAGAGAATGCTGGTCAAGCAAATTACCAAAAACATAAACATGTTTTTCTTTACATGCATCAATTACTCCGTACCTCTCAGCATACATTACATCAGCACCCTTTTGAATTTCTGCAAGCGCCATTTCTTTTGCTTTAGTAGGGTTAAACCAACTTCCAATGAATGATACAAGAACTTTTGCTTTAGGATTAACTTCCTTTACACCATAAATAAATGCGTTAACAATCCTATTTACCTCTGGCACTGGGACACCTGCCACCACGCCAACAATGTTAGTCTTCGTAATTTTTCCCGCAATTAAACCACAAAGATACGCAGGTTCTTGAATCCAGTCGTCAAACACAGAAAGGTTCGGATCCATTGGACCTTCACCTGACCCAAATACAAAGGCAATTTTTGGATAATCTTTTGCAACGCGCCTCACTGCGTCTTCTGAGCCAAATGCATCACCGAAAATAATATCATACCCTTTGTCAGCATACTCTCTTAAAACTTTTTCAAAGTCAGCATATCCTACATTTTCGGTCCAATCGTATTGGATTCCAAGCTCTTTTTTAGCTTTTAACAACGCTTTGTGAATTGCCCCATCCCAGGGCTCCTCTATAGGTGTTGCGTAAACAGCTGCCACCTTGATCACTTTTTCAGTAGATTTCTGTTCAGCAGGTTTCTGCTGTTGAGGCTTCTGCGCAGAAGAACAACCTGCAAAAAGAACAGAAACCATAAATACCACAAGTAAAATTGCTAATACTTTCTTCTTCATATCAGACCCTCCTTTCTTAAATTTAATTTAGACTAAAGAATTAATTTTTATTAATTTTTATATTTATCTTTATCAACCAACTTACCGTGACTCACCACATAAAGCGGTTCGTCATGATTTCGGATGGCTTCCCTTATACTGTCTTCTTTAAGTACGACGAAATTCGCAGAATTCCCTTCTTTCAGTTCGAAATTCTTCACATTCATTGCTTTAGCTGCATCTACTGTTACCATATCGTAAAGTTTTTCCATATCCTGCTTCGTGGTCATCCACAACAAGTGAGAATTTAAGAATACTACTTCCAACATATTGTTTCTTCCGTACGGATAGTATGCATCAGAGATGTCATCCTGTCCAAGAACCACAAGCGCACCTTCTGCAAGCATTTCTCTTACACGCGCATGCAATGGACCAGTATGAGGATCACTTACTACACCCATCTGCGCCTTTTTAAGCAAGGCTACCAACTTCTGGAAGTAAGGCTCTGGATAGAGTTGCATTGCTCTTGCATGGTGTGCAAGGCTTCTACCAAAACGCCCTTCTTTAATCGTTTTTACGGCGAGCATTTCGAGTGTTTTAAGCGTAGGATCTCCTGCATCGTCTACCAACATAGAAATGTCTTTGTCGTACTTCTCCGCAATTTCAAACATCGCATCAATATGCGCCTGTTCGTCCTCCTCAGTATATTCTATCCACGGAATACCACCCACTACATCAGCACCCATCTTAACAGCTTCTTCTACGAGTTCTTTAGCTCCAGGCTCCCTTACAACGCCGTCTTGAGGAAAGGCTACTACCTGTAATTCCACTACATCCTTATATTCTTCCTTTGCCTGTAATAACGCTTTAATTCCTTCTAATTTTGCTTTATTATCTACATCAGCAAAGGCACGAATGTGAGTTACACCGTTTCTCGCCGCAAGATTCAATGCCTTCCTTACATTCTTAATAATCCAATCCGCATTGTAGCGCTCCTTTATACGCGCAGCAAGTTCAATGGCAGTCATCGCCTTTCCCATCGTTTCCCCATGATAATCTTTCAATGCATCTTCATCCATCATCTCAAGTGTGTACACCTTACACAGGTGTAAATGCGTGTTCACAAATGACTCAGTAACGAGATTACCTTCTGCGTCAATTACAACCTTTCCGTTAAAATCACCATCTTCTGAAATTTTTGCAACTTTTCCGTCCTTTACGGCAATACTGAAAGATTTACCACCTCCTTTTCTTAACTTTGCATTCTTGACCACAATGTCAAATTTTTCTTCCAAGTTTACACCTCCTTCAGGGATTCTTTATAATATTTTTGAGCCAGTTTAGCAGCCTCAATCAATGGAAGGTAGCCTGTACATCTACACAAATGCTTATTTAATGCTTTTTTAATTTCCTCTTCACTAACATCAGGGTTTTTTGTAAAAAGTGCATACAATTCCATTATAATTCCTGGTGTGCAAAAACCACAGTGAACTGCATCAGCGTCAACAAAGGCTTTCTGTATAGGATGCAAGTGGACACCATCAGATATACCCTCAATCGTAAGGATCTCAGCACCCTCCAATCTTCTGAATAAAACCATGCAACTCTTAACTGCTTCGCCGTTTACCACAACCGTGCAAGCACCACAAGCACCCTGGCCGCAACCATATTTTGTACCTGTAAGTTCTAAGTTTTCCCTCAGTACATCAAGAAGGGTTTCTCCTCCTTCTATATACACAGTCTTCTTTTCCCCATTCAAAGTAACATTAACCGCTTGCATAACTATCCCTCCTTATCTCTATCTACAGTTTCACTTAAGGAAGCCTTAGTAGTTTCATTGGGCTGCTCTTTAAGCATGCCTTTTTCTTCCAGGACTTTCTTAATCATATCACTCGTAACAGGGACCTCGTAGAAATCGTAGCCAATCGCATTATAAATAGCATTTACAACGGCAGGAGGAACACCAATCACAGGATGCTCACCAAGACCTCTCGCACCGTAAGGCCCTATCGCGTCGGGGGTTTCAACAAACTTTATAGTAAACTTGTCCGGTATGTCTTCAAGACGAGGGATTTTATACTTAATAAGGTTCGGATTTTCGAGTGCACCATTTTCCTTAAAACGAATTTGCTCAAATAATGCTTCTCCCAATCCCTGGACGACACCACCAAGCACCTGTCCTTCTGCTCCCTTAGGGTAAATCACCTTACCTACATCAATAGAAGTTGCCACATGTTCTACTTTGATTTCACCGGTATGCTTATTTATACGCAACTTTACACCCTGCACCCCCATCGTATAGCTTCCACCAGTTCTACCCATTCCAGTTTCCGGGTCAGGATTCTGAACACCAGGAAGTCTAAAATAACTCGTTACATTTACTACTTCTCCAATGGTCGTTCCGTCAGGTTTTACGTAGCCACGGCAAATGTCTTTAACCGCAACTCTTACATCAGGATAGGACCTATCATACACATATTCTCCGTCATATTCCAACATATCAGGATCTCTTCCGAGTACAAGCGAAGCATTTTTCTTTAAAATATCAATTGCTTTGTTTGCAGCACGAATAATCGCATTTCCTCCCTGAAAAGTAAACATAGAACCAACTGTCTGCCATTCCCACGGTGAATATTGGGTGTCTATTTCACTGTATACGCGGATTTTTTCGGGTGGCATTTTTAATGCTTCAGCCGCTATCTGACGGGCAACCGTCCACAATCCCTGCCCTACATCTCCTCCAGACATATTCAAAGAAACAGTTCCATCTACATTAAATTTTATATGGCATCCTTTAGAAGCAAAAGTTGCGGCTTTAGGTGCCTTTATCAATCCCGCATAGCCCACACCATAGTAATAATCGTCATCTTCTTTATGTCCTTCTTCTGGAGGTATAGCCTCAACTACATTTTCAAGACACTTAAACAAGTTTCCATCACTTGCCTTGAATTTCTCACCTACGACATTTGTTTTACCTTCAGTAATAAAGTTCTTTTTTCTAATCTCAATAGGAGACATATTCAACTCTCTTGCAAGCAAATCCATCATTCTCTCAATAGCAAATTGTGCTTCCGGATGCCCGTAGGCTCTCAATGCACCTACGGGAGGAGTATTTGTATAGACAGAATACCCCTTCACATGAGCATTAGGAAAGTAATAAACACCACCTGATGCCTGAACGGAAACTATAAGTACATTTGTGCCAGTATCTGCATAAGCACCAGTTGACAGATATAGTGTTTCTTCAAGCGCAGTAAGTTTACCGTCTTTGGTTGCACCTACTTTTACATGTGCCCTCATACCCCTACCGATAAATGTGCTCGTAAAATCTTCTGTTCTCGTAAGTTTAAGTTTTACGGGACGGCCAGGCACAAAACTTGCAATATATGCAGCAAGTGGCTCAATCGAAGGATCCGATTTATATCCAAAACATCCACCAATGTGCGGCACATGCACCCTTACATCGCTGACATTCTTTCCAAAAAATTCGGCAACTTGTTCCCTTACGGCAAAAGGACCCACATTCGCAGTCCATATTTCTATCATTCCATTAGGATGGTGCATAGCAATCGCAGTGTGGGGTTCAATTGCAACAGAAGACATGTGATGAAAAACAAATTCTTTTTCAACGATTACATCAGCCTGTTTGATCCCTTCTTCGATGTTACCTTTCTTAATTTCATAGGATAAAGCAATGTTCGTTCCCGGAGTAGGCTTGTAAAGAGGAGTCACATAAAAGTACTTATCAAGATTTTCGTGAATTAGAACGGCGTCCTTTTTCATTGCATCTAATGCATCAGTATAAACTGGAAGAGGTTCGTATTCTACTTTTATTTTACTTAAGGCAGCTCTTGCATGGCGCTCCGTATCTGCTATCACTGCTGCAACAGGTTCACCAATGTAACGAACTTTGTCTACGGCCATCGGCACTCTATCGTGAAGACAATCACCGTAAGGATGCTTAATTCCTTTTCCTGTAACAACTTTAACAACGCCTGGCATCTTCTCAGCTTCACTTGTGTCAATAGAAAGAATTTTTGCATGAGCGTACTTTGGGTAGAGAATTTTTGCATAAAGCATCTGTGGAAGTCTAATGTCGTCAACAAAAATAGCTTTTCCGGTTACTCTTTCTAATACATTCGGCCTCGTGGCTTTCTTGCCAATGTATTTAAATGCCATTTCCACCCCCTAATATGATAAATTTAAAGATAAAATATCTATCGATCTTTACAGGACACGATCTTTTAAATACAATTAGAACTTCACCTAAAAATAACTTTTTTAAATTCCCCACTATTGCAGACATTCAGGTTTCGCCACCCTTTTTGTTTTTTAGTATAGTCTTTGCGAGTGCTTTTGTCAAGAATACTTCAGAAAGTCAATATTAAAGCATAATTCTTAAGGTTATTAAAAACTTACCACAGTTCCGCTGCTTATTCTTTCTACACGAGAAAAGCCTTTATTAATCAATAAATTTCCACTTTCATCTACACCAATTGCCTCTCCACAAATTACGCTCTTTGACTTAACGACTACCTGTTTGTTTAAAAAAATCAGTTTTTTATTATATTCTTTAACAAAAGCCCTAAAACCTATCTGTTCGTAAAGACTGACCAAAGAGTCCTCTTCTTTCAATAGTTTATTCAAAAACTGAGAACGGTCCACTCTTGTATAGTAAGAAAGGCTCGTTGCCGTATTAGAAAGAGAACCACTTACACTATTTTCAACATTTATACCTATTCCAACAAAAGAAAGGTTGCCCGAGACTTTAGTCAATATACCGGCCACTTTTTTCCCATTAAGATATACATCGTTCGGCCACTTAATTTTAACTATTTCTTCTGACACATATTTTTCTAAAACACGCACAACCAATATAGACATTAGGAGAGACAAAGCGGTGTAGTTTTTAAGCTCCAATACTTCCGTAAGCCACAGCCCTCCTTCAGGGGATAGCCACTTTCTATTATACTGGCCATAGCCACTTGTTTGAACATCAGAAATTACGAGGAACGGAGGAGAAAGCCAATAAGAGACTTTCTTGGCAATATCCATAGTGGAGGTTACTTTCTTTAAATGTATAACAATACCGAACATAGTAAAATATAAAACAAAATTCTTTTTATTAAAAATTATTTGACTAAATCGATAAATTATATATCATTAAGCATAATGATAACTGTGGCAATAATAGTTGCAAGCGATACACGAAGCAAGGGAATAAATAAGGACGAAGTTATTCCCACGATAAAAAATTTTATAAGCAGACAAGGGTGGCAATTTGTTGACTCTGCCATTGTGCCTGACGATGTAAGACTTTTAAAAGAGAAATTAATTTATTATTCTGACAGGATGAAAGTAGATCTCGTTCTTACAAGCGGAGGAACAGGTTTTTCAAAAAAAGATGTAACGCCAGAAGCAACAAAGGAGGTAATAGATAAAGAAACGCCAGGATTTGCAGAAGCTATGAGAATGAAAACTTTTAACATAACGCCTCTGTCTATTCTGTCCAGAGCAACTGCTGGAATAAGAGGAAACACTTTAATAATAAATTTGCCAGGAAATCCTAAAGGGGCTATTGAATGTCTCGAAGTAATAAAAGAAGCGATTCCGCATGGAATAGAAATAATACAAGGGAGGTTAGGAAACGATGGAAAAACATTTGAGAGAATTAAACAAAATACCAGGAGTTAAAGGAAGCGCAATAATAAGCAACGAAGGCTTAATGGTAATATCATTACTTCCGACCGACATAGATCCAGATGCCGTAGCAGGAATGTGCGCAAGTAACTTCAGAAATAGCACTACCGTAGCAAAAGTATTAAATGCTGGTAAAACAAGAAAAGTAATTATCGAAACAGATAAGGACTTTATAATATTTGCAACTATAGGAAATGGATTTATTGCCGTTATTTCAGAAAAAGATGCAAATCTCGGTTTAATAAAAATTAAAATAGATAGAGCCGTAAGAGAAATCAAAGCTCAATTTCTGGAAGAATAGGAGTCAATAAATATAAATATTTTTTCCACTGGATCGATCCCGGGCAAGCAAAGCAGCACCTATTGCCCCAGTATTTCCTTTTAAAGCACTTTTCTCTATCTTAACCTCTTTCAAAAAAGCAGGTAATGCATACTTACTCACGAGATCTTTCACAGATTCAACGATTAACCCAGATTCCACAACTCCTCCTCCAAATATAACTTTTTCTGGATTAAATATATTTATTAAATTACCAGTAGTTAAAGCAAGATAATGCACGGCATTCTGGTAAGCCTCAATTGCAAGCACATCACCCGACTTAGCAAAAGCAGCAATTCTTTTAGCTTCAATTTTGTCTATTCTGGTCTTCCACCTTTTTTTTATTCTATTTCTCACATATCTTTCTATTCCAGTTCCAGAAGACTCAGTTTCAAGACATCCCCTTTTACCGCAATTACACTTCAAACCATTATCTCTTACCGTAATGTGGCCAAACTCTCCAGCAAATCCATTCTTACCTATATATATTTTCCCTCCTATGAGAATTCCTCCCCCAACGCCAGTACCAACAGAAATAAATACGGCATTCCTTATACCCCTTAATGCTCCTAACTCTTTTTCTGCAATAAGCGCAGCATCCACATCATTGTCTATAAATACGGGCACACCAAATTTTTCGAAAAGAATGTCAGTAAGATTCACATTCGTAAGTTTCCCTAAATTCGTTAGATACACACCAACACCCTTTATTTGATCTACCATTCCAGCAATACCAATTCCAATTGCACGAATTTTATCTATCCCAATCTTTTCCATGCCTACGCTTACTCTATCAACAATATCGTAAACAGAACTAATAGAGCCCGTACGAATTTTTGCAAGATTAATAAATTCTTTGCCTTTCATTACGGTAAAATTAACTTTCGTTCCACCAAAGTCCACACCTAAATATAATTTATCCATATGCATAAGTATAATCACGGAAAAGAAAATGAAAAACAAGTTGACTGAAACAATTTTATTGTTATAATTATGACCATACAAATGCAGGAGGTAAAAATGCTGAAAGCAATAAACGCTACTGAGGCCAAAAAAACGCTTCTACAATTACTGGACAAGTGTAACGAAACACCTTTTCTTATTACAAAAAACGGAAAGCCAATTGCCGTTCTTTTAGGAGTAGAAGAATACGAAAGAGTAATGGAAACAATAAAATTTTACACAATTCCTGAGATGAAAAAAGACTTAGAAAAATGGCTGGAAGAGAAGTAATTTTACTAAACAAATTGAAAGTGCGGTTTTCTTCAGAAGGTATCGATTTTTCTTACGAAGATAAACATACCTTTAAACCGTATGTAAATCCTGGTGATTATCCATACTTCTCTCTAATACTCCTTTCAGCACAGGAAAAATCTCTGCATCAAGCAGTCAAACTTATGCATTCGTATAGAAATATTCCGGCAATTAGAGAAGTCATCATCGTAGGAAATGAAAAGCAAGACTTACAGGATATTATACACTTACAAAATGTAAAGTTTACGATAAACAATAAAAGAAATTCTCCAATAATCACCTCAGTCAAACAAGGATTATTTTGCATAAGCCCTTTCTCAAAATTTGCAATCATTACGCCAGTAAGCAAAAATCAGCTTAACACAAACTTATTAGACAGATTTTTAAAAGTCGTCCTGCTTAAACACATTGATTTTGCGATTCCCCTCGTGTCCAACGAACGAATGCATCCAATAGTGATTAGCCAAAGCGGATTTTCAAGAATAAAACACATTAGAAAGGAGCAAGGCTTAAAATACTTCTCAAAAATATTATTTAAAGAAGTCCACCTAAAAGAGGAGGTACATAATGTATAGAAAAACAATTCTTAGAATTATCGTAGTTGCTTTAACTATCCTACTTTCCCTATCTGCACTTTCTGGTTGTTCGAGTAAACAATCAACAAGTAGAAGCACAAAAACTATTACAATAACAGACTTCTCAGGTACAGAAATAAAAGTTAAACAACCAGTTCAAAAAATCGTTTCAATGTATGGACTTGCTACTCAAACACTGTTTCTTATGGGAGAAGGAGATAAAGTTTTTGGAAGTACAAAAATGGCAGTAAACGACGCTTTTATAAAGTTAGCCTACCCGGATGTATCAAAAAAGATGAAATTGGTTACATCTCCAAATGGTTCTAATGTAGAAGAAATAGCAAAGATTAATCCTGATCTCGTAATTGCTGCATTTTGGAATAGCGAACAGGTTAAAAAACAACTTGGGAATCTTAAAATACCAATAATTACATTAAACATGGAAACTCCTAAAAACTACATTAAAAGTATTGAGATATTAAGTAAAATATTAAACGACGAACAGAGAGCCCGTTCGATTATCGATTACTACAACGAAAATATGCAGAAAATATTGAAAAAAACAAATACAATCAAAAACAAACCAAAAGTTATGCTCGTAGAGTACAGCATGAGAAGTAAATCTTTAAAAGTACCAGGAAAGGAATACTTTCAGAACACAATTATAAATATGGCAGGTGGCGAAAGTGTATCAAATACGCTTCCCGGTGGATGGAATATCGTAAATGTCGAGCAAGTAGCAAAATGGAATCCCGACATAATAATTACCGTAAGCTATTCCCTTAAATACACAAGCGAAGATCTTAAAAAAACGATAATGAATGATGTTGCGTGGAAAAACATAAGGGCCGTAAAATCAGGAAAGGTTTACGCAATGCCTAACGACGGTGAAAGCTGGGACTATCCTGCCCCAAAGTGGATACTGGGTTTATACTGGATGGCTAAAACAATACACCCTGAAATTTTCGGCAGCTTAAATGTAAAAGAAGAAGCAGCAAATTTCTACAAAAAATTCTATAACCTCGATATAGACAAAATAAAAATAGTGGGAGACTTGAATTGAAAAAATTTTTAACGCTGTACATCCTCGTGTTTATTGGTTCGTTATTTACAGGAAGATTGTTAGTTAATCCATTGCACTTTTCTACATTAAGCAAAACTATCCTGCTTGATGTTAGATTACCACGAATAATAATTGCATCACTTGCAGGAGCAGGGCTTTCACTTGCAGGACTTGCATTTCAGAACTTGTTCAGAAATTACCTGGCAGGACCTAATATCGTAGGAGCAAGTAGTGGTGCAGCCCTTGGGGCCGTACTTGCAATCCTGTTCTTCTCTTTTAATCCCTTGTACATACAACTGTCTTCTTTTATCTTTGGAATTATCGCAGTAACTATTGCGTACAAAATGAGCAAATTAGTAGGCAATGGTATAGTAGGGTTATTACTTGCCGGTATTGCGGTGTCTGCACTGTTTACTTCAATGGTAGGCATGGCAAAGTACATGGCCGACCCATACGATAAATTACCCACAATAGTTTTCTGGTTGCTTGGCAGTTTCTCAGGAATGAGGTGGAGAGATCTTTTATTCCTGCTTCTTCCAATATCGATAGGAATTATAGGAATAGTTCTCTTACGCTGGCCATTTAATATACTCTCGTTGGGCGATAGCGAAGCAAAATCACTTGGCTTAAATGTAAACATTTACAGAAAAGTTATTATTGTTCTTGCAGCACTTTCTGTTTCTTCTGCAACGGCAATAGGAGGAATAATAGGATGGATAGGACTTGTATCCCCCCACATTGCAAGATTATTAGTAGGCTATGACAATAGAAGGCTCGTTCCTGCATCTGCATTTGTTGGAGCAACTTTGTTACTCTTCTGTGACGACATAGCTCGTTCAATAGCAGCAACAGAATTACCTATTAGCGTTATTACATCACTAATCGGAGCACCTCTACTTATACTGATACTTGCCAGGAGATTTAAGTATGTTAAAAATTAAACATCTTTACTTTTCATACGGCAAAAAAGAGATTCTTAAAAACATAGATCTACAACTTACCGGCGGAATAGGATGTTTACTTGGGCCAAACGGTGCTGGCAAGTCCACTCTCCTTAAGTGTATAGCTGGCATCCTTAATCCAAAGGCAGGAGAAATTCAACTAAATAAAAGAGGTATAGAAAAACTTAACTTTAAGGAAAGGGCAAAGTTTGTTTCGTATGCACCCCAAGAATTTTCTGTAAACTTTCCTTACACGGTATTTGAAATAGTTCTTATGGGTAGAAATCCACACATAAACATACTTGAAGGACCTAAAAAAGAAGATATCGAAGAAACCAAAAAAGCCATTCAGACTCTAAAGCTCGCAAAGTTTGAAAACATACCGTTTACTTCCTTAAGTGGCGGCGAAAAAAGACTGACGCTTATTGCAAGAGCGCTATCGCAAAATGGGCAACTAATGTTATTTGACGAACCTACCTCTTTTTTAGATTTTAGAAACCAATTAATTGTTCTTACCGTAATAAATAAAATTGCCAAAAGATTTAAGAAACTTGTCCTCGTTTCGTTACACGATCCAAATCTTGCGTTAAGTTTTTGTGACAAAGTTTTTTTGCTAAAAGAAGGAACAATACTAAAAAACGGAAATACAGACGAGGTAATTACCGAAGAAAACATAGATCTTCTTTATTCTCTTAAGTCACGACTCGTAAAGTTAGGAAATAAAAGATTTATAATTCCAGAGAAATTACTATAGCAAAGGAGCCAAAAATGATTTTAAATATTATAAAGAAACGAGTAGAAAAAATATCTAACGGCTTTTCCATTGAAGATTTTTCTTTTGGATTGCCGTATTCGTATGTAATCGTAGAAAAAGATGGCAAATGTTCTATGGGTGTTGCAATGACCATACCCGAGGAAGTTCAGCACTACGAAAACAGCTTTCACGATGTATCAACTTCGACATTTATTAGTGCAATCGAATCTAAAAATATAATCGAAAGGACACTTGCACTCGCAACGGTAAACGCAGTATCTCAATACTATATAAACATTAACAACAGCATACAAATAGACATAAACGAAATAATAACTCACTTAAACGGCAAAATTGGTGTCATAGGAAATATGCCGCCTTTAGTAAAAGAGCTAAAAGAAAACGGGAAAAATGTCTATGTATTCGAAAGAAATACCAGATTATGGCACGAAGAAGTATTAAGCGACACACTTGAATATTCAATGCTTCCCGAAATGGACATCGTGATTTCAACTGCATCTGTACTGGTTAACAACACAATCGACCTTATCGTTGAACGCTCCAAAAATGCAAAAAGTGTTATTCTTGTTGGAGCAACAGGACAAATTTTACCAGAACTACTTAAAGGAACGGGTATAACGCACATTGCTTCTATGAAGGCAAAGAACATCGAACAAGCAAAACTTGCCTTAAAAAAAGGCGATTACGGTGAATTTGTTAAAGCAAACCAAAAATACATATTCGAGATAAACGAAACTTAAAAAATATTCTCATAAAATACGGCAAAAATAATTTTACTACAGTTTTACCTCGTACAGACTTAAACAAATATTTGTTTCTACTAAAAGAAAACACAACATTTTCAAACGATTGCAAACAAAGAATAAATCAGCATGCAAACAGGCATTCATTACGAGCACTTCAAATATGCCCGGTAACCCTACAGAAAGTAGTAATAATCGTGATTTCTACAGGCTTTTACGGCATTTTTATATATACGAACAATTTCTCGATTTTCGGCCAAATTTTGCCTGTTTTTGACAGTTAAGAAAGTTTCTATTTATGCGGGTTTCTATTTTTGAGAGTTTTATCCAAATTGATAATTTCAAAGTGATTTTTAGAAAATGCTGATAAATACAGGTTTTATTGCAATTTTCGTATGCCCTAAAATAAGGCGTTTTGAGCGTTTTGCAGGTATATTTACCCGATTTTTCTCAAGATTCGCCTCTACGGGCATTTAAATGGCATATTTTGAATAAACCCTTATAAATACAGGGTTAGTTAGAGGTAATTTTTTCTATGAACCACTTTTTAAATTAATCCTTATGTTCTTTAGTGCAAACACTATATAGATGTTAGAACAGAAATTAATCTCTGCACGCAGGTCTTCAAAACGCAGGTCTTCAAATTCAAAGAATTTTATTCGCTAAAGAACTAATAACACGCATTCGATCAACAAACTCTAAGAAAAAAATAAGAGTGTTTCGCAAACACAAAAAATTGAGAGACCTTTATTCGGCAAGAATTTAAACCTTATAAATATTCACAATATTTTCAAATTTTGTGATATAATTTTTTGTGATGGGAAAAATAACATTCTACGACGGAGTTAAAGAAATAGGCGGTACAAAAATATTGTTAGAAATTTCAAAAAAGAAGTTCTTTCTGGACTTCGGTATGAACTACAAAAAACGGAACTTCTTTTTTGAAGAATTTTTAAACCCGCGCGTTGCTAACGGGATAGGAGACCTATTTTTCTTAGGGCTTATACCCAAGATAAAGGGACTTTATAGAAAAGATTTGGTCAAAATGCTATCTTCAGAAGGAACCGATGACCTTGGAAGTGGAAACGAAGAAAACTATGCAGACGGAATATTTCTCAGCCACGCACACTTCGACCATTCAGGATACATTTCCTTTATTCGAGAAGAGATCCCCATCTACACCTCGAAGATTACGGAGTCGCTCCTGCGGGCGATGGAAGAGGTTTCAGTTACGAAGTTTGAAACTTCTATATTTAAATTTATTAGACGACCAGCATTGGGAAGTTGGAAAACCCCTGGTTACTACGGAGAACATAAAGCTATACACTTTACCCCAGAAATGGACTTTGGTAATGTTAAAGTATTTACATATCCAGTAGATCATTCTGTTCCAGGAGCGCACGGATTCGTATTTACAGGAAATGAGGGTAGCATAGTCTATACAGGAGACTTAAGGTTACACGGAAAAAACAAAAAAGATACCGAAAATTTTATGCTGTCGGCCTCAAAGTTCCATCCAGACATTCTCATAATTGAAGGAACTAACCTAAAGGGTGAAGATACAAACAGAGAATTCTGGACTGAAGAAAAAGTTTACCAAAAAGCAGGCGAAGTTATGAAGAAAACTTCCGGGCTTATATTTGCAGACTTTTCGATACGAGATGTCAATCGATTCATGACATTTTATACACTGTCAAAGGAGATAGGAAGAAAATTCGTCATTACGATGAAAGATGCGTATTTAATTCACAGTATGAACAAAGCAGGAATGGATGTACCTGACATTACTGACGAAAACATCTATGTCTACATTAAAAAAAGGAAAAGCGGGACTTATGCTGAAAAGGACTATAGCGAAAAGTGGATTAAAGAAATATTCTCGATGAAGCCAAAAGTTGTAAAAGCAAAAGACATTAGGGAGAACGAAAATGCATTTGTGTTTGTGATGAGATACTGGGACCTTCAAGAACTGGTAGACCTCAGACCTCAAAAAGGAAGCAAATACATTCATTCCTCTTCAGAGGCACACACAGAAGAACAGGAAATAGACGAATGGAGAATGAACAACTGGTTAAAACTTTTTAATCTATACCCAAAAGAACACATACACGCTTCAGGCCACGCAAGGAAAGAAGATTTGTTTAAGATTGTTTATACGATAAACCCAAAAATTGTTATTCCTGTACATACGGAGCACCCAGAAGAGTATGTAAAAGAATTCGGAAGCAAAGTTAAAATAATTAACGAAGGCGCAACTATAACATTTTAAATAAAATTTAATAGGGAGGTGAACAAAATGGAAGAAATGCATCAAAGAAATTGGCTCGTAGGACTTATCATCGGTATCATTATTGGAGGTATAATAGGCGGTATCTTTGGCACTTACCTCGTGTTCCAGAACCCAAAACTCTTCCCCTGGACTCAAAAAACAATTGCATTACAAAGTAGTCCATCGCAAAATACTACATCACAGCCCGCAACCAGCACCTCAAATGCAACGCAGCCTTCCATTGAATTAGCAGTGGAAAATGTCGTTCAAAAAGTATCACCTGCGGTTGTAAGGATAGTATCAACAAAGGAAGTACTGGATTACTTCTTCCTACAGGTAGTCCCGCAGCAGGGACTTGGTTCTGGAGTCATTATACGGCCAGACGGGCTTATTTTAACAAATAATCATGTAATTGAAGACGCAAGCAAAATAGAAGTAACATTGAGCAACGGAAAAACATACAAAGGAAAGGTTGTCGGAGCCGATCCAATAAGTGATGTTGCTCTAGTAAAAATCAACGCAAACAACTTACCCTATGTCGAATTAGGAGATTCCTCAAAATTAAAAGTAGGGCAGTTCGTAGTAGCAATTGGAAACCCGTATGGGCTCGACCACACCGTAACAGTTGGAGTTGTAAGTGCACTTGAAAGAAACATTAATGTAGGAAACAAAACGATGCACGGAGTTATTCAAACAGATGCTGCAATTAACCCAGGTAATAGTGGAGGGCCACTCGTTTCGTTGGATGGAAAAGTTATCGGTATCAACACAATGATATACGAAAATGCACAGGGATTGGGGTTTGCTGTATCTTCCAACACCTGTAAGAAAGTTATAGATAGCATCCTGAAAAACGGAAAAGTCGAATGGCCTTTCCTTGGCGTAGAAGTAACAACGATGACTCCTGAAATCGCCGACCAACTTCACATGAAATATAGGCCAGGAGTATTAGTTGCAAAAGTAATAAAGGGGTCGGCAGCTGACAAAGCAGGCATAAAACAGGGAGACATTATAGTTTCGATAGATGGAAAACCAGTAAAAACATCAGATGAGTTAATAAACATTATACGCTCGCATAATGTAGGCGATCACATTATCGTAGAAATAGCACGAAAAGGTTTAAGCGAAACATTAAGATTAGAGGTAATCTTACAGGCACAGCCTGTACCACAGCAAAAGAAAAACAAGAACAATAATCCTCTTGCACCGTTCTTTAATTTCGGACCATAGAAGTTATTATTGGAGTAGGCACAATGATACGCTGCCTACTCCACATATTCGTTAGATGCAAGGTAGGAAGACACGGAAATGCTAATTCTACTTGATTCACTAGAAAATTTCACAAATAAATCTCGTACTTCTTTTTTCAAGTTCTTAATCTTTAGCATTACCTCAACGAAGTGTAGGTTCTTTCTTTTTTCTATTACAGAAGGGGAAGGGCCAAAAATATCCACCTCCTTACCTAAAATTTTTTCTAAAGCATCTTTAAAACTTTTGGCAAGATCGTTTACCTCTTTGACATCTTTACCAGAGAATGTAAAAACAACTAAATTTAAAAATGGCGGATACTTCATAGCGCTCCTTAAAGAGAGGTCTTCGTTAAAAAACTTTTTGCAGTCCATAGTTTTAGCAGCCTTAAATACAAAATTGTCTGGAACATATGTTTGAACAAAGACTTCTCCCTTTTTCGTCTCTAAAAGGGACTTTGCTATCAACGAAAATGTTTCCTCTGAGGCATTAAATCCATAATGATTTAAAAATATATCTATGCCAACAAACGCAAACAAACCTATCTCTTCAAATGTGAGATGGCTGAGTAAGTACTCAGTGCCAATAAAAATTGTTTTCTTGTGATTTGAGGACCACCAGACTAAATCGCGTGACTTAATGTCACTGGTTAATTCTACGATCTTAAAACCAGGAAAGAGTTCTACAATTTGCTCTCTCAATTTTTGTAATCCACCGGCAAAATAAGCAATACTCGGGCTGCCACAGCGCGGACAAACATCTGGCGGATTCGTCTCATATCCACATATAGGACAAAACAACTTATTTCTATCTTTATCGTAATACAATGACACATTGCAATTCGGGCAACGCAGCACATATCCACACTCCCTGCACATTACAAATGTAGAATAACTCTTTCTATTTAATAAAAGTGCTACATTTCCTCCGCCGTTTAAAACATCTCGCATTTTTTTCTGGACTGCCACGGATAACACCTTATAATTGTGTCTCTTAAATTCGTTTCTCATGTCAACGATGTGCAACAAATGGTTAACTTTTTTATTATGGATAACAGTTTTTTCTGCTAAACCTTTATCCAATAAATAGTACACTTCTGTAGTAGGCACTGCAGCAGAAAAAATCAAAGATAACTTCTCTATTTGGGCCTTTTTAATCGAAACAGTACGCACATCAAACATCAAAAAGTTTCTATTCTCAAAATACTTTGAGGAAGCATCCTCTATAACTAAAACAGACAAATTAGGGATTCGAACAAATAGAGCTGGTGCTGTTGCAAGTATAACAGTCTTATTTTGCCAGTATATTGCTTCAAAAAGTTTTCTCTTACTGCCGCCGTCCCAGACGAAAACACTTTCACCAAATTCCGCCTTATAAAAATCTTTCACTTTCTCTATCGTGGAAAGTTCCGGAAAAACAATTAAAGTTTTATGACTACTGTGCTTTATAATTTTGGCAATTTTTTTTGCTCTTTCGGAAAGGGAACCCAGGTAAAGGACACTCATCGTGTACTTTTTATCAGTAAATACACTAGATTCAGCAGAGTACTGTTCAGATACGACACTTTTTAAAATGAGAAAATCTACAGCCTTTCGTCCGTAAGGAATACCTTTTTTTGCAATATCTTCTCTAACAGGGCTTTTTGCATTTATCAGCCGTCCTAATACGGAGACTACGGCATTACGCAATTTTTTATCAGCTATTTCCTCTACGATAGAATTAAAATACTCTCGAGGTTTGTTTATAGAGAGATATCTTTTTGAAAACTTCTCAACTATGGTATTCCTCGTAATAATACCTTCTTCTTCCAGTTCTCTGAGAATTGGCCTATAGATCTCTCCAAAGTAGCGCCTCAGCAAAGACACAGGAAATATTTTACGAGTAAGGATAAACTCAGAAACTCGTCTTTTTTTATCCGAAAAATTTGAGAGTCTAGACTTTAATCTCTCACAATCCTGACAAATAATGTATTTGCGAAATACCTCAAGAGAAAAATTCTTAAGAACTTTATTTATTAATATGTGTAGGGAAACAAAATACTTTTCTGCAGTAAATAATAAAAGATCGCGTGTTTCTAAATCAAAGATTCTCGAATTAGAAATTTCTTTTATTTCTTTAAGATGTTTCTGGAGATTATTAGATTTTTCTATAGAAAATAAAAAACCGGACCGAAATTCGTCTCTCGGTCCGAATGGTACGACAACTTTCACCCCAATAAGAGCTTTATCAGTGAGATGCGGAGGAATCTCGTAATAAAATAGATCTTTTTTAATGTAAAGACCGTCTATTACGACTCCGGCTATTAAATGTTCCTTATTATACTCCAAGCCTTTTTCTTATGTCTTCAGCAAGGTCTGTCTTTTCCCAGGTAAATTCAGGTTCATTCCTGCCAAAATGTCCGTAGGATGCCGTTTTTTGATAGATAGGCCTAAGCAAATCGAGTTTCTCTATTATTCCACGCGGAGAAAGATCTACGAGTTCTTTCAATACACGCTCTATTTCTCTATCGTCAACTTTCCCCGTCCCAAAAGTATCTACCATAAACGACACAGGCTGAACCTCACCGATAATGTATGCTGCCTGGATAAGACACTCACTTGCAATGCCAGACGCCACGACATTTTTAGCAAGGTATCGCATCATATAAGTAGCAGACCTGTCAACCTTTGTCGGATCTTTACCGGAAAAAGCACCTCCACCATGTGGTGCCATCCCGCCGTATGTATCAACTTCCAATTTTCTACCAGTCATTCCAGTATCAGACTGCGGACCGCCTATTACAAATTTGCCTGTAGGATTCACATGGAAGCGGGTCTTATCTGTTATTAAGTAGTCAGGTATAATTGGCATAGCAACCGCCTGAATAATGCGCTGCCTTGCATCCTCTGACATGTGAGACGGATCATTTTTATCAAGCAGTTCTTCCGTATGCTGAGTAGAAATAACGACATCAGTTACTTCCACTGCTTTGCCGCCTTCATATCTCAAGGTAACCTGCGCTTTACCGTCAGGTCCAAGGAAAGGACCAACATCAGATGGATTACCTGTTTTTCTTACTTTTGCAAGTTGTTCAGTAAGTTTATGGGCAAGCACTATAGGAAGAGGCATAAGTTCATCCGTTTCGTTCGTTGCGTAACCATACATTACGCCCTGATCGCCTGCTCCTCCTCTATCGACACCCTGAGCAATATCTGGAGACTGTCTACCTACGGCGTTTAGAATTGCGCAAGTATGATAGTCAAAACCATACTTTGGAGAAGTATAACCTACTTCCTTTACAGTTTCTCTCGCAATGTTAGAGATGTCAACCCATGCCTTCGTGGTAATTTCGCCACCAACAATTATAAGCCCATGCGTTACATATGTTTCACAAGCAACACGACCATTAGGGTCCTTTTTTAAAATTTCGTCTAAAACTTTATCGGAAATCTGGTCAGCAAGTTTATCAGGATGACCCTCCGTTACAGATTCCGATGTAACAAATCTCATTTCTTCATTTCTTACCATTTTGTACCTCCTTCTCCATAAAATCTTTCAAAAATAACAAAATTTCTTGAGCAATTTCATCTTTACTTTTGTTTTCTATAATAATACTTTTTCCATATTTATCAATAATCATCACACTGCCACTTTTTTTACCAATATTGGAATTTTTATTGGCGATAACGATGTCCATATGCTTGTGATTCATTTTTTCTTTAGCATTTTTAACCAGGTCTTCTGTTTCGAGAGCAAAACCCACAATTACTTGATTCTTCTTGTCATTGGATAGAGTTTTCAAAATATCAGGTGCTGCCTTTAGTGACAGAAGAAGTTCCTTTTGTTTTTTAATTTTATGAGTAGCTTTCACTTCGGGTTTAAAGTCAACAGGAGCAGCAGCCATAATCAATATGTCTATTCCACTAAATAACTTCCGTGTTTCTCTTAATAAGTCCTCTGTCGTATCTACCTCAAATATAGCATCAACAAACGGTGGTTTTGCAGTCGTATGCCCTTTTACTAAATACACCTCCCCGCCAAACCTCTTTGCAGCCTTAGCAAGAGAAAACCCCATAGCACCTGAAGAACCGTTAGTGATAAATCGCACCGGATCAATGTATTCTCTCGTTGCACCCGCAGTAATAAGAAACTTTTTACCCAAAAACAAATTCTTTTCCTCTAATGTACACATCACTTTTTCAAAAATTTTTTCCTCGTTAGCAAGTCTCCCTTTACCAACAGACAGATCCGCAAGAGCACCTACTTCAGAATCAACAAAAGATACACCAAGATTTTTGAGACTCTCTATGTTTTTGGATGTTAAAGAATTTTCATACATCATGCTGTTCATTGCGGGTGCTATAATTACACCACTATACTTATTAAAAGCAAGCACAGTAGTAAGCGCAAGCTCGTCAGAAACTCCGTTTGCACACTTTGCAATAAAGTCAGCACTTGCAGGTGCAATTAAAATCAAATCTGCCCATCGAGATAAGGAAAGGTGTAAAGAAACATTATCTTCGTCCAAAGAAAAACTATCGTCTGGAGTGTAAACAGCATCAGCACCCAGTGCAGAAAAAGATAAAGGAGACGCAAATTTAAGCGCTCCTTTAGTTAAAATAACTTTTACACTTATGCTGGATTTTTTGAGCAAGCGTAAAATATTGTATACTTTATAAAATGCGATGCTGCCGGTAACAATAAGGAGTACTTTATTCCTTATCTTTTGCCTCCTCGAGCATTAGGTTTGAAACTTTTACAAAACAATCCGCTGGATAGAAAGGCACGAAAGCTGGATTTATTTTTGATTCCTTTTCTGCCCTTTCTATAAGTTCCTGAATTAGTTTATATTTATTCTTCTCCACATTCTTTAAAAGTTCCATGTAGAGTTTGCTTTCTTCCATACCCATATTATAATCACCTCTTTGTATTTGTGTAGAATATTATTTTACAGAAAATTTATATTTCGTCAAGAATAACATCTATAACAAAACTCAGATGTTACTTTCACCAGATTTTTTAAGGGCAAACTGAGTCCCTAAAGGCGATAATATTTGAAACACAGCAGTAGTCGTAGCCATCAGCGTGGTAATTAGTGCCCCCATGTTAAAGGTGTGAAGTTCCTGTGCGGCTAAAAACGCAAGTCCCACTGCAACACCTGCCTGATTTAAAAGTGCTACTCCAAGATATTTCGTTATCTTTGGTTCTGCATGTGCAAGAATACCACCAACTCCGCAGCCAAGCACTTTGCCAATGCTTCGGGCAACACAATAAATTAACACGACACCTATAATACTTGCAAATTGCACGAAGTCTATTTCTGCACCGATGGCAGCAAAAAATAAAATAAAAATTGGACTCATTATTCGATCTATCAATTGATTTGACTTATTACTAATTGATTTATTAAAGTTTACAATTACTGTTCCCAAAACCATACACGAAAGAATGGCCGACACACCTATATGTACGGCAATCCCCCATGTTAGTATTACCACTCCAATAGAAACGATAAATATATGGTCACTCGACATTTTTGTTTTATTGGTAAGAAAAGAAACTAGAAAGCCTATAACGCCTCCCACCAAAATAGCACCAAATATTTCCCACAAAGGCCTTACGACAAAAGCTGCTATATTTATTTTCCCTCCCAACAATGCCTTAGTTAAAACAATACCAAACGAATATATAATTATTCCTGCTGCATCGTCAAGGCCAACAACCGCGATCGCAACCTCTGTCAGTGAACCCTTAGATTTTAGATCTCTTATCACCGCAATTGTTCCAGCAGGTGCAGTCGCAGGGGCAAGTGAACCCAATATAACAGAAAGCGGTAAATTATTTGTAAAAATATAGGTGAGAAACCATACTACAACCGATGTAATGATAACCTCCACGACAAGTATGATAACGACCTTTTTACCTGCCCTTCTTAGAAAGTCAAAAGAAAAACTTAAACCTACCATATATGCAACAAACGAAAGGGTTACTGCAGTAATTACACCGTTAAATTCGTTCGGTACACGAAAGTGCAACACAGGCCCTATCAATATTCCAGCAACTATGTATGCTAAAATTTCGGTAAGGCCTACTTTTTTAAGAAGTCTACCAAATATAAAGCCAAGCAAAAGCAGTAGTGAAACAATTAGATAAACATTCAATTCTTACCTCGCTTATTTAAGTAAAAAAGGGCTGCAAAAACCTTGCAAGCCCTACAAGCGATACTACAAACTGAGTTTTTTGTTAAATTACATTTCTTTAAGTACTCTTTCCACATCTTCAATCCGCGGTTCAATCTCAATAGGTGCACCTCCCGCTTTCTGTGCACTTTCTACATCTTTTAACCCATTCCCCGTTATAATGACCACGATTTTGTCGTTCTTACTGATTTTTCCTTCTTTTAGTGCTTTTAACATTCCAGCAAAACCAGTTGCACCTGCAGGTTCTGCAAAGATTCCTTGTGCAGAACCTAAATATTTTATTGCAGATAAAATTTCTTCGTCGCTGACAGCAACACCAAAACCACCAGACTCTTTTACATCTCTTACGGCCATAACTCTATTTCTTGGAATACCAACGGCAATACTGTCTGCAATTGTATCTGGTTTAACAAATTTTACGCTTCCATCACCATTTACAGCATCAACGATCGGCTTGCAGCCCTCTGCTTGCACAGCAACAAGCTTTGGCATCTTATTAATAAGACCAAGAGATAGCATGTCTTTATATCCTTTTGCAACGCCAGAAATAATACAGCCATCACCGACAGAAACAAATACATAATCAGGTACTTCAAAATTCATCTGTTCTATAATCTCGAGAGCTACAGTTTTTTTGCCTTCCACCATATACGGATTGAATGCGGTGTTTCTATTGTACCACCCAAATTTTTCAGTTGCTTCAATAGAGAGGTCAAACGCTTCATCGTAACTACCTTTTACGGCAAGCACAGTTGCCCCAAAAACGAGAAGTTGTGCAATCTTTGCCTTTGGTGCCGTCCTTGGCACAAAAATGTAATTTTTTAAGCCCACTGACGCAGAAGCTCCAGCAAGCGAAGAAGCAGCATTACCAGTAGATGCACAAGTTACGACTTTCTTTCCAAGTTCCTGAGCCTTAACGACAGCTATTGCTGATGCACGATCCTTAAGTGATGCAGTAGGGTTTCTACCGTCATCTTTAATCCATAAATGCGGAATATCTAAATCCTTTCTAATTCTTTTTGCTTCGTACAGCGGCGTCCAGCCAACTTTCAAAGGACCAATCTTGGAAGGATCGTTAACTGGCAAGAGAGGCAGATAACGCCACATTGAGTAATCTTTATTAGTTTGGAGAGATTCTTTAGAGAAGTATTTTTTAATTTCCTCGTAATCATAAATTACTTCAAGAATTCCATCGTTACCACACTTTGGACATGTGTAAGTTACCTCGTTGGGATCATATTCGCTGCCACACAATAAGCATTTTAACTTTTTTACATAGCTCATTACTTTTCCTCCCTATTGTACGGAATACCAAGTTCTTTCGGTGCTGATATGTGTTTTACTCTCACGATAAGTGTAGCTATGATAATAACAATCAATGTTAAGAGGTATGGAAGCATATTAAGTAGAGAGGAAGGAATCGTTACCCCAACTGCCTGTAACTGTAACTGCAATGCATCAATTCCACCAAATAGGTACGCACCGACCATCGCATTTAACGGATCCCACATTGCAAATATTACGAGAGCAATTGCTATCCATCCTCTGCCTGCCGTCATTCCGTCAAGCCAAAACGGAGCATAAGCAATTGTAAGGTACGCCCCTCCGGCGCCTGCAAGTAAACCACCAAAAAATGTCCACCAGTAACGCGTTGCATACACATTTACACCCATTGCATCTGCTGCACGAGCATTTTGTCCTGTTGCACGAAGGTGAACACCTACTTTCGTTTTATAAAGAATAAACCACATAACAATTGCAACTATGTATGATGTGTAAACAAGTGCATCCTGCTTAAAGAAAATTGGACCTATGTAAGGTATTTTAGAAAGCAACGGGACAGACATCTGAGACACTGTGACCGGAGAGCGCAAATTAATCCACTTTTGCCCATAAAAATTAGTAAATCCTAATCCAAAAATCGTAAGTGCCAAGCCACTTACTACCTGGTTTCCTCTAAGAGTAATTGAAACAAAGGCATGAATGAGAGCTGATATTCCTCCAGCTAGCACACCTGCAAGAAATCCAATGTAAGGATTTTTAGTGATGTAAGTAACTACAAAACCGAAAAATGCACCCATTATCATCATACCTTCAACGCCAAGGTTTAATATACCAGCACGCTCAGCAAATATCTCCCCAATCGTAGGATACAGAAGTGTCGTACCTGATTGAACTGCTGCAGAAAATAACGCTATCAATACAATGTGATGTGCTCCACTCATAATGTTTCCTCCTGACCACTATGTTTCTTCTTCCCCACATCAAAAACCAATCGATATCTCATAAAGATCTCACTACCAATTAAAACAAAAAGAATTGCACTTTCAATAACACCCACGATTCCAAAAGGTACCTGCATCGTAATCTGTATCTGATAAGCACCGGATGCAAGCCCGCCGAGGAACACAGCAAAGAAAGATGCAACAATTGGGTCAAGATAAGCAAGCCATGCCACAATAATCGCCGTATATCCATAATCCGGATTGATTTTAATCTGCAGTAGATGAATAATACCAGAAACCTGGACCATTCCAGCAAGCCCTGCAAGCGCACCACTGATAATCATAGCAATAATAATGTTTTTTGCCACATTCATTCCTGCATAACGAGCCGCATTGGGATTTTCACCAATCACCCTGATTTCGTATCCAAATTTCGTCTTTTTAAGAAGATACCATACTACAACAACTGCTATAATGCCAAATATTAAGCCCAAATTAACACGCGTATGAGGTATTATTCTTGGAAGTTGGGCATTATCTGGAAATGGCTTTGACAGTGGAAAGCCGTGACTCAACGGATCTCTCCAGGTGCCATACATTAAAAACTTCAGTATAAAAAGCGCAATATAATTAAGAAGCAGTGTAGAAATAACTTCGTTTACCTCCCAGTACGCCTTCAGCAACGCAGGAATAATAGCCCACAACGCACCGCCCACCATACCTGCAATTACCATGACGGTGAGCATTATTAATTTGGGAATGTGCGGTGACCAGAAAATTGCAAAGTAGGAACTAAAGATTGCACCCATAATGTACTGTCCGTATGCACCAATATTCCAGAAGTTCATTTTAAATACTACGATTAATCCAGCAGAGATCAAAATGAGCGGCGTTGCTGCAACAAGTGTTTCAGAGAATGTATACTTACTGCTATATGCACCTATCAAAAGTGCCTGGTATACTTTAATAGGATTAATCCCTTTTAAAAGAATGGCCACAGCACCAATTAAAATACCTAAAATAATAGATACTGTGGGAATAAGAATTTTTAAACTCGTAGAAGTCGACTCTCTTTTTTCAAATCTAATCATATTCCACCTCTCAATGCACTGTTGCGCTTTCTTCTTCAGTAGAACCCGCCATAAGAAGACCGATCTTACGCACATCGGCATCTTTTGCATCCATTATTCCAGTAATTCTCCCTTCGTAAATCACACCTATACGATCAGAAATCATCAATATCTCGTCCAGGTCCTCTGAAATTAAAAGCACGGCCATACCACTATCTCGCACTTCAAGAAGTTTTTTTCGAATAAATTCCGTTGCACCGATATCTAACCCCCTGGTAGGATGTACTGCTATAAGAAGCGCTGGATTTTCAGAAATTTCTCGTGCAAGAAGCAGCTTTTGCATATTTCCACCAGAGAGCAACTTTACTGGTGCATCGATTCGTGGAACCATTATATTAAACTTCTCTATCAAACTCTCCGTGTATTCCCTGGCCTTTTTGTAGTTAACCAGTATTCCAGAGCCAATTGGACTTTTCCTATATCGCCTCAATATCGCATTATCTATAGAAGACAAATTCGGGACAAGGCCAACCTTTAGCCTATCAGGTGGAATGTAATTTGTCCCACTATTTGCAATCACAAGAGGATGCTGGTTCGTAATGTCTTTTCCAAGCAAAAAAACTTTTCCATTAGTTGCTTTCCTTAATCCAGTTATAACCTGAGCAAGTTCTTTTTGTCCATTTCCTGCAACACCAGCAAGTCCAAAAATTTCTCCTCTATGTACAGTAAAACCGATTTTATTTAGAACTTTTATGCCTCTGTCATTATAGGCTTCTACATTCTCCACTTTTAAAACCTCTTCTCCCCGTTCCAGAGGTTTGCGCTGTAACCTAAACAAAACTTCCCTGCCCACCATCATTTTTGCAAGTTCCACAGGGTTAGTTTCGTCTTTATTTACAGTTCCTATAACTTTCCCTTTCCTTAAAACAGTAATTCTATCAGAAATTTCCATTACTTCGTTTAATTTATGGCTTATAAATATAATTGACTTTCCTTCGCTCTTCATCTTTTTTAGAATTTCAAACAAGGCCTCTGACTCCTGAGGCGTAAGGACCGCCGTAGGTTCGTCAAGTATAAGAATATCCGCTCCTCTAAAAAGCATTTTTACTATCTCTACTCTCTGCTGCTCACCAACAGAAAGTTGCCAGATCTTGGCAAAGGGTTTTAAGTCGAACTTATACCTATTCGATATCTCAAGTATTTTATTAGCTATTTGTTTTTTATTTATAAAAAAACTTTGATCTTTTAAACCTAAAATTACATTTTCCAGAACCGTTAATGTATCTACAAGCATAAAGTGTTGGTGAATCATTCCTATACCGTAGCGCATAGAATCAAAGGGAGAGCGTATGTGTGCTTTCTTACCGTTTATGTATATTTCTCCTTCATTCGGATAATAAATACCATCGAGAATATTCATTAATGTAGACTTACCTGCCCCATTTTCACCGAGTATAGTGTGAATTTCTCCTTTTTTAAGATCAAAATTAATGTGATCGTTTGCTAGCACTCCGGGAAACTTCTTAGTAATGTTTCTTGCTTGAAGAATATATTCAGCCATATCATCCTCCATTTACAAAAAATACCCTCAGCATAATGCGATCTATGCTGAGGGCTTGTCTTCCTACGCTAGTTTAAGAACCACTCTTCGGTATGCTTCCAACTACTCCTTTAACAAACCACTGAAGTTGTAGTTTATCAGCATCAGAGAGTTCCTGACCCTTTGGTACTTTAAGATTTCCTTGCTGGTCATAAATAGGTCCTTCAAATACTTTGAATGTACCGTCTTTAATTTCTTTTTCTCTCTTTTCTACATATTGCCTTACCTTTTCAGGTACCATAGGTCCAAATGGAGCAAGACTAACGATACCGTCTTTCATGCCACCCCAATACTGGGTAGGCTTCCAAGTTCCGTCTTCTACTTCTTTTAAGCATTTCACATAAAATACACCCCAATGCCAAACACGAGAAGTAAGAACTGCTTTAGGTGCGTAAGTCGACATATCTCTGTCGTAACCTATTGCATATATACCTGCTTTCTGCGCCTCAACAAGTGGAGCAGGAGAATCCATACCACTTGCTATAATGTCAGCCCCATTAGCAATAAATGTTTTTGCAGCATTGCCTTCTTTAGTCGGGTCAAACCATGTATTTAACCATACCACATGAACTTCTGCCTTAGGATTTACTTCTCTCACACCAATAGTAAAAGCGTCAATTTCTCTGACGACTTCTGGAATCGAGAACGGCGCAACAAAACCGATGTAGTTAGTTTTCGTCATCATTCCCGCAACGAGTCCCGCAAGATAGTCTGGCTGATACATTCTACCGAAGTAGGTACCCATATTCTTACGGGTTTTATAACCGGAACAGTGTTCAAAAATTACATTTGGATAGTCTTTTGCCGCATTATACATAGGATCCATAAACCCAAAACTCGTTCCAAATATCACTTTGTATCCCTGATTACAATAATCCCTAATAACTTTTTCTGCAGGTGCGCCTTCTGGAACATTTTCTGAATATGCAACTTCTACATTTGGATCGTGGTCTTTTAGATACATAAGACCTTCGTAGTGTGCCTGTGACCAACCACCATCATTTTTTGGACCAACAAGTAACATTGCAACTTTAATTTTCTCTTTTGGTTTTTGTGCATTGCCACCGTTACTTGGTTGTGTTTTTTTAGGAGCACAACCAACAAACAACGAAACGACCAACAAAACTACGAGTAAAGCAGCTAATACTTTATACTTTCTCATACTTACCTCCTCCTTAACGGATTTTTAATTTGAATTCCGCTTTTCATAGTATTTTACTCCTTATCACCTCCCCATCTCTATGTGTTTTTAAAATTATAATACGAAATCCTGTAGTTGTAAAGTGCCCCAAAGAAAAAAAGCAGGGTTAACCCTGCTTTTTTGTAATTCTTTTTATACTACGGATAAATATGTGTGCCCGTTTCACCTCTTAAAGCTCTTTCTAGTGATTCAGGATTTGTAATTATTGCCTCCTTACCACCCGCTTCGAGGAAACGAATAACAGCCTGTATCTTTGGTAGCATACTACCTTTTGCAAAGTGTCCTTCTTCAATGTACCTCTTTGCTTCTGCAACCGTCATTTTATCCAGAGCCTTCTGGTTAGGTTTATTATAATTCAGATATACCTTTTCTACAGCAGTAGAGATTATAAATATATCCGCTTTAATGTTTACTGCAAGAAGACTTGAAGCATTATCTTTGTCAATAACGGCATCAATACCCTCGAGTTCTCCATTTTCGTTTCTTATCACAGGAATACCCCCACCGCCAACGCCTACAACGCTGAAACCATTTTTAACCAAAAGCTCAATCGCAGGCTGCTCTACGATTTCCTTGGGCATTGGAGAAGGCACAACTCTTCTATAGCCCCTTCCTGCATCGTTTATAATCACCCAGTCAGGATGTTCCTTCTTAAGTTTTTCAGCCTGCTCCTTCGTATAGAAAGTCCCAATTGGCTTGGAAGGATTCTTAAAAGCAGGGTCATTCTTATCTACGACAACTTGAGTTACAACAGTAGCCGCTTTTTTATTAATCCCTCTCTTAAAAAATTCATTGTCAAGTGCCTGCTGGATTTGATAACCAATTGCACCCTGTGTATCAGCGCCACAATTTACTAAAGGTACTGGATGCATCCCTGCTACTTCATGAGCAATCTCAGAACGCCTTAAAATAAATCCTACCTGTGGGCCATTACCGTGAGTTACGACCACATCAAAGCCCTGTTCTACCATTCCCACAATGTGTTTAGCAGTTTCACACACTGCTTTGTACTGATCTTCTACCGTCTCGTGCTGCTTGTCCTTTATCAGAGAATTCCCCCCGATTGCAAGCACAGCTAATTTTCCCACTACATCACCTCCAATTTAAATTTTTATCTAATAGTTAAAGCAAGAACAGCCTTTACCGTATGCAATCTATTCTCCGCTTCATCGTAAATTACTGACTGAGGGCCATCAATAACTTCATTTGTCACTTCAGCACCTCTGTCTGCTGGCAAGCAATGCATATAGATCGCATTTTTCTTTGCAAGCTTCATACGCCTTTCGTCTGCAATCCAGTCCTTATACTTATCTGCAATTTTCTTCATTTCTTCAAAATTATTCTCCGCATAGTAATAAGCACCCCACGACTTTGGATAGACTATATCTGCATCCTTAAATGCTTCGTCCATATCGTTCACTACTTCAAAATTTACACCCGCTTCTTGAGCATTTTTCTCCGCAATTTTCATTGCTTCGGGACTCAAAGCAAACTCTTTTGGCATTGCTAGTGTTACATTTAGACCAAAACGCGGCATCATCATAATAAGCCCCTGTGGGACTGCAGGCGGTTTTGCGTGGGAAGTGGCATAAGCCCAAGAAATGACGAACTTTCTTCCACGAATGTCATTATGAAATTTTTCTTTGATGGTCATTATGTCCGCAAGCATTTGCATAGGGTGATCCCAATCTGATTCAAGATTTATCACAGGCACATCCGCCCACTTTGCTACATCTTCCATGTATTTCTGTCCAACACCTAAATAAATGTCGTCTCTAATAGCAATTCCGTCACCATAACGAGAAAAAATTATTCCGATTTCTTTCGCTGTATCCCCATGAGAAATCTGGGTTGCCTCAGCAGGAAGGTAAGTAGCATGGCCACCAAGTTGGATCATTGCAGTTTCTGTAGAGTTTCTCGTTCTAGTAGACTTATCCTTAAATATCATAAAGAGTTCTCTCCCGGGAAGAATGTTTGAATGAGAAACTCTTAGTGCACGCTCTTGTTTAAATTTAAAAGACAAGTCAAGCACCTGTTCTAATTCTTCAAGCGTCCAATCGTTAGTAGATAAAAAATCTCTGCCTTTCAATTTAGTATTCATAAATTCCTCCTAAAATTATTATTTATTAATTTTTTCAACAAGGCTAAATGGGAAAAGCGCATAGAATACTGCAGCTTTTGGCAAATCAGAAACTCGTACATATTCGTCAACTGCGTGGGCAAGCCATTCGTCACCTGGACCAAAACCAATAGATGGAATGTGATACCTTCCCATTGTCGTTACACCGTTAGTAGAGAAAATCCAGCGAGAAATTTTAACATCTTCACCTGGCCGTGCAAGCTTTGCTGCTTCAAATCCTGCTTGAACCAAAGGATGATTCTCTTCAAGCACCCAGGTTGGGAAGTATTTTTCTTGCGAGATTTTTCTGCCTTTCCAGGAAACTCCTTCGAATGTGAGTACATTAATTTCAGTTTTATCCGGATCAACAAATGTAGTTTTAAACTCTTCAATCGCACTTTCTTTCGTTTCGCCTAAAGTAAGTCTTCTGTCAATGTAAATCGTGCTTTCGTAAGGTACTGAGTTAATCGACGGAGATTTTGACTCAATAATAGAAACAACCGCAGTGCCTTTACCGAGGAATGGATCTTCCTTAAAGGTTTCCGTAAGTTTTTCAATGTTTACTACAGTTTTTGCCATTCTGTAAATTGCATTGTCTCCTCGATTAGGATGTGCAGCATGCGCCGACTTACCTTTTGCAGTAATGGAAACTTCTACTCTTCCCCTGTGCCCTCTGTAAACATCAAGACTCGTAGGTTCACAAAGGACTACAAAATCTGGTTTTACAACTTCTTCTATTAGAAGCCCAATGGTAAGTCCATCACACACCTCTTCCTGGACGGTACCAGAAATGTACAGAGAAATATTATCAGGGATACCCACTTCTTTTAGAATTTTTGCGCCATAAATCATAGACGCCATAGCAGCTTTTTCGTCAGAGCTACCCCTACCGTAAAGCTTTCCGTCTATAATTTCGCCACCAAACGGGTCGTAATGCCAATTTTCTCTATCCTCAGCTTCTACTGTGTCAATGTGCGCATCGTATAATACTTTTATATCACCATGGCCTACTCTTCCAATGATGTTGCCCGTTTTATCAATAATTACCTCGTCAAAACCAAGCTCTTTCATTTTACTCTCAAACAACTTAACGAGTTTTTCTTCCTGTCCAGAATAAGATTTAGTTCTGACGATGTCCTGAGCAAATTTTATAATGTCGTCTTGATACTTCTCTACAAGTTCTTTGATTTTTTGTTCCTTATCACCCATAATTCTACCTCCCATATAATAGATTTTAGCAACTATTATATGCATTTTAAAATATTTTAAAATAGGTTTAAATAAAAAACGACATACCAACAGAAGTAAAAATTACTTTATCTTTTAAACCACTTTTAAATACAACTCCTGCTTCCAGTCCTGTACAATGCGAAATCGTTATAAACTCGGGATTTAAGTCATTTAATATAGATACAGTTCTTTCAATGCGTTTCTGTGATGCGCTTTTTAAGTGCATGCCCCCTATTATGCCACGCAGACGATCCGAATGTGTAACTTTAAGTCCATATTGAACTATATTTATTATTCCTGAATGTGCACATCCCGTAAGGACCACAAGCCCTTTATCAGTAGGAATAAATAGCGAAACATCGTCCGTAAAAGGATCTTGCTCTAAATTATCGTTAACTTTTCTAAAGTATTTCGTTTCTTCGAGTTCCCATCGATTCACCTTTGGCACTTCTCCAGAAAATACAATCTTTCCGTCTAGAGCTCGTAGCCCCTTAAAAAATTCTGGATGAAAAACATCTAAAGAATACTTCAAACCAATATTTTCTTTTTTACCTGATTCAATTTTATACTTAGGAAATACTACATCGGGATGTGCAATAATACGCGAAAAAACTTTTTCTTCGATAAAGAATTTTAACCCACCCGTATGGTCGTCGTGCCCATGGCTCAATATAATATACCTTATGTTGCAAACATTTATTCCTAAAACATCCAGATTGTTTTTTAGTGCATATCCCTGCCCCGTGTCAAAAAGAATTTTCTTTCCATTAGTTTCTATAAGTAAAGAAAAACCATGCTCTGCAATAAAATTTCTCTTTGTAATGTAATTATCTACGAGAACAGTTATTTTCATAGCATACTTTTTACAAAGATTCCAAAACCTTTTTTATCAAGAACTCCTACCTTATCGTCAAATACCACCTCTCCGCGCACAATTGTCTTTTTCACTTTTCCTTTAAGCCTTCCCCCATTTAGCGGTGAATACTTCCCTTTGCTTTCGAGTTTCGTTGCATCCACGGTGAATTCTTCATTTATATTAACAATTGTAAAGTCTGCATCTGTTCCAATATTGAGCGAGCCCTTTAAAGGATACAACCCATAACGCCTTGCTGCATTCTCAGACAATAGTTTTTGAATCTTTTCAAGTGTAAAACCATTTTCGTGGTGTGCGTAGGTAATTATAGTAGAAGCAACAAGCTGCGTTCCTGGAATGCCTGCATAATCCTTCCAGATATTTGGGTCAGATTTTTCCTCAGGGAACTTTCCTGCTGCATGATCTGTAGAAATGAAGTCTATCGTTCCGTCTTTTAGCCCTTCCCAGAGAGCCAAATTATCTTCCTTTCTGCGCACAGGTGGCGCAGTTTTTAAAATAGCACCAATACGCGCTAAATCCTCTACATTAAACAACAGGTAATGCGGGCAGGTTTCAGTTGTTATGTCTACTCCATGGGTTTTTCCCCATTTTACTGCGTGCAGCCCTTCTTTAGAAGAGAGGTGCACAATGTGTAGTTTATTGCCCACTTTTTGTGCAATGCCCATCACTGACCAGATAGCCTCTGCCTCTGCCTGGTAAACCCTGCCTTCAAACCAAGCATAAGGATCATTTCTGCCCTGTTTTTGCAACAGAGACGAGTAGAAGTCGACTAAATAGAAATCTTCTGCATGTACTCCGCACACGAGATTAAGATCTTTTAAATATTCAAATGCTTTGTGCATATCTGGGACAGGCATCCGCGGATAAAGCTCCATTCCAGAAATCGTATAAAATTTTACCCCTACAATTCCCCTATCTTTAAGTTCTCTTAGGGTTTTCTTATACTCTCCATTTTCAATCTGCTCGGGCGTAACGCCACCCCAGAATGCAAAGTCGACATACGCTTTTTTTGAAACTATATTTAACTTGTTGTCAAAGTTATCGCCGCTTGTTACAGGAGGAATAGAAGTACACGGCATATCTATTATAGTAGTAATACCTCCAGCTGCTGCACTTCTCGTCCCAGTTTCAAAATCTTCTCTCTCAGTAAAGCCCGGATCGTCAAAGTGCACATGGGGGTCTACAAAGCCCGGAAAAATAACATTCCTTTCCGCATCAATTTCTTCGGATACTTCATACGAATTATCGTCGCCAGGCATAATAAAACGAATTTTGCCATTTTCTACATATATCGTAACCTTTAGAAGGTCATTACCTTCTTTTACGATAAATCCGTTTTTAATTTTCTTCATTATTCCTCCTTAAACAACGAAACAAAGCCAAATTTATCTACATCAACGAGACCTTTATCTGTAATTTTTAACTTCGGTATTACGGGAAGACTCATAAATGCCAGCGTCATGAAGGGGTCAGACACGGATACTTTATTTTCCTCTTTTGCAATCCTGTGTAGGTTTATTAAAATTTCTGAGGTTTCAGTGATAGGCCTATTCGTCATAAGCCCACCATACGGCAATGCTAAACTTCCTAAAATCTTTCCGTCCTTTGCAATAGCAATACCACCGCCCATTGCCTCTATTTGTGCAATAGCAAGTAACATGTCTTTATCATTCTCGCCAGCAACGATAATATTGTGAGAGTCGTGTGCAACAGAAGTGGCAAAAGCGCCTCTTTTCAATCCAAGGCCGTGAATAAATCCTATCCCCACATTTCCAGTTGCTTTGTGTCTTTCAACAACGGCAATTTTTATAATATCCCTTTCAGTATCAGAAACGACAACTCCATTCTCAACTTTAGGTTCATAAAGAAGTTCGTCCGTTAAAATCGTGTCAGGATGTATACCTATCACTCTTATCTTTCCTTTCTCAACAGGAATGCGAAGTTTCTCAAAGGTAACAGGTTTAATATTTATCGTGTTCTTAACGGCATCGTCGTGCAGCTCTCCTTTAAACTCAAACAATGGTTTTCCGTTTTCAGCAACGAGGACACCGTCCTTGTATACTTTTTCGATTTTCAGAATGTCTTTAAAAATCACAATGTCCGCATCATAACCAGGTGCAATACCGCCTTTACGCTTAAACCCGAAGAAATTTGCAGAGTTTAGTGTAGCAAGACGAATAGCAACCGGCAGTGAAACTCCGTTATTTATCAGAAGCGAAATTGCAAAATTTATGTGCCCTTCGTGGACGAGATCCTCTGGATGTTTATCATCGGTTGCCAACATAATCCTGTGTTTCGTATGATCATTCAATATCGGCAAAAGCCGCAAAACATCTCGCGTAAGAGAACCTTCACGCATCATAATCCACATACCCTTGGATAGTTTTTCGTTTGCTTCACCAGAAACTGTACATTCGTGATCAGCCATAACGCCTGCAGCAAGATATGCATTTAAATCTTTTCCGCTAAGTCCGGGGGCATGACCGTCGATAATCGTGTCTCTAAACTTTGCAATTTTATCCAGCACCTCAGGCACTTTTGCAAGCAGCCCTGGATAGTTCATCATTTCCGCAAGGCCTAAAACACGCGGATTATCCTTGAAAATAGCAAGGTCCTCTGCATACAAATGCGCACCAGCTGTTTCAAGAGGAGTTGCAGGCACACAACTCGAAAGCATAAAATAAATGTCCATAGGAAGGTTTTCAGAAGAATTAATCATAAACTGAATGCCTGGAATGCCCGCAACATTTGCAATTTCGTGAGGATCCACTACAGCAGTAGTCGTACCAAGAGGAATTACTGCTTTTGCAAATTCTGGCGGAATGGACATCGTGCTTTCAATATGCATATGAGCATCAGTAAAACCTGGAGCAACAAAACGCCCTTCTGCGTTAACGATTACTTCTGCATCGTCATACCTTCCTAATCCTACTATAATACCCTTATGAATTAATACATCTTTTTCTTCTATAGTTTCGTTAAATACATTTACAACTCTTCCGTTTTTAATCAACAAGTCCGCTTTTCTTAGCCCACGGGCTGCATCAATAATTTCTTCAAGATCTTTTCTGGAAAGTTTTCTACTCATTTTCCATTTTCTCCCAGAACTTCTTTGAAACTTCCTTCGCCTTTGCCATAACTTCTTCTTCGTCTATTTCGGTAAGTTTGTGGTCTCTCATGACGACCTTTCCATTGATTATGGTCGTATTCACCATATTATCCCTCATTCCAAAAATAAGATGGTAGAACGCATTGTTTTCGTTGAATGGCGTAGGCGGGAAGTAATCAAGAACTATAATGTCTGCAAAAGCACCTTCTTCAATTACGCCAACAGGTCTGTCGAAAAACTTTGCAAAGATTTTTCTGTTATTTTCAAACAGCATTTTTTGTGACTCACTTCCACCAACTCGTGGATCGCCATAGTGAAGTTTGGGCAATACATACGCAACTTTTACAGACTCAAACATTGAAGGCGTATACCCGTCAGTTCCTATACCTGTAAGAATGCCTTTCTTAAAGAATTCAAGTATTGGTGCAACACCTACAGCATTATTCATATTTGATTCAGGATTGTGCACCACCATTGTATTCGTTTCTTTTAAAATATCTATTTCTTTTTCGTTTATGTGTATGCAGTGAATGGCAAGTGTTTTATCACCAAGAATGCCGAATTTCTGTAATCTTTCTACGACTCTTACGCCACTCTTTTTTAAAGAATCTTCTACATCTTCTTCACCTTCTGCAACATGAATGTGAAAACCTACGCCCAAAGAATCCGCCTCCCCCTTTGCAATTTCAAGAGTTTCGTCAGAGAGAGTAAGAGATGCGTGCATCCCAAAAGTTGCAGCAGTAAGCGTTTCAGGTTCAGTCCCCATATTTGCCTGTTTTTTGCGGATAAATCTCACATTTTCACGAATAGATGCATCGCGCGCTTCTTTTCCCCAGCGGTCGGAAGTTTCATAGCAAAGCGCTGCACGCACCCCCGTATCAAGGGCTGCTTTCTCAATTATATCAAGGCTTCCGTCTATTAGTCCAAATGACGCATGGTGATCCAGTATTGCAGTGGTCCCTGTTTTAATCCCCTCAATCAGAGGAACAACCGCGCTGTAGTATATTTCCTCTTTATTAGTTAAATTTTTATCCAATTTCCACCAGAGCCTTTTCAAAATTTCTCCAAATGTCTTCGGTGGTTCTCCTTTCAACGCCATTCCCCTTGCGAATGTACTGTAAAGATGCATGTGTGCATTTAAAAATCCGGGCATTACAAGTCTATGCTTTGCATCGATAAATTCAGCGTCAGGAAATTTGTTCTTAAGGTCTTCAGTGGTACTTATTTGTTTGATCACCTCTCCGTCAATCAGAATTGCTCCGTCGTTTATAAATCCCTTTTTACCTAAAGTTAAAATTGATGCATTACCTATTATCTTCATCGCGCCTCCTTGACTATTTTTTGTATTATTATATCATAATCAAAACATCTTAAAATAGAAACAAATACGAATAAGGAGAGGAGGGCTCATGTTAAAATTAAAAGGAATCGAAGAAGTCTATTATCCTCAAACGATCAGGGAAACAGTAGACATTCTTCGTTCACATGGAGACTTGGCAGAAGTAGTAGGTGGAGGATTGGACATTTCAGTGTTTCCCAATCCCAGAATCAAATTTCTAATTTTCTTAGACAATTTGGATCTTTCGTATGTAAAAGATTCCTCTGAAGGAATCAAAATAGGAGCAATGACTACTATTACTAATCTTATTGATTCTGGTTTAATTAAAGACTACATGAGCGGCAGCGTGCATTCTATATTACCAGAGATTGCAACAGAACTATTAAGGAATCAAATTACAGTAGGTGGTTCACTTGGAAAAAGAGAACCGTATTCGGACATCGTAACACTTCTGTACGGGCTCAATGCTAAAATTGTGCTTTCAGACGGTGAATGGGACGAAATCGTTTCTATAAATGACTTCTACAAAGAGAACTTCAAAAGACTACTCAAAGAAAGGATCGTAAAAGAGGTAATTCTGGAAAAATATTCAAAAGATTATTTCTTTTCAATGAAGCGTTATGTAAGAAACGCAACTGACATTGCACTTTTCAACATGGCAATACTGCTAAAAACAGAAGGAAACAAGATAACATCCGCCAGAGTAGCTGCAGGCTCAAGGCCAAAACCAGCATACCTGATGCAGGAAGCAGGAGAATTTCTTAAAGGCAAAGAACTTTCAGAAGATCTCGCAGAAGAATTTGGTAAATTCGTGGAAGAACACATAGAAGTCGGCACAGACACGAGAACAACAGAAGAATATCGTAAAAATCTCTCGCATGTGTATGCAAAGAGAATTTTATTAGAAGCACTGGAGGCAGCAAAATGAAAGTAAAATACATAATAAACGGCAAAGAAGAAGAGTATGAAATCCATCCAGGTGAGGTATTATTAGATGTTTTAAGAAGAAATGGACATACTGAAATAAAAGGAAATTGTTATTTAGGCACCTGTGGCGCATGCACAGTTCTTATCGACGGAGAACCACATACAAGCTGCACAATTCTTGCTGCAAAAGTAAACGGAAAACACATCACGACTATAAAAGGAATTGGCGACTTAAATAACCCTCATCCATTACAAAAGGCATTTGTAGAAACTGGAGCTGTTCAATGTGGATTTTGTACACCAGGAACCATACTTTCTGCATACGCTCTTTTAAAGAAAAACCCAAATCCTACAGACGAGGACATCAAAAAAGCATTGGATGGCAACTTATGCAGGTGTACAGGATATGTCCAGCAGGTAGAAGCAGTAAAATTTGCCGTAAAACTTTTAAAGGAGGGGAAAAATGAGTAATTTTAAGAGCATTGGCAAAGATACAAAAAAGATTGACGCATTGTCTCTTGCAACAGGGCAACCAATGTTTGTGGACGATGTAAGTTTTCCCGACACATTACAGATCAAACTTTTATATTCCCCCCATGCACATGCAATCATAGAAGACATAGATACGAGCGAAGCAGAAAAATACCCTGGGGTTAAAATGGTACTGACTTATAAAAATACCCCGCATGTACCACATACAACTGCAGGACAGGGATGGCCAGAGCCATCACCCTACGACACCTGGATGTTTAACGAGAAAGTAAAATTCGTAGGGGACAGAGTAGCAGCTGTTGCAGCAGAAACGGAAGAGCAGGCTGCAGAAGCCTTAAAACTTATTAAAGTTAAGTATAAAGTACTTCCTGCAATTTTAGACCCAGAAGATGCAATGAAAGACGGTGCACCAGTAATCCACGATGAACCGTGGATAACAGGCGCATACAATCCAAAAAAGAACCTTGCAGCACACATAGACATCAGAGTAGGAGATGTAGAAAAAGGCTTTAAGGAATCGGATGTAGTTGTAGAAGAAACATTCGAAACGCAGTATGCACAACACACACCAATCGAACCCCATGTAACAATTACCTATCTTGACGAATATAGTAGGCTCGTTATTCGTACCTCCACGCAGGTACCGTTCCATGTAAGAAGAATTGTCGCACAAGCCTTACAAATTCCAGTGCAAAAAATACGCGTAATTAAACCTCGCATCGGCGGAGGGTTCGGTACAAAGCAGGAAATTATCCTTGAAGAAATTTGCTCCTTTGTGACACTCAAGACAGGCAGGCCCGCAAGAATTCTCTACACAAGAGAAGAAGAATTTATTTCAGCAAGGACCCGTCATCCATTCAAAGTAAAGGTAAAAATTGGGGCAAAGAAGGACGGTATGCTGCACGCAATCAGTTTGTACGCCTTAAGCAACACAGGTGCATACGGTACACACGGACTTACAGTTGCGTCAAATGCTGGCTCGAAAACACTTCCATTGTATAACAAGGCAGAAAATGTAGAATTCGTTTCCGATATCGTTTACACAAATATGCCGGTAGCAGGTGCCTATAGAGGATACGGCGCAACACAGGGATATGCAGCACTTGAGCAGGCAATCGACATGGTTGCAGAAAAACTTGGAATGGATCCCTGGGAACTAAGAAAGAAAAACCACATAAAAGCAGGAGAGACCTCACCAATATTTAGAGCACTTGGTGAAGGTAGAGAAGGTGTAACACAATACATCCAGAGCTGCGCACTGGATGAGTTATTAGAAAAAGGTGCAAAAGAAATAGGTTGGCTTGAAAAATACGGAAGACCTAAAAGAAATGGAAGCAAAGTGCGCGGAGTAGGCATGTCAATACACATGCAGGGTTCAGGAATACCGCTAATAGACATGGGCGCAGCAACATTGAAAATGAACGAAGACGGCTCCTTTAATTTGCTGTACGGCGGAACAGACATTGGAACAGGACTCGACACAGTAGCAGCACAAATAGTCGCAGAAACACTAGGCATAAAGCCAGATCAAGTAATTGTATACGCTTCAGATACAGATCTTACGCCATTTGATGTAGGCGCATACGCATCGAGCGGTACATTTGTTTCTGGTGGGGCAGTATTAAAAGCCGCTCTTAAAGTAAGAGAGCAAATACTCGAAGTTGCAAGAGAGAAATTTGGAGAAGCGGATTCAAAAGATTACATCCTGGAAGATGGCAAAGTTATCAGCCCAAAGAGCGGAAAGAGCATTACGCTGTCCGAAATTGCATACGACACTTTATATGTGAAGAACCAGCATCAAATAGGCGCGGCAGGATCTTTTGTTTCTCCTTATTCTCCTCCTCCATTTGCAGTACACTTCGTTGAAATAGAAGTAGACGAAGAAACAGGCGAGATTAAACCAATAAAGTATGTGGCTGCAGTAGATTGTGGAGTTCCGATAAATCCAAATCTCGTAAAAGGGCAAATTATTGGCGCTCTGGTCAACGGCATAGGCTATGCACTCACAGAAGAATACCACTTTACTTCATCTGGTAGAATGACAAATCCAAACTTTATGGACTATAAGATTCCATCGACGAGAGATTTGCCAGAAATCAAAGTAATTCTTGCAGAAACATACGAACCAACAGGCCCTTACGGAGCAAAATCCGTTGCAGAAATTAACATTAATGGTCCAATTCCTGCAATTGGAAACGCGCTACACGATGCACTTGGAATCAGATTGCATCGCTCACCGTACACACCCGAGCGTGTATTAGAAGCAATAAGAAAGTCTAAAGAAAAGAAACTGGAACCTGTAGATCCAGAATAAAAATTATTTAGGTTAATCAAAGAGCATTAAAAAAGGCAGCGGGGTCCCGCTGCCTTAAATAATTTCAATAGAATAATTTTCGATTAACACGCGAAAGTCCTTCTCAATAAATTCTACGACCTTAGAGAGAGTTCGATTTAAGTCCTTTGCACGTGTATTTACGGATACGATCGCTATCGTAGACTTACGAAACGAGCCCTGGTCCTCAACCTCAGCTATAGAAACATTAAAATTCTGCCTTATTTTTGAAAAAAGGCTTGAGCATACCTGCCTTTTATCTTTTAAGGAAAAAGTATCAGGTATCCCAAGTCTTACGGTACAAATGCCAATCTGCATTAAATAACTGTCTTTTCTGTCTCTTTATCAAATAGGTGAATGTATCTAATATCTATGTAAAGCTTTACATTATCTCCAATTGAATAATCCCTTGCTGCACTTACTCTTGCAACCGACACGCTATCTCCAAGTTTAAAGTGAATAAATGTTTCAGAACCCATCATTTCTATGAAGTCTACCGTAATGGTAATAGGTTCCATTCTCTCTTTCCCGGTCTGACCAATTTCAGGTTCGTCGTAAAAATCTTTTGGCCTTATGCCCATTATCATATCCTTACCTATGTAACCTGCTTCTTCGAGTTTTTTACCCTGTTCAGGAAGTAACCTGATCTTAAAGTGTTCTGAAGTTGCAAAGTAATCGTTACCTTCCTTTGAAATTTTAACATCGATGAAGTTCATTGGCGGCGTTCCAACAAACCCTGCAACAAACTTATTTACAGGTTTATCGTAAACTTCTTTTGGCTTACCAACCTGCTGGATAACTCCTTTATTCATAACTACAATTCTATCTCCCAGTGTCATTGCTTCCACCTGGTCGTGAGTAACATAAATTGTAGTAACGCCCAGCCTTTTGTGAAGCTTGATTAATTCCCCTCTTGTCTGAACCCTTAACTTTGCATCAAGGTTAGATAAAGGCTCATCCATTAAGTAAACTTGAGGGTCACGGACTATTGCTCTTGCAAGTGCAACCCTTTGCCTTTGACCACCAGAAAGTTCCTTCGGTTTTCTATCAAGCAAGTTTTCAAGGCCAAGCATTGCCGCCGCCTGTTTTACTCTTCTATCAATTTCGTCTTTTGGAAACTTTCTGAGCCTTAAACCAAAAGAAATATTCTGATAAACATTCATGTGCGGGTAAAGAGCGTAATTCTGAAAAACCATAGCGATGTTACGATCTTTTGGCGGCACATCGTTTACGAGCTTATCACCAATGTATATTTCCCCGCTTGTAGGCTCTTCCAGCCCTGCTATGAGCCTTAATGTCGTGGTTTTTCCACACCCTGATGGACCTAATAATACGAGAAATTCACCATCTAATACATGGAGGTTAGAATTATTTACAGCTATAACATTCCCAAACTTCTTTGTAACATTCTTTAAAATTACATCAGCCATGTCACGCTCCTTTGTCCAAATTATTGTAAGATTTTTTAAAATTATACTTTTATATAAAATATAGTCAAGTTTGCAAAAATTAAAAAATGTAAAGGAGTCCAAAAAATGAAAAACCAAAAAGTAATGATTTGGTTACACATGCACCAACCAGATTATTTCAATCCAATTCTCAAATTGCAATACCTTCCATGGGTCAGAAGAAACATTACCAAAGGTTACTATAATGTCGCAAAAATCCTCTCAAAATACTCAACAAAAATAAATATTAACTTCTCTGGCGTTCTGTTAAAACAAATAATTGCTTATCAGAACGATAACTTTAACGATTATTATGAGAACTTAGAAGAAAAAAACACGGAAGATCTTACGGAAAGCGAAAAAACTTTTATTTTAGAACACTTTTTAATACCTGGGCTATGGAAAGAATCCAATAGATACAACGAACTTATAGAAAAGAAAAAACGCAACGAAAGATTCAGTTTGCAAGACATTCGTGATGTACAATTTCTTTTCTCTTTATCCGCTTTTTCATCTCTTATTCCCGGAATACCCGAAATGATAAAAAAGGAAAGATGCTATAGTGAAACGGACAAAAGTATACTACACAAAACAGAAAAAGAGGTTATAAAGTACACATTGAATCTATATAAGAGTCTTTATGAAAAAGGACAGATCGAACTCACCGTAACGCCGTTTTACCATCCTATTCTTCCACTGTTAATAAACACAGAAAGTGCAATAGAAAGCAAAAACGACTCGATAATCCCTGAGAGTATATTTGAGCATCCTGAAGATGCAAAAGAACAAATCACGCGCTCTATTACAATTTTTAAAAATATCTTTGGAAAGATGCCCCAGGGTGTGTGGCCATCAGAAGGAAGTATTTCTGAAGAAGCAATAAGAATAATAAACGAATCCGGAATTAAGTGGATTGGAACAGACGAGCAAGTGCTAAAAAGAAGCATTGAAAATGATAATCCAGAATCGCTTATCTGGAATTTCAAAGATACCAGGATATTTTTCAGGAATCACAGCCTGTCCGACAAAATCGGATTCGTTTACAACAAAATGGATCCCAGAGCCGCTGCCGACGATTTTTACAATGAAGTTCAATCAAAAAACAGGACAGAAGTAGTAATTTTGGACGGAGAAAATCCATGGGAATACTATCCAAACAGCGGCATTGACTTTCTTAACGAATGGTTCAAAAAAATAGAAAGCATTTCCACCCTTGGAAGTGAAATAGAGTCCACCCGTCAATTAAGCCACATTATTCCGGGCTCCTGGATTAATGGATATTTTGACACCTGGATAGGACACAAGGAAAGTAATATTGCCTGGACATACTTAACAGAAGCAAGAGAGATGCTACAAAACAGCAAAGAGGCTATTGAAGAGATATACATCGCAGAAGGAAGCGATTGGTTCTGGTGGTACAGTGACTTTCACAAAAAAGAAGTAGACATGAGTTTTGATACTCTGTTCAGATCCCATCTCATAAAAGCGTATGAAGTTGCAAATCAACCCATTCCCGAATACTTATATTATCCCATTAAGACTTAGTATAATAAGTCAATACCTTGGAGAAGGAAATAGGGAGAAAATAAAGGAGAATAGCAGGCAAAAATAGCAACAATGAAGAACATAGAATAAAAAGGAGGAGCACAGCGAGGAAAAAATG
>JALVXB010000001.1 GCA_027023025.1 Caldisericaceae bacterium | reverse complement strand
CCCCCCCCCCGCAAGTCAAGAGAAGTGTCAAGGAAAATTATTTTTTATTATCTGTAAAGAACACCCTTGACAAATTTTTGGATTTTTGATAAAATTAAATGCACACAAAGGAGGTGATAATATGGCCGACTTTGTTGAACTTGGTACACTAAAGTCAACGGCACCAAAACTTTTTGGCGTACCAACAAAAACAAAAATTGACGAAATGTTTTTTACCATAGAAGAAAAAAATGGAAAGTTTGTAAAAAAACCTCTCGGCGGAATTCCATACCAGTCCGTAATAAACATAACAGGTATTCCCGATACGGGAAAGAGTTTGCTTGCTGAACAGTTTGCAGCAGTGCAGGCAGATATGGGATACAAGGTTTTGTTCGTTTCGGTGGAATCTCCAGCACCGTTTTTATATACTTCTCTAAAGCAAAAATCAAAAGCCCTGAACCTCGAGTTCGAAAAGTTAGAAGAAAACATCGTGGTAATAGACGCAGCGATGAATTCAGAATTCAGGGAAGACCCGAATACATTACTTAAAACAATGGAAAAAGCAATAGAAGCAAAACACATAACAAATGTCGTAATAGATAGTATAACGGGGCTCTACGAGCACAAAGAAATGCTGGCAAGGCAAATCGTAAGAATATTCTTTAACTTCCTTAAAAAACACAGGCAAACGGGTATATTTGTTTCGCAAAAACGCTCTTCGCAGGATTTAATGTCGTCTGAAGCAGCAGGCGGGCTTGCAGTTGCACACATCGTGGACGGCACCATAGTAATGGGAAAAGAAACCGTTGACTCAAAGTGGAAGGCAAGCCTCTACAATATGCCAATTGGTAGCCTGCTCAGGACGATACGCATAGACGGATGTAGAATTACCGGGCACGACGACAGAACCTGGGTTTTTGAAATTACAGAAGCAGGTATCGTTGACATAAAACAGCCACTCGAAGAATTCGTAAAAGGAGGTGATAAGTAATGGAAATTATAAACAACGCTGAAAAAATCGATTACGACGCAATGGCAAAAAGGGTGTTCGAGAAAGGCATCGAAATCGTCGGTGGAATTAGAAAACTCGTAGAGTACAGGAACCTCACCTGGCTTCCTTCACTTGCTGAAGCAGCGTATGTCGTCGTATTAAGCAACGAAACGACTAAAACGATAAAAGAGATTGCAGAATATGTCGGTATTACCGAACAAACTGTAAAGCAAATTTTGCGTGCAGACCCTGAAGCAGTGAAAAAGTACCTTGAAGGCGAAATTGAAAAAGTCGACTACCACAAAGCTGGCGGAATTGCAAAGCTTGCCTACGAAGAAGTAAAAAACGAAGGCGGCATATACATAAGCGAAAAAGAGATGGAAAGCCTTGGCGTGGAGTGGGCAATAAAAGTGCTTGAGCGAATCAGAGGAATAGACTTCCCAGTACAGAAGTCCGTAATCCTTGAAAGACTTAACGGCATTGCAATAAAAGGCGTGCCGATCGAAAAAATAGCAGAAAAACTGCCTGATACGATAAAGACGAGTGCAGAACTTTTACACCTTATAAAAGTAGCACTCCAGGAAGAAAACGCTTAACTGGTTGGTGTATTGCCCCGCGCAAGATGCGGGGTGTTTTTTATTTGCGTAGTGTTTACAACGCTTTAAAGTGTTTCTGCCTTAATGGGAATACTTTTTTCACCGGTTAACCCTTTTTCGTCGTTCTGAGCACAGCGGACTACCTCCACCCTTACGACGATTGCGCTTTATAGTTCACCTAAATACAGTAAAGAGCCCTCAACGACTTCACATTATTGCCGAGTCGCTTAAATTTTTTCCGAAAACTCTAAAGAAGCGCAACGAATAAAGAACTCTTAAGCATTTCTTAACTGCCAGTATCTTGCCGCTCTGAGTGCAGCGAAGCATCTCTGCCTTAACCACCTTCCCCTCCCCAAGCGTTTCACTCTGAGCAAAGCACAGAGTCCCTACCTTAACGACCTTGCCTATAAATCTCCGCTCCTGCAAAGTTTTTGCCGCCATTAAAAACTTTTTTCAAAAATGCTGCAAAATTCTTTCAAAATCGTGAAACTTTTTGGTGAGTTTTCCGTCTATTGTGTAGGAGAAGAAAATTTGCAGGTGGAGTTGTGCAATCACCACGCACAAAAATTTGCAAAGTTTTTACGACGAGGTAAACTTGATTGGAGGTAAAAAGTATTGTTATGCGAAAAAAGTTTTAGAGAGTTTAATTTTAAGGACGCTGATGCCGTTATTCGTACGATTTAAGCACTTAAAAAAACAAAAGTGCATTTTGAGTTTTGTGGGAGGGCAAAAGTGAAAGTGAAATCGTCAAAAGTTAAAAGCATTGCCCTTATCCTTATCATAGTCGTTGTTGCCTGGGCGCTCTTTATTCCGCCAATTTATTCGAATTACAATGTGGACTTTGCAAACAAGTACTTGAACAGAAGGTTTGAAGAAGACCAGAGAATTATGAAAGAATTTGCCGCTCAGGGCATTAAGGCAACCGTCCAAAACACCGACTCTATGGTGACGCGGATTATAGTAAACTTTCCTGAAACATGGGATAGCAAAAAGAAAGAAGAAACACTCCTTAGAATCGAAGACGAAATATTGAAGAGCAAACTTACCGGGGTAAACGGAAGAAAACTTACATTAGACAATTCAAAAACTGACGACCACATAACTAATTTAATTCACTCTGGCGTTGTTTACAAAGACTTTGGCATATTTCAAAGCGTAACCCTGCTTCCAGTTTCAGCAGTATTGCTTAACAAAAGCAGGTGGAGAATTAAGTCTTTTTACCAATTTCCTTACTGCTACGGAGTACTTTGCTTTCTTAAATCCTCGCCCTACTTTGCATCAAACCCAGACGACGATTACAGAAATTATCCTTCACACTTTTTTGACGACCTTTCTCAGAGTAAATTGCCCGTTCGATGTGTCGTATACGACTTTCCGCCTGTTTACATTAAGGGCTTGAGGATATTCAAGGTATCCGTCGGAAGTGAGGTTTGGGCTGGTGAAGGCGGAACTTCTACAGACAATATAGTTTCAGATTCGAGGTGGATTCCTTAGGGATGTTAGTGGGAAACTGAGACAAGATTCACCTGAGTATCAATCAGTGGAGTTAAAAGTAAGTCAGGAAGAAATTCATTACTAATAACGAGTGCTACTCCCCAAATCTGAGACAAATGTAAAGAGAGGGTTTGTACTCAGATGATCGAATAATTGTAATTTATACTAAATTAATTGCAAAAGTAGGATGATTGGACAATGAAGAAAAGAAAGTTTACAGTAGAACAGATCATTCAGATCCTTGCAGAAGGGGAGAATATAAAGACTCCTCTATTCCTGCTGCAAAGAAACTAAAGAAACAATAAAAAAACTACGTTAACTTCTATAACAAAGAAAGGCCTCATAGCAGCTTAAACTACAAGACACCTATTGAGTTTGAAAGGAGCCTTGCTATAATATGATTAAACACATACTCTTATTAAAAAAGTCTCACAAATGGGGGTAAGGCAACATTTAAATCAATATATAAAATATCACCTTCAGAGTGAGACCTATTTAGTAATTCTTTCAAAATTTTATTGTTGGAAAAATCATTAAACAAACGAAGGTCGAGTTCTAAATTCGTATTTAGATAGTCATAATATTCGGAAAATTTAATTCCTTTTTAGTCATTGTATTTTGCCCGCTATCCTTATTTCGGTTTAATAGTCCATGGAACCCAGGTGACTGGTGTGAATTGCCTTACATTCAATTCTATCCCTAACCCTGTAATACAGTACGGAGTTCCTCTATACGCGTGAAATACTCTTCCTCCAGCCATTTATATTGATGCAAAGCCTTTCTTTCTGCTTTCTCATCCTCGAACATCAAATCTCCCAATACCCCCATGTTCCACCTGGCTTGAGTACCCGAATCATTTCGTATACACTAGATAGTTTCAGACGATGTGGTATGTGATGAAACGCATAAGTGCTTACCACAGCATCGAAATAGTCGTCAGGGTAGGGAATATGTAAAAACGGTGCTACAACCTTGCGTAATTCAGCTCCTGGATTATCTCCAGCCTTTTTGATCGCTTTAGCCAACATTTTTCTGGATGGATCCAAACCCACAACCGTAGCACCACGATCAAGATAGCGCAGGGCAAGATTTCCTGTTCCAGTTCCTATGTCCAGAACTCTCGTTCTGGGAATGACATTCACAATCTCCACAACAAAATCAAGCACTTCATCATACCGTGCATAAAGCTGGAAATCAGAAGCAACCGCCTCGTCATACTGATCTGCCCAACTATCAAAGTCCCAGGTCTTTTCGTTTTCTCCCACTTGCTTAACTATCCCCCTTTACAAACGATTGCAGATAGCTCGTTCATATCCGTACCAATTACAAACATATTATCTCTATTCGAATATCCCATCATTATCTAAAATTATGCCACATATTTTCATTTTAGTATACTCTTTCCTCACATTTTTTATTCTTCTCATATATTAAATATAACAAATCTATTTTGGAAAATGAAATTTCATAATTATGAATATCATTAATATAATATCAGTCATAGTCATAATTACTACAAATATCGAAATAGTTCCTAAATAATTTCGTCCCTTACCATAATTTTTTGCATCCTCATTAAGTATAGATGCATCCTTAAGATAAACTCCTTTTTTGAATAAATCAAAGTATTCCCAGGTTCTTACTATCTGCTGTCCAACATTTTCGTATATCTTGTGCTCTCTTTGTATTTTCAAACAGAAAACAAATGTAAGAATAGTTACGAATATCATGACTGAGAAAGTTGCCCCTAAAAATGTGTATTTATTAACTATCAAGCCGTAACTTCCAAAGGTAACACTAATAACAGCTGAATTTATCAATATAAAAACATTTAGTAATTTATATTCTACTTCACTCCTGTATAACATCAATTTTTGGGACTCTATAAAAAGTTGCTTTAGAAATTCCTCATTTTTAGGCATATATCCTCCTTTGCTTCTTATAAATAAATTAAAAACCAAGAGTATGTAAGTAAAACAAGTACCAGGAAACACTAAATAAAAACAATAAAGCCCATATTATAGTAATTCCGGTAAATAACCAACCATCGAGTATCTTACGCGTATAGCCTAAGTTTCTTTCAATAAGCATATCCAAATCTTTGTCGTCTATTTGAGCAGTTTCAGATAAAAAAGTTTCTTTTAAAAAATGCTCTTCCGATTTTTTATATCGACTTTGTTGATATATTTTAAACATTGTAAAATAGCGTTCGCTTTTAGGTACATTTTGCTCTGCTTTTAAAAGTGCGCGGTGCCAAAAATTGACATCTTCTCCTCTGGAAATAATGATCCTTTTCATTTTATATAATATCGTTAAACTTAAAGTAAACACTACTAATAAGAGGATAAATAATAAGGTAAGACGCAAAAAGTCTTTAAAAGTAATAATTGAAATAAACAACATTATACCTATAGCTAGAAAGATAGACTGCATCGTAAGATGAAAATTCCTGTAAGATTGCAAAAGTGAATCATTTAATGATGCACCACCCATTAAATAAGTAATGTTACCAGAGAGATGTCCTTTATCCATTTTTTTATACCTCCAATTTATTATTCTGTACATTAATTACAGAAGGTTATATACTAATGCTGTGTTCCTACCCCGCGGAATTCTCGGACTCTTCGGAGAGTTCGCGGAGGATGTCGAGCGCTGTTTTTAGAATCCTTTCCCGGTTTTTGCGCACGAACGGGTCGTGCTCTTTTTGCTCGTCGAGGTATTTATTAATCGCATCCTGCGGCGTGATTGCAAGGTGGCTGCTGTAAAAGTTCGATTCGTCAGAAAAGTCGCGCTTGTCTTCAAAGCGTGCAAATACATAACTTTTCTTTTTTACCGCTTCTAAAAATTCTTTAAACGCCTGCTCGTCCTTTACATCCTTTTCCAGCACCACGCGGACGATGCTCGTTTTTATCCTGTCCCAGTCGGCGCTTCCTATGTCGCTGTCGTCAGCAATGCGAATCGTGTAAAACCTCCGTGCGTGCGGATTTGTGACGAAGTTAAAACTCACTGCGCCGTTTTCACTAAACTCCACGAAGTAGAAACCCTTTTCGTCGTTTTCCTCGCTGAAGTCTATCCGCTCAAGCGAACCCGGATAAACAACCGGCACATGCGCCCTGTCCGTAAATAGCACCTGGCTTTTGTGCAGATGTCCTAAGGCAACATAAGAAATTTTATCGTCGTCAAAGTCGTTTTTAGCCATTGGGAGTTCCCGCGTAAAAATCGTACACTGCTCGCTGCCCACTTTCCCCTCAAGAAGCGGGATGTGCATTGCAAGAATCGTGGGAAAGTCGTTGTTTATCTCCGAGAGAAGTTCCTTCACACGGTCAACAATTATCGCGTTCACGGCGCGATTTATCTCGTCTTCACTTTTGTCTTTGTACTTTTCGCGGGCAAGGAGGTTCTTTTTGTACGGGTAGGGCACTGCAATAATGTTCACATTGCGCACGGTAAAGCGCTGGATTTTCCTTGCAACGAAAACATTTTTTACGGAGAGTGCAGCATACACATCGAGGTGGATAGAGCGCTCCGGGTTTGGCGCACCCTCGTGGTTTCCAGTCAGCATAAAAACGAAAACGCCCGCCTCCGAAAGTTTATTTACGAATTCTGCAAATTTGCGCTGAATGTAACTCGACGGATCGCGCCTGTCGAATACATCACCTGCAATAAGCACTATATCTGCTTTATTCCTTATTGCATACTCGGAGAGGAATTCAAGCGATTTGAACGGGTCAAACTGCTCGCCTTTGTATGTGTTAAACCCAAGGTGCAAATCCGCCGCGTGGATAACGCGCACCGTTTTCTTTGTAGGTACCGTTTTCTTCGCCGGCACTGCATTATTCGTGTTATCTTGCATGATAACCTCCGTCTATAAAAATTGCATCGCCACTTATGTAAGATGCATCCTCAGAGAGCAAAAAGGCAACGAGTTTCGCAACTTCGTCTGCGCTTCCTGCGCGGTGCAGAGGAACCCTGCTTAAAAACCGTTTCCTTTGCGCGGTAAACTCGTCAGAGAAAAAATCTTCCGTCATAGCGGTGCGTATTAGGCCTGGAATTACTGCATTTACCCGTATGTTTTTTTCTCCAAGCTCAGAGGCAAGCGCGCTTGTAAGTGAAACGAGCGCACCTTTCGTAAGCGCATACCCTGAAGAAGGCGGATCCGTTGCACCGAAAAATGCATCTATAGAAGACACAAAAACAGCGCTTCCCCCGCTTCTCATTAAAGGCAAAATCGCGCGGAAAATTTCAAAACCAGAAAGCACATTCACCCTGAACATTTCTTCAAGTTCGTGTTTTCTAAACGACTCAAACGGCTCTGTGTAAATTACACCTGCAGAGTGCACAAAACCGTAAATTTTTGAGTCTAAAGAACCAAAATGCTTTGCAAGTTTTAAAATTTCGTTTTTTGCATCTTCTATTGCGCTTTCGTTGGAGAGGTCTGCCTTTACTGCGTAAATGTTTTTGTGCAGCGCGGCAGCTTCCCTGAGGTGTGCGGGGTTTCTCCCAATAGCAATGACGAACGCCCCCCGTTTTGCAAGTTCAACCGCAGAGGCCCTTCCTATTCCGGAAGAGCCCCCTGTAATTACGACTATTTTTCCGTCAAAGTCCGCCATTTATGCAAAAACGCCATTAAGCCATCAAAAGCGTCGCAAAAACCTCAGCCGTGGTGAGGAATAATGCAGAGGAAAACGCACTTTTCGTCCCCAACATTTTTGTAGGAGTGGCGTGCGTTCGGTTTAATGAAAACCGCCGTGCCTGCATCTACAACGCGCTCTTCGTCGTCTTCTGTAAGCAGGCACCGCCCCTGCAAAAAGTAAATCTCGTGCTCCCACGGATGGTGGTGCTCAGGAATGCTTGCCCCTTTCTCCATTTCAAAGTACCGCATCGCGTAGTTTGGGGCACCGTCTTCCTTTTTAATCAGCCACCTGATCGTAACGCCCGGTATTATACTGCCGTTAAATTCAACCGGCTCTGGTTTAAGGTCCAGCGGCTTTACGACTTTCATTTACTTTCCTCCTAAAAACTCGCGCGCAATTTCAGCACCCTTCTCAAGTGCCTTTTCGTTAAGAGGAATTAGCACCTCTTTTTTACCGGTAAGGAAGTGCTTCAGCGCATTTTTCAGAGATTCTAACTTCACAGGTTTTTCTATCTCTGCATACGCGCCGAGCAGAATCATATTCGTTGCTTTTTCGTTTCCAAGTTCTCGCGCAACCGTCTGCGCGTCTATCTGCAAAACTCTCAGATCAGTCCTTTTAACTTCCCTTGGGATAAGCGTTTTGTTGAGGATAAGCAGGCCGTCTTTTTCCATAAGCGGCTCAAACTTGTCAAGAGAGGGCAGGTTCATAATAATTGCTGCCTGCGGGTGCGCGATAACGGGCGATGCAATGGGTTTGTCAGAAACGATCACATCGCAGTTTGCCGTTCCGCCTCTCATTTCAGGGCCGTAAGAGGGAAGGAATGTAACGAACTTTCCTTCGTCCTTTGCCGCCTCTGCAAGTAGTTCGCCTGCAAGCATTACGCCCTGTCCGCCAAACCCTGCAATAACCAATTTCTTTTCCATAACTACTCTACCCCCTTTGCAACCTTGAACTCACCAATTGGGAACACGGGAAGAACCTGTTTCCTGATGCGTTCCATTGCTTCAACCGGCGTCATCTTCCAGTTCGTAGGGCAGGCAGAAATCAATTCGACGAGAGAGAATCCCAGGTTGTTCTTCTGTGCAGTAAATGCCTTTCTCAGGAACTTCTTTGCCTGAATAATGTGCTGAGGGCTGTCCAGCGCTGCCCTTGCAATGTATGCAGGGCCGTCCAGTGCTGCAAACATTTCAGGAACATGCATAGGGAATCCGTTGAGTTCGGGCTTTCTTCCGTAAGGTGTAGTCGTGGTAACCTGTCCAATCAGCGTGGTGGGCGCCATCTGTCCGCCCGTCATACCGTAGTTTCCGTTGTTGATGTAAACGACGGAAATGCGCTCGCCTCTTGCCGCTGCGTGCACCGCTTCTGCAATACCGATAGACGCAAGGTCTCCGTCACCCTGATAAGAAATTACGAACGACTCAGGATGTGCCCTTTTTATTCCGGTTGCCATTGCACACGCGCGGCCGTGTGCTGCCTCCACTGCGTCGGTTGCAATGAAGTAGTACCCAAATACAGAGCATCCGACAGGCCAGACGATTACCGTCTTTTTCACGAGGTCCATTTCTTCAAGAAGCTCTGCAATAAGCCTGTGCGCAATACCGTGCGGGCAGCCCGGGCAGTATGTCGTGTCTCTTTCTGTAATTGTATCCGGTTTCTTATATATAAGTTTCATTATTTACCTCCCACCAATTTTTTGAACTCTCCGTAAATTTCTTCGGCAGTCGGCACAACGCCGCCCAGCCTTCCGTAGTAATGGACGGGTTTCTTTCCGTTAACTGCAAGCTTTACATCCTCAAGCATCTGTCCTTCGTTCATCTCTACATCAAAGAAGAACTTCACCTGGTCTGCACGCTTTGCAACTTCTTTTTCAGGGAAAGGCCACACGGTTATCGGACGGATAAGTCCCAATTTTATGCCGTCTTTACGCGCCATTTCAACGACGGTTTTTGCAATACGGGCAACCGTCCCAAACGCGGTGAGTGCGTATTCTGCATCGTCCATTTCGTACTCTTCAAGGCGCACTTCGTTTTCCTTTATCTTTTTGTACTTTGCCTGCAGGGCAAGGTTCATCTTCTCGAGGCCCTCAGGTAGAATTTCGAGCGATGTAATGATATTCCTGTGGTCTCTGTCACCCTGTCCGACCGTTGCCCATTCGGGAGTTTTGAACTTCTTCACATCCACCCATTCCTTGAACTCGACAGGCTCCATCATCTGCCCCATTAAACCGTCAACGAGCATTACCACCATAATTCTGTACTTGTCGGCAAGGTCAAATGCGTCGTACATCAGGTCCACCGTTTCCTGGATCGTGTGCGGTGCAAGCACGATGGAGTGGTAGTCTCCGTGCCCGCCGCCCTTCGTCGCCTGGAAGTAGTCTGCCTGTGCAGGTGCAATGTCTCCAAGTCCCGGGCCGCCACGCATTGCGTTTACGACGACGCAGCCCACATTGGAGTTTGCAATGTAACTGAAGCCTTCCTGCATCAAACTGATTCCCGGGCTGGAAGAAGTCGTGATAACGCGCGTGCCCGTGCAGGCCGCACCGTAAACCATGTTAATCGCTGCAACTTCGCTTTCTGCCTGAAGGAACACCCTGCCAAGTTCAGGCATCCTTCTTGAGAAGTATTCTGGCGTTTCGTTCTGCGGAGTAATTGGATAACCGAAAAACGCCATACATCCCGCGCGGATTGCAGCCTCCGCAATTGCCTCTGCACCTTTCATCAATACTTTTTCACCCATAACCGACCTCCTTACTTTTTCACGGGTTCAGGACGCCTGACCTCTTCAATTGCCATGTCAGGGCAGATCAGGTAACAGAACCCGCAAGAAATACAGTTCTCGTTGTCAAACAGTTCAGCAGGATGGTAACCTTTTGAGTTAATCCTGTCAGAGATTCTCAACACATGCTTTGGACACACGCTTACGCAGAGTCCGCAGCTTTTACACCTCTCCTCGTTGATAATTACTTTTTTCTCCATAACGCCTCCTTATCTTGCCCCCAGCGGAGGGAGCGGATTCACAAATAGTTTTAACGGCAAAACAGGTATGTTAAGAGATTCTGCAATAGACGCATTTTTTTCGTCAACGCACCCGAACACAATGGGAAGTTTCGTGTATTCGGACACGCTCTTTACGATTTCAAAGCCTTTCTTTACATCGTCTTCTGTCGTTTCCCAGCGCAGGTTTGAGTTAAAAACAAGGCCCGTGATTTTCATCTTTGATGCATTCTGCACGACGGCCATTGCCTTCAAAATTTCGTCCTTTGTGGATGTTTCTGGCCTGAAAGTATTCACGATGAAAAACAGATTGTACGACCCTTCAGGTATGTACGGCCTGAACTGTGCAATAGAGCCTGCACCGTACGCGTCGCCTCCAACATCTAAAATTTTCTGCACATTCTTCTCCATCAGTTTACCGATGATGAACTTCGGAAATATCGGAAGGTCCAGCATACGCGTTACATCAGGGGGCGACACGATGTTAAGGTGGTACTTTCCAATCAAAGTGCCTTTAATGTCCCTGATTCTTACATAAGGTTTTACGATATCCATATCAAACAGGGTGTTCTTTATCCCCTGCTCGTTCATTTTAAGCGCAACATTTATTGAAATTTCCGTTTTTCCAGAACCGATGCGCCCCACAAAAATCTGGAATTCTTCGTCCAGCAACTCTTTTACATTAAACTCTTTCATATACTTTTTCTGTTTCTTCTCCTCTCAATACTCTTAAAACGCCCTGCGCGATTGCTTCCATTTCGTTTTCACCGGGATATACCTTTACGGGCGCAATGAATGACACGCGTTCCTTTATCCAGTCAACGAGCATTTCAGAGTGGGCAACTCCGCCGGTAATGCCGATTGCGTCTACCTTTCCTTCGAGGACAGCTGCCATCTGCCCGATGTACTTTGCAATCTGGTATGCCATCGCCTCGTATATGAGTTTTGCATGCGCGTCTCCCTCTGCAATGCGTTTTTCCACCTCAATTGCAGAGTTTGTGCCAAGGTGCGAAACGAGCCCGCCTCTTCCTGCAAGGTTCTTTTTCATTTCTTCAAATGTGTACTTCCCAGAATAGCAGAGCTTTGCAAGGCTCACGGTGGGCAATTCCCCTGCACGCTCAGGCGAAAACGGGCCGTCGCCGTTCAGCGCGTTATTTACATCAATTGTTTTACCTTTTCTGTGCGCTGCAACTGAAATTCCACCTCCGAGGTGCGCAATGACGAGATTTACTTCTTCGTACTTTTTGCCCAGGTCTTTTGCAAGTTTTCTTGCCGTTGCTTTCTGGTTCAGCGCGTGCCAGATTGCCTTTCGCTCGACGCCTTTCAGCCCGGAAATTTTTGCTATGGGAATCATTTCGTCTACGATTACCGGGTCTACGATGTACGCCTTCTTTCCTGTTTTGTCTGCAAAAACCTTTGCGATAATTGCTCCGAGCGCAGAGGCATGCTCTCCGTAGCGTGCTTCTTTTAAATCTTTCAGCATGTCGTCGTTTACGATGTAAGTGCCCGAGGGAAGTGGATGCAGCAATCCTCCACGCGCACCAAATGCATCGAAGTCTTCAAGAGAGAAGTGCGCCTCTTGTAAGGCCTCGAGGATTTTCTTCATTCTAAATTCGTACTGGTCTGCAATGTGCGGAAACTGTTTGAGCTCTTCGCTCGTGTGCCGCACCGTTTTTTCGAAAATAGGCTTTTCTCCGTCAAAAATTGCAATTTTCGTGGAAGTTGAGCCAGGGTTAATTACCAGAATTTTTTCCATATTTCCTTTTTGTTTCCTCCTTAGAAAAGTCGTTTTTATTTTCCAGCGTTCCTGAGCTTTCCGTTATCTTTAAAAACTCGTATGAAGTACCTTCGTGACAGGCTACCTGCGTATTTAATTGTCCTGAAAATGAACTTTGACGCAGACGCTTTTTAAAGTACTCAAACATAGATGCCTCCGAAAGGCGTAAAAGAAGTGAATGTTTTGCGGCGGATACTAAAAAACCCGCCCTCCGCGAAACGGCAAGAGGCACTGGAAAAATTCACAAAGTAAAGTTGCCCTCTAATATGCATACACAATAAGTTTATCACAAAAACGGAAATTTCAAAGGTTTAAGGAAAGCGCCTACTGAGGCTTCCCAACGGCTTTTTGTGCGCAATGGCTGATGAGGTTTTGCCCTGATGTCTGTTAATGTGCATTTGCCTTACAGTTTTTAGTCGTTTTGCTAAAGTGTATCTTTTACCTCACTCCCTGCTAATTTGTTTTTGCTTGTATTTTAAGGGAAGTAACGGACACCTTTACACTGCTTTAACGGGCTCGCCTAAAAGTTTCCTGCCTCTTGCCTCACGAAGGGTGCTTTTGTATTGCTTTTACCTTTTCAGGTATTTTAGATATACTAAAAGATTCATTGCTTAACGATGCCTGTGCTTTTTGTGCCACTCTGAGCGGAGCGAAGAGTCTCTGCCCTAACTATCTTACCTTTGAAAAAGTGCAGCAGAAATTTTACCCTTTAGTGTGCAGAAAGGTATTTTTGTAACTTACCTGCCAATTCATTTTCCAACTCCACAGAAAGAAAAGCTAGAAAGGAAACTTCGTGTCCTTTCCAAGGTAAGGTCCTTCGCTCGCTGACGCTCGCTCGAGGACGACAGAAAACCCGTCCTTCTGAAGGAGCTTGCGAGTGAAGAATCTCTGCCTTAACCACCTTTCCCTCCTAGGTGTGTCGTGTTGAGCGAAGCGAAACGCCTCTGCCTTAAGAACTTACCTTTATTCTATAAAAAGTTGGAACTAAAATTGATTTTGCTATCCCTAAAACTTTTCCTCTCACCTGCCAACCCTCACCCTTCTCCCTAAAAGTTGCAAAACTGCTTGGAAATAAACTGTAAAATAGTAAAATGTGAAAGATTTAGTGAAAAGAGGTGTGTATGGATATTTTCGATAAATTTAGAGATTTAAGCAAGGCGCGCCTTGTAGTGGAAGCGCGCGAAGCAATAAAAGCAGGCATATACCCATTTTTCCTGCCGCTTGAAGAGACGGAAGGGACGGAAGTAAAAATAAACGGGCGAAAGCTCATTATGCTGGGCTCTAACAACTATTTAGGGCTCACCACCCACCCAAAGGTAAAAGAAGCTGCAATAGAAGCAGTTAAAAAATACGGCACGAGTTCAACCGGTTCGCGTTTTATGAACGGCACTCTGAAAATCCACAGAGAATTAGAGGACAAACTTGCAGAATTCCTCCACAGAGAGGCGTGCATCGTTTTCTCCACAGGATATCAGGCAAATGTCGGGACGATTTCCTCATTGATAGGGCGAAACGACATCGCAATAACAGACAGAGAAGACCACGCATCAATCATTGACGGAGTGCGGATGTCCTACGGACGAATGCTCCGCTTCAAGCACAACGATATGGCAGACCTCCGCCGCGTGCTGGAAAGTGCACCAAAAGATGCGGGCAAGCTCCTAATAATCGACGGCGTTTACTCAATGGCGGGCGACATTGCGCCTCTACCTGAAATTATGAAAATCGCAAAGGAATTTGGCGTGCGCGTTATGGTGGACGATGCGCACTCAATTGGCGTGCTCGGGGAAAATGGACGCGGCACTTCTAACTACTTCCACATGGACAAAGAGACGGACATCATTATGGGCACATTCAGCAAGTCGTTTGCAAGTCTGGGCGGATTTATCGCTGGCAACGAAGATGTAATCTTTTATGTAAAGCATACTGCGCGCTCGTTTATTTTCAGCGCAAGTATGTCACCAGCAAACACGGGTGCTGCAATTGCCGCTCTGGAAGTTATAAAAAGCGAGCCCGAACGCATAGAGCACCTCTGGAAAATCGCAGACAGAATGAGGAACGGGCTGAAGCAGTTAGGTTTTGATGTGGGCACGAGCAACACGCCGATTATCCCCGTTTACATACGCGACAGGATGAAAACCGTTCTGATGTGGAAAGAGCTGTTTGATAACGGTGTTTACTGCAACCCCGTGCTGCCGCCTGCCGTGCCACCGACGGAGTCGCTGCTCAGGACGAGTTACATTGCAACCCACACGGAAGAGCAAATCGACCGCGCGCTGGAAATCTTCGAAAAGGCAGGCAAAAAACTCGGAGTTATATAAAGTTTAGCGGAAATAACATCCGAAAATCAAACAATGAAGTTATATTTTCCATTTAGATTACTTTGTATTATAATATAATACAAATGGAGGTGGTTTTAATGGGAAGCAAAGTGCTAACAGTAAGGTTCGATGAAAAATTAATTAAAGAAATAGAAACAGTATCCAAAAAGTTGAAGCGTTCGAAGAACTGGGTAATTAGAGAAGTTCTTGAAAACTATCTGGAGGAACTTTACGACATCGAAGAAGCAAAAAGAATTCTCGTTGATAAAAGAGATGCCGTAATCAGCCATGAAGAAGCAAAGAAAGAAATCTTATCAGATTGAGTGGAAAAAGAGTGCCGTCAAAACCGCTAAATCATACCAAAAAATATTAGAAAGAATATTATGAATACTATTAAAGCAGTAGAATCGCTCGTAGAGAATCCTCTTGCAGGAAAACCCCTTTCGGGAGAACTTAAAGAGTTACGCAGGATAAGAGTAGGAAGTATAAGAATAATATACCTTTTCGAACAGGAAAAACTTTTAATCCTTATCGTAAAAATTGGTAGTAGAGGTGATATCTATAAATAAAATAAGCCCTGCAAGTAGCTCCAGGACCTTTCCACAATCATTAAACTATATTTAATAATACCTTATAAATACAGGCTTTATTGCAATTTTTACATCCCTTAAAATAATTAAAAATAAGGCCGTTCAATACATTTTGTAGGAGCATCTCTATCTACACGATCCTCACTATGCAAGTCACTCTGAGCACAGCGCAGAATCTCTGCCTTAAATGCTCCGCATTAAGTCTTTCTTTACGAGAACTTTTTGCGATCCAGAACGCAATTCACTGGGAAGTTTTTTACACGGGAAAAACCCTGCTATAAATAAGTTTCTTTATCTGTGTTACACCCTTTTGTAAACTTTTTTAAAAAATCTTGCAAAATTCTTCCAAAATCGCGGAACTTTTTGTCGAGTTTTCCGTCTATTGTATAGTAGAGAAAAATTTTTGACAAATTTTTGCTGGACTTAATTTAAGAATATGTTAGGATGTAAGTACAAATAGTGGAGGCGAAAATGGAAAAAAGTATAGAAAAACTAAAGATTGACTGGATTCTTGCAGGTTTGTGCGTTTCTGTTATGGTTTCAATTATTCTGTACTTTCTGTTCGGCCACTTCTTAAGGGTTACAAAGTTGAACCAGCCCTTTGTGTACACTGCATCTTCCGTTTTAAAGGTATCCGCACTTCTATATCTCGGCGTATTCCTGATAAAAGTGGTACTGTTCCTGATTAACAAAAATAACGAAAAAGTAAAAACTACACTACTCGCAACTACACCACTCGTGCTTGACCTTGCCGTTATATTGACTTCGCTTCTGTTTCCGCTGTGACTTTTGTGTAGGTAAAAACTACATCGATAAATTTGGGCTACGGCAAAATTGAAAAATAAAGTAAAGTTGAAAGGAGGTAAGTATGTATCCAATACCAGGTTCTGACCAGAGAATGGACGAATTTAAGTACCTTGCATTTCTTTCTTTTACTGCAAAGCACTTTAAGAAGTGGAGCAAAAAGTCAAAGGTGATTTTCTTTACGGTGATTTTTATTATCATCGCTGTAATTGCTTTCTGGGTTTTCTGGAGCTTTGTTGCAGAAAATCCTGCAGTTACCGTGCTTCCGTCAGGCAATAGTGGGAACGCATACTTTTCGTCTGAACAGGCAAAGGACGAAGCTCTTGCAAAGCAGTTACTCGAAAACAGAATTATAAAAGTTTATTCAATTGGGAAAGCATTTAGCGGAAGTGCGATAGAACTCGTTTTACACACAAACGGCACCGTTAACGAGGAGGAACTGGCAAAGAGCGTTGCAGAGAAAATACTGCAAAGTGCATCAAAAGGAAGGAGCGAGGTAACGATAAAACCATTGAGGTTTGCCAACGGGAGCGTGGTATGCTATTCAAGTATTATTCAGACAAAAGGAAAGGCGCAAAAAGTAAAATTCGTGTTTACTGAGATTCCTTACAAAGGCACAGGTAAAGCAGGAGGTAATTACTACTGCGGCGCGCTCGTTATGCCGACCGGTTTATTTGCAAAGGCTGAAGTTGAAGCAAGCGTTGCACCTCCAATTACGGTGCGCAAAAAGTCCCTCAATATCAACAATGTAGGCCTTGCAACACTCTTTGAAGGGCATCCTACCGTAGCAGATAACACGATTTATCTGTACGATGTGCAGGAAGTAACCGTTAAAGGCACGGGTATGGATGTTTTTTATGCACGAGGAGCATTAGTACAGGACTTTTTAAACAACTTATTGCATAGCACCCCGCAGAGGATTGCGTTTCCTTAATTGAGAAAGAGCACGAGGTTGGTAGTGGACGAAAACTCTGGAAACTCAATTCTGCTTGCGCTTTTGAAAGGAGTTTTTAGTATTGATGCAGTAGCTAAACTTTTAATCGCCGTTGCTATTTCTTGCATCTCGTTTATTCCTATCGGGATTTACTACGGCATAAAAAGTTCAATCGCATTGGCCGTTATTACCCTACTTGCGCTTGCTGCTTTTGATGCGCTAAGAAAAAATAATACGCTTGCGCCTTATGCCGTTTTTATCATTTTACTTTTGCCGTTTATGCTGTTTGGAAAACAAACTTCTTTCAGGCGGACGGAGTTATTTTCTTTTCTCCTTTTTACGCTGACGGATGTGCCGCTCTTTATAGCAGGAAGTGAGGCAAACAGGATTACGAAAGCAAAGGGCAAGCCATTCTTTGCCGTCGTCCTGCTGGTGTTTATAGCTACGCTTACATTAACAGCGGCAAACGACTTCTTTATCAGAGTGATGAAGGGCACAGGCCCTATGCCCGCTTTCCTGTTTTATGTGGAAGACTTTGTAGACATTGCTGTGTTTTTGTTTTTTGTACTGTTTATGTATTCACCTTACTTTGTTACAAAAGAAAAATTTTTGAGCGGGTTTCTGAAAAGCGCCGTTTTCTCCGCACGGCACTTTGCTTATTCTCTGCTGATTTCTCTGATTCCAGCGCTTTTATCCCTAACTTATATTTTGCTGCTCAGAGGTTGGAACAGGTACGCCGTAAGCATAGGAGACAACAACTCGCTTGCATTTCAGGTGAGAATTTCGGGGATAACTGATGTAGTAGTTTTTACGGTGCTGCTGCTTTTTATCTTTGACGGCGCAATTCTCAGGGCTCACAGCGGATAATTAAAAATTTACGCATAACGCAAGGAGGCAAAAAGTGAAAAACGCGTATTTAAAAATTACAAAAGAAAAGTACAAACTTTTAACGGTTGTGCTGCTCTTGCTTGCACTCGTCCTTTCAGCAGGGTGCAATGTTTCTCAGCCCAGCGGTAAAAGCATGCAGAACGGCAAAAGCACGCAGAGTGCGCCCGCTTATGTAAAAAGCCTTTCGGAGTACTTCGCAAAAAAAGGCATCACGGTGGAGTATGCACCTGCCGTAACCTTTGCCAATATGCCCCAGCCTAAAAAGCCGTACACCTTTCCCGTGGAGAGGAACATCCCGAACAATTGGATTATTGGCTCACTCAAGTGGTATACTTCTGGGCCTTACTGCTTTACGAAAAACTACATACTCCAGCAGGATGTGGACGGCAAAGTAGGTGTGCTGAAACTCTACGAGCGGAAAAATGCAAACGGCAAACTTCCAAAAGAGTTAACACCTTCTGACTATACCCTCGTTGCTACTCTGGACAAAGCACCCAGAAGCGGGCCTATGCCTCAAAACCAGGAAGGAAAAGTGTCGAAAGACTTCGTCGTGTGGAATGCTTCTTCCAGCTCTGCCTGTACTGACTGGACGCTCTGGGCGTACGACATACGCACAGGAAACACCTTCAAAGTACTCTCCTATACAGACTACGGTGCTGAGGAGCCTGCTTCTCGTTTCTTCCCTGACGACCCCGACGAACTCTGTTTGTGGTACACCAGAGAGAAAAACGGCAATACGGAAAGTGGCATATCAGTGTACGACCTGAAAAGCAGGACGCTTTTGCCCGTTGTTTCGAGCAGCACACATCAATACTACGGCGCATCCGAGTACGACGGCGTGGTGTACACAAATAAAAAGAAACCCGACGGTAAAGGCCCAGGCGAAGTGGTAGAGGTAAACCTCAGCAGCCACTCAGAAACGGTGCTCGTTCCAGAAGAGTTTAACTTCAGTATCGCAGATGCAGTAAACGGAAAGGTTGCGCTGATTGCTTACCCGGAAGACGGTTCTTACGACATCTGGATTCTGGATACAAAAAAGAAAACTCTGCGCTGCTTCGTCCACATTAAAAAGTTTACAGAATCCGACGAATATGTAGGCGTTGCGCTTGCGGCTAACGAAGGCTTTGCATACTACATAACGGGGAAAGGCACAGAAGCGCACTACTTTTACAGTTATAAGGAAGGCAGAGCGATAAGCACCGGGCCTATCGTAAGTAACGACTTCTACCACTCTGGCACTTTCCTCGTGCCGAAGTACGAATACGACCTCTTCTTCCCTATCCCGAAATTTGACTACCCCGGAAAAGCAGAAAGGCTAAAAGGTTTCTGGACGCTGCTTTTAGTTAAGCCTGAGTAGAAAACTAAAACTGCAAAAGCGTTTCTTGTTTGAACTTCAAGTGCACCTGCGGAATGCCGCTGTGCGTTTTGCGGGTGCAAACTTTAAGAATTTGCCGTAGAAGTAAAATTACTCCTCCATTACGATCCCCGTCCTGATTTCTGAGCGTGCCGTTTTTTCAGCTGAAAACGGTACGCTTATCGGCGTGATAAGTGCAGAATTTACGGGAATACTCCTGCCGTTTGCGTAAGTCCTGTGGAAGTTGTGAAATATGTAGTGCGTCCCATTTACCTTACCAAAGTACATCATCACATGCCCTTTCATAAACAGCAGGTCTCCAAGCTGAAACTTATCCAGCGCTTTGAGTTTTTCTTTAAGGCTCATTTGAGAAAAGTCAAACCTTTTTCCGAGCATGATTTTCTCCTGTTCTTTTGCGTCCCTTGGAAGGAGAATGCCCATCGTTTCGTAAATACTCCTTATCGTGCTCGAGCAGTCCCTTGCGCCGAAGCTGTCGCCCCATCCGTACCGCTCCCCCACGAGTTTTAGCGCCTCTTCTAAAATGTTTCTCCGCGTGGGTGCAAGGTATCCGTCAGAAACATCTGCGTTGTGCGAAACAAGTGCACTTTCAAAGGCAAGTTTCCCGTGCTTTTTAACGGGCAGTTTTACTACACGCTGCACAGTTTGCACTTCCCCTGAAACTGCAATTCTGCCCTCTGCTTTTACGAGTTTTGCGCCCATACCGAACATACGCATAGAGATCTTTTTGTTAATCGATGGGATCGTGTAAACATAGTTGCCAGTTACGACGAAAAATTCCTTTGCACCTGCAAATTGCTTAACTGTTTCCTTATCTCCAATTGCAATGTCAGCGAGTTTTACCCAACCACCGTAAAAGGGCGACTCTGTATATGCCCAGCGCTTTCCTTTCAGCAGGATACGAAGTGCCTCGCCGATTTCAAGGCCCGTTTCCTGCATTCTGTCAATGTCCCTTTCTTCCCCAGAAAAAAGAAAGTTTTTTATTGGGAGGGCACGCATCGCCGTGCGGTTTATCGTAAGTGCAAACTCGTCTGCATAAGAGGCGTTTCTTATTTCGGATTCCACACTTGAAATGTCCACCTTTTTATAGCGAGCAGTAAGCGTTCTTAAAGAAGAGATAAGCATGTCAAAGTCAGGGATGTTTTCTTTTGAAGTAGCAAAGATATTTTTGTTTACCGTGCCGTTAAATTGCTCTATCCTATCTTTTGAAAAGAGCACTTTATCCGCACTTTTAATCGTTTTAAGCCAGACTTTTTTATCCGTTATGTCCATTTTATCTATTATATTGATTGTGCACTTTTAAGAAACAACGGAAAACGAGCGGACAAACTGCGAAACGGCGTGAGAAATTCCCTGTAAAAGGTGTGAAGTTTGAATAAAGAAATTGAGGCAAAGCAAGCGCGTGGAAGTAACATCCCGCAAAACGAAGACGACTTTTACTTGACAGAGAAAATATTCGTATTATACTCCAAACATAGGGAGGTTGGTATGTCATTACTTAGTGATGTATCGGTAGATAAGGACAGTGCAGTACCGTTGTACTTTCAGGTAGAGAACCTGATAAAGAAAAGTATTGAAAAAGGAGCGCTAAAAAACGGAGAGAAAATTCCATCAGAAGCTGAACTCTGTAAAATGTTCGATGTCAGTAGAAACACGATAAGGAAAGCAATCAGTGACCTCATAGAAGAAGGTGTCCTGTACATCGAACACGGCAAAGGCACATTTGTTTCGCAAAAAATGTTCAACCATCCGTCAGAGCGGCTCTTCGGCTTTACTGAAGAAATGAAGCGTAAAAGCGCGCGCCCGTCTTCGAAAATTCTTGAGAAAACCGTTTTAAAACCACCAGAATGCGTGCAGGAAGCGCTTAAAACAGACACGGTTTATAGACTAAAGCGGCTCCGTTTTACGGGGGAAAAACCCATTGCAATAGAAGATGCTTACCTTCCGTTTGATAAATTTCCTAACCTTTTCGAAAATTTCACAGACAAAAGCTCCTTATACGAAACCCTGAAAAGGAAGTTTGGCCTGGTGCCGTACTACGCAACTGAAACGATAGAAGCTGCGCTTCCCACGAAAGAAGAAGCAGAACTCCTCCAAATATCGAAAAGCCAGCCAATTTTCAGAATTGAGAGAAGGACTTTTATAAAAAGCGGAGAACTGATTGAGTTCGTCCACGCAGTTTACAGGGCAGACATTTACAGAATTACACTAAACTTGAGGCGTGTGTGAGCGTAAAATGAATGCAGGAATAGACCTCGGCGGAAGCACGGTAAGGATCTTTTACGAAACAAGTGGTACCCTTTCAACGGACGAATATAAAGTCAGCGGAAACCCACTCGTAAATAAAATCGTGCTGGACTTCGTAAAAGAAAAACTCAGCGCAAAAAAAGTGGACATTCTGGGCTGTGCAGTTTCGGGCGGCAGTTCGGAAACCGTGAAAAAACTCGTGAAAGACGGGTTAAGCAAAGTCGCACGCTTCGTCGAAGTTTTTTCTGACATTGATGCAGTGCACTACGCATTCTTTGAAGATGAGGACGGCGTCCTCGTAATTGCAGGAACGGGCTCAAACATCCTTGCGAAGTTTAACGGGAAGGCGGTGCACTTCGGAGGGCTTGGATACCTTCTGGGCGACGAAGGCAGCGGTTTCTGGTTTGGAAAAGAGTTCCTCAGGCGCGGACTTTCCGATCTGCAAACAGGAAAAAAGACGGAGTTTTCAGAAGCGGTAGCAGACTTTTTCAAAGAGAGTGACTTCGCAGAAGTGCTGCAAAAGATTTACACTGCCTCTTTGCCGTCAAAGCTTATTGCAGACTTCGGAAAAACGGTTATTAAAACGGAAAGTGCAAAACAGATCCTCGAAGAAGGCGCAAAACTGCTTTCGCGCAGCGTTTATACGGCGGTAAAGGCAGCAGGAATACGCGAAGAAATGCCTGTGAAAGTGGGGCTCTTTGGCGGAATGTTCCAGCACTCGCACTTTTTCAAAGATGCGTTCGAAAGACACTTGAACGATCTTTTAAAAAATACTGAGTTCGTTCCTCAAAAAACGAGTTTTGGAGAAGCACTGATAAAGTTAGCAGAAAGAAAAATAGCGGAGGAAACAATTGAAAAAACTCATTAACCACTTTGACACGAAAAAACTCGTGTACTTAATGTTTCAGCACGGGAAAAGTGCATTTGATGCGGTAGAAAGCGCACTGCCAGAAGTTTTAGCGCTCACCGAAGCGGTGATAAACACGATAAAGGGCAGAGGAAAGGTGTTCTACATAGGTGCAGGAACGAGCGGAAGGATAGGCGTGCTCGATGCATCCGAAATCTTCCCGACATTCCACGAAGAAGCTCTGTTTAACGGAATTATTGCGGGTGGAAAAGACGCGCTTATAAAGGCAAAAGAGCAGGTGGAGGACTTCTCTGACATGGGCGAAGCCGACTTGAAAAAGGCAGGATTTACTGCTTCCGACATTGCAATTGGCGTATCTGCAAGCGGGAAAACGCCTTATGTACTGGGCGCACTGAAGTACGCAAATAAAATCGGCGCAAAAACTGCACTCGTTGCCTGCAGAAAGGTAAATTACGCATTCGTTGACACGATTGCCGTAGCAGAGACAGGCGAAGAGTTTATAAAAGGTTCCACGCGCCTCAACGCAGGAACGGCAGAAAAACTCATACTTAACATCGTTTCTACGATCTCAATGGTGAAGCTCGGGAGGACCTACGATAACTTAATGGTTGCGGTCGTCCCGACGAACAAAAAACTCGTAAAAAGAGCGGCTGAAATCGTTTCTAAAATAACGGGTGTGCCAATTGGCAGGGCAGAGGCGCTCGTTGTGGAAACGAAGGATGCGCGGGTTGCCTGCCTTATGATAAAGAAAAATCTATCAGCGGAAGAAGCGTTTAGACTATTAAAAGAAAAAGAGTTTAACTTCGTGGAGGCATATGAAAGTTAAATTTGGAATAGACAACTTAAAAGAAGTAAAGAGAGAAGGTACAATAGGAATCTACACGAACATCTCAGGGGTGACTTCCCAGTGGGATAGGAGCGTGGACATCATAAAGCCTGATGTTATTTTTACTGGCGAACACGGTTACTACGAAGAATACCAGCCCGGTGAAAAGTACTACGACTACAGGGATGCCTTTTTAAGTGTTCCGGTAGTTACCGTGTACAGAAAAGCAGATGTGGAAGAACTATCTAAAATTTCACTGCTGTATGTAGACATCCAGGATGCAGGCGTGCGGACATTTACCTACTTGAGCAACCTGTTCCGCTTAATAAAAGAATCCGTGAAAAACAGTTATAAAGTGATCGTACTGGACAGGCCGAACCCTCTTTCAGGAAGTAACAGTTTTGGCTCAGTTTCTGCTGAAAGTGAAGTGGATGTGCTTGCACCGTTTTTGCCGTTCGTCTATCCGTTTACGATAGGAGAACTTGCGCTTTACTACGGTGACAGGTTAAACACGGAAGTGGAAGTAGTAAAGATGAGCAATTACTCACGGAATCTGTACTACGAAGACACAGGTTTGCCGTTTTCCTCACCCTCGCCCAACCTGAGCACTGAGCAATCCATTTACCTGTATCCTGCACTCGTGCTACTCGAAGGTTTTAAAGTTTCAATAGGCAGGGGAACGCAAAAACCGTTCAGGTTAATAGGTGCGCCGTACCTTGGAGAAACGGAACTCTACACATTCGTTAAGTCTCTCCGTCTCGACGGACTGCTCGTTAAACCTGCCGTTTTCATACCGACTGATAACTTCTTTAAAGGGGAGCGCTGTTACGGTGTGGAACTTTTTGTGGGCGATGTAAGGAGGTTTCCTTTTACGAAACTCGCTTTTTACCTCGTGGACTTCTTTGCAAGAGTAAGTGCGCCACTTATTACACTTGCTAATACACGAGGAAGTGGAAATTTTATTGAACTGCTGTATAATGAAAAAATTTTATCAAGAATAAGAAGCGAGGGAGTCGAGAAATTTTACGAGGAAGAACGCAAAAAAGGAAAGGCGTTTTTAAACGATGCTTCAAAATATTTTATATACTAAAAAATCAAAGGAGGTTACTATGAAAGCAAAAACAAGAGTACTCTCAGTAGTACTTGCCGCTATGCTTCTGGTTATGCTGTTTGCAGTAAAGCCAGTTGCATACGCAGGAAACGGTTTTAAAGACGTGCCGTCCAATTATTGGGCAGCAAAACAGATCAATTACCTTGCAGCAAAAGGTATTATCAACGGATTCCCGGATGGCACATTCAAACCAGAACAGGGCGTTACGAGGGAACAGTTTGCAAAACTCGTGGTGGTAGCAAAGAAGTTACCTCTCGTTAAACCTGCTACTCCAACATTCAGCGATGTGAGCCCGTCAAGGTGGTCTTATCCTTATGTAGAAGCAGCAGCAAAAGCAGGCTACATTAAGGGTATTGGTGGAGGAAAGTTTGGCCCGACGCTTGGAATTAGAAGGTGCGACCTTGCAGTTCTTTTAATCAGAGTCTTAGGAAAACAGGCAGAAGCAGCAAAAATTACTGAACCCGTGTGCTTTGCAAACGACGAAAACAAGATTCCGAGCTATGCAGTTGGCGCAATGACGCTTGCATACAACAACCACTACCAGCTACTTAACTACAGAACGGGCAGAATGGCTGCTCCTATGGATACTGCAACGAGAGCAGAAGTTGCAAAAGCGATCTACATGATACTCGTTCCTCCTACTGAATCAGCAGTTATTAACCTTGCATCTGGCGCAGAACCGGATACACTGTTCCAGCCGCTTGCAACGGTCGGCGCATCTGTTGACATCCTGACATTTACCAACGCGCCAATGGTGGGTTTAAACAACAAAGAAGAAGTGTTCCCGTATGCAATTACTGAAGTTCCGTCCGTTGACAACGGTACTGCTGAAGTTTACACGATTAACGGAGAGAAGAGATTAAAGGTAACCGTGCACCTTAGAAAAGGGCTCAAGTGGTCTGACGGAACGCCCGTTACATCTGCAGACGCCGTATTTACCGAAAAGATGCTTGCAGACCCGAAGGTGAGAGTCGTTAACAGAACTGCGTCAACCGTTATTGCCAAAGTTGAAACTCCGGATAAGTACACGATCGTTTACTACTACAAGAAAATTGACCCGAAGTTCGTCCTTGGAAGAGGGCTTCTCCCGGCGCACATTTTAAAACCTATTTACGATAAAGACCCTGCTGCTTTGAACAGCTGCAGCTTCAACGAAAAGCCGGTAACAGACGGTCCGTACATGGTGGACAAGTGGGTAAGGGGCTCCTATGTAAGGCTCGTTGCAAATCCTTACTACCCGTGGGGCAAACCGCTCATTAAGAGCGTCGTCGTGAAGTACATTCCTGACGCAAACACGCGTCTTGCAAACCTCATTGCAGGAACGGTAGATGTAGGCGACCTGAACCCTGAACAGGCAAAAGTCCTCTCAAAGAACAAGAACTTCGTCGTTACCTGGCAGGAAACAGAAAAAGGTATGACATACATCGGAGTAAACTGCAGCAATCCGTTCCTTGCAGACAAACGCGTGAGGCAGGCAATTGCATACGCAATCAACAGAGAAGAATACTCCAAAGAAGTTTACGACGGAAAAGCAGGGCTCTGCAGAGGCCCGATTATGAAGAGCAGCTGGGCATTCTACCCAAAGATGAAAGTTTACACATATCAGCCCGACAAAGCAAGGCAGCTTCTTAAAGAAGCAGGCTGGACAATGGGCCCTGACGGAATACTCGTAAACAAAGAAGGGAAGAAGTTCATCGTGACGCTTGGCTCCACGACGGGCAGCTCTTCAATGAAGATCGTCACATTCGTGCAGGCAAATTTGAAGCAGATCGGTATTAAAGCAATAATCAAAGCGTATCCGCTCGTTACATACTACACGAGGATCGTTCCACGCGGACAGGTTGACCTGTACCGTGCAGGATGGATCGAAGACCCGTTGTTCCCTGGCACTCTGCTTTCCTACAGAATCGACCAGATCCCCACGGCAGAAAACGGTTGGAAAGGACTGAACTGGAGCAGGTGGAGAAACGAAGAAGCAACGAAAGAAACGATCCTTGCAAACGCTTCTTTGAGCCGTGCAGAAAGAAGGAAACACTACTGGAGATTCCAGCAGATCTTTGCAGACGAAATCCCTGAAATTCCGTGGCTTGAGAGAATCAGGATTACTGCAAAGAAAGCAAACCTCGTGAACTATGTAGGCACGAAGGGCGGAGTAAACAGATACGCCTGGAACGCTTCCTACTGGTACTTTGAAAAGAAGTAGAAACTGAAGAGGGAGGGGAATTCCCCTCCCCTGTTTTGGAGGAAAGATGAGAAACTACATACTGAGAAGGCTTTTAATAATTATTCCTGAGTTTATCGGTATAACGATTATTGCGTTTTTTCTGTTCAGTTTGCTCGGAGATCCGTTTGCTGAACTACAGACAAACCCGTTTATAAGTCCTGCTGACATTGCAGCGCTAAAGCACATGTACGGTTTCGACAAACCCGTCGTGCTGAGGTACTTCTACTGGTTTTTTTCTCTACTTAGGGGGAACTTCGGTTTGTCGGCGGTAACGGGCGAACCCGTATTGAAGATGATTGGCCGCGCGCTCCCAATTACGCTTTCAATTAACATTTTTACATTCACAATTTCCCTTTTCGTCGGCATCTGGATCGGGTTTAAGTCTGCGGTAAAGCAGTATTCTTTTTTTGACCACTTCTTTACCGGAATTTCATACTTCGGCATTGCGATGCCACACTTCTGGTTCGGCCTTATGCTGATGATTCTTTTTTCTGTAAAACTGCACCTTCTACCACCGGGTGGGATAATGACGCCGGGAATGGACACAGCTCCGCTCCTTGCGCGGATACTGGACAGGGCAAAATACCTCATAATGCCGATCATCGTGATCAGTCTGGGTAGCATTGCCGTGTGGGCACGCTACACTCGCTCGTCCGTCTTAGAGATGCTGAGAAAGGATTATGTGCGCACTGCCCGTGCAAAGGGGCTTAAAGAAAAAGATGTCCTGAAAAAACATGTATTCAGGAATTCTTTAAACCCCATTATCACGCTGTTTTTCCTTTCTCTGCCGGGACTTTTAGGCGGCTCTGCAGTAGTCGAACAGGTCTTTTCCATTCCTGGAATGGGTCGTTTACTCATTCAGGCCGTTATGAACAACGACTACATGGTTGCAATGGGTGGTATCATTATGTACTCGTTTATACTTTTGTTGAGTTTAGTTATTGCAGACGTAATGTATGCCTACATAGACCCGAGAATTAAGTATTCGTGAGGTTAAATATGGTAAAAGATACGACTATTTCAAAAAAAGATAAAGATGCAGCTTTAGAGAACCAGGAATCGTTTTCTTACTGGGGAAAAGTTTTTAGAAGACTTCGCAGGCACAAACTCGCAATGGTAAGTTTATTTATACTTATTGCAATTATCCTTATCGTGGTGTTCGTTCCGATGTTTATGCACATTGACCCGGACAAGGTGGACCTTGCGCAGGCGCTTCAGCCGCCTTCCATCCACCACTTAATGGGCACAGACGACAACGGCAGAGACGAATTTGCACGGCTTCTTTACGGCGGGCGTATTTCTCTGCTCGTTGGGTTTGCAGTGACATTCTTCAGCGGTTTGCTCGGAATCTTGATGGGTATCTGGGCAGGCTACAAACGCGGCTTCTGGGATAACTTCCTGATGCGCGTAGACGAAATGATGATGACGATTCCCGAACTTCCGCTGCTTATCGTTGCAGCAAAGATGCGTTTTATACCAAACAGCGTCGTAAAACTTATCGTAATTATGTCTGCCTTTGGATGGGTGGGCATTGCAAGGCTGATTCGTGGAGAAACGCTCTCCATAAGGGAAGAGGAGTATGTCGAGGCGACGAAGGCAATCGGAATGCGAGATAGGACGGTCGTGTGGAAACACCTCCTGCCAAACACGATGGCGGTAAGTATCGTGTGGGCAACTTTGAGGATAGGAAGGGTGATCATCGCAGAGGCAACGCTTTCCTTCTTCGGGCTGGGTGTTCAGCCGCCCACGCCAAGCTGGGGCAATATGCTGCTCGGCGCTCAAACCTACATTTGGACTTCTCAGTGGCTCGTGTGGTGGCCGGGGCTCTCCATTCTACTCGTTACGCTTCTCTTTAACTTTCTCGGAGACGGCCTGCGCGACGCAATGGACCCGAAAATGTTTATGTGAGATGCGTGATAGATGAACAAAAGGGTAGGAATTTCCACGATCGGCATTCTGCTACACCACAAAAGTGTAAGTATCGTGCGGGACATTGCACCTGACGAGGTGGAATTCGTTATGGAGTTTAACGAAAAAGGCCCCATAGAAGGCAATTTTGAAAAATCGCTCCACGCGTCTCACCACTACACAAACATTGCGGCGCTAAACGATTCTGCACTTTCCTTTACAGAGAGCGAAGTGGAAAAACTCTTTAAGTTTCACCTTTCTATCGTGGTGCACGAGGGACGGAGCATTACGGGATTTGACGATTGGAAAAGTGTTTCTTTTGGCAGAATGGAAAAACTCTTGCATCGTTTGTCCAGTAAAGGGACGATTCTTCTCGAAAATGTCACGCCCTCTTCTTACTTTCCCGACATAAACGCATTTTTTGACTTCGTAATGCGCTTTGACGACCTTTTCGTGTGTCTGGACATTGCACACATATTTGCAAACGAGGGAAATCTTAAAAATCTTTTCTCCCTAAAGGACCGCTTCAAAGAAAAAATTGCAAAAATCCACATCAGCGACACGACGGACGGAAAGGACCTGCACCTTCCGCTTCACGAAGGCGTTTTACCCCTTTCAGAAATTTCTGCTTTTTTGAAAGAGTTTAGCGTGCCGCTCATTAACGAAGCGGTGCCAAGAAACATAAGCGACTTTACTGTTTTTTTTAAAAACGAAGTAGAAAAAACGAGGGAACTGTATGAGTGAAGCGGGAAAAGTTTTTATGTTCGGCTTTACTGAAGAAGTTATTTCAAAAGAGCGCCTGGAATTTTTCAAGTCTTCTGGAGTAAACAGTTTTATCCTGTTCAGGAAAAACATTGCACGCATAAAGGAAAATGTCGAAATCCTGAAAAACGAGTTTGAGGATCCCCTTATTGCAGTGGACCAGGAAGGGGGGATCGTCCGCAGGTTTCCGCAGACGGATGCGTTTTTCTTTGGGAATATGAACGCCGCAATGAGCGGAGATGAAAATTACATAAAGGATCTATACAGAAAAATCGGAGATGTGCTAAGGGAAAACGGCGTAAACCTGAACCTTGCGCCTGTTGTAGATGTATACCTCAAAAAAGGCAATTCAATCGGAATAAGGAGTTTTGGAAGCGACCCGCTTTCGGTTGCGCGCTTCAGCGATGCAGCAATTTCCGGTTTGCACGAAGCGGGCGTATTGTCCGCAGTGAAACACTTTATAGGATACGGCGCAGCGGCAAAAGACCCTCATAAAGGGCTGCCAGTTTTTGAAGGTTCTAAGGGTGCGCTCGAGAAAGCAGTTTTGCCTTTTAAGCACACTGCAAAAAGTGCGGACTTCGTAATGAGCGCCCACATTATAGTGCCGTTTCTGGACGAAAAACTGCCCGTCACTTTTTCAAAAGACGCCCTGCAGTTTTTAAGGGGAGCCGTTTCTTTCAACGGGCCAATTATTACGGACTGCCTGGAAATGGGCGGTGCGATGATTTTCCCGAAAGAGGAAATTGCATTAAAGGCTTTGAGCGCTGGGAACGACCTGCTCATCGTTTCGCACACACTTGAGATTCAAAAGGCGATGCTTCAGTCTGTGGAAAAGAGCAGCCTTAACAAAAGCGGCGTGGACCTTTCTGATAAAATTGCCCGCATAGAAAAAGCAAAAGAAAAAATACGCAAAGCAGAAAGTGCCGAAAAGGAAGTTACGGAAAAGTTCGTTTCAGTTTTTAAAAACAGCGGTTTTATCCCGCTAAAAGAAAGGGAGTTTCGCTTCCTCTTCCCGCAAATCGTGCAGGAAGTGCAGGTTGAGGAAACGGAAGCTCAGCAGGGCGACTACCCGCTTGATGTAAAAGGTACGGATATTCAGCGCCTCGCCGCATTCCCTCAAAAAAGTGCCGTGTTTGTTTCTTACAACGCGTTCAGGCACAGGGGGCAGGTTGCCCTTGCAAAACAGATGAAGGAAAACGGCAAACGCGTCTGCGTGATAGTTGCAGGCGACCCTGCGGACATTCCTTTGTTTGGCTTTGCTGACTGCATCGTCCTTACGCTCTCCCCGTTAAAGGAAGTTATCCGTTTTGCGCTGCGCGTTATTCAGGGAAAAGCAGAGGCAAAAGGGCGTTTGCCCGTTTCAGAGGAGATTTTATGGACAGAATAAAAGGAATAAAAGCGCTCGTCCAGAGTGCGATAAAAGAAAAAGTTGCAACTGCAGTTGCCGTTTCGCTCGTTAAAAAAGACGGCACGGTATTTGAGATTGCCGAAGGAAAAGAGGAAGAGGGCGGAAAAAATATTACCACACATACGCTTTTCGACCTTGCCTCCCTTACGAAAGTGGTGTTCACTACACCAATCGTTCTGCGCTTTGCAGAAAGAGGACTGCTCTCCATAAGAGACCCGCTGAACCTATACCTTGAAAACTTCCCTCCTGAAATTACGCTCGAAGTGCTCCTTACGCACACATCAGGCATAACGGCATGGCTTCCTCTTTACAAAAACCCGCCCGTCGGCGTGCCGCAGCACCTCGATAAGGTGCCCCGCATTACGCTGAGTGAAGCGGTCCGGAAAATACGGGAATTTGGCATCGTGCGGAAACCGTTTGAAAAGGTGGAATACAGCTGTATGAACTACATTTTGCTCGGCGCAGTGATGGAAAAAGTTTCTGGAAAAAAATTAGAGCAAATCGCATCAGAGTTTTTCGCAGAAGCGGGGATGAGAGAGACGATGTTTAACCCGTTAAAAGGTTCTGCAAAAAGCATTGCTGCGACGGAAAACATAAAGGGCCTCGTGCACGACGAAAACGCGCGCGCGCTCGGCGGTGTAAGCACGAATGCAGGGCTATTTTCTTCGCTGAAAGATGCATCGCTCTTTGCGAAAATGTTGCTGAGCGAAGGCACGCTTTCGGGAAGGCGCATACTTTCAAGGCACTCAATTTCGCTTATGCGTTCTGCGCGCACGGGAAACCTCTCGCCAGGAAGGACGGTGGGGTGGATTTCTGGTTTGGACTTTAGCGGGGCGCCAGACTTTGCCTCGCAAAATTCCATAGGGCATTCCGGATTTACCGGGACATCAATTTTTATAGACTTTGACGCGGATGCCGCAATCGTAATACTTACCAACAGAGTGTACTACGGACGGGACAACAAAAAACACATCCGTTTGCGCCGCACCCTGAGCAACGCAATTTACGGGGAGTTTCTATGAAAGCAATCGGGATGATGAGCGGCACTTCGCTTGACGGAATAACGGCAGCACTCGTTGAAACGGGCGTGAGCGGGAAAAACTTGAAAGTACTCGCATACAAAACCTACCCCTACACAAAGCGCGTGCAGAAACTTATTTTAGACACGATTGCAAGCGGTGGGGTGCGGGAAGTTTCGTTCCTCAACTTCTTTATCGGGAAACTCTACGCAGAAACTGCAAAAAAGTTTTTGAAAGAATTTTCCATAAGTCCGAGTGATGTAAAAGTAATCGGAATGCACGGGCAGACGGTTTTCCACACTGCGGATAAAAAGCGTTTTGGGCAGTTTTCTTTAAGCCACACACTCCAGATAGGGGAGCCTGCGTTCGTTGCAGCAGAAACGGGCGTTACCGTGGTATCCAACTTCCGTGCAAAGGACATTGCTTTTTCAGGGCAGGGTGCGCCGCTCATCCCGATGTTCGACTTTCTTGTGTTTGCGCGCAAGAATAAGCGCATCGCAGTGCAGAACTTAGGAGGCATAGGGAATGTCACAGTGCTCAGCGGAACGGACATTGGCAGCGTGTTTGCGTTCGACACGGGCCCGTGCAATATGGTTTTAGACGGCGCAACGAGGCTTTTGTACGGGAAAAGTTACGACAGGAACGGCGCGATTGCGCACTCCGGGAAGGTGATAGACGAGTTGTTTAACAAACTTGCAAAAACGCCGTATTTGAAAAAACGGCCGCCAAAGAGCGCAGGCCGCGCAGAGTTTGGAGATGCGTTTTTGAAAGAGACGCTTAAAGGCTTTGAAAACGCACGCAAAAAAGACATTATTGCAACGCTGAATAAGTTCGTTGCTTTTACTATATTTGATGCATACAAACGCTTCGTCGGGAAATTGGACTACGCCGTGCTTTCAGGTGGTGGCGTATTTAACAAAACGCTCGTAGACAACATAAAGGAGTATATCGAAGTTCCCGTGTACCTCTCCGATAAATTTAACATTCCTGCCGAAGCAAAGGAGTCCGCTGCATTTGCGCTTTACGCACTGAGGACGCTTTACAAACTGCCCTCCAATGTGAAAAAAGCAACAGGCGCATCGAAAGAAACTGTCCTGGGGGTTATCACCTATGCAAAGTGAATACTTTATGCACAAAGAAATATTTGAAACTCCAGAGGTGTTGGAGCGCATACACAGAAACGGGAAACGCACGGAAAAAGTGTTTGAGCAGATTGCACAGTTCAGCCCTCTCTCCGTTATGGCCGTTTCAAGAGGCACATCGGACAACGCCGCGACATTTGGAAGGTACGCGATCGAATACGCAGCGGGTTTGCCCGTTTCTCTTGCCGCATTTTCTTTGTACACCTGGTACGGGCGCTATCCAAACCTGAAAAACACGCTCGTTATAGGGATATCGCAGTCAGGGGAAACGGAAGATGTCTGCAAAGTGGTGCGCATTGCAAACAAGGAAGGCGCGCTAACGCTCGGGATAACGAACACAGAGGGAAGCACGCTCCACAGGGGAAGCAAACTTGCCCTTCTGCTTAACGCAGGGGAAGAGCGGAGCATTGCTGCAACGAAAACTTACAGCGCAACGCTTATGGTGCTTTCGGAACTAGCAGTGCTCTTCGGCGTAAAGGCGGACTTTGGCAAACTAATCCGCGGCGTGGAAAGCGTCTTGAAACGCGAAAAAGCGATCTACGAAATTGCAGAGCGATACAGGTTTGCAAACGACTTTATATCGATAGGCAGAGGCTTTAACTACGCAACTTCCGACGAAACGGCGCTGAAGATGCGGGAAACCTCTCAGATCAATGCGGTGAGTTTTTCTGCAATCGACTTTCTGCACGGGCCGCTTGCAAGCCTCACCCCGCTTATACCCGTCGTGTTTTTTATCCCCGGTGACGAAACATTCCGCTCCAATGTGGAAGTGCTTAAAAAGATAAAGGAGAAAGGCGGCGATGTACTCGTCGTTTCAGACGAAAAGAGTGCACTCGAAATGGGCGATGTGTCTTTTGAAATTCCGCATCAGGATACGCTTTACTATCCGCTCGTAAACATCGTGTTTGCGCAGCTTCTTGCATACGGCATTGCCGTAACGAAAAAGAAAAATCCGGACAAACCGCAGTTTTTACACAAAATAACGAGGGGAGTATGATATGAGGATAAACGCAGAGCAAATTTTTGCACCGGCATTTTCAGAAGGCAAATTTTGCATTGAAACAGAAAAAGGCGTTATAAAAGAAGTGAAAAACGGATTTTGCAGCGATGCGCTCAACGCAAAAAACTATTTCGTTGCACCGGGGTTCGTTGATGTGCACATACACGGGTTTGCAGGCTCAGACATTTCAGAAGGGACGAAAGAAGCACTTTTTAAAATATCTGAGCACCTTGTAAAAACGGGCACTGCAAACTTCCTTCCGACATTTGTTTCAATGCCTTTTGACGAACTCAAGCGTGTAGTTTCTTCTTTGACTCACCTGCTTAATCAGGCAAAAGGGGCAACTCCTTTCGGCTTTCACATAGAGGGCGGCTTTGTAAACAAAGAGGTATGCGGGGCGATGAATCCAGAGTACTTTATCGCCCCCTCGCTCTCGAAGGCAGAAGAATTAACTTCTTCTGGAAACATACGGATGTTTACCGTTGCCCCCGAGCTTCCAGGTGCAATGGAAGTGATAAGGTACCTTTCAGAGCGAAGTGTGTTCGTTTCCCTTGGACACACGAAAACGGACTTTGAAACTGCGCAAAAAGCGTTTTACAGCGGTGCTTCATCCGTCACGCACCTATTCAACGCAATGCCGCACTTCCACCACAGAAACACGGGGCTCATCGGCGCAGCGTTTGCACTTCCTTTCTTTTTGCAGTTTATAGGGGACGGCGTGCACACCTCAAAGGAAGTGATTAAGATGGTGCACCTTGCAAAGGAACGCCTCGCGCTTATTACGGACTGCACTGAAGCAGGCGGTATGCCAGAGGGGCACTATATGTTAGGCGACTTTGAAATTTACAGCGACGGAATTTCTGCCCGCTTAAAGGACGGGACGCTTGCAGGGTCCGTGCTTACGATGGACAGGGGCGTGCGCAACCTGATCCGCTACGGCGGGTTTTCCAGAGAAGAAGCAATCCGCTCTGCAACGGAAATTCCCGCACTGAGCGTTGGCGAAACTCGTATGGGAGTAATAAAAAGCGGTGCGTATGCGGACTTCGTGCTTTTAGACGAAGGCTTTAATGTGAAGTTAACGATCGTAAAAGGAAGGGTTGTGTACGATGCAAGATAGAATAGACGCAGTTAATGTGTATTATGCAGAAGTGCCCCTGAAGGAAACATTTGCAATTGCAACGGGCAAAAGGGACGCATACAGGGGTTTAATAATAGAAGTAAAAACGAAAAGCGGAATTACGGGCTACGGAGAAGCGGTGCCCGTTCCGTATGTGCTTGGGGAAACAATTGAAGGCGTTTCTACTTTTTTGCTGGAGTTTAGAGAGTTCCTGCTCGGGAAAAACCCGTTTTTGCGGTTAGAAATTCTGAAAAAGATGGAGCAAATTTCTGCTCCGCACTCTGCAAAACTTGCCGTAAGTATGGCGCTCTGGGATGTACTGGGAAAGCACGCAAACCTTCCGCTTGCTGACCTGCTTGGCGCAAAAGGAAAACCGATTTTTACCTCTGCGACGATTAGCATAGGCAGCGAAAAGCACACGATTGAAAGCGCAGAGAAACTTATAAATGCAGGCTTCAAAGCACTGAAAATGAAGGTTGGGCTGGACCTTGAAAAGGACGAAAAACGCGTAAAGGAAGTGCGCGCCCTTTCAAGTGTTGTAAAGATATATCTCGACGCAAACCAGGGGTATTCAAAGGAAGAAGCAGTAAAATTTGCAAACGCCGTGAAGAATTACCGCATTTCGTTTATCGAGCAGCCCGTCAGTGCAAACGACATTCTTGTGCTGAGGTATGTAAAGGAACGCTCGCCCGTTCCCATTATGGCAGACGAAGCGGTGAAAAGCAGTAAGGATGCGCTTACGATTTTACGGGCAGATGCAGCGGACTTTATAAATGTAAAGATGACCAAAGAGGGCAGCATCGAGGAATCCCTGAAACTCGTAAACCTTGTGCACACATTTAACCGAAAGGCGATGCTGGGGTGTATGCTTTCCAGCCCTTTGCTCATCTCTGCTGCATTCTCCGTGTTTAATGCAGGCGGCTTTGACTTTGCAGACCTCGACGGATTCTTAACATTTGACGGAAGCCCCGTTACGGGTGGCGCATATCTAAAAGATGGGCGTTTGTTCGTAAGCAAGGGTAACGGCCTTGGCGTAAGCAGCCTGGACAGGCGCTTTGTAAGAAAGTTATAAGTTAATTAAAATATTGCTCCGCAGCGTTTGTTTTTGAACACTGATCGTACAAGAATTCAAAATGTGCATAAAGTACTATGTAATTCCTAATGTTCTGGATTTACCTATGGACACGATGTTAGTGGAGTGAGTAGTAATTACATTTTTCTTGAGTGATGGGCATGTGATTCTATTATTCCTTAAATTTATTCTGCTGACAAGAATTTCGACAATCCTTGCAGGGAGCAAACTGCGTGTGTATTATGAAAAAATAGGTATTTTTAAGTGATTTTTAAGAACAATACGGATTAATTTGCCTGATCTTATAAATTTGTTTACTACCTGCCACACATAAAAAGCAAAAAGTCTTTTACGAAAATGCCGTTAATTTTGGATTCTTAAATCTGGACAAGTTGGACTATTTTTTTGAGATGTATTATAATATAAGATAATTTACATAGAGGAGGCGATATGAAGAAAATATTTACCATATTTTTGTCGTTGGTTTTGATACTTGGTTTGAGTGCTTCTTACCTTTCGGGTAGTGTGCCTCACACTTCTGCGAAGACGCTTGCGAGCCAGACCTTTGCAAAAGCAAACTCCGTTTACTTCGTGAAGAATGTAGGACAGGCAGATAAGTCAGTTGAATACTACGCATACTTAAAAGACGGCATCGCGTTCTTTGGAAAAGGCTTCTTTGGGTTCTCCACACGAAAGAACGGAAAGAGATTTGTTTACAGAGTTTATGTGGACGGGAAACCGGAAAGCAGTATACCTTTGAAAACGCAGATAAGTTATATGATCAATAGGTCAAAGTATCTGCGTGCACCAGCATTTGGAAAGATATTTTACGACTGCGGGAACTACAGTCTTGCATTTTTCAGCAAAGACGGAAAACTTGAGTGGAATATAGTATCAAAAAATATCTCAAGCGTAAAACTGAGGTACGACCCTGGCAAAAATGGACGATTAAAGGCTTACGGGAATGTGCTAAAAATAAGCTGGCCTGACGGAAGTATTACAGAAAAAACAGCCAGTTCGTTTTCGTACGGCAGGAAAGTTTCCGTGAATTATAAAGTTTTAGACGGTAATGTCGTTACTTTTGAGAGCGCGGCAAAATCCGTTTTGATTGACCCTGCGACATATCTGGGCGGTGAAGGCGAAGATGTTGCCTACACGGAGTTCGTAACTGACAAAGGCGTATATGTTGGAGGCTATACGAATTCGCCGCACTTCCCAACGGTTCCCGGCTCTTACGACGAAAACTACGGTGGAAACCAGGATGGATTCGTTTCTTTACTAAGCAGTGATTTATCCACGCTTATAGCATCAACTTTTATTGGTGGAAGTGGAGAAGACGGTGTAAATAAAATTACAGTTTCAAATGGCACGGTTTACATTGCAGGATACACGAAGTCGACGCCTCAGAGTTTTCCTGTAACTTCTAACGCGTACCAGGCTCAAAATAGAGGAGGAGAAGATGTTTTCGTAGCGGAACTGAGCAGTGACCTAAGTGAGCTTAAGTACGCAACATATCTTGGCGGTTCTGCAAACGATCGTCCGTACGCAATAGCGGTTTATAATAACTCAGTATACATTGCGGGTGGAACATATTCTGCTGATTTTCCTACGACTAACGGTGCGTACGACCGCACGAGCGAGGCCGTAAGTACGAACCAGTATAAGTTAGACGGTTTTGTCTCGAAGTTGAGTGAAGACCTTTCAACCCTGGAAGCGTCCACATTCTTGGAAGGTTCAAGTTATGATGTAATTTATGCGCTTGGAATTTACGATAACTCTGTGTATGTTGCAGGGTATACTTACTCTTCTAACTTTCCCGTAGTAAATGCCTATCAGCCGTCAAATAACGGAGCATTTGACGCATTTGTTTCAAAACTAAATTTAAATCTTACTCAACTCGAAGCGTCTACCTATCTTGGAGGCAGTAGTTACGAATTTGCCTACGACCTTGCATTTGGCTCTGACGGAGTTTATGTAGCGGGCGGCACTTTTTCAGGCAACTTCCCGGTAACTTCTAACGCACTGCAGAAGACCTACGGAGGAGCAAGTTCGTCCTGGAGCTACGGCGGTGACGGTTTTATTTCTGAGTTGAGTTTCGGCCTGAACACTTTGAAAAATTCTACATATCTTGGAGGGAGTGCAGACGACTCCGTAAGTGCCATAAAAGTTGAAGGCAATAAAGTTTTTGCTGCAGGCGACACGAAGTCAGGCAACTTTCCCATTAATGGAGATACTTTTGATAAGACATATAATGGTGAAGGTGACGGGTTTATAGCCGTAGTATCTAACGACCTATCAAATCTGGAACTATCCACTTACTTTGGTGGAACAAAACAGGATAATTCTGGTGCAATATTTATTAAAGATTCTTATGTTTATGTTGCAGGTAATACATACTCTACTGACTTTCCCGTGACTAACGGTGCCTACGATACTGATTATAATGGCGGTGCAACTACACCGAATGCGTGGGGTGGGGGTGATGCATTCGTATTAAAGTTAACGGACTTGCTTACAGAACCTCAGCCTATTTTAAGGATTTCGAAAACTGGCCCTGGTAATGCTACATCTGGAAGCGTTGCAATGTATAAAATAACGATTAAAAATACGGGAAACGGCACGGCGTACAATACCATCCTCACGGATTACCTTCCTGCTGGGGAACACTTTATATCGGGAACGCCTGCACCGGACTCGGTAACCGTGAATGCTTACGGCACTAAAGTCGTCTGGAATGTAGGAAGTTTTGACCCGGACAAAACACTCGTTTTTACCTATAAAGTGTCTGTACCGCTGGTAATGAGTGGCTGTATGAGTTTCACAAATAGAGCTGTTTTAACGGCCGACAATGCGGATAAAGCAGAGACTTCTTTCAGTACGCTCGTCTGTGCGACGAATCCTCCACCTAAGCCAAACCCGCCGAAACCAAATCCAATTAACATTACGATTAACCCGCCTGAGAAAATCTGTATAAACTCTGAATCAAAATTCGTGTTCACATTTACTGGCGGCGTCCCTCCGTATGACTATAAAATAAGCTTTGGCGACGGAACAGATGAGATAACTGGAAAAGAAAGCGGAAAGTTTATAACGCTGCTCCACACATTTGCAAAAGCGGGACTCTACACAGTGAGCATAGAGGTTACTGACAGCAAAGGTACGACTTCTGTGCTTACCCGCTCCGTGGAGGCAAAAGATTGCAGAGTCGTGCTGCTCGTGTATCATCAGAACTTTATCATTGGATACCCGGACGGTTTATTCCGCCCTGAAAAAATGGTCACCCGTGCAGAAGTTGCAACGATGCTTTCACGCGCGCTCGGCTTCAATGCGAATGTGCTGAACCACATCTCACCGTTTAAGGATGTGAGTGCAGGTAAGTGGTACTTCCGTTTCGTAAAAACGATCAATATCGAAAAACTTATGAAAGGGCGCTCACAATACGACTTCTACCCCAATGCGCCTGCAACGCGTGCTGAAGTTGCTGCAATACTCGTGCGTATCAGGGGGTTAAAGCCTGAGGAGCCGCAGGAGCAACTCTTTACGGATGTAAAACCCACTGATTGGTTTAACGGATACATTTATACGGCAGTTAAAGCAGGCTTGCTCCAGGGATACAAAGACCACACATTTCGCCCGAACAAACCCGTTACGCGTGCAGAATTTGTTACATTGCTTAGCAGGGCACTTTACAGGGAAGATGTACCTCAGGCAGAGAACTTAAAGAACCTTCCTAAAGTTCCATTTACTGATGTGAGTGCGAGTTATTGGGCGTACAGGTACATCATTGAAGCGGCAGTCCCGCACATCGTAACGAATGCACTGCGTGCACCGATAAATCTTATACTGCCTACAAAAACGATACCTGTTTACCTTGCGTCCACGAAGTCAGAAATTAAATTCCCAAAGATTGGAGTTCCCGAAAAGGTAATCGTGCCCGTCGACGGTTTGCAGGACGGAAAAGACCCGACACCTCGAAAAGTGATCGTCAGGATAATAAACACCGGAACGCCGTAAAAATAAAAGCCGCCTTGTAAGATTTGCAGAAGCCGCCCTGTAAGTATTCCAGACGCCACGGGCGGCTTTTTCATTTATAGATGAATTACCTCTTACGATTAGAACGATTTAATGGATTAATGTTGTTGTAGTAAAAACCAAAGTATTTTTATCACATCTTGCGACGATTTACGAAAACTACTTTGAGCCTGCTGCAAGGTACGAAACTTAAAATTAAAAACATTCGTATTATTTGTGCTCGAAAATTCAGAGGCCGAAGTGGACGCGTTTTCCAAAAACTTCTTTACATTTCTGGAAATTTTTTACATCAGTGTTAAAATGAAAAAAATAGTATACAGGAGGTAGGTGAATGAAAATTAAAAAAGCAGTAACAATGTTACTTAGTATGTTGATTGTACTCTCCGTTATCTCGTTTTATCTTTTCCCGTAAACACAAAAGTCGTAAAAGCAGACGACGGCTACCAGTGGGTGGACATAAATAACGGGCTTTACGGCGGAATGGTGAATATGGTTACAATTGACCCGGGCGACCCTTCAACGATTTACGCTGCAACGAACAATGGAGTTTTCAAGTCCGTTGATAAGGGGAACCACTGGGTTTCGGTAAGTAAAGGACTGCCGAAGTTTCTCCCCGTTTATTGCCTCGTCTTTGACCCATCAAACACAAAAGTTATTTACGCAGCTACGCGGGATAATGTATACAAAACAACTAACGGCGCCGAAAACTGGGTTTCGGCAAGTAAAGGATTATTAGAAGGCGAATTCTATGTAAATACTCTCGTATTAAGTCCTCAGAATCCACAGACCCTCTATGCAAGTAACGGAATAGCTATCTATAAGTCTACTGACGGAGGAGAAAGCTGGAATAATGTAGGTTCTTCTCCAAATAAAGAATGGATACGGACCCTTGCTATTAGCCCCAAAGACCCTGACACCTTATTTGCAATAACTAATTATAAATTGTACAAGTCTACAGACGGCGGCCTTCATTGGAATCTAAAGTATAGCACAGATAAGCGCCTATTTATTACTGATTTTATTACAATTAACGATCGCAATCCTGAGTTAATGTACTCGAATATGGGTTCAGAAGGCCTTTATAAGTCCACTGATGGTGGCGAAAACTGGAAAGCGTGTGGTTTTGACGGCAAGATAGTAACTGCTCTTGCGATAAACCCGCAAAATTCAAGTGTAGTTTATGCAAGCGTTAACGAAGAAGGACTCTACAGATCTACAGACGGAGGTAAAAGCTGGGATCCTGTAAATGCCGGGCTTGATAAGTCAATTTTGATTGAATCAATCAGTATTGATTCGCAGAATCCCGATGTTGTTTACATTGGTTCAGCCAATATGGGGGTGTTCAGGTCAGTTAAAAGTGGCGAGGACTGCAAGGCAATAAATAACGGGCTTTCCAGTTTAAGTGTTCAAACTATTGCAGTTAACCCAGAAAATCCGCAGGAAATTTATGCAGGCACAAACTACATGGGACTGCTTAAGTCCGTAAATGGCGGGAAAAGTTGGGTTCGCGTTTCAAACGGCATTCCGCCAAATATCTCAATAGCGAGTATCGCATTTAACCGTGATAAAACGGAGAATATTTACATAGGAACGAATGCGGGCGTTTTTAAGTCGTCAGATTCAGGAAGTACATGGCATTTAGTTTCGAACGGAGGCCATTATGCATTATCGGTTGCCGTCTCTCAAGCCAACCCTCAGATAGTTTATGCAATGCTGTGCTGGAAAGGCCTTTACAAGTCTACTGACTGGGGCAAAAACTGGGAAAAACTCGGAAACGGCCTGCCAGACGTATCGTTTTTCGGCTCACTCGTTCTGGATCCAGATAATCCGGATACGCTTTACGCAACAACGGACAACGGCCTTTACAAGTCTACTGACGGGGGCAAAAACTGGAATTTAATTGGATTTAAGGATAAGTACATAGTATTAATGACGATCAACCCGTTGCATACGAACATCCTGTATGCAATTTCAAAGAATAATTTATACGAGTCGTCTGATTCGGGGAAACAGTGGAAGCTGAAAGGAAGCATACTGAGTCCCTATAACGGGCCTTATTTCTTTGCGAGCTCCTTTACGCTTGATCCCTACGATTCTAATGTTATGTATGTGGGAACTATTAGAGACGGCATTTATAAATCTGTTGACGGAGGAAAGAACTGGCATCTTCTCAAAGGGACGAAACTTTATAATCCTATAAGTTGTATAGAAATTGCAAAAGAAAAAGGAAAAGAATCCATTTACATTGGCACAGACGGAAATGGCATACTAAAAACGGAATTTGACATTTTACCGCCTTCTGCGCCTGAAAATCTTACCGCTAAAGTCGACTACAGCGGCAAAAGTATTGTGCTTAACTGGGATGCTGCAAAACAGGGCACATACCCGATAGCGGGTTACGCGGTGTACAGAAGTTCTGCGCAGAGCAAAGAAAGTGCTACACCCATTGCAACCGTAAGCGCTGATACACTTACCTATGTGGATAATACCGTTAAAAGCGGGGATGTATACTACTATGTGGTGAAAGCGTTCGATAACGAGAACGAGCCAGAATATTCACAGGCATCAAACGAAGTCAAGGTTGGTTATGTGGTAGATACGACGCCGCCAGAACTTACCGTTAATTCTCCCAAGAACTTTGAAGTCGTTCGCACTAAAGTTATTACTGTTTCAGGTATCGTAAAAGACGAAGGAACGGGTATTGATTCCCTAACTGTGGACGGAATTCCCGTAAGTGTGCAGCCCGACGGATCTTTCTCCGTTAATATTGCTTTAAACGGTGTTTCTAATGTGATTACTTTCGTTGCAGTGGACAGAGCAGGCAATACCACGACGAAGAGCATTACCGTAACTTACAATCCTGAAACTGTTATCACACTTCAGCCTGACAACTCGACGATGACTGTAAACGGTGTCCAGCAGGAAATAGACCCTGGCAGAGGCACAAAACCCGTTATCATTCCAAAGTGGGGCAGAACGGTCGTTCCAATCCGTGCAATAGTAGAAGCGCTTGACGGGACGATAGAGTGGGACGGGGCTGAAAGAAAAGTTACTATAAACTTCAACGGAACGACGATTGAACTGTGGATAGGTAAACCCCAGGCAAAGGTAAACGGCGAAATGAAGTGGATAGACCCGAGTAACCACGATGTAAAACCGATTATTGTAAATTCCAGAACTATGCTGCCGCTTCGCTTTGTTGCAGAAAATCTTGGCTGCACTGTGGAGTGGGATGCGTCAACGCGGACGATAACGATTACATACGCACCGTAAATTGTTGGGCGGGGAGGCAATCCCCGCCAGTTTAGTAAATTACGAATAGAGGGGCAAAGCGATGCAAAGGAAAAGTGTTTTAGCGGTTCTTGTAGCACTCGTGTTTCTTATCTCTTCGTTCGTTGTTCTGTTCACGAGTGCTGTCTATCAGGGCACTGAAGCGGAGCTTAAAAGTGCTGAATCCCGCATATATGCATCCAGGCTCATAAAAGTGCAGTTTACAGATAAGTCCGAACAGGAGTTGCTCCATAAGTACGACTCCGTTTTGAATGACCCGGACAGGATGCTCCTCGTAGTCAGTAGAGAAAGAACTGTGGACAGTTTCGTAAACATCTCTCGCATTGCTCCGAAGTACATCATCCCTCCTCGCATTATTACCTCAAAAGATGTAAAGAGTTTGGCCGCGCAACGGTGCATAAAGAGTACATACCTCAGTGACATCATTCTTTCTTCTCAATACATAAAAGTGAGTAAAGATGTAATTGTGCCGTTCACACCGCTTCCTTACAATTTTCTTAAGGGGCTTAATCTGCCTCTTTATTCTGGAAGGCTACCGAAAACTTCTAACGAAATCGTTCTTACATACCGAGGTGCAAAAGCCCTGTTTGGCAGTAACTCTGCAGTCGGAAAGTTTGTTTACGGAACGAATCCTGCGAAAACTACTCCGTTCCAGAATGCCCACTTCACTAAGAAGTACCGCGTGTGCGGCGTATTAAAACCGCTCCCCGACGAATTCTTTTATGTGACATTTGGAGAAAGCGGTGGGTTCAGTATATTACCGGAAAACTACATTCCACTTCCTGAGAGGCCGTCTTTCGGTGCGGTAAATAATAAGTCGTTTTTCCCTGAAGAGGAGCTGTTTGTTCTTCCAGAAAAAGGGCAAAGCAAAGAAGCACTTAAAGTAATAAACACATTTTTGCAGAAGTTCAACCTTCAGCAGGAAGAAGTATATCCAAAAATTCTTCCGACATACCGCTCGCTTGAAACGATAATGTCCACCGATGCAATTAGAAACAAACTGAAGTTCATTATTCTCGTTGGTATCTTTCTTTTGCTGCTTTCGATATTTGATTCAGCAGTTTTTGCAAACCTTCTAATTAAGTTGAGGCAAAGAGAAATTGCCATAAAGCGTGCAATAGGCGCATCTGTTAGGCAATTGTTCTACGAGTTTTTACTGCAAAACGGTGTGTATGCAGTACTTGCTTTTTTCGTAAGTTTTCTGCTTCTCGTATTGCTCAGACATAAACTTTCTGCCTTAAACATCGGCGGAAGTTTCCGCTTCCTCGTCCCTGTTGGTTATTCTTTAAGAGCACATCCCCTTTACATAGGATTATCAGGTGTCCTTGCTGCTTTTCTCATTATTATTGCAACATTCGCCTTTTCCGTAAAAATTCCTTTTGCTGCGCTTTCTCGGTTCCCGCCTATGTCGCCTCACTTTAGAAAAGAAAATGCAAAGAAACACCTTAATAAAGCCATTGTGATATTACTTATTGCAATATCCGTATCCGTACTTATGTCTTCTTATGCAATTAAGTACTACACTGAGAGGAAAATAGAACTTTCCGAAAAAGAGACCGTGCCGCAGGTCGTGAGAATTCTTCCTGCAAAAACATTTCTCAGCGAAGGAAAAACAATTTCCGTTGCAATTAGCGCGCCTGAGTATACACTTAAAGACTACTTTGTACTGAGGAATGCGCTAAAAGGAAGAGCGCTTATCGGCTTCAGACATAGCGTTCCCGTGTCTGACCCAATGTCAGGAGTGCGTTATGCAGAAGCAACGCCTGATACGGATAAAATCTATAATTTCACGGTGTCAGAAGGGCGCTTTATAGAAGATAAGGACATAGGAGAAAAAGTTTGCGTGATAGGTGCAGAAGTTGCAAAAAAAGAACATCTTAAAGTAGGCAGCTTTATCGCTATTCACATGTACGGTTCCTCTAATAACCTTTACAGGATAATAGGCATAGCAGGCAAATCCAATTCACTTGTAGATAATACGGTTTTTTATGCAGTGTCAGAAAGAGAACTTACAAATGAATGGTTTTCCGCGACGAAGAGGTATACGGGCAGCGGCATCTTCCTCATCAAAGCAAACAATCCTGACGAACGGCTTACCCTTGCAAAAGAAGCACTTGACTTATTAAACAAAAGACATCCTGATAAAAACCCGGGAGTGATGTACGACATTGAAAAGTATGCAAACATTATACTGAGAAGCGCAACCTCCCTTTACACTCTTCTCTCCATCTTCATACTCCTTGCATTACTATCTGCATTCCTATCCCTATCAGCACTACTATTCATAGAAGTAATTAGAAGAACGAGAGAGATAGGTATAAAGAAAGCAATAGGTGCAACGGCAAAAGACATAACGAAAGAGTTCACGATGAACGGATTAACCACGACACTTATAGCACTAACAATAGGCATACCCACAGGCATTGCAGTATCCCTCATAATAGAAAAACTCAAAGGATGGAACTACTACATCCCCATTAACATCCTCATACTCGTTACCCTGATCTCCCTTCTCTTAGGCTTCCTCTTCTCATATTTCCCTGCACTCTTTGCATCAAAAACAAACCCCGTTGAGGCAATAAAAAGCGAGTGAAGGGAAAAGATAATGGACAAAAAATCTGGTAAAATAAAGAGAATAATGGTATTACTCGTCGTAAGTTGTTTCTTCTTTTCGTTGAGTTTCTCTTCATCTGTACTCGATGGGAACAGAAACGAATTAAAAAAAGAAATTAACAACATTCCATTTACTCCGTTTTTCGTCGTTCACATAGAAACGCCATTTGAGGCATATGCACGAGAGCTAACTAAGAATACATTTCAAAATCCGGATGCGGTACTTCTGGAAATTAGTAAGGAAGTAGATTTTGCTACAATAATCACTAAAAAGACTCTGAAGTATCCAGCGCAAGTGGATTGGAATAGTATAAAGTTTATAACTCAGAAAGATGTAGAGGCCCTATTACGCTCTCCTTTTATAAAAGATGCGTTTCTCGTACCCTACCCCTCTGATACTTTTGTTAAATTCAAAGGTACTAATGTGATTTTAAAGAAAGTTCCTCCGAAGTTTTTCAGAGACCTTCATTTACCATTAAAATACGGACGATACTTTTCGGGTAATGATCCTTATACAGTCGTTATTACTGATAACCTGAGCAGGAAAATGTTTGGTAACATTAATCCAGTTGGAAAGAAAATTCTATGTGTTAATGGTGTGTTTGGTACAGACAAAAATGATTCATCAAAAGGTACTTATTACAAAATAGTAGGAGTGTTAAAGCCGCTTAGTTCCGATATGCTTGTTTTATTACAGAGCCCTCTCTACGGAGGCGGATACATTCCTTCCGGTAAAACTGATTCTGTTAACAGGTCTCTCGTAATGCTTGTTATACCTAAAAAGGGTTATTACAATCAGGCTTTATCATTGTTGAAGAAAGAAATAAAGAACAAGGGAAACCCAGAGGAAAATGCAAAACCCGTTATCGTATCTACTTATAAAAGGATTGGTGATTTATTAACTATTAATTCGCGAAAAGATAAGATAAAGTTTATTCTTATTGCTGCTTTGTTTATGTTGTTCATCGCTTTGTTTGGAGTGATAGGACTTATCGTATTTGATCTTTCTCAAAAAAGCAGAGAGATTGCAATTAAACGCGCACTTGGAGAGAGTATAAGGAAGATTTTCACCGAATATTATTTTAAAACTATGTTTTCATTTGCTATTTCAGCAGTTATTGGTGACATTGTACTGATAATGCTTTTCCCAAAGTTAAAGATGCTAAATATATCTGGAATTAGTGCTTCCCAGACGATTACTATGTCTGCTTTTTTAGCTGAGCACTCTATGAAATTTGGGTTAATTAGCGTGACACTCAACTTTATTGCTATTTTAATAATGCCTGCTATTGCAGTCTTCATATCTTTAAGGATGACGATACGCAAAGCTCCTGCAGAAGGGATAAGAAGTAGTTTATTGTCTTCTGAAAACGGTAAAATAAATGCGGCAAAAATCATCGTAGTCACCGTAATTGCATTATCAGTAGCAGGCACGGTATTTCCTGCTGTACTGAATGCTGAGATTAAAAGCAATATAAATGATGTAATAAGAGGTATTGCTCCAGATGTGGTTCGAATTTCTTCGTTTCCTTATACTAATACGCTTTCAGTGATGCAGACGGTTTTTAACGGTGCGAATTATACCTATGCCGATTACGTCGAGCTTGAAAGGCGTTTTTCCAGGGCTTCCTTGATTGGTTTTCGGGAAAAACTCCCAGAATACTTTAGCGTGGCTACTATAGGAAATACTACTTCGCATGTGCTTAAACAGGTCCGTATATCTGAAGCAACCGCATCATTTAAACCTATGTTTAAATTGAGCATTAAAAAGGGTAGATTTGTACAGGATAGTGATTATAACGAACACATTTGTGTTGTGGGGGCTAAAGTTGCAAAGATGCTTAATATTAATGATGTAGGTAAATCAGTAATTATTGGAGGTAATAAGACTCCGTATGTAGTTGTTGGAATATTAAATCAATGTTGTTCACTAATTGACAATACAGTTTTTATACCCAATGGCGTTTTCCCTTATGAGAAATTTAACAGTGCGTTTTCTAAGTTTACTGGTAACGGAGTATTTCTCATCAAAGCAAACAATCCTGACGAACGACTTACCATTGCAAAAGAAGCACTTGACTTATTAAACAAAAGGCATCCTGATAAATCTCCAGGCTCCATAATTGATTTAGAGAAAATCATAAAACCAGTAATACGAGTATACACCTCCCTTTACACTCTTCTCTCCATCTTCATACTCCTTGCATTACTATCTGCATTCCTATCCCTATCAGCACTGCTATTCATAGAAGTAATTAGAAGAACGAGAGAGATAGGCATAAAGAAAGCAATAGGTGCAACGGCAAAAGACATAACGAAAGAGTTCACGATGAACGGATTAAACACGACACTCGTAGCACTAACAATAGGCATACCCACAGGCATTGCAGTATCCCTTATAATAGAAAAACTCAAAGGATGGAACTACTACATCCCCATTAACATCCTCATACTCGTTACTCTGATCTCCATTCTCTTAGGCTTTCTCTTCTCATACCTCCCTGCCCTCTTTGCATCAAAAACAAACCCCGTTGAGGCAATAAAGAGCGAGTGAAGATGAAATTATTGAACAACGGAAAACAGATTCTTGCAAAAGATTTATATTGGTATAACATAGGTAAGGAAGAAGCAAGTATACATAAAAACGAGGGGTTAAAGAAGGCGTTATTACGATGAATAAAAAATTAAATAAAATAATTCTTACCTTGCTCATTGCTGCAATATGCTTTTCTCTATTTTCAGTAGGCTTTGCATTCTCAGCACTTGACGGGTTAACTACTGGAGTAAACAACTACTTTAAAACTCTCCCGATCAGTCCCGTTATCGAAGCCAATTTGCTTTACTCGTACACTGCAAACATCATTAAAAACTACTCGAGCGTGATTCACACACCTGAAGAAAATGCTTTAATAAAACTACACGAGCTTTCGATTGAGGGAATTGCTGGACAAAAGTATAAATATAAAGGTTCTCCTGGAAGTGATTACGGCAAGTATAACCCCATAACGACGAGTGATGTAGACAGATTAAAGCACTCTCCGTACATAAAAGATGCATTCGCCTGCACTGTGCTTGATACGGTGTGTCAGGATTTTGTTTATGCAAAAGGCTTGCAAATGCAAATTGCCCGCTTCCCGCCATCGTTCTTTAGAGATTTACATCTCCCGCTTCTTTATGGGCGCTACTTTAACTCGAAAGATTCTCCACATTCCATTATTATTACCTACGAAGCAAGTAAGACCTTGTTTGGAGATGTAAATCCGGTAGGTAAAACACTGAAAGGAAGTGACGGCACATATACGATAATAGGTGTTTTAAAACCGTATACGGACATAGAACAATCCGCACTACCAGGCGATCTTTTCCTCACCAGGGCATTTGGAAAACTACCTGCGGACTATGTGATGGGAAAGCACATAATGCACTTTCCTAACTATAAAATACCTCATCCGGATTTGCTCAACACTATCTGGATAATCCCCCGCAAAGGCTACTACAACGAGGCGATGAAACTCGTTGAAAGAGTAATGAAAAACAAAGGGAATGGTAAAACTCTTTATCCCCACATAGACTCTACAATCCAGAGAATTAAGTATGCCCTCAGTGCGAAAGGCATAGAGGAAAACATAAGGAACATTATCTATGCAGCACTGTTTGTGCTTATTATTTCAGTACTCGTGTGCATAGAGTTCATTATTCTAAACATTACGAGGAAGAAAAGGGAAGTTTCGATAAAGCGCAGCATAGGAGCAAATAAAAGACACATCTTTGCAGAGGAACTACGCAAGTACATCTTCATTTCAATTGTTTCTGCGCTGCTCAGTTTGCTCGTACTATACATTACCATACCCTTGTTTAAAAGTTTTAACCTTGCTGGAATACACACATTCTTATTTGCAAATTCTGTATTTACGCCTCTCCGTACTCCCTTTATCGTCGGGAAGTACACGATTACCTTCGTATCCCTTACTGCAGTGCTTGCAGTTGCAATTGCCCTGTATGTTGCCCTGCACAGTATATTCAAAGTACCTCCTGCCCTTTTGTTACACTCAGATTCTAATATCAGGAGTAGGTTCTCCTCAAAGGCAATACTCGTGATACTCACCATATCAGTAATGGGCGCATTCTCTATATCTGCCCTGAGGTATACTCGTGCCCAATCTATGAAGCAGCTTGAAAGTGAAGTTGCCCCAGAAACGCTAAGAGTAATTCCTCAGAATAAAAGCGTCCACACAGATGTATTTGCCGATTATACACTTTCAGACTACGAATACCTGAAGAATGCACTTAGAGATAGCGCATACATAGGCTTCAGAAAAGACCTTCCCTACGAAACTATCATCCCGCTTAAAAACGATAAAAAACTTACAGTAAGGATCTCAGAAGCAACGGAACAGTTCCCATATCTGTATAACTTCAATATTTCAACAGGAAGGTTCTTAAAAGATAAAGAAAGCGGAACCTGTGTAGTAGGTAGCAAAGTGGCACAGCTCCTTCACCTTAAAACAGGGAGTATGTTTCTTCTATACAAAGTAGTGGGTATTATATCTCCCACCAATCCATTGATAGATAGGACGGTATTCGTAAGTGGAAGAGCACAAAATCCCAACTACAGAGTTGTGTCAGGAATGGAAGGCGTAGGGAGCGGGACATTCCTTATAAAAGCAAAAGACGGAAGCTATACCGATACGCTTAAACTTGCAAAAGAAGCACTTTCCATTCTTAACAAAAGACATTCCGACAGATACCCTGGAAGCATCGTTAACCCCAAAGAAGAGATAAAGGACATAAAGTCAGCTGCACTTTCCACTTACATCATCCTCTCCATCTTCATACTCCTTGCATTACTATCTGCATTCCTATCCCTATCAGCACTGCTATTCATAGAAGTAATTAGAAGAACGAGAGAGATAGGCATAAAGAAAGCAATAGGTGCAACTGCAAAAGACATAACGAAAGAGTTCACTATGAACGGATTAAACACGACACTCGTAGCGCTAACAATAGGCATACCCACAGGCATTGCAGTATCCCTTATAATAGAAAAACTCAAAGGATGGAACTACTACATCCCCATTAACATCCTCATACTCGTTACCCTGATCTCTCTTCTCTTAGGTTTCCTCTTCTCATACCTCCCTGCCCTCTTTGCATCTAAAACAAACCCCGTTGAGGCAATAAAGAGCGAGTGAAGTTTTTCTGCGCTGTGCGAATTGCTGTTAGAATATTTTTATGTACTTTGGATAGTCTTTACCGAACTTTACTTTTACATTCCATTTGTTTTTTACAGTTTAGGTTAGTTTCCAGAGAATAAGCAATGCCCGCCTGCGAAGGGCGTTTTTTCTGCGAAGGGCCTTTTTTTCTTCCGTGCTCCCTGCAGATTTTGAGGCAGAGTTATTAAGTTCACGAGATAGGTTCGATTGCGTCTTTATGCGTAAGCGTGGACAAAATGTTTTACCAGTTGCTTGAGCGTTTCTGCTGCTAAGCTCCGTAAAAAATAGAAACTAATTCCCTCAAAAAGCCGAAATCAAATTCTATTTCATCCCTCTGTTTATCAGCACTTTCTGAATGTTGATTTTTTGTTGTCAGGCAAGTTTACAATTTAACTGAGATGAAAGAAGAAAAATTTGTGTCGTTTTTAGTGAGGTTGAAGCGGAAAAAAGGCGTATGGGTGGGAGCAGTTTCCTACATCCAGAAAAATGTGGAAAGGCCGATAAGAGGGCTTGCACAAATTCAAAGTGCAATTGAAAAAATGTTAAAGGAGGATAAAAATGAAGAGAACGAACATTAAAAAAGGCGTCGTGCTTTTAATTGCCGTACTGTTTTTTGCGCTTGCGGCACTGCCCTACGGACAGGTTGCCCGCGCGGAAAACGGAAAGGCGCTGTCTCCTGACAAAATTATTGCGTTGTCAGAGCCTGCAGTGGTGTACATAGAAACGATTATTGAAGGCGATGTGATTGCACCGTCTGCAAGCTACGACGACAACTTCCACTTCACAGTGGACAAACAGGGCGGCACCTGGAAAGAGCACGCAAAAACCGGCGTATCAGGAAGCGGTTTCATCGTTACGCCAGACGGCTACATCGTGACGAACGCACATGTCGTAAAGTTTACTGACCAGTTCAAAAAGTTTATGCTGCTCAAAACGGTCGTGATGAAAGAGACGGAAAACCAACTTGGAGACGGCTCTATCACGCAGGCGCAGGCAAAAGCGTTTATGAACGGCTTCTTTATGTTTTTGCTGAACCACGCACAGATTACAAATGTGACGGAAACCGTTTTTGCAGTTCAGGGAAAGTCCATTCCGGGCATTGCCGTTGCAGAGAAAGGTTTGCAGTGTGAGATCAAAAAGGTGGGCGACCCGTCGGGCGTTGGCACGGGAAAGGATGTTGCAATCCTGAAAGTTGAAACGAACGAAGAGCTGCCCACGATTGCGCTGGGAGATTCCTCAAAGGCGGTCGTTGGCGAGAAAATCTACTGCATCGGCTATCCGGGCGTTGCCACATTCCATCCGTACCTCAAGGGAGAAAGCGCTACGCTTCCTACTGTAACTTCAGGTATCGTCAGTGCAATAAAGCAGATGCCAGGAGGTTGGAGCGTCATCCAGACGGATGCTGCAATTTATCACGGGAATTCAGGGGGACCTGCTCTTAACGAAAATGGCGAAGTAATTGGTATATCTACCTTTGGCTCGATTGACTACAATACCGGGCAGACGATTGAGGGGTTTAACTTCCTCGTCCCAATTAACATTGCAAAGGAATTTTTGAAGGAAGTGGGAGTTACTCCGCATCAGGGCTCTCTTGACGAGCACTACAAAAAGGCGCTTGAACTTATGTGGAACGGGTACTACTCAAAGGCGTTGAAGGAGTTTGGTATCGTCGAGCAGATGTATCCGGGCCATCCGTACATCCAGCAGTTCATTCAGAAGTGCCGCTACGAAATTGACCAGGGACACGACAAAAAGGAGGTTCCAATGCTTTGGATAATTTTAGGGCTTATTGCAGTAATCGCGGTGCTTGCCGCATTCCTTTTAATGAGCAAAAAAGGCAGAGCAAACGCGCCCGGGAAGAGCACGCCCAGAAAAGGTGCACCTGTGCGCGAAAAACAGGCTCCGTCATCTGGCGAAACGGTAATTTTAGGTGGAAAGAGCGTGCCTCTTGCATACCTTATAAGAAACAGTGACGGAAAGAGCTTCAAGTTAGGGAACACGACGAACATAGGAAGAAGTGCGGACAACGACATAGTTTTGGACGATCCTTCAGTTTCGTCGGAACACGCAAAGGTAAAGTTTGAAAACGGCAAGTTTGTGCTTTACGACCTTGCAAGCACGAACGGCACCTATGTAAACGGTAATAAAATTACGCGTGAAGAGTTAAAAGACGGAGACACCGTGACACTTGCACGCGTGCAGATGACATTCAAGAAGGCATAAACGGGTAATGAAGCAGGCAAAAACGCTGAAACTTGCAAAAAAGGAGGATGCAGGAGAGATTGAGGGGCTCTCCTGCTCTGCACTTACAGATGTAGGGAGAAAGAGGACAAACAACGAAGACGACTTCGTAGTGCTCAAAAAAGGAGGAACAGTTTTCCTTGCCGTTTTTGACGGGATGGGGGGCATGGAAAAAGGGGAAGTTGCAAGCACCATTGCTGCACAAACTGCAAAAGAAGTGTTCGAAAAGCAGACAGATTTTCCAAACCCTGAGGCATTCATCGTTAGCGTGCTGAAGAAAGCAAACGAAAAAATTTTTCAGTACGCAGAAGCGCACAATCTGAGCGGCAAAATGGGAACGACTGCAGCGGCTACTTTTATAAAAAACGGCGTTTTGTCTGCGGGCAATGTGGGGGACAGTAGAGTTTATCTGTTAAAAGACGGTAAACTTTCGCAAGTTACGCACGACCACACGCTCGTTGCGTACCAGTTGGAAAATGGGATGATCAGTGAAAAAGAGGCAAGGGAGAGCACGCAGAAAAATGTGCTGACGCGCGCCCTGGGGGTAAAGGCGGGCGTAGAAGTTGAAACCTATCCGGAAGTTGCGCTTAACGAAAAAAACAAAGTGCTCCTCTGTAGCGACGGGCTCTACAATATGGTCAGTGAAAAAACGATGGAGAGCGTACTGAAAAGTAAGCTCTCAACTGAGGAAAAGGTGCGGGCGCTGATTGACCGTGCAAATAGAAATGGGGGAGAGGACAACATCACAGTGATTATTGCAGAAAGCGTTCCTATGCGTAAGGAACGGGGCAATTTGCAGGACGGCGGGAAAAAGTCACGCAGGAAGTTTATGTACATTACACTCGTGCTCGTGCTGGCTTTTGCGCTTTTAGCGCTTTACTACCTGAAGTTCGTAAAAAAGGCATTTTAATTGGTTAAGGCACACGGCAAAGAGAGGTGGTACACATTAAGTACATAGGCAAAGTAATAAGCGGCAAGTACAAAATATACGACAAAGTGGGAAGCGGGGGTATGGCAACCGTTTACCTTGCGCGCGACCTCAAGACGAACGAAATCGTTGCAATTAAAGTTCTGCACTCAGAATACGCAGAAAACGAAAACTTCGTAAAGCGCTTTTTGAAAGAGGCAGAAATTGCAATAAGAATGAAGCACGGAAACATTGCACGGGTGCGCGACTTTGGAAAAGACGGTGAAACATACTTTATCGTAATGGAGTTCGTGCAGGGCAAAACGCTTTCACAGATTTTAGAGGAAAAAGGCTCGCTCCCGTACGAGGAAGTGGTGCGCATTGCATCGGAAGTTGCAAAGGCTCTGGGTTATGCCCGCAGCAAAGGGCTTATCGCGCACCGCGACATCAAGCCGCAGAACATTATGCTTACTGCAAACGGAAAAGTAAAGGTAATGGACTTTGGTATTGCAAAACTCAGCGGAGGCGAAGGGCTTACCGCTGCAGACTCCATTCTGGGCACGCCTTTTTATATGTCGCCTGAGCAGGCAAAAGGACAAAAAGCAGACATTCGGAGCGACCTGTATGCGCTGGGCATCACGATGTACCAGATGCTTACGGGAAAAGTGCCATTTGACGGGGAAACGCCGTGGTCCGTTATCAGTATGCACCTTACAAAAGAAGTGCCGCCCATCAATTTAAGCGATGTGCCTGAAAAGTTAAAGAAAGTTATTTTTAAATTGCTCGAGAAAGATCCCAAAAAGCGCTACCAGAACCCAGAAGAGCTGCTGAAAGACCTGTCAGAAATTTCTGCGGGCAAAGCAATTCCGCAAAAGGAGCACAAAGTAGAAAAGGGCGAAACCGTAATTTTGAAAAAGGAGGAAGTTCCGCAGGCTAAAGGCGCAGAAAAGAGTGGGACGGTCGTTTTAAGTGAAGGTAAGGCTTCTTCGAGTGTGGCTCCTTCGGGCGAATCTGGAGCAGCAAAGGAAAATGCAAAAAGCGATGAGCCCGGTGAAACTGTCGTCCTGGGCAACGGTGCTACTGCTTCGGCTGCAAAGAGAAAAGCTGCAACTCCAGATGTAAAGGCCAGCAAGTTAAAAGACGAGAAGTCTATTGCAAAGGAAAGTGCACCGGAAGTGCCCGCTGAAGTAAAAGGAGGCACACAAATAATAGAAGGTGTCGGAAAAACAAAAAAGAGCGCTTTCGGAAAAATTCCCAGGGTAAGTTTGCCCGAGGTAAGCGTCCAGAGTTTGTTCCGCAGCAAAGTCGTGCTCGGCATAATTGCGGCGCTCCTCGTTGCAATTATTGGAACTATAGTTTTTGCTTCTGCACACCGCAGAAACAGCGTGGCAATCCGTGGAAACGGAACTTCCCAGACCTCGCAGATAGGAACAAACGGAGGTTCTAACGGTACCAGCGGCAGTGCAACAGGCGGAGAAAGCGCGCAAAGCGGTAGCACAAACGAAAACACGGGCAGCGGAATCGTCGTTAAAAAGGCAATGGTAATAAGCGTAAACTCCACTCCGCAGGGTGCAGAGATTTTCATAAACGGGAGGGACACGGGGCTGAAAACTCCGAACAAAGTAAAGGAAACGCAGAAAGGCACATACGAAGTGACCGTAAAAAAGGCAGGGTACGAAAGTGCGACCAAAACGGTAAACCTGAAAAACGGCGGAACGGTCAGCGTAAACTTTGAACTGAAGGCGCTGGGAGGTTACCTCAGCATAGTTTCGCATCCAAGCGGTGCGGAGATTTTCGTCGACGGGCGCGACAAGGGCGTAAAAACTCCAAATATGATTAAGGGCGTGCCTACCGGAGTGCACACAATCACGCTGAAGAAAGCAGGATACAAAAGCGCAACTGTAAAAGTGGAAGTAAACACTGGCAAAACGGCCAGCGTGGATGTGAGTTTGCAGAAAGCAACCTATGTGCTTAAAGTGAATTCCACCCCGCAGGGTGCAGAGATTTTTATAAACGGGAGGGACACGGGGTTTAAAACGCCGCACGACTTTACGCTTTCTTTTGGGCAGTTTACCGTGGAGTTAAAAAAGGAGGGATACGAAACTTATGCGGAGCAAATCTCTCTGCAGGGCAATAAAACTATCTCTGCGGTTTTGAAAAAGATCACCCCCGTTAAAAAGTTTAAAAATAACCAATATGCGTTTTACTATCCAGAGGGCTGGACGCTGGAAGAAAATCCCGACGAAGATACGGACATAAGGATAGACAGCCCTGGCTTTAAAGACGGATATGTTGCATCAGTTTTTATCTATCACGACGACCTTAAAAAGGAAGGCATCGACGAAGAGGAATTTTTGAAATACATAAAAACGCAATTTCTTGACAACGAAAAGGTGCTGGAAGAAAAGAGCGTTGAGATAAACGGGCAAAACTTTTACAAACTAGTCGTAAGCGGAAAAGGTGAAGACGAAAAGGGCAATCCTATGGACTTAAAAGTTGCGCTTTTCTTTCTCAAAAAAGGCGACATTATTTACACGCTTGAGTTTGACGCAACCCCTGAAGACTTCGGCAAGGCGTGGGCAGGATTCTCAAAAATCCTCTACAGTTTTACCGTTCCGTAAACTCTGTGGAGGATACGATCGACGACCTGTGTTTTGCCAAGGAGGTAAGGCATCTTCCGTTATTAATACCGTTCTTTATTGGACGCGTTGAAAGCGAGATTGTATCGGTTAATTGGATTTGTGCCTGGCTATAAATTGCAGTTACACTTTAGCGTAAAAAGTTTTACAGTTAAGAACACCAAAGTGGTGTGAGTATTTTACAGCAATGTTCTGAAATTTCTTTAAAAGGTGGAGAGAGAAGTTTTTACGGAGTGAGTTAATTTTTTATTTCGTATCTTGCAGTGGCATACCTGGTGAGATCGTAATTGTTCTAATGCGTTATTAAGGACGCATCTGCTATTGTCCCGGATAGTGCAGTAATGTAGAGGCATGTAAAATGCCGTTAGCCATTATAATTGCTTGCTTCGCTGGTTTTTCTACCTTATGCGAACAATTTTTCGCTTTTCGGCTGGATTTTGCCCACTTTCGACCCTTTAAAAAACCTTTATTTATGCGGGTTTCTATTTTTGCTAATTTTATTCAAATTGAAAATTTCAGAGCAATTTTTGAGAAATGCTGATAAACACAGGCTTTATTGCAATTTTCGTTTGCCCTAAAATAAGGCCGTTTAACGCGTTTTGCAGGTATAATTACCCGATTTTTCTCAAGATTTGCGTCTATGGACCTTAAATTAGCGATTTTTAAATAAACACTGATAAATGCAGGGTTTGTTTGTAGTGATTTTGTCGTACTGAGCCGTTTTTCAAAATTTTATGCAGTTTTCAATGTAAACAAAGCAAAGATTGTTAAGGCAGAGACTCTTCGCTTCGCTCAGAGCGACTCGTTAGTTACGCTTTTCAAAAAGTATGGTCGTTAAGGTAGAGATCCTTCACTTCGTTCAGGATGACCCGCCAAAATGTGTTTTCGTTAGGGCAGCGAAGAGTGACCATCCTCTCCGTCGTCCTGAGCCGTTTTTGAGAAGGATCCCATAAGTATTAGTTGTGCTATTCGATGACGAAGTATAATAAGAGAAACAAAAAAATATGTGACTGTGCGGGAAAGGTGTAGAAGCGATTGGATAAAATACAGAAGTAAAATGGAAAGTTTGATAGAAGCGCTCAAGAAAATAGGGACAAGAAAAAAATACCAGAGTACCAGAAAATGCCAGAGCGATTGTAAAGAGCAATTGAAAAAATCTCCAGAATAACTAAAAGAATAGAACGGGGGAATAAAAACTTCAGAGTGAAGGTAAAAGGCAAAGTAGGAGACATAAAAAAGTATTCGCCTTTGATGGATGCTTTACCTGCCTTCTTTCTTTACAATTTCTCCGTAAAGTGTCTGTAGTTTTTCGTCTGGCTCAAGCTCGTATTCCCCTTTAAGCACTGCTTTCACTTTTCCGTATACATCCAGTGCTTTTTTAGTCTTTCCTTGAGACACATAATACTGCATCAGTGCGTACGCCGCTTCTTCGTTTGCACTGTCCTTTTGCAAAATCTTCGTGAGGTAAACTTCCTTTTCCTCACCTTCTGTAAGTTCAGAAAGCGTTGTAAGCACCTTCATGTACTGCGTGTATAGGATCTCTCTTTTTGCAGTGCTCCAGTCGTCGTAAACGCGCTCCGTAAGGAAGTCGCCTTTGTACAGCTGCTCTGCTTTCTTCAGCAATTCTTCGTCCTTTTCTTTAAGGCCTTTTTCTGAAAGTTTCTCGAACGCCGTAAAGTCCACCTGCTCTGCAGAGACATTTAGCACATATCCGTTTCCGTGACGCTTGATTATGTCGCAGCCGAAGCGTGCAAATGCGTTTTTTATGTTTGACACGATTACGCTAAGGTTGTGCTTTGCCTTTTTGAAGTCTGCGCTTCTGTAAAATGTGTCTATCAAAGTGTCGTAACTTACGGGGTGCGGAAAGTTCACCAGCAGAAACTGAAAAATTTTTCTTTCCATTCCTCTTTTGAAAAGCGTTTTCGTAGCGTCTGTGCCGCTGACCTTCACGGAGAATGTACCGAGCGTTTCTATGTATACAGGCTCCTTTAACATCGTTTCGATGTGGGTGCTGAGCGAAGGAGATGCCTTTTTCAAAAACTGCTCCAGGTATTCCCTTTCAGTGTGCAAAATTCCGTAGAAGTCGTTCTCTTTTACGAGTTTTTCTGCCTCTTTTAACGCCCGTTTAAAGCGCTTTTTCCTCTTAAACAGTGTACACGCAAGAAACAACCGTGCCCGTGCCTCTTCAAAAATGTTCTCGCCTTTTTTTGCAAACTCGACGGCTTTGCGAAGTGCATCTTCTGCTTTTTTGTACTCCTTCTTTCCGCAGTAAATTAGCCCGATTTCTATCAGAGACTGTGCAATGAACATCGCGTTCTTCAGTGCTTTTGATATTTTGTAGTCTTTTTCTTCGTATGTCAGGGCCTCGTCAAACTTTCCCTGTTTTCTGTGCGTTTCAGAGAGACCCAGAAGTGCAGCAGACTTCACATAAATGTCTTCTTCTTTTTCAAGCGTACTGAAGATCGACTCCGCCTTTTCAAGGTTGCGTTTTTCTATAAGGAAGTATCCGTATGCAATTTGTGAGGAAGTAAATCGTTTGCTCCACCCAAACTTTTCGCATGTCTCCATTGCAAGCTTTATGTGTTTCTCGGCACTTTCGTAGTCCCCTATACCCATTTCACAGTATGCAATGTTCGTAAATATAATTGGGTCAATAATAATTTTCCGTTCTCTTGCTATTCCTATGATCTGTCTGTAAATGTTTATTGCCTCTTTATACTTTCCTTTGTTGTGGAACATCAGCACGGCGTAAGCGTTCATAAAACGCGTTTTTAAAAATGGGTCAGAGACGCTTTCTCTGTGTCTGTACGCTTCGCTTACGAGTTTCTGTGCTTCTTCGTAATTGCCCGTGTAAAACAGAGCCTCAGAGCCCATGTAGTAAACTTTATACTTACCTTCCTCTTTCAGTTTGTCAATACGAGGCTTACTACGAATAAATTCTTTTACTGCTTCTTTATACCTGCCCGTGCGGTTTAAAATCTGCAGCAGCAAAAACTCTGCGTCTGCAAGTGTTTTCTCGTCGGACTTAACGGAAGAAGCAAGGGCGAGTGCTCTATTCAGTTTGTTTTTTATGAGGAGCGCCCGCGCCCGCACAATTGCAATTCTGGGAAATTCGTTCAATGTGTCCTGCGTAAGGTTTTCGGTTGCGTTGAGAACGGTGTCTGCAAACAGAATAACTTCTCTTTCTTGAAACTGAGAAAGGATTTCGTTTATTCTTTTTGCGTCGTTTATCGCACCAGAGAGGGCAAGTGCTTCTTCCTTGCGGCCAAGTTTCAGGTAAGTAAGGACAGTGCGCTTTACCGTTTTTTCGTAAGTTCCGTTTTCTTTCAATTTGCGTATGAGGAACTCTTTGAACAGGTCGTGATAAATAAATCCGTTTTCCGTTTTTGAGACGAACACGCCGTTTTTGTAAAGTTGCTCGAGAACTTTGCGCATCCTCTTTTGATAGTTTCGCAGAATGTCCAGTGAAATTTCACTAAAGAGGACTGTTTTTAAAAGAAAGTCCTGTACGCCGGGGCTAAGTTTTTCGAATACCTCCTCCATTAAAAAGTCGAACAGGTATTCCTTTTTAAGGATGCCTTCTTCCCTGTATGTGCGGAGCAGAAGTGCCGTTCCAACTGCCCAGCCTTTTGTTAGCGCAAAAACTTTTTCTGCAATGTTTTTTGCATTGTTTATGTCCATTTTTTCTGCAAGTTTTACGGTGTCGTTTAAAGTGAAGCTTAAAGATCTTTCCGTTATTATCACACCACTTTCACCGTGCCTGATAATAAATACGGGCGGCATTTTTCTGGAAATGATTATAAGCCTCATATTTTCTGGCATATATTGAACGAGAAGTTTAACGAACTTCAAAGATTCGCTTCCCTTTTTTAAGTTGTGGAAGTCGTCAACTACGAGGTAGAACTTTCGTTTTCTTTTCTTTACATTCTGTAAGAAGTACTTAAGCAGCACCCTGAGTTTTTCGTCAGGCGAAAGTGACGCGCCACTTATGGAAAACGGAATTCGTGAGATCGAAATTGCCGTTTTGATCAGTGCAGTATCGTTTGCCCCTTCTTCCACTTTTACATATATCGCATCGTCGGGCACGGCTGAAACTGCAAGGACCGTCTTTCCAGAACCAGCACCTCCCTGTATGAAGGCAAAGCGTTCGGCAGAGAGGATTTTTCTCCTTAATGCTTCTCTGTCCACGAAGTACACGGGAAGTAGCGGTTTTTTACTGAGCACAATCTCCTTTTTATCCATTAAAAGTATTTTACGATTTTGCAATGAATTTTCAAAACGAAATTCTCAGCGTAAGGATGCAGGTGAGACGACCTTCCGAGGAAAGTTTTTTATGCAGAGCGTTTTGCTATAATAAAAAGTAACGAACTTTAAACGGGAGGGAAGAATGGAAAATTTAAAAGAGAAGTTAAAAAGTTTTAGTTTACCGGTTTCTCCGTCAACGCTAATTATTTTAGGATACATTTTTGCCGTGTTTGGGACGCTTATTCCAGACAAACGAAAGCTTGGCATAATACTTTTCGTAGTTACATTTGCGGGCCACATACTTTACCTTTTCTCACCTGAACAAAAAGGTGCGCGGCTTCTTTCCCGGGCAAAAGCATACCTGGACAGGGGCAAGAGCAAAGAAGGTGCAGAGGCTCTGTTTGAATCTGCAAAACTTAATCAGGACAGGGATAACCTTTCCAAACTTTTTGGTGGGCGCTGCAAGAACCCTGCAAGCTATAAAAAGGCAGCCGTAATTCTGGAGAAGAAAATCCCGCAACTCGATACGCCTTACTTTCGCCTGATTGTTGGTGCGATGTATTACTATGTAGGCAATGTAAAAAAGGCTGTGGAGATACTCAGCAAAATTCCCGAGGAGAAACGGGACATTAAAACGGTGCGTCTGCTTGGTTCCTGCCTGTTTGACCTGGGTAGATACAAAGAGTCAATCGATGTGCTGAAAGAGTTTGACCCCTTGCGTTTCGCACTTACGCAGGACGAGCTTGCCATTCAGTTTGGAATAGGAATTGCTCTTGCAAAACTTGGCAACTTGCAGGGTGCAATCGAGTACCTTGAACGGGTAGAGGCAAAGAACGCACGCTTTGGCAATGTTTCAGAAATTCTTGAAAGGCTTAGAAAGGAAGCAGGCATAGAGGAAGAATAACTCACGGGTGCTTTTTGGCAGCCAACTACTTACAATAAAAATTGTATTCCGTGCAGGCGTGGTTGCCACAACTCACGCTTTTAACTGCCTTTTAACTGCCGTCCGTCACAAACTTATCGTTTCCGTTATTGCAGGTAAAGTGCGACGAAGCCGGCTTTACTTTTGTAAACGCTTTTATATGCGAAAGCCTGATTCGAGAGAAGGCACGGAGTTCGTTGTGGACGAATAATAACGGCATTTTCAGGTGTGCGTATGTCCCTCTTGTAAAGAGCCTGCGTAAAAACTTTGCCAGAGTTTTCTTTTTGCAAGCAGTGCAGTTTATATTGGATGTGGTGCGTAACGATACACTGCTTTTTGCTCAGAAAGCGCTTACTCTTTCGCCAAAGTACAGGTGCAACTCGTGCACTCTGCAGGCTCCTTAAAAGAATGCTTCTGCCTGACGGTGTATCAGGCGTAAAAGCATTAAAACTGTCTTTTCCAACATACGCATTCAAATTCACCTTCGCATACCTCCTTGCTTTTTTCAGGTGCAGCGTTGCCTTTTTTAGATCAAGGACTTTTCTTTGCACAACCTACACCCGTTATAGTGCCTTTAGCACAGATTGCCGTGCCTTCTCTCTATACATTAGACGGAAAACTCAACAAAAAGTTTCACGATTTTGAAAGAATTTTGCGAGAATTTTTAAAAAAGTTTTGAAAAAGAATAGAAAACCTACAGGAATAGGGATTTATAGGGAAGGTTGTTAAGGCAGAGATGCTTCGCTTCGCTCAGAGTGACGGGTGGCGGTCGTCCTTTTTCAATTATTTTTTTACTCTGGAAGTGTTTTCTCCCAATATGTCGGGCTAACGAGTACTTACTCTTCCCGTCGTCCTGAGCCGTCTTTGCGAAGGATTTCTCCCTCCCCGTCGTCCTCGAGCAAGCGCAAGCGAGCGAAGGACCTCATCCCTTTAGAGCGGACACGGAGTTTCCTTTCCAATTTTTCTTCCTATTGGGGTAGAAGGTAAAAGATAAAAGCCGCTGGCTGCACTTTTCCTAATGTTTCGTTTTTAAGGCAGAGATGCTTCACTTGCAAGCTCCTTCAGAATGACAACCTTAAAAGTTCGTTATTAAGGCAGAAACTCTTCCCCTCTTCCCCTTGACAAATTTCCAAATCGTAGTATTGTATTAATACAATGTTAAAGATATATATAAATGTGCACAGCGGCGTTCCGATATATGTGCAGATTATGGAAGGAATAAAAGAGCAGATAGCACTTGGAGAACTGGAAAAGGGAGAAAAACTCCCCACCGTACGCGAGGTTGCTAAGATGCTCTCGGTGAATCCGAACACCGTTGCGCGTGCGTACAGAGAATTAGAAAGAGAAGGCGTAATAGAAACATTTGTTGGAAGAGGAACATTCGTTGCAAAGGAAAGAAGCGAAGTTTCGCTCTCCCGCATAGACAAACTGATAGACGCAATCCTGATAGAAGCAGAACGCGCACATCTAAGCATTGACGAAATTATTAAAAAAATAAAGGAAAGGGGTGGTAAAAGATGATTATCACGACTACGGACTTCGTGCCCGGCAAAAAGGTAGAAAAAGTTTTAGGCGTTGCAACGGGCAATGTGGTGCGTGCTAAAAACATCGGAAAAGACATCCTTGCAGGGCTGAGAAACCTTGCAGGCGGAGAAATCAAAGAGTACACGGAACTTTTGAAAGACGCGCGGGAAGAAGCAATCGCCCGTATGATAAAGAGCGCTGAAAGCCTCGGCGCAGACGCCGTGATTAATGTGCGCTTTGCAACTTCGTCAGTTATGCAGGGCGCAGCAGAACTCTTTGCATACGGCACCGCAGTAAAACTTTCCGAGGAAAAATGAACGCTATAGAAGTTTTGCGCCTCAGCAAGTCTTACAAAGACAGGCACAAAAGCGTAAAAGCGCTGAACGGCCTTTCGTTCGTGCTGGAGAAAGGGCACATCGGCGGGTTCGTCGGGCCAAACGGTGCGGGAAAAACGACGACGATAAAAATTTTGCTGGGGCTTTTGTTCAAAGACGAAGGCTCAGTAAAGCTGTTTGGAACGAGCAACTACGACGCAGTTTCCGTGCGGAAGAAAATCGGTTTCGTCCCTGAAGAATTTTCTCTTTACGAGTATATGAGCGGCGAAGAACTCCTCAGCTTTAACGCATCCATCTACCGCGCATTTGACACCAGGACGATTGCAGAACTGCAGAGGCTATTTTCTTTGCCTTTGAATAGGAAAATCTCTTCGTACTCTAAGGGTATGAAAAAACTTCTTTCGCTTTACCTTGCAGTTTCCGTAAACCCAGAGCTTCTCATTTTGGACGAGCCAACGGACGGACTGGACCCGATTTTTAGAGACCGCTTCCTCTCCTTCCTGGTTAACTTCGTGAGCGAACACGGAACGACGGTGCTGTTCTCTTCCCACATTTTGAGCGAAGTGGAAAAGGTTGCAGACTACGCAATTTTGATAAACAAAGGGAAACTCGTTTTACAGGGCGACATAGACTCCCTGAAAGAAAACTCACTTTTCGTTACATTTACCTGCAAGAACGCGCCCGTAAAAGTACCCGGAGCAGAGCTTCTAAATAAAGAAAAGATGCTTTACGCATTGAGCGTCGTAAGCGGTGCTGAAGAGGTGCTGGAGCGCCTTAAATCTCTCGGGTGCACAATTCTTGAAAAACGCGCGCTTTCCTTTGAGGAGATATTTATGAATGCAATAAACGGAGAAACTGGAGGCGAAAATGGACGCACTGCTTAAAAAAGAACTAAAGGAAAACTTTTTAAAGTTCGTCGTGGAGTTTGCTATTTTAGTGGCCGTTGCAGTATTCCTCGTGCCTTACGGGTTCAGAATGATGAAAAACCTTGCACCGCTCCTCAGCAACCTGCCAGGCGGAGGGCTTAACGGAGAAGCAAAGGCACTCCTTCCAAAACTGAACGACCTGAACTTTTTCGTCGTTTCGCAGTGGTTCGGAAAAAACCTTTTTGAGTTTGCAATTTTCTTTGGCGTGATAAACAGCATCGGTGCAGTTGCAGGAGAAACGGAAAGGAAAACCGCAATATTCCTGTTCTCGCGCCCCGTTTCGCGCGCACGGGTTTTATTCGTAAAGTACGCCGTAATTCTCTTAGGAACTTTAATACCAATTTTAATATCCACCTACACGATTCCGCTCCTTGCACGCTCCATCCCTCAAAAGATAAATATGGCAGTTTTTAACAGGCTCGCCGTTCAATCGCTACTTGCAACTGCCGCCGTAGTATCCGTTTCGTTTTTGTTCTCCGTGGTGATAAACGACCGCGTAAAAGGCGGCCTCATTGCACTTATCGCACTCATTGCAACGGTTCTTATAGGGAAAGTTTCCGCACTGAAGTGGGTTTCCGTTATGTACCTTTACCTTGGCAAGTTTTTGCCTGCAATTTCCCTTTCGATTGTTTACTCATTAATATTCGTCCTTCTTTCCCTGGTGCTCTTACTGCGCAAAGAGTTTTGATTTTTTCACATTGAGCCTATACTTTTTCTATGGACAAACTTTTTGCCGTGCTTGACGGCGGCACGCAGAATGTCAAAGCATTTTTAATTGATGCAAACGGCTTCGTGCGTGCAGAGAAAATTTATCCCGCAGTGCCGTACACTTCAAGCAAAGTGGACTTTGCAGAGCAGGACGCAGAATCTTATCTTGCCCTTGCAAAGAAAGCGATGAGGGAAGTGGTAAAAGGCGCTCCTCAAGATGCGCTTTACGAGGAAGTTTACAAAAGTGTTTACCCCTCGCTGAAAAATCTGTATCATAAAATAGACGAGATCGTAAAGTTTAAAAACTACCAAAGGAGGTAAGTTATGGAAGTCGAAGTTGGAAAAAAGGCGCCTGCTTTTTGCCTGAAAGACAAAGACGAAAAGAAACACTGTTTGAAGGACTTTGCAGGAAAGTGGGTGGTGCTTTACTTCTACCCGAAGGACAACACATCCGGGTGCACGAAAGAGGCAATAGGCTTCACTGAGAAAAAAGCAGAATTTGAAAAGTTAGGCGCCGTGATTATCGGTGTAAGCCCGGATTCGCCCGCGTCGCACGCACGCTTTATAGAGAAAAAGGACCTAGAAATTTTACTGCTCAGCGACCCCGAACACAAAGTGCTGACGAAGTACGGAGTGTGGCAGAAGAAAAAACTTTACGGCAGAGAATATATGGGCGTCGTGAGAAGCACATTCCTCGTCGACCCCAGAGGAAAGGTTGCGGCAGTCTGGAGAAAAGTAAGAGTGAAGGGGCATGTTGATGCCGTACTGGAAAAACTGAAAGAACTGCAGAACGCTTAAGTAAGTGCTTCTTTAACTTTTTGCATCTCCTCGATCGTGATTTTGTCTTCCATCTGAGCGATCATGTCGACGAAGTCCGGGATAAATTGCTCTTTTATGAGCATAGTGTTTCCTTTTTCTTCGGACGAAACGGGCAGCTCTGCGTCGTCCTTCACCACGATTACGGAACGGAAGTCTAATTTGTCGTAAAGAGCGCCCAGTTTCTTTTTCAAAATATTTCTGATCACATTGATGCGGTAGTTGTTCATGTTGATCGGATTTTTGATTTTCTTTTCGCCGCTCTCAGTCTGTTCGAACCACTCGCCGTCTTTAACGCGAAGCGACTTCGTGCCCTCACCAGTAAATGTGTGGAATATGTAAAGACCTTTCTTAGTAATAAGCAAGTGCTGAATCGTTGCTGTGTGCTTTATCCACCCTTTTAGCGTGAAGTTATTCAGCAAAATAAATTCCTGTCTTGCCTTTTTGAGCAGAGATGCTATCTTCTTGCTTAGTGCGGATTCTTCTCCCTCGCTATGGTAAATCTCTTCCCTCTTTTCTTTAGACTCTTTACCTGGAACGAGCAACAGGACGATAATTACGACTGCTACCGCTCCGAGCACCCACAGTAGTGCGTTGTTCATCTTATACCCCTCCTTTTGATTAATTTTACTCATATGGCATCATAAGATTTTAACAGATATTTCAACCGCTGTCAAATATATGTTCTCTGTAGATTTTGCAGTTTTGCCGTAAGTTCGCTTTTTGAAAAGGGTTCCACGAGTAACTGTGGTGGAATTTATGCAATTTTGAGAACGATGTACTTTATGTGGGTGAGAACTTTTTGCAGATACGCGCCAATTTAATCGTATGTTTTGGTGCACATTTGCAGAGCAAGTAGCAATTTTTGCCTGGAGGATAATTACACTCTATGATAAATTTATGTACGGGCTCACTCGACTTTATAAAAAGGGGCTCTTCACCCCCCTGCATGCAATTTAAATTTACGGTTTTGCCGCGTATAAGTTGCTGAAGTAAGATTTAAGATCCTTAACGACATCTCTATTAACGATTTTTATATTTGCCGTTTTTCTGAGAGTCTCTGCTTTGAGTTCTGTCTGTTTTTCGAGATAGATACTTCTTAGAATTGCAATTGCCATATCCCTATTTCCGTGAGTTTGTGTCATTTCTTTTTTTATCTCGCTTTCAGTAAACTGTGGCACCTTTAATGACTTTTCAAACATATTCCACAGGTAGAGTTGTTTTAACATTCTCGTGTAGTACTTTGAATAGTATTCGCTCTCGCTTATCCCAAGTGATTTTATCAGTTCGCTCTGATACTTTTTCCACATACCGCCTGAGTTATTAACTGCTGCTTCTGCTTTTTTGGCCTGCTCTGTAATATCTGAAGCAGGAATTCTTACGCCTTTTTTCAGCATATATTGGTCTATCAGGGCTATGTTTATCACTCTGTTCATTACACTTTCAGGATCTGGCACATCGGAGAGTGCCTCTTTTGCCTGTTCTTTTTCTGCTTCGCTCGTACCTGGACTGTTAATGTAATCCATTAATTCGGGTTTGCTTCTCGTATAGGAAACAGCCTGCGAAAAGTACGGAAGTGCAACATCACTCAGATATATGGGCATTCCGTTTACGGTTGCAACAACCGGGTTGTCCTTTGAAGCAATCACTTCACCCAATTCCCTTCCGTAATTGCTAAATCCACTGCCAAAGCCTTTCACTGCAAAATACGAAAGCGAAACTACAGCCACGACAATCACCACTGCAATAACAATTTTCTTTCCTTTCATAACAGCTCGCCTCCTTATCTATATTTTATACTCTCTCTCGTCAATAGATTTCGCAAAAATATAAATTGTACGCATATATCGTCTTTAAACGGTCGTTTCTTGTCCTTACGCCATTTTTGCACATCGCTCTACCCATAAAATTCCTGTCCATACTTTTGCACCTCTATACAATAGACGGAAAACTCAACAAAAAGTTTCACGATTTTTTGTCAAACATTCACAATTTTCATCTTAAACTTTTCCCTAACTATACATTAGACGGATTTCAAAGGAAAAAGTTCCGCAATTTTATAAGAATTTTTAAAAAGTTTTTGGAAGATGGCAGAAAACCTGTCAGAACGAGGATTTATAGGGAAAGTTGTTAAGGCAGAGACTCTTCGCTGCACTCAGAGTGACAGCGGGGTGGTCGTCCTCGAGCGAGCGTTAGCGAGCGAAGGACCTTAATCGTTAGAGCGGACACGAGGTTTCCTTTCTAACTTTTCTTCCTCAGGAAGTAGAAAACAAAACGAGAGAAGACTAAGAAAAACAGGTTTACAAAGAATAAAATATAAAAGATCTGTTGGCTGCGCTTTCCTAAATACATCGTTGTTAAGGCAAAATACTTCTCCGTCCTCAAAGTAACTTCCAATGGAAAGCACACGAAGTTTATTTCTTCCCGTAAATTTGAGAAACAATACTACACTGCTTATAAATAAACAAGCAAAATTACTTCGTCAGTGTTGCTGAACCTTTACCTTGTAGTAAGCAGAATAGCAAAGTATGTATAAATTGCCCGAATCTTTTTCCAGAAGCAGTTTTATAGAATGTATGTTCTTCATCGTGTAGAGTTTGTAGGCTTTATCTTTCAAAATGCAGAAAAGATTGCCGTTATCGTCTATTGCATAAGTAATCTTGCGCTGAAAGTCCGTTACTACGGATACGAAACGCTCCAGAGGCTGCTTTACTACATAAACGGGCGTTATTGTTCCACTTTCACTTACTTTGTATAAACCGTAGTTACCCAGCCCTACATACGCTTCACTATAGTTATACGGGTTGAGTGTGCCGGGAGTGTATGCCCTGTCAGGTGCGTTTAAGTTTTTGAATGTCCTGCCAGAATCTTTGCTTACAAAAACTCCGTACTCCCCAAATGTCCAGATAGTGTGCGCGTCGCGAGGGTTGAATGTAAAGAATACGACATCGTGGTACGGATGCGGTTTGTAAACTTCCGTAAAGTGTGTGCCGTCAGTTGATTTGTAGATGTAGCACGGCCTCCTTGCGCCAGGTCCTGCAAAGTACATCGTCCGCTCAGGAGAAAACCCCATAGTTGAAAAGTTAAACGAGTTGTTCGTTGAGTTCCAGCTTTTCCCGAAGTCTTTGCTGAAGTAAATTTTATTCAGGCCTAACAAACACATTTCGCTTTCGTTAAACGAGCTTACGAAAAGTTCGTATACTGGAAAGTCAACTCCCTTTAGCACTATTTTAAGGTTCTGGATGCTGCTTCCTCTGAGGATGTCGCTTTTCCCCGTGTCGGGAAGGTGCTTTGCTGCGATAATAATGTGCTTTTGCTCGTTTATGTACAAAGGCAGAACATTTTCAGGAAGCGCTACCTTCTCCACTTCTACTTTTGGAGGGCTCGTAAAAGGTGTATTCCCGTTACCTGTGCTTTGCTTAACTTCTCTGCAACCTGCAAGGGGAAGAATAAATATACTTACCAATAGCGCCAGCAAAAGAACTTTTGAAGTCTTTTTCATAATTTTCCTCCTATTAAGTTTGTTTTGAAACTTTGCTCTGCAAAAACTCGTGCAACTTAACGGCACAATCTTCATTTTCATCTGCAGAATTTCGCACCTCTATACATTAGACGGATTTCAAAGGAAAAAGTTCCGCGATTTTGGAAGAATTTTGCAGAATTTTTAAAAAAGTTTTGAGAAAGAATAGAAAACCTATAGGAATAGGGATTTATAGGGAAAGTTGTTAAGGCAGAGATGCTTCGCTGCACTCAGAGTGACACACTGAGGGATGTTCGTCGTTAAGGCAGAGATGCTTCACTGAGTTCAGCATGACCCACCAAAAAGGTTTGCCGTTAAGGCAGAGATGCTTCGCTGCGCTCAGAGGGACTTGTTAGTTACACTTTTCAAAAGGTATGGTTGTTAAGGCAGAGATGCTTCGCTGAGTTCAGCATGACCCACCAAAAAGGTTTGCCGTTAAGGCAGAGACTCTTCGCCGCGCTCAGAGGGACCTACTAGAAGATGTATATTGTTAAAACGATAACAAAAATTTGCAGGGCAACCTTTCACCACAAACTCCCCTTTCCATAATCAATTATTCTCTGTCGGAATGTAAAGTAACTTTAAAACGGTTTTGCTTTGCACCGTTTGTTAAATTTACAAACTACCTGCAAGAATCACAACCCCCAAATAAACTCATTTTTTATTTGTCCTGATTAAACTATACAAAAAAACTCTCGGCAAAAACTAAAGTAAGACGACATAGATTTTTGAACTTTTGCCCTCAACCCGCATATAAACCCGAAATCTTATAATTTTGTGATTTAAAAATAGTAGAGTAAGATTTTCACAGTGTCCAACTATTTTGTCCGTAGTTACAATGCACTTTATGCCGTGTACTTACGGAGGTAATATATATTATAAGGAGGAAATTATTCATTCATAAGTAAAGTGTAACACCTTGCGGAGGATTTTTGCCCCAGCCTAAAAAATAGCAACATAATGCTCTCCGTAATTAAATCCTGGTGAAAACTCAAAAAGGAATTAGCCAGCGGACGGTTACAAATCAGCTATAAAATAGCCTTAACTTCTGTTAGGCAAGGCCCAAAGTTAAAAACGCACCAGCGTGTACAGTGCGGCAATTACGATAAACATTACGATAATTGCAGCGGTCGTTTCTTTGCGGGTATCTACCTCAGGGTAAGTTTTCTCAACCGTGTACCTGCGCGTTTCTTTGTGAAACAGCAAATACGCAACGAGCCCGTTCCACACTGCAATGAGAATTGCCGCAACCGCCCCTTTGTCAGGCGTCGTCCTTAATTGTCCTAGCAGTACATAAAAGGTAAACACTCCCGTGTGGAGCGCTTTTGCAAGAATAATAGTACTTTGCTTAAAAAATATAAGCAGCACGGAAATGCCTGCAAAGAGCAGTGCAAAAAATGCAGAAGTTATCCCTAAAAGTATGCGCGCCCAGTTTGCTTTTTTCAAAAGAAACAGTGCCGGCACCCCAAACAAAAGCACCACTCCAAGCGAAATCAAAAAGAACGGCACATACTTAAACTTTCCGTAAAACACCAGAGAATACAAAAAGAAGTATGTTATCCCTATAAAAATTGCATACAGGGCAATTTTGTATTCCTTTGGCATCCTGTCCGTCGTTTTATTAATCATCGTTCACCTCGCTAAATTACATTAGCACTATTTTTTGCAAAATGTACACTCAAAACGCACTTTCAAAAACTACAATCCCCGCGAGCAACCCCCGCAAGTAATCTCAACAAGCAATCTCCACGAGCAAGCGCCCCAACCAATCCCCTCGCGCGCAGGCCTCCTACCTACAAGCCCGCGCATACAGCCTTACTTATCCTTTTTTACCTCTATGCCCAACTCCTCTAACTGCCTTTTAGAAACTTCGCTCGGAGCATCCGTAAGCGGAGAAATCCCCGATGTCGTCTTAGGAAATGCAATCACATCGCGCAGGCTCTTCGTCTTCGTAAGCAACCACACGAGCCTGTCCAGCCCAAACGCAATTCCTCCGTGCGGCGGCGCACCTAACTTTAGCGCTCTTATAAGGAAGCCAAACTTCTGCTCTGCCTCTTCGTCGCTCAACCCTATTGCTTTAAACACGCGCTTTTGCAGTTCAGGGTTGTGTATTCTTATGCTCCCTCCGCCCAGTTCGTTTCCGTTCAAAACGAGGTCGTATGCGTATGCGTGCAGGTGCTCTTTGTCCGTTTCAAGCATATTTAATTCGTCTGCATTCGGCATAGTAAACGGATGGTGCTCCGCTTCGTAGCGCTTTTCTTCCTCGTTATAACTGAAAAACGGGAAGTCCACAATCCACAGGAAGTTCCACTCGTTTTCGTTAATCAGGCGGAATGCTCTCCCAAGGTAAACGCGCATCCTTCCCACTGCTTCGCGCATTTTTTCCGGAACTAAAAACAGCATTGCAAGGCTGTTATCCTCTCCGTTTACGAGCAGCGCGTGCGCTTCGTCTTCAGACAAAAACTTTGCAAAACTCCCCTTTACTTCCCCGTTTTTTAACTTCAGGTCTATAAACCCCTGGAATCCTATCTCTTTTGCTTTTTCTTTTAACTCGTCCACCTGCTTTCTGGAAAGGTCAGCGCCGTCCGGCAAAAACAGGGCAAGCACCTTGTTTCCTTTTTCGAGGTTGTCGTGGATGAGTTTGGATGCAGAGTGCTTGAACGCCTCTGTAAGGTCTTTTATCTCCATTCCAAACCTCAGGTCTGGTTTGTCCGAGCCGAACCTCCGCATTGCCTCCTCATATTCCATCCGCTTAAACGGAACTGCTATGTCCGTATTCATTACTTCTTTGAAGAGCGTTTTGTACATCTCTTCCACTATGTTTATGATGTCTTCCTGGTCCACAAAGGAAAGCTCCATATCTATCTGCGTAAACTCTGGCTGCCTGTCCTGCCTGAGGTCTTCGTCCCTGAAGCAGCGCGTAATCTGGAAGTAGCGTTCAAAACCGCCCACCATTAAAATTTGTTTGAAAAGCTGCGGCGACTGAGGCAGTGCATAAAACTTTCCTTTGTTCAAACGCGACGGGACGAGGAAGTCGCGGGCACCCTCAGGCGTGCTCTTCGTAAGGTAGGGCGTTTCCACCTCTATAAAGCCTTTACTTATCAAAAACCTCCGCACGCTGTCCGTGATCTTTGCGCGCATTTCAAACACGCGGCGCACTTCCGGCTTTCTCAAGTCGAGGTATCTGTACCTCAGACGCACCGTTTCGTCAACTTCCTGGTTGGAAAACGGGTTGAAAGGCAGATCCTCTGCAACGGAAAATACTTCAAACTGTTCAGCAGAAATTTCCACCTTTCCAGTTTTAAGGTCCGGGTTTTCCGACACTCTTTTTTGCACGGTGCCGCGCACGCCTATTACAGATTCGCTTTTTAACGACTGGACTGTTTTGAAGTCTTCCTGAGAAAACTTTACAGGGTCAAATACGATCTGGACGATTCCGCTACTGTCCCTGAGGTCGATAAAAATTAACCCGCCTAAATTTCTTTTTCTCTGCACCCAGCCGTTTACCACGACGCTCTTACCTGTGTCACTTTCAGAAACTTCACCGCAATTTATAGTTCTCTTCAGCATTCTATCCTCCTACTTTCTAGGTGCGTTACTTTCTTTGGCGCCGTTTTTACTTTCTGAAATTTGGGCAATCGCTTCGGTTAGCTCTTCTTTTTTAACTTCAGTTTGGGTTTGCTTCTCCATATCTTTAAGCTGGACTGTGCCCTTTTTAAATTCGTCTTCTCCGATAACGACGGTAAAGTGCGCGCCGCGTTTCCTGCTTCTTGCAAGTTGCTTTCCAAACGCACCGCCTTTAGAGTCCACGATAACGGTAAAACCACTGCTTCGAAGGCGCTTTGCAGTAAGGTAAGCTTCCTTTTCAAGCCCTTTGCCGTATGCAATGTAAACGAGTTCTTCTTTTTCGTTCTGTGCGCTTTTCTGGGACTTCACCACCTCGATGAGGCGCTCCATGCCAATTGCAAAGCCAAGGCCGGGCGTGTGCCTCCCACCGATTTCTTCGATAAGGTAATCGTATCTGCCGCCGCCAAGCACGGCGTTCTGCGCACCGAGGTCGTTTGAAACTACCTCGAATACGGTTTTCGTATAGTAGTCCAGCCCGCGTACCAGCGTGTTGTCCGTTTCAAATGGTATGCCGAACTCGCTCAGGTACTTCTGGACTTTTTCAAAGTGAGCCCTGCACTCGTCGCAAAGGTAATCCGTAATTTTCGGCAAACTATCTTTCAGTGCCTTGCTTTCTCTTTTGCAGTCGAGTATGCGCAAAGGGTTTGTGTAGAAGCGCCTTTTACAGTCGTCGCAGAGTTCCTCGTAGTGAGGTTTCAGCGCTTCCCTGAGTACCTCTTTGTAGTGAGGGCGGCACTTTTTGCAACCAATGCTATTTATTTTAACCTTCAGGTCTTTCAGGTGGAGTTTTTCGCCAATTTCGTACGCAAGGGCTATAACTTCCGCATCCAGATAAGGCGACTCGTCGTTCAAAACTTCCACTCCAAACTGGTAGAATTCTCTGTACCTTCCTTTCTGCGGTTTTTCGTATCTAAAGCAGGGGCCTATGTAAAACAGTTTTACGGGCGAGGGAAGCGTTTCAAAGTGGTGCTCCACATACGCACGGGCAACTGATGCCGTCATTTCCGGGCGGAGCGTAACGGACCTGCCGCCTTTGTCCGTGAATGTGTACATTTCTTTTTCTACTATGTCGGTGTCTTCTCCCACTGAGCGCTGAAAAAGTTCCGAATATTCAAGCGTAGGCGGGACGATCTCTTTGAAACCGTAAGAGCGGGCGCTATCCCGTAGCACCTTCTCAACGCTTCTGAATATCTCAATGTCTTCGCCGTATATGTCTTTGCAGCCTTTTACAGTTTTTATCATCGTTCACCTCTTATACGCATATTTTATAGCAGTATAACGAAAATCGCAAAATTTTATAAACGAGACAGGAGATAAAAGATGCTCCGTCAGGGTGCGACTGACAAAAATTAAAAAAGTGCTGCACGACCGCCTATTTTCGGTTTTTAATTGCCTGCTTTTAAGAGGAGTGCTACAAACTGTTATAAAAGTTTACGGCCAGTTGTTTGGGTCTTTTAGTTTGTAGAGCAGAAAGTGGACATCTTCCTTGTATAGAAGAACCTCCTTGTTTATAAAGTATTCTGCATGTATATCAGGCACATCAGAAATGTCCAGCACTCTTTTTTCGTATAGGTCCACAGCTGCGGTAAATTTGTGGCCGTCTTTTAGGGTAATGTCGGCAAGAACAATG